>JAZDCY010000099.1:0-3091 GCA_036679645.1 Gemmatimonadota bacterium | reverse complement strand
GGTCGCTGGTAGCGGTGCTCGGGCCCAAGCTCAAGACCGAACTCTTCGGAGATGAGAATGCCCTGGGGCGTTTCGTCCGCGTCGCGGACACCAGGCTGCGTGTCATCGGGGTGGTTTCGCCGAAGGGGCGAATGCTCGGCATGGATCTCGACGATTCGGCCTACGTGCCGGTGGCGACGGCGATGCGGATGTTCAACTTGGATGAACTCCAGGAGGTGGACGTTTCGTTCGCGCACCCGGACCTGTCCGAGGGCGTGGCCGAACGCGTTCGGAACCTCCTGATCGATCGTCACGGTGGAAAAGAAGATTTCACTCTCTATACCATGTCCGAAATGCTCCGGGTCTTCGACCGCGTGATGAATGCGATCACCGCGGGCATGGGGGCCGTCGCCGCCATCTCGCTGTTGGTCGGCGCGATCGGTGTCTTTACGATGATGTGGATCAGCGTGGGTGAACGGGTTGGCGAAATCGGACTGCTGCGGGCCATTGGCGCGACGACAAGGGAAGTCCACGGGCTGTTTCTTTTCGAGGCCGTACTCCTGACGCTCGTCGGCGGCGCACTCGGCGTCATCGGCGGCCTGGCCATCAGCCTCGGCCTCCGGCTGGTCGTGCCGGGCCTCCCTCTCTACACGCCCGTCGAGTACATCGGTGCGGCCTTCGCCGTGAGTGCGCTCACCGGCATAATCGCCGGCGTGCTGCCCGCGCGCCGCGCGGCGCAGCTTCACCCGGTGGAAGCACTGAGGGCCGAATAATCCACCACCGTCTGGACCCGCGGAGCCTCGCCCAAGTCCTCTTGGTGCCTTCACGGGCGGCTCCCCCCGGACTCGCGGCTTTCTTGAAGCTCGCCGCGAGATCGGGAACGGCGAGCCCACTGAGAGGCAATTCCGTGTCGCCGAGAGCGTCGAGCGGGAGGATGCACGCCGGAAACGCTCTTGCCGATCACCGAAAATCGATCCGTTCTCGATCTGCGAATATGGACGGCTGACTCAAGTAGTCCAGGTGTCGAAGGAGGTGATCTCCTCCGGCGACGGGCGTTTTGCGATCTTGAAATCGGTGCCCTTCGTATAGGCCACCGGCAGGAGCGCCACCTGCATGACGTCATCGGGCATCTCCAACAACGCGGCGACTTCCTTCTCAAAGAAGAGGTGGATGGTGGTGAGCGTCGAGCCAAGGCCGCGGCTGCGCAGCGCCAGCTGGAAGCTCCACATGGCCGGATAGATCGATCCGTAGACCGCTGCCGCCATGCCGTTGGGAGCGCCATCGGGAATGCGCCCTTCCAGGCACGGGATCACCAGCGCCGGGACTTCACCGATGTGGTCGAGCAGCCATTCGGCCGAATCGTAGACCCGCTGGGTCTGGGAGTCGTCGGCGTCGAGCTGCTCGCGCGCCTGGGTAATGAACTGCTTGCCACGCCCGTAGATTTCGCCCAGGGCCTTTCGCTTGTCGGCGTCCATCACCACCATCCAGCGCCACTTCTGGGTGTTGGAAGCCGTCGGTGCCTGCTGGGACAACCGAATGCAGTCGAGGATCAGCTCGCGCTCCACGGTACGATCGAGGTCGAGACGACGGCGCACAGCGCGAGTGGTCGAGAGCAGGCGGTCGGTTTCTTCGAGGTCAAAGGGGGCGGTCATGATGGGACTCCTGCGGTGGGTCGGGCGCTCGTCTTCCGCGAGCCGTTTCAGCATACCAGGGAGTCCCCCCCGCCCGCCGATCAATCCGCTCGCTAGCAAAAACGCGGGAACACCTTTTAATCCAGGTTCCCGATGGTCTCGAGGATCGCCGGAGACGGGGCCTCGCCGAGCGCGGTTGGCCTCGCCACAAAGGCTTCGACCGCTAGCCCGTCTCTCGGACCCGTCGCGAGTGCGGATCGTAGAAGGCCCGCAACGAGGCCCGGGCGTGGAAACGTCGGCCGGCGATCTCGATCTCCCAGCGGCCCCGGCTCACCCAGTCGGCGTCGATCTTCTCGCCGCGCCCCACGACCCATCCCAGCCCGACGCTGGCATCCAGGCTGTGCCCCCACGCGCCGGAGGTGACCATGCCCATGCGCACGTCATCACGCCAGATGGGCTCGTCATGGAAGAGCATGGCCTCGGGGTCGTCGATGTGGAAGTGCAGCAGTCGACGACCGAGGGTCGAGCGGCGTTGCTCCTCGAGAGCCTTGCGTCCGACGAAATCCCCCGACTTGTTCCAGGCCACGGTAAAACCGAGTCCAGCCTCAAGGGGGGTATCGCCGGGACCGATATCGTGGCCCCAGTGGCGATAGCCCTTTTCGAGGCGACACGAGAGCATGGCGCGGAAGCCGCAGGGGCGAAGACCGTGGCTCGGGCCTTCGCGGAGCAGGGCATCGAAGAGTTCGAGAGCGTGCTCGGTGGGAACGTATAGTTCCCAGCCCAACTCTCCCACGTAGGTCATGCGCAAGGCACGCACGCCTACGCCTGCGATTTCGATCTCTTGGCCGGTGCCGAAGGGAAAGTCAGCCTGGGCCAGCGATGCGTCGGTGAGGTTCTCGAGCAAGCTGCGCGAGTTCGGACCCATTACCCCGAAGGTGGACCAGCGGTCGCTGATGTCTCGGCTGGACGCTCGGGCGCCTTCGATCGCCCGATCGAGGAATACCCAGTCCCGCAAACGCGTGGCGGGTGCCGTGACCACCCAGAAACGATCGGTCTCCAGACGGGTGACCGTCAGGTCCGCCTCGATCCCGCCTCGCTCGTTGAGCCACGGCGTGTAGACGACCCTTCCGGGTTCGACGTCGATCTCGTTGGCACTCATACGCTGCAGGACCTCGAGCGCGTCTGCACCCTCCACGAGAAATTGGGCGTACGAGGTCTGGTCGTAGAGCCCCACTGCGTCGCGGGTAGCCCGGTGCTCTGCGGCGATGCGCTCGAAGGCGTTCGAGCGCCCGAAACTATGCTGCTCGACCGGTCGTTCTCCGGGTTCCCCGAACCAGAGCGGCCGTTCCCAGCCCGACAACACGCCGAAACAGGCGCCGAGGTCGGACAGTCGACCGTGAACCGGCGAACAGCGGACGTTGCGCGCGGTCTCCGGCTCGCGGGTGGGCCAATGCATCTGGTAGAGGAGCCCCAGACTCTCC
>JAZDCY010000098.1:0-92425 GCA_036679645.1 Gemmatimonadota bacterium | reverse complement strand
CTCGAACAACTCCCGTAACTGGACGATCCGGGCAACGGGATTCGGTACCTCGACACCCACAGCGGCTTTCCCGGGAATCGGCGCCACTATGCGAATGGACTGCGCCCGCATGGCGAGCGCGAGATCGTCCGCCAGCGCCGCAATCCGTCCCACCTTCACTCCCGGAGCCGGTGCCACCTCGTACTGCGTCACCACCGGCCCGGTCGTACGACCGACAATGCGACCCTCCACCCGAAACGTGCCGAGCGTGTCGATCAGCACTTCACCCAGATGCTCCAGCTCTTCCTCGCCGGCATCGAAGGCCTCCCGATTGGGCGCCTGCAGGAGGTCGAGATCGGGAAGTTGATCGAGCGCGTGCTCATCGGCGGCCGCGGATCGTTTCCGGGAGCGTCTGAGCGCCTGAGCGTCTGAGCGTCTGTCTGTCTCTGAGCGTCTGAGCGCCTGAGCGTCTGAGCGTCTGTCTGTCTCTGAGCGTCTGAGCGTCTGAGCATCTGAGGGCTTGTCTGACTGAGCACCTGCGCCCCTGAGCCCCTGAGCACCTGACCGTCTCTCGCCCCAAGCATCCGCCCACTCCTTAAGCATCTCAAACGGATGCCAATCGAACGTGAGAATCGTGACACCCGAGAATCCGAGTACGCCGACGATCACCGCCCCGGCGGTCCCGATCGCGGAGGAGATCCCGACCGTAATCAGCGCGGGAAGCAAGCCAACCAACTGTTGCCCAAGGGTCCATTGCGCCCAAGCGGGCTCAAAATCCGCGCTAGTCGTCACCCCGGTTGCCATCGCGATGGCGTACGGAAGGAGGACGATCATCCCGCCGCAGAAGATGGCGAGCCGGCCCATGTCGAGCCGCTCGAGCCAACCGAACCCGGTCAGCCCAATGGCGATTCCGAAGAGCGGGATGAAGACGGCGCCACTGCCGAGCCCGGTGAGCAGCAGGCGACCCAGCAGCCGGCCGGCGGGACCGGTGAGATTCACGGGGAGGAGTGTGAGACCGACAAAGAGCCCGGCGAGCAGCGCGAGAATCGCGTAGAGTTCTTGCCGGTTGCGATCGGTCAGCGGCATGTCACTCCTGAGCTATCGTGATGTGCCGATCTGCGTATATGGGAACGATAGCGTGCGCATCGACCTCGGTCGCCGCGGTGACATCGGCGCGGAATCCAAGCTGCCCGAGTGCCTTGGCAGCCGCGCTCGCCTGCACCGCCCGCTTCCATTTGTCGCCGTACCGCTTGACCATCTCGAGCGCCACGACCGCCGCATCATCCAATTCGACCGAGCGCCGTTTGCCGGTCGGGATCACTGCCTGCGCGAACCGTCCCGCGGCGTACGCGTCCTCCAGTGCGAACCGGCGCTCGCGACCGGCGCACAAGATCACCAACTCACCAGCCTCCGCAAACGCCTGCCGTGCACGCTCCGCGGCGGCCGAGAAATTGGTGGCGGCCCCTATGATCACGGGCGAACCCGACAGCGCCGCCGTTACAGCGGGCGTTCCGTTGGTCGTGGACATCACGAGTGTCTTGCCGCCAACTACCTCGGCAGTCATCTCCCGGGGCGAATTGCCCAGCGCAAATCCGCTCACCCGCTCCCCCCCGCGCTCACCCGCAAGCAACACGTCGTCACGTTCGAGCGTCTGCGCGAGACGGACGGCGTCATCCGTAGATTCCACCGGTACAACGGCCTTCGCCCCGTTGGCCAGCGCGGCAACGATGGTCGTCGTTGCGCGCAGGATGTCGACCACCAGCACCGGCCTGTCCGCGATAGCCGCTGGTGTGACGCCGAGGGGGGTGAAATAGACAGAGATCTTCACGATCGGGGAAACCGGATATCATGCAACGTGCAACGTGCAACGTGTGACGCGCAGGGTGCAGGGCGCAGAGTGCAGGGTGTACGGTACGGCAGAAGTCGACGGGCGTGGCGCGCAGACCGACAGGTCCCGGAGCGCGCGTCAGCTCGCTGCCCCAGCCCGCGATCGCCAAGTACCCCACGAGCTGCAGCGCGCGGAGGGACCTGTTGGCTCAAGCGGCACGCTGCGTCGTCAGCGCGCGGAGGGACCTGTTGGCTCAAGCGGCACTCTGCGTCGTCAGCAGCGCGCGGAGGGACCTGTTGGCTCAAGCGGCACTCTGCGTCGTCAGCAGCGCGCGGAGGGACCTGTTGGCTCAAGCGGCACGCTGCGTCGTCAGCAGCGCGCGGAGGGACCTGTTGGCTCAAGCGGCACACTGGCTGGCTACGCACCGACGGCCTCGGGCTCCACCATCAGCTCGGGATGCCGCTCGAGAAACTTCGTGTCCACGTCTCCGCTCGCGAAACTTTCGTGTTCGATGACACGCCGCAAGAAGGGAATCGTCGTCGTTACGCCCTCGACGATGAATGAATCTAGCGCCTGGCTCATGCGTACCCGCGCTTCCTCGCGCGAGTTGCCGTGCACAATCACCTTGGCCAACAGGGAATCATAGTAGGGCGGTACCGTGTACCCCGCATAGATATGCGTATCCACACGCACGCCCGGTCCGCCGGGGGGATGGAATGCCGTGATCACGCCGGGAGCCGGCTGGAAGTTACGAGCGGGGTCTTCTGCGTTGACGCGACACTCTATCGAGTGCCCGCGAAGCCGATTGCCCTTCAACATGAGTCGCAGCGGTTCGCCGGCCGCAACACGAATCTGCTCCTTTACCAGATCGTGGCTCGTCACCATCTCCGTTACCGGATGCTCGACCTGGATCCGGGTGTTCATCTCCATGAAATAGAAGGACCCGTCCTCGTCCAGCAGGAACTCGACCGTGCCCGCTCCCACGTACCCGATATGCTCGGCGGCACGCACGGCGGTGGCACCCATCGTCTCTCGCAGCTCCGGAGTGAGCGCGGGGCTGGGCGATTCCTCGATGAGCTTCTGGTGTCGGCGCTGTACCGAGCAGTCCCGCTCGCCCAGATGCATCACCTTGCCGTGCGTGTCGCCCATGAGCTGGATCTCGACGTGCCGCGGTCGGTCGAGGAATTTTTCCACGTACACCTCGGCCGATCCAAACGCCGCGAGCGCTTCGTTCCGGGCCAACTGAAAAGCCCGTGCGAAGCTTTCCGCATCGGTCGCGACCCGCATGCCTTTCCCGCCACCGCCCGCCGCCGCCTTGATGATGACCGGGAACCCTATGTCGTGCGCGATCCGCTCTGCCTCGGCTGGATCCTCGATGGCACCGGGGGAACCCGGCACGACCGGAATCTCCAATTCCTGGGCGAGTTTCCTGGCAGCGGCCTTGTCCCCCATCAGCCGAATCTGTTCCGCCGTCGGACCGATGAACGTGACGCCGGACGCCACACACGTCTCGGCGAACTCCGGGCTCTCCGCAAGGAACCCGTAGCCCGGGTGAATGGCGTCAGCGCCCGTGATCTCGGCGGCTGCGATTATGCCGGGGATGCGCAAATAGGAAAGACGACTCGGCGGCGGGCCTATGCAGACGTCGTCATCGGCAAACCGCACGTGCAGGCACTCGCGGTCGGCCTCACTGTAGACGGCCACCGTCGCGATACCCAACTCGCGGCACGCGCGAATGACGCGCAGAGCAATCTCGCCGCGGTTGGCGATGAGGATCTTCTTGAACATGGAGACTAGTGTGGCGGCGCCTTTCCACCATCCTACGCCGTAAACCCGCCGGGCAACTCGTCTGCCGGCGGGGCGCTCGGCGTCGCATC
Organism: Gemmatimonadota bacterium; assembly: GCA_036679645.1. Taxonomy (GTDB): domain Bacteria; phylum Gemmatimonadota; class Gemmatimonadetes; order Gemmatimonadales; family GWC2-71-9; genus JADFNB01. The sequence goes on along the minus strand of JAZDCY010000098.1, from coordinate 88,741 downwards.
ACCAAGATCGTCCGCAAACGTGCGATCCGACGTGCCCTCGATACCGCTCACGCGCAACGCAAATTCGTCTGGATTGGTCGAGTAAAAGAGCGCGCTCTCGTACGTAATGTCGCCCTTCTTGTACCAGTTCATTAGCGACTGATCGAATGACTGCATCCCGTACTGCACCGTGCCCTCCCGAATCAGATCGGGAATGTTGAGCGCCTTCTCGGGGTCGCGCAGGTTGTCGCACACCGCAGCGGTGTTCACCAGTACCTCGCAGGCGGGCACGCGGCCTGTCCCGTCCTTCGTGGGCACCAGGCGCAACGAGACCACCGCTTCCAGCGACGTCGAGAGCAGGTTCCGCACCGCGTCGTGCTCGTGCGGCGGGAAGAAGGAAATCACGCGATTGATCGTCTGCGTCGCGTCCGTCGTGTGCAGCGTCGAGAACACCAGGTGCCCCGTGTCGGCGGCCTTCATGGCCGTGTCGAGTGTCACGCGATCACGAATCTCGCCGATGAGGATGACGTCCGGATCCTGCCGTAGCACGTGCCGCAACGCCGTCTCGAACGACAACGTGTCCGTCCCCACCTCGCGCTGCGAGATGTTCGCCGCCCCATCCCGATGCAGGAACTCGATCGGGTCCTCGATCGTGATGATGTTGCAGTGCCGGTTCTGGTTGATGTGGTGGATCATCGCGGCCAGAGCCGTCGATTTCCCCGACCCCGTCACCCCCGTCACCAGAATCAAGCCGCGCGGCTTGAGCGTCAGCCGCTCGAGCACATCCGGCAAGTTCAACTCGCGGATCGTCTTCAGCTCGTAGGGGATAGCCCGGAACACAAACGCGAGCGTTCCGCGTTGCTGGAACACGTTCGTCCGGAACCGACCCACGCCCGGCACGCCGATGGCAAAGTCCGCTTCCTTGTGCTCCGCGAACTCTTTCACCTGCCGAGGCGTCATGAGCTGCTCGGCCAGAGCCTTCAGCTCTTCGGGCTTGAGCGCGGCCTGATCGATGGGTTTGAGATCACCGGCAATCCGCACCGTGGGCGGCCGGCCGACCTTGAGGTGAAGGTCCGACCCGCCGGCCTGGACCATCCCGGTGATCGCGGACTTGAAGTTGAATTGGGCTGACTCAGGCATTGGGGTCCACCCGGAAGAGGACTTGCCCGAACTCCACCGGCTGCGCGTCGTCCGCGAGTACCTCGCGCACAACACCCGACACCTCGGAATCGAGCGGGTTCATGATCTTCATGGCCTCGATGATACAGAGCGTATCGCCAGGCTTGATACGGCTTCCCGCCCGCACGTACGGATCGGCGCCGGGCTCGGGCTGCGTATAGAAGGTGCCGACCATGGGAGACTTGATCTCCGTTAACGACTTGGCAACCTGCTCAGGCGCAGCAGGCGCGGCAGGTGCGGGCGTTGGATTGCCCGCCGCGACCTGGTACGTCACCGGACCACCCGAATTGGACAAGCCGCCCCCCCCTTTGGAGATCCTCACGGTGGTCGACCAAAAGCCCTTGCGCACCTCGATGGTGTGCGCATCGGAGCGATTGAGTAGGTCGATCAGTTTTTCCAGAACGCCGAAATCGATCATACGCGCTCGAGGTATTTGTCTTCGCGACGGTCGACGCGGACTTGCTGACCCTGCTCGACGAAGAGCGGGACCTGCACGACCGCGCCCGTCTCGAGTTTGGCCGGTTTCGTCCCGCCGGATGCGGTATCACCGCGCACGCCGGGATCTGTCTCGACCACTTCCAGCTCGATGAAGAACGGCAACTCCACCATGATGACAGTCTCGTTGTGCACGAGACCGGAGCATTCCATCCCTTCCTTCAGGTACTTGAGCTGACCCTCTCCAATGAGTTCGGCGTCGAGGAGAATGTCCTCGTACGTCTGAAGATCCATGAAGTGATAGTGGTGCTCGTCATGGTACGAGTACTGGATGGGTCGCCGTTCGAGACGGACGTCCGTCACCCGCTCGCCGGCGTTCCACGTCTTGTCGAGCACCGCCCCCGTCTTCACGTTCTTCAGCTTGCTGCGCACGAACGCGCCGCCCTTCCCGGGCTTGACGTGCTGAAAATAGACTATCTGGAACAGGTTGCCGTCAATATCGAGCACCATCCCGTTCCGAAAGTCAGCGGTACTGGCCATTCGCCTCCATTACCGGTCACAATTCCATCAGCTCAGTTTGCCCATCTGAGAGGAGCCTCGCCCCCTCCGCCGCAAGGTGGATATCGTCCTCGATCCGCACTCCACCCCAGCCCGCAAAGTATACGCCCGGCTCGATTGTGACTACCGCATCTGCCGGAAGCGGCTTGTCGTTGGTGCGGCCGAGGCGGGGCGCCTCGTGCACCTCGAGCCCCAAACCGTGTCCCAGTGAGTGACCAAACGCGTCCCCGAAGCCGCGGGCGGCAATTGGTGAGCGTGCCAGTGCGTCCGCATCCGCACCCGTCATGCCCGCGTGCACGTGGCTGCGGGCGTCTGCCTGCGAGCTGCGCACGATTTCATAGACGGTACGTTGCCGTTCATCGGCAGTTCCCAGAACGACCGTGCGCGTGAGATCGGCGCAGTAGCCGTCCACCTGCGCACCGAAGTCGAGCAAGACGAAATCACCCGGTCGCAGCTCCCTATTGCCGGTGCGCGCGTGGGGCAAGGCGCTCCGGGGACCTGACGCGACGATCGTCTGGAAGGGGTGCCATTCGCTACCGCGCAGCCGCAGCGCCCGCTCCAACTCAGCAGCTATGGTCAGCTCGGGTACGCCGGGCCGGATTGCGCACGTGACCTCCTCGAACGCTTCTGCGGCCAAACAGGCAGCCTGCCGGATCGATTCAACCTCCGACGGATGTTTGCTCGCGCGAAGTTGTTCTACCGGACCTCGCACCGGCCGCGCCGCGACCGACCAATCACCATCGCTCAGCCGTTGCGCGGTCGCCACGCTCACGCTCTCGGCCTCAAAACCAACCTCCGAGATACATGGAGCGTCATTGAGCACCTTTCTGACCCGTTTCCACTGATCGGTGCGGACGATCTCCACCCGCGCGGCACTCCCCACTTCGTCCGCGGCTTGCGTTTCGTAGCGGAAGTCGGTGACCAGCACCACGTGGTCGGGCAGCACGATAGCGGCACCCGAACTACCGGTGAAACCGGTGAGGTAGCGTATGTTGGGAAGGTGGGTGACGATGAGCGCCCGAAGGCCGTCGGGTTCGAGCAAGACCCGCACGGCCGCTTGGCGATCCTCACGAAGGTCGGGTCGCACGCTCCGATAGGTGGCCGACGAGGGCATCGAGACCCAGCACGTAACTGCGCGCGCCAAACCCCGCTATGATCCCCACCGCGAGGTCGGCGATGAGCGACCGGCGGCGTTCTTCTTCCTCGCGTGCGTAGATGTTCGAGAGATGGACCTCGACGAACGGGACCTGCACCGCCAGCAGCGCGTCACGCAGGGCCAGCGAGGTATGCGTCAGAGCGGCGGCATTGAGCAGCGCCCCGTCAGCAGTCGCGGCCAGCTCCTGGACGAGGTCGACCAATTCCCCTTCGTGGTTGGTCTGTTCCCAGCGCACCTCTGCCCCGAGATCCGACGCGTGCCGGACCACGATTTCCCGAATCTCGTCGAGCGTCACCCGCCCGTAGATCTCCGGTTCGCGACTGCCCAGCAGATTGAGATTGGGGCCGTTCAAGACGGCTATCCGCACTAGCCTTTCAAACCCTTCAACCAGTTCCTGAAGGCCTCGTCCCCCTCGTCGTCGGACATGGTATCCCGGGGTGGGCGATGCTCACCGGTGGAGCGGCGACCTCCGGGACGACTCCCGAAGAACTCATCGAACGAGAACCCGCCGGGCGCCCCCGCCCCGGGCGCTGTCTCCGGTGTCTCAGATTCCACCTCTGGCGCTGCCGGTGCGGGCGCGTCACCGAAGACGTTTGAGAGAGACATCTCGTCCGACGCGGGCTGTGTGGGAGCACCGGGGGCCGTATCCGCATCCTCGCCCTCGAACGCCTCATCGATAGGCGAAGGCGCGGGCGTCGCGGCCGGGGTCGCCTCCACGGGGACGGGAGCGACACTTGCCGGCGCCGCTTGTGCTGACGGTGACTCACCGACGTGACCGCTCAAGATGGACCGGAGGAAGGACCGCGCCGATTCCCCACCGATCGCGGCGGCCGAATACCGGTCGGTTTTTGTCCCCGCCCCCGCCTCCGCGGCTGGCTGCGCATCGAGTGCCGCAAGCCGATCCTGCAACCGAGGGTCATTGGGTCGCGCATCTAGCAGTTTGCGGTACACGTCCCGCGCCTCGTCGATCAAACCCTGCCTCGCGTATACCTCGGCCATCGTCTCGGTCACGACCGGCTCAGGCTCGCCCGTGGGAGCGGATTCCTCGTCATCGTCCGGCATGAACACCGGCAACCCGTCCAGCGAGCTGCGCTTCTTGCTTTCGCCGTCCTCTGGCGGAGTCTCATCCACCGGCACGGGCTCAACCACTTCATCCGGGACCACCACAGCCTCCCCGCTCTCCAAAGCGGGCTCTGCGACTGGCGCGGATAGCTGTGCGGTTGGCGTTGGCTCCTCCGGCTCGACCCAGACCGTCTCCTCTTCCGTCGCCGGAAATCCGAGGTCACTGGCCGGCGTGGAAGCAGGAGCATCGATACCTTCCAAGCGAACCGTCTCGGCGGAACCGAAGGTGACGATCCCATCGGTGCCGAGGTCGGGGATGGTCGTCGCGTCCTCGCTCGTGGGCTCAAGGCCTTCGAGTGGCGTGGTTCCTTCGCTGTCGACGGGCTCGAACTCCTCGGGCTCGAGGCCAGCCACCGGCTCGGCAATGCCCTCCGGCGGTGTGGGGGTGGCCGTCGTCTCGAGTTTCGGGCCTTCGGCCGCCGCGTCATGTCCGACGGGCGGCACGTCGGCGTTTTCCATACCTGGGAGTTCCTGCACGGCAGCGTCCTCTAGCGCATCCTCGTGCGCGAGTTCGGCCGCCACGATGTCTTCCGAGGTGATCTGCCGAGAGATACGCTCCCCGGTACCCCACCCCAGGTTCGAATCGAACGGTTCCAGGTCGAGATCACCGGCTTCCGCCGGTTCCGGAATGGCCTCTTCGATCACGGTGTCGCCCGCCACAGGCATATCCGGGGACAGGGGCTGGGGCGGGGGCTCCGCGAGCGTCGACTCGCTTTCCTCCGGACCGGCGTCGCCGGGCTCCGGCCCGCTCGCGAACATCGGCGCGGTGGCGTCGAGATCGTCTTCGACCTCGGGCTCGGGCTCGGCATCCACTACCTCGGGCAGCGGCGGGAGCGCCGCCTCACTCGACTGCTCGACCTCGACCGGTGCCAGGTCGGCCGCGACGACGTCGTATTCCGCCGAGGCACGCTCGATGACCAACTCCTCGCTCTCCGCGAGCACATCGACCGCTGGGACGGCCACGGTCGGCGGAATGGGTGGCGGCTCCGGTTCTTCTTCCTCAACATCTGAGGGAGCCATCGCCTCGGGGGGCGAGGACGGGGACGGGGACGCAGCGGGCTCCTGTACCACCTCTTCGGCGGGCGCGGCCGCAGCCAGTGCGTCCAGCCCGGCTTGGGCATCTTCGTTCATGGGATCGACGTCGAGCAGGCGCTGCAGCCAGTTGCGAGCGCCATCCGAGTCGTTGGCCCGACCCGAGATGTCCGCCAGCGCCTTGAGGGCGATGATGTGCTCGGCGTCGAGCATCAGGACATGCTCGAAGGTCGCCTGCGCCTCCGTATCTTCCTGCTTTTCGACGAGGCAGCGGCCCAGCACCACCAGCCCACTCACGTAGTCGGGCCGCTCCTGGAGATGCATATGGAGAATGTCGAGCGCCTGGTCGAGACGCCCATCGCGGCGGTACGCCTCCGCTAGCTGCGCGAAGTTCCGAGCCGGTTCGGCAGCGTAGCGCTGCTCGAGCTTTTCGATCTCGGGTTGGTAGGCCATTCCAGGCAAACAACTTAGCGCGTTTCAGGGAACGCTGTCAACCTGATGGCGGTATCATGGCTTGAGTTTGCGCATTGCCACACCTAGACTTAGCCGCTCTGAAGGATCCTACAGGGAGATAGTTCTGTCATGATGCGCTCTATGCGGGCCAGCGCCAAATACATCATGGGTATCGTGGCCGTCGCTTTTGTCGGCTGGATGATTTTCTCGGTCGGTATGGACGTCACCGGCCAGGGATCGTCTCTCCCCAATACAGTGGCCAAGGTCAACGGCGAGACCATCGACGTCACGACCTTCTACGCCGCGGTGCGCAACGAACAGAACCGCATCCGCGCCGAACAGGGGGTCATCCCGACCTCGCTCGAGGACCAGCGCGCGCTGGAGGACCAGGTCCTCGAGAGCATGATCCAGAACATTCTGTTGCGTCAGGAGTTCCGTCGCCGGGGCATTCGAGTGAGCGACCAGGAGGTCATCGAGGCGGCTCAGAGTTACCCACCGCCCGAGATCATAGACGCGCCCCAGTTTCAGACTGAGGGGCAGTTCGACCTCCAGAAGTACCAGCGGTTCCTGGCGTCGAGCACCGACCCCGGATTCCTACTGGCACTCGAGGCCCGTTACCGCGACGAGATCCCCCGCAACAAGCTCTTCAGTCAGCTGACGGCCGGCATCTATGTCTCCGACGCGCAACTCTGGCGGCGCTACCGCGATCAATACGACTCGGTGACCGCGGTCGTGTTACCCCTGTTCCCGTACCTCGTGGTCCCCGACTCCGAGGTCACGCTGACCGACGAGCAGGTCGAGGCACATTACCGCGCACATCGCGACGATTTCACGCGCCCGGCCACGGCATACCTCAGCTTCGTCGCGCTTTCGCGCCAACCCAACGCGTCCGATTCGGTCGCCGCGATCGAGCGCGCCGAGCGGCTGCATGCGGAACTGGTAGACGGTGCCGATTTCGAACGGATGGCGCGCCAGGAATCGGCCGACTCCGTATCCGCCGCAGAGGGCGGCGACCTGGGCGAGGTTGCGCTGGGCCGGTTCGTCTCTGAATTCGAGACCGCGGCCCTGACACTCACGCCCGGCGAAACGTCCGACCCGGTACGGACGCCTTTCGGCTACCACATCATTCGGCTCGAATCGCGCACCGACACATCATTCCACGCGCGGCACATTCTCGTGACCGTCGAGCTGGCGGGCGACCACCTGGATGAGGTCGAGAGCAAGGCGGATACGCTGGATCTCTACGCTGCCGAGCAGGACGATCCTGGTTCGCTCGACCAGGTGGCCGACTGGCTCTCGTTACCCGTCGGTCAGGCGCCGCCGGTTGTCGAAGGCGGGCGGCTGCGGTTGGGCAGCGGGTTTGGCATCGGCGATGCAAGCATCTGGGCGTTCGGGGGTGATATCGATATCGGGATGACGTCACCGGTGATCGAGACCGAGACGACCTACTACGTCTTCCGACTCGACAGCTTGGCACCGGAAGGCGTCCCGCCGTTCGACCAGATCCGCGGGACGGCGCGTATCGCCGCGACCCAGGCCGCGAAGCAAACCCGCACGGAGGAGATCGCCCGCGAGGTCGCATCCGATCTTGCATCTGGGATGACGCTCGAAGAGGCAGCTGAGCGCCACGGTGTCTCCACACGCACTGCGGCAGGGTTCACGCGGCAGTCATTCCCACCGGTCTTCCAGGGCGCGCCTGAGGCTACGGGCGCCGCCTTTGCGATGGGGGTAGGAGAAACAAGCGGTCCAATTCACACCGACGCCGGCACCTTCTTCGTACGGCCGGACGCTAAGATCGTGGCCGATTCGAGTCTCTTCGTCTCCCAGCTCGACCTGCTACGGATGCAGGCCATTCAACTCGCGGGTCAGCAGCGGGTGCAACTCGCGATGGCATCGTTGCGGCGAGACGCGGATGTTCAGGACCTGCGGCGCCAGCTAGAGCGTGCACAGCGGGACGCGGCGGATAACAGTCTGCTGCCGAACGCGCTGGGGTTCTGATCGATTGGCGATTTGAGATTGGAGATTTGAGATTGGCGATTAGAGATTGGCGATTTGAGATTGGAGATTAGAGATTGGCGATTGGTAACCGGCAATCTCCAATCTCCAATCTGTAATCTGTAATCTCCAATCTCTAATCTACTGGCTCAGCTTCTTCGGCTCACCGTCGCTACTCCGGGGAGCGGCGTCCATCTCGCGATCGGGCGGAAGCACGGATTCGTCACCCGCGCTCTCGACCTGATCCTGCACTTCCTTGATGCTCTTCTTGAACTCGCGTATGCCCTTCCCCATTGCCGATCCCATCTCCGGCAGCCGCTTTGCGCCGAATACGAGAAGCACGATCACGAGGATCACGAGCATCTCGGGCATTCCAATATTGCTGAACATGACCGCCTCGCTGCGCTAGAAGAGGGACCGCGCCACCAGGTATGCCAGAATCACGCCAACCAGTGCCAGCAGTGATACCTGTAGCCCAATTGGCCCCAACGTCATATGGAGTATAACGAGATCCAGGTGGACCGGGCCAACCGATGGGGTGACCGTCCACGTAAAGAAGGTCTTGGCCGGACTCTCGGGCAGCATCCATTTGAGCAGTGCCGACAGGAATCCGCCCAGCACGAACCCTATCCCTAAGACCCCAATATAGAAAAGCGGCCGCCTGGGCCCAATGGCCACGGCTAGCTCCGCCGTTCGATCGCGTAGGTAATACCGTCCACCAGGGCGTCCCGCGCCCGGCTGGGCGGAATGTCCGCCAGTTCGTCTTCCGCCTGCGCCGCAAACTCCGCGGCTCGCGCCCGTGCCTGGGCGACCCCGTCATGCGCCTCCACGATATCGATGACCGCGGCAATGGCGTCGTCGGACGGTTCGGGGTCGGCCATGAGCGCTACCACGTCCTGCCGGTCCGCGGGCCCGACGTGGGGCAATGCGAGAATCAGAGGCAACGTGATCTTGTGCTCCCGCAGGTCGAGGCCGCTGGGCTTGCCCGTCACCGACTCCGTCTCCGTGTAGTCGAGTACGTCGTCTGTTATCTGGAATGCCATGCCCACGTGGAGACCGTAGCGTCGTAACGCGTCGCGCGCCTCTGGCTCCCCACCGATTGCGCCGACCTCGCACGCCGCCGCCATGAGCGACGCCGTCTTCGCCCTGATCAGGGCATCGTAGGCATCTTCCGTGTACCCGAGCGCATCGTGCGCCTCGAGTTCCCGCATCTCTCCCACGGTCATCTCGTTGGTCACACGGCTCACCACGCGCAACGCATCCAGGTCCGCGAGGTTGACCAGCTCGATGATCGCCCGCGAGTAGAGGTAGTCGCCCATTATCACCGCGACCTGGTGCGAGAACATGGCGTTTACCGTCGGCTGCCCCCGCCGCAAGACCGAGTGGTCGACCGAGTCATCGTGCACGAGTGTCGCGACGTGAATCAGCTCGACTGCCGCGGCCAATGTGACGTTGCGCCGGTCCACACAGTCCACGGCCCGGCCCGCCAGCAGCAGGAGCGTCGGACGGAACAGCTTCCCCCGCATACGCAGGAGGTGCGCGTTCACGTCGCTGATGAGGGAGAAGTCGGCATGGATGATCCGGACCAACTCGTCGAACACGGCGTCCAATTCCTGCCGGACGGGTTGTTGCAGAGATTCGAGGGTGACGGGTGCGAGCTGCGATGTCACGTTACGAGTCTGCCTGCGCGAGCTCTTTCACCCGATCGCTCACGTCCTGGAAGCCAATGTCCAGCGCAAACACACGATGGTAGTAGACGAGCGCATCGGCAATCCGTTGTAGCTGCTCTTCACACCGTCCCGTCCAGTAGAGCAACCCGATCTTCTTCTCGTCACCGGCCGCGTCGGACTCGATGGCGCGGCGCATGACTGTCGCAGCAACGGAGAACTGCCCTTTCTCGAAGAAACAGGTCCCCAGCGCTTCGGCAGTCTGGAGCCGGCCCTCCGGCGCACGTAACGACTTCTGGAACTCGGCAATGGCCTCGTCCACCAGGCCCATCTCCTTGAACGCCACGCCAAGATCGTAGTGGGCCTGCCAATCGGTGTCCTCGATGTTCTCCTCGATGCCGCGCTTGAACTGGGACAGCATCTCGGCAAAATCGCGTTCTTCGTCGCCGGTTGGCTCCTCGTCCTGCACCCGCATCCGCGTATCGCGTTGCGGCTCGTCATCCATGATGAGCGCGCCGAGATCCACGAATTCATCTTGTGCACCGGCGTCACCGGCCCCTGACGGCGCCGTCGCAGCCGGCTCCGGCTCGGCAATCGCGAGCGTCGCCAGCGCTTCGAGCGCCCGTTGGTTCTCGGCGTCGTGCTCGAGTACGCGCTTGTACACAGCCATTGACCGCTCGATGCCACCGCTGCGGAAGAAGGCATCTGCCAGAGACAGATACGCCTGTGTGAGCTGCCGCTTGTCACCCACACGATAGGCGTACTCGACGCGTTTCTGCTGGAACTTGATGTTCTCGGGATCGACGCGGATGATCTCGTCTACCGTGTGCGCGGCCTCGCCCCAATCGTCGGCCGCTTCGAACAGGTCGACCGCAATCCCCAACTCCTCGAGCCCCCGATCGCGCTCACCGGTTTCGATCAGCGCTTCGGCGAGCGCGACGTGGTGTTGAGCGCTATCGGGATCGTCCGCAACTACCGCCTCGAGGGCGCTCACATCTGGCGGACCCGCAGGCGCCTCTTCGGCAACGGCCTCGACGACCGCCTCCACGCTCTCGACAGCCTCATCCTCCACGTCCTCGAGCGCCGGCAACTCGATGCTTGGGACGTCCACCTCATCCAACTCGAGTTCCTCGACGGCGGGCGCCTCAGATGTGGCTGAGGGCTTGCCCAGGAGATCTTCCTCGTCCATCGCGGCACCGAAATCGAGATCGGGGACCTCGATATCTCCTTCCGCCGTCCCAAACGCCTCGAGCTCTTCTTCGAGCGCCGCCTCCACCTCCAGGGAATCCCGCGCGCGTTCCGGCTCGGCGGCCACGACTTCGGGCTTCTCTTCCTCTACAGGTTCTGGTTCTGGTTCTGGTGCTGGTTCTGGTTCTGGTGCTGGTTCGGGTTCGGGTTCGGGTTCGACAAGGGATGTATGTTCGATCTCGAGCGACGGCACCGCTACATCGGCGCCGCTCTCGAATGACGGACCGACATCCAACCCCTCGACCGACTCGACTCCCGCCGTTGCGGGCTCTTCGTCCAGCGCGCTGGGGTCGAACTCCAGGGCTTCCTCGAGACTTTTTGCCTTGGGGGTCTCTGAGGAGGGCACGAGCTCGGGTCCGGCCTCCTTCGCGGGCGCCGAGTCGGTGTCGTACTCGATATCGAGAAAGACGAGATCCGACGATTTTGCCTTCTTCTGCTTGATCCTGGTAGCCGCGGCGGCATCTTCGTCGAAGTCGGGATCGATCGCCTTGATGTTGTCCAGGGTCGCGCGCGAGCGGCGCTCGTCACCCTCTGCACGCGACTCGGCATAGAGTTTCGCCAGCTGTTCGCGCGCCTCGTCGTCCCGCGCCGCCTCTTTCAGTTGCTCCGCGAGCAGCAGGCGGATCTCCTCATTGTCGGGGGAAAGATCGGCGAATTCCTTGAGCGCCCGGAACGCCTCGTCGGTCTTGCCTGCCTTCTGCATCCGATCGGCGTACTCGAGCAGATTCTGTTTTGCCTCCGCGACAAAGCCCCGCTCCACCATTAGCTGCGCCAGCTTCAGATACACGTGCGTCCGACCCGGCGCGTTCCGCAGGATCTTGTTGCACAGCGCGATGGCGTTGTTAGGGAACCCCTGCTCGGCGTACAGGGTCACGGCGCGCTCGTACATCTCGACCGCTTCCGGGACCTGCGACATCTTCAGGTAGAGATCGCCGACCTTGTTGAACAGGGCCAGCTCACCCGTGATCTGGGGCGTGCCTTCGAGTTCATCGAGCACCTCCAGGTATTGCTCGATCGCCTTCTGAATATTGCCCTTCTCTTCGAGTTTCCGGGCCTTGTTCTTGATTCGCTCGACGTTCAGGGTGACATCCTCTCCGCAAGGCAGGGTTCGTCTAGTACGGCCGCGGATCGTCCCGCTGGCCAAGAAAGCATCGTCTCCCGTGGCCGTCTATCCTCCTCAAACTACGAAATTTACGGGTTGCCTCAATGGGTGACAAGCTACGCCCCCCACCCACACCTCGCTAACGAGGCTCACACCGTGCCAGTAGACAATCTCCCGCCAATCGCGGACCGCGGCCAGCACCATGTCTGCCCGGAATCCACGCGCAATCTGCCCGCGCCGCGTGGCCTCCCCAACCGCCGCCGCCCCGTTGACCGTCATCGCCATCACCGCCTCGGCAGGACGCATGCCGAGCTGCGAGACGCCGAGCATCCCCATGAAGGGCAAGCTCATCCCCGGGGCGCTACCTGGGTTGAAATCCGTCGCCAGGGCGACCGCCGCCCCCGCCTCGATGAGTCCCCGCGCGGGTGCCCGGTCCGACCGCCCCAGGAACAGTTGCGTGCCGGGGAGCAGGACAGCTACCGTTTCGCCCATCGCCAGGGCCGCGATGCCCGCATTTGACACCTTGGCCAGGTGGTCCGCGCTCACCGCTCCCAGCGCCGCACCGAGTTCCGCTCCTCCCGAAGCGTCGAGTTCGTCGGCGTGCAACTTGAGCCCCAGGCCGTGAGCGCGCGCAGCTTCGAGCACACGGCGTGACTCCGCAACCGTGAACACACCGGGCTCGCAGAAAACGTCGCAGTAGCGGGCAATCCCCTGCTGCTCCACGGCCGGAAGCATCTCGCGCACGACGAGATCCACATACTCGTCCCGCCGCGCTCTCGAGTCGAGCGGAATCTCGTGGGCGCCGAGAAATGTGGCGACGACGTTGGGGCATCCCCGACCCGCCAGCGCACCGATGGCGGCCAACTGACGCAGCTCGGTGTCCGTCTCGAGCCCATAGCCCGACTTGACCTCGACCGTGGTGGTCCCGTGGGCAAGAAGATGGTCGAGGCGTCGGCGCGTGACATCGACCAGTTCTTCCTTCGACCGCTCGCGCGTATCGCGGACCGAGGAGAGGATGCCACCCCCCTCCGCCGCGATCGTCTTGTAATCCATGCCCAGGGCACGACGTTCGTGATCTTCCAGACGCGCGGCGCCGAATACCGCGTGTGTGTGGCAATCGACGAAACCGGGAAAAAGCACCCCCTCTATCTCGATCACCTCTCCCGTGTGCGTCGCCCGGAGTTCGCGATATGGCCCGACGGCGGCGATTGAGCCGTCCGACGCCACTTCCACCGCCCCGTCGGGAACGACGTCCAACTCCGCCATCTCGGTCCCGCGACGTGCACGCGCCGGCCCGCGCGCCGTCACGACCTGGGTCGCGCCGGCGATGAGCGTGCTCAGTGGGCCTCCTCCCGCATGGGAAGTCGGATACCGTGGGCGCGAGCCGTGTCCGAGGCCACGTCGTATCCCGCATCGGCGTGCCGTGCCACACCAATCCCTCGGCAACGATCACCTGACCGGCGTGCAAGCTGTTGCCGATCCCCACGCCTCCACCGTGGTGGAACGAAACCCACGATGCGCCCGACGCCGTATTCAACAGCGCGTTCAGAATGGGCCAGTCCGCTATTGCATCGGATCCATCGCGCATGGCTTCCGTCTCGCGAAAGGGTGACGCCACCGACCCCGTGTCGAGGTGATCGCGCCCGATCACGACCGGCGCTGAGATGTCGCCACGCCGCACCAGATCGTTGAGCGCAAGTCCGAAACGCGCGCGATCCCCCATTCCCAACCAACAGATGCGCGCGGGCAGCCCCTGGAATGCGACGCGCTCGCGCGCCATGCGGATCCAGTTCACGAGATGCTCGTCCTCAGGAAACAGTTCGAGTACCAGCTCGTCGGTCCTATGCAGATCGCGCGGCTCGCCAGAGAGCACCACCCACCGAAAGGGACCCTTTCCTTCACAGAAGAGAGGCCGGACGTACTCGGGCACGAAGCCCGGAATGTCGAAAGCATCGGCCACGCCGGCGTCGAGCGCTTCGGTGCGGATGTTGTTACCGTAATCGAACGTAACGGCACCGCCGCGCTGCAGATCCAGCATGGCCGACACGTGGGTCGCAATCGACGCGCGGGCCCGCTCGAGATAGACCGCGGGATCCGACGCGCGAAGCCGTGCCGCTTCCGCCGGGGAGCAACCACGCGGGACGTAGCCATTGAGCGGATCGTGCGCTGACGTCTGATCGGTGACGACGTCCGGCCTCCACCCGCGACGCACGATCTCTGGCAGCACGTCCGCACAGTTCCCGACGAGCCCCACAGAGATGGCTTCGCCCTCACCGCGCGCCTTGTCCATGCGCGCCAGCGCTTCGTCCAGAGACGCCGTCATCACGTCGACGTAGCGCGTCTCCAGACGACGCTGGATGCGGGCCGCATCGACTTCGACCGCCAGCATCGCGGCGCCGTTCATCGTGGCCGCCAGCGGCTGCGCGCCTCCCATCCCTCCCAAGCCGCCGGTGAGCACGACGCGGCCCTTCAGAGAACCACCGAAATGCTTGCGCGCCAGCGACCCGAACGTCTCGTATGTGCCCTGGAGGATTCCCTGGGTGCCGATATAGATCCAACTCCCGGCCGTCATCTGGCCGTACATCGTGAGCCCCTGTCGCTCGAGATCCCGGAACACGTCCCATGTGGCCCAACGCCCAACGAGATTCGCGTTCGCGATCAGCACGCGCGGCGCCTCTTCATGGGTCCGAAACACGCCCACCGGCTTGCCGGACTGCACGAGCAACGTCTCGTCGTTGCCCAGTGTGCGAAGCGTACGACAGATCGCATCGAACGCTTCCCACGATCGAGCGGCCTTGCCCGTCCCGCCGTAGACGACCAGGTCATCTGGCCGTTCGGCGACCTCGGGGTCGAGGTTGTTCATCAGCATTCGCAGCGCGGCCTCCTGCACCCACCCCTTGCAGCTTAGACTCGCGCCGCGCGGCGCGCGGACCACGCGTGCCGTCGCCGTCATGCCAAATCTTCCGCCGTGACCATGGCGTACACCGCCTCCACGTCCGGCGCCAACGGTCGATCGGTCAGCAGCGGCGGGACGACCTCGCGGATGCGTGCGCGTAACCGGCGGACGCCCGTGCCCGGTTGCAGCGGTAGCAGAAACTCCAACCCCTGCGCCGCGCAGAGCAACTCCGCCGCCACTACGCGTTGCGCATTGGCGAGAATGCGACGCGTCTTGAATGCTGCAGCCATGCCCATAGGGACAAAATCCTCCTGGTTCGCTTCCGTCGGGATGGATTGCACGCTGGCCGGCATGCAGAGCGACCGCGATTCGGCCACCAGGGCCGCCGCGGCAACCTGTACCATCATGAGACCAGACTGGAGCCCCGGTTCCGACGTGAGAAATGCGGGCAGACCGCTCGAGAGGTCCGGGTTGGTGAGACGATCGATCCGCCGTTCGGCAATACCGGCTAGCGTGGTGAGCGCGATCGCGAGCACGTCGAGCGCCTGGGCGATGGGCTGGCCGTGGAAGTTGCCGCCCGACAACACCGCGCCATCGATCACCAATGGGTTATCGGTTGCGGCGTTCAGCTCGATGTCGAGCGTTCTCGCGGCAAACTCGATTGCGTCGTGCACCGCTCCCAGCACCTGCGGCGTGCAGCGCAGGCTGTAGGCGTCCTGTACGCGAGGGTCGTTTTCCCGGTGGGATTCCCGAATCTCGGACCCTTCCAACAACTCCCGCAACACGGCGGCGGCCCTGCGCTGGCCGTCGTGCGGTCGCAACTGGTGCAGCCGCTCGTCGAACGGTACCGGCGTCCCGCGCACCGCCTCCAGCGACATCGCCGCCGCACCCAACGCCGCGCGCCAGAGACGCCGCGCGTCCGCCACGATCAGCGACAGCACCGCGGTTTGCACCTGTGTCCCATTGATGAACGACAGGGCTTCCTTCGGGAGAAACTCGAGGGGCTCGATCCCGGCCGCCCCGAGTGCCTCCCCGGCGGGCGCGCGCGCGCCGTCCTCAATCACCCAACCCTCGCCCATCAGTACCTGGGCGATATGCGCGAGGGGCGCGAGATCTCCGCTGGCCCCGACACTCCCCTGCTCCGGCACGAGTGGGGTGATGCCGGCATTGAGAAGTGCCACCACCCGCTCCGCGACGGTGGGCCGCGCACCACTCGATGGTTGCAGCAGCACGTTGGCCCGCAGCAGCATCGTCGCCCGCACCACGTCGTCGGGAAGGGGATCGCCCAGCCCCACCACGTGGGACAGAATCAGGTTGCGCTGCAGCTCGACCAGTTTGTCATCCGGGATCCGCACGTTCTGAAGTCGTCCGAACCCGGTGTTGATCCCATACACTGCGTCGCCCTTGGCAACAGCCGCATCGACGAACGCGCGACTGCGGGAGGCGGCGTCAGCGGCTGCTGGATCTATCGTTACCTCGGCGCGCTGGCGGGCAACGGCGAGGACCTGGTCAACGGTAAGAGAGTGGCCGTCTAGGATGATGGGCGACATGGGGGAATTATAGACGCACAGGCGCTCAGACGCTCAGACGCACAGACGCACAGGTGCTCAGGTGCTCAGGTGCTCCAGACGCACAGACGCACAGGTGCTCAGGTGCTCAGGTGCTCAGGTGCACGCAGAGAGTACTAGAGGTGTCTCCCGGATCGCCTGCCACGTCTACTGAGCAACTGAGCGTCTGAGCAACTGAGCGTCTATCTCTTTATCAGTACGCCGCCCGCACCCGCCGTCGGCAGCCCTCCTCTAATCTGCAGTTCCGGATTCCCTGGGTCTGTCTGGAATGCCCAATCGAAGATCATGTAGTCGCGGCCGACGTGGGTCGGACGAAGCGCACCGTACTGCGGCAATCCGCCCGCACCGATCGTCTCGAACACATATCCGAACCCCGGCAGCGCGACGATCGCGGTCGTGCGATAGGTGAGGTTTGGTGCAACGTCGATCGAAGTCAGGTCCTCCACCGGCCGCACTGGATCGAATAGCTCCACTCCAGTACCGGCCCGCTCAGGCACCAGGAAGAGCGAGTCGGTCACGGGATCACGGAACACCCAGAAATCGATATCGGTGGCACTGCCGGGACGAATGATGCCCAGTTCCAGCGGACCGGCCAGTCCGTCGCTATTGAGATCCTGGAAGAAGCGGAACCCGCTCCGGTTCGCGTCCTCCGCGAACGGGAAGATGATCACGTTGCGGGCATCGGGCCGAGGCGTGTCACCCCGGATATCCGACCATAGGCTTTCCCATCCCTCGATGGTCTCCGCGGCGATGGCAAAGCAGCGCGGCGCGCCGTTGGTAAGGGCTCCCGCCAAGAATGCAGGTGCCACGGTCGTGCCCTCGAGCGCCCAATCGTCACCACAGAGCCCGACGTCGATGTCCAGACTCGACGAGTAGACGCGGTACTGTTCAAACCCCTCGGGGTCGGACTGAAATGGATTGTCCCCCCACTCCAGGTGAATGGCACGGTCGAGCGAGGTCGAACTCAGAAAGCTTGGCGCCGGTAGCCGGAGCCGTTCATCTATGAAGACCTCTTCGCTGAAGTCGCTCTCGTCACCATCGGTTGTCACCGAGGTCACGGCATAGAAGAGATCGGGAATACCCGCGTCGTGAAACGAGGTGGATGTCGTCGATGCGCGCAGATCGAGCGGCGACCGATCGTCCACGCGGGAGTAGATGTTGTACACCTCGAGATCGGCGGTGAGGACGGCATCCCATTCCAGGAGCACGCCCGCCGGGGCTTCCGGATCGCCGCTGGCCTCCAGGCGATACCGCAGGTTGGCGGGTCGATCGACGTCGGAATCGAGCACACGATCGCATCCGGCGGCGACGAGCAAGCTTGCGAAAAAAACGAGTGAACGTGTCATGGCAACAACTCGCGATAACGGGTTTGTCGGACACCAATGCAGAG
The DNA here is from genome assembly GCA_036679645.1 of Gemmatimonadota bacterium. Classification (GTDB taxonomy): domain Bacteria; phylum Gemmatimonadota; class Gemmatimonadetes; order Gemmatimonadales; family GWC2-71-9; genus JADFNB01. Next base: position 70,961 of record JAZDCY010000098.1, on the reverse strand, counting down.
CACATGCCGTGCGGTCCTAGACCCATAAGTATATCTATTACAAGTACTTAAGTGGGATGATGCGGTTGGCCTCATTGTCCACTTTTGAGGACGAGATGTGGGTGAAGGCGGGAGGGCGGAAAGGCAGGATGGCGGGACGTGCAGCGTGCAACGTGCAACGGTACCACACACGGCTCACCGCTCACCGGGCACCGCGCACCCTACCTGGTCAGCGTCTGCTGATCGTAATTGAATCGAATGTCCGGCTGGTCGAGGAGCGATATGAAGAAGTTGAAGGCGAAGTTGCCGTTGGGTGACTTCAGGAACTGAAAGGTCGCGCGCCAGCGATGCATATCCCGCTCGAGCCGCACTACGTGTTGGCCGAACTCTTTCGTGGTCAGGTTGTATTGGGTCGTCCACGAGACCGACCAGTGCGCGGTCGGATCGAACTGAAACGAGAGCCCCAAGGTGCGATTGGCATCGCGGCTCACCGGCGGGGCGTCGCCCTCACTCTCGATCGGGCGGAAGCGCTGATCGTCGAATGTGACCGACGCGGTGAACGGCCGCCGCGTTCCCGCCGGAGCCCGGGGACGCCGATCGAAATCGCGAAACCGGTCGCCCCGGATTTCGGGAATCAGTGGCACCGGCTCGGCGACGGCGGGGTCGGGTGCGTCCGGGGGCTCCGTCGGTTCGGGTGCGGAACGACCGGCGATCAACCCGAGAATCCCCGTGATGGTTGACTCCGAGATACTGAACCGCGCGGAGATGCGCGTCAGAAACGGGCTGAACCGTGCCTCGTCGGTCCCCACCGGGCCGTCCCACAGATCGTGCGTCGTGCTAAGCGAGAACCCGCGCAGAAGATCGCTGGTGAACTGATTGGTGAGGTTCTGGGTCAGCCAGCCGGTCCGGCCCGAGTCCTTTGCCTGCTCGAAGTCGAACGCGATGGCGGACGTTTGCAGTGACAGCAGCTTGATCTTGCGCGCGTTGCGGGGATCGGTGTTCGTGTCACCCGGCGGCGGCCGAAACTTCCCCTCGAAGGTCTGATTGAGCGAGAGGCTGATGCGATGTTGCGCGGGGCTGCGTCGGACGGGATTGCGTCCCGTCGGATCGAGCGCCCGGGCATAGGCTTCGGGAACTTCGGCTTCGGGCGACCAACTCCACTGCACCACCGGCGTGATCGCATGGCGGATGCGCCCAACGGGCCCGACACCGGGAAAGAACCCGAAGAACGTGGGCGTGAGGCCCGCGGCGAGCGAGACCCGCTTGCCCTGCCGGACGTAGCGTCCCCCGGTGTTCCGATTGCGCAGCAGAAAGGGGCCGCTCGTGGTGTTCTGAATCCCGAGTCGCGGTTGCAGCTTCCACGACGACGGAAACAGCGCCGGCAGGTTGATGCCGGTGTTCCAGTCGATACCAGTATTGAAATCGACCCCCACGAAACGTGTCACGGTGTCAGCGCTAGCCGAATCCGCAATTTTCTCCACGGATCGCGTTCGGGTGACGAAATCGCGGATCGAGAACGAGTTGGCCCAGTTCCACCGCCCAATACGCAGCGGCGTGCTGATCTGGATGTCGGTCGTGCGTGACGCCGAGAAGAGCGAATCGATAGGCAAGATCGTATCGCCCGGGCCGGCGGGAATCTGCACCACGCCCGCCCGCTGCCCGAACGCGCGCGCGTTGCTGATACTGACGGACGGCGACCACGTGACATTGTCGGCTATGTCGATCGGCACCGGCGTGAGCGAGAGCGTGGGGAAGGTCTGCGTGACCGAACCGGACGTCAGCTCCTGCCGGCGGCTGCCACCAATCCCCAGTGTTCCCCAGGCGAACTGCTTGGAGAAGTTGATATTGGAGCCCAGCGTTGCGGTGGCCAGAAACGGGTCCACCGCATTGCGCTCGACCACGCGCGAACTGGTCGCATAGTCGACCGACGCGTTGAGCCGGGTTCGCTGATCGAAGTTCTGCTGGTGTCCCCACCTGAGCCGCATAGAACGCCCGCCCGGGGCACCGCCGATGCCCGACTCGAAGATCCGGGAGATGGAGAGCCCCCCGCTCACGAAGCGATCGCGCCAGCGATACCGCAGCTCACCGTTCGTCGTGACCGAGTTCTTCGCGAACCAGTCGAGCCACGTGCGCACATCCACGTAATCGTTCAGCACAACGTAAAAACCCACGTTCGAGATGTGTCGCCGATACCCAGCGTTGGGACGGACCAGGTCGTTGATGCCGAACCGTGGGACGAGGATGCCGGTGCGCCGCCCGGGACGCATGTCCTGGAAGATGAACGGGAGCCACAGCACCGGGACATCGTGTACGTAGAGAACCGCGGGCCGGGCGACCATGATGGTGTTGGTGACCCACTTGACCGAGCCCGACCTGAAGTAGTAGTGCGGATCCGGAAGGTCGCAGCTCGTGACGTCGCTGTGGCCCGAATACAGCCGGACCGATGCGGAGTCCACCGAGATACCTCCCCGGAGAAACCAGTCCACGCCGGATTGCTGGAAGTTGGTGAGCGCCCCCTCTATGAACCCTCGCCGCTCGTCCGTCAGATAGCGCATCTCCTCGCCGACCAGGACGGTCGCCCCCTCGAACAGTTTGGGAGATCCCCTGGCCAGCAGTTCGCCGTCCGCTTGCAGGAAGAGCACGGTATCGGCCTCGAGGGTCGCCTCATCCTGCCGCACGAGCGCGCTGCCGACGAGATCGATCTGCTGGCTGTCCGCGTGGAGCACGACGCTATCGGCAGCGTAGCGTATCGCGCGGTACCCCGTCATCTCGAACAGTGCGCGCATGACGGAGTCGGGTTGTGGAAAGGCCCGAGACGGGCCCGTCGGTAAACCGAGCTGGCGGGCCGTCGCCGTATCGATGCGGCCGCCCGCTGCCAGCGAGTCCCGGGTGGCCCGGCGTAACGAGTCCTGTTCAACCCGCGGCACCAGACTGTCTGGCCGGGGCCGGCGGGGTGGGGGGGGGGGGCGCCGTCGTTCCTGCGCCTCCGCCGACGACGGATGCAGCAGCGCGAACGCGAGCAACGCAGCCGTCCCGATGGTGCGGCTGCGGGACTTCCATACGAGTCGCCCGACCAGGATCCCCGTCTCGTACAGCACGAGGAGCGGGGCGAGCATCATGAGCAACGACAGCACGTCCGGCGGCGTGAGGAACGCCGCGATGACCGCCGCAATGATCAGCGCGAACGGCCTATTCCGAGCGAAGAAACTTGGGTTCACGAGGCGAAACGCCGCCAGCATTACGATCACGAGCGGCAACTCGAACATGACGCCGAAGGCCAGCACGAGTTGGGTCGCAAAACCAAAGTACTCGTTGGCCGTGATGATGAACTCCAGGTCGGACCGCTGGAAGCTGGTCAAGAGAATCCCGAGCGCTTTCGGCAGCACGACCTCGTAGGCGACCCATACACCAACGCCGAACAGGACGACCCCCGCGATGGACGCGGGGATGAAAAACTTCCTCTCCTTCTCATGCAGCGCAGGCGAGAAAAAGCCCCACGCCTGCCACACGAGCACCGGCGCTGCCAGCACTACTCCGACCGCCACCGCGAGCTTCATCGTCAGCATGAAGGCATCGGTCGGCCGGGTAATGAAGAGCTTGTCATCGGGAAGAAACGGGGAGATAGGGCGCTTGAGTAGCCCGAGCACGTCGAAGTGCTGGACAACGACGAACCCAATCACCGACCCGACGACCAGCGCCAGGAGGCTCCAGAGAATACGCCAACGGAGTTCTTCGAGGTGATCCAGGAAGGGCATTTCGCCCTTGGCTTCCTTACGACCCATGCGAGGGGAGACCGGAACGACCGGCCCGACTACCGGTTGAGCCGCTCGCGGGCGAGCGCCGCTTCTTCCGACCGGGGATACCCAGCCATCACGCGCTCGAAGAACACGCGTGCGACCGACGCGTCCCCCTCCTGCTCGGCGAGCAGGCCGAGCTTGTAGAGCGATGCCGGAGCACGGGGTGAATCGGGGTAGTTGGCCACTACCGCATTATAGGCTGCCGCCGCCGAATCGACGTCGCTACGCGCCCACGACTCCCCAATGAAGTACTGCGCGTCTGGCGCTCGCTCATGCGAGGCGTACGCCTGGAGAAACTGGGAGAACCCCGTGCGCGCCGCACCAGGGCTGCCGCGCCGGAGTTGCGAGAGGGACAGCGAGAACAGCTCCTCGGGTGGCGGGAGCCCGGGGACGACTACCCCGGGGTCACCCGGCCCGGACTCGGGTCCGATGGCGACCGGTTGCCGATCGCGCCGTTCCAGCTGTTGCCGCAACTCGGTCAGCCGCTGCTGGCTCTGACCGGTCAGCTCCTGGATCTGCACCAGCTGTCGCCGCACATCGATCATGTCCGCACGCGTCTCTGCGTGCATGCGACGCGACTGATTCTGTTGACTCGTCAGCGAGTCATCTACCGCCTGGAGCAGGGCGATCACCGCTGCCAACGAGCTATCCAACTCGGCAGCCCGCGCGGAATCCGCGCGGGCTGCCTCAGCTCGAAACTCCTGCAGCTGCCGTTCGACACGCCGGACGTCACCCTTGAGCGCACATCCGCTCAAGGTGACGCCCGCCGCCGTGAGACTAATGAGGAATCTCACATCCCCGATGGCGCGCGCAGCTGTTGCCCGCCCGCCGAGAGGGAGAACTCATCGCGACGATTCTGCTCCCACGCCATATCGGTGTGTCCTGCATCGACCGGATCCTCTTCTCCGCGCGAAGCGCTCATGACCCGATCTGCAGAGATGCCGCGCGAGACCATGTACTCGCGAGCGGCCAGCGCGCGGCGATTGCCCAGCGCGATGTTGTACTCGTCCGACCCGCGCTCGTCGCAGTGGCCGGTGATCGTAATCCGCAGCGCGGGATTCGCCTGCATGATGGCGATCTTCATGTCGAGCGTCGCCCGATCTTCACTGCGAATGTCAGCCCGGTCGAAATCGAAGTGAATACGAGTGGCAAACATGCTTCGCACGCGCTCCGTCTCGCGCGCCACGACCGCCAGCGAGTCCGCACGCCGCTCGGCAGTGATCCGTTCGGCCTCTTCCCGAGCCCGACGGGAGCTATCCGCGGTGGCCCGACGTGTCGCTTCTTCCCGCGCAATCGAATCGCGAACCGCCGTCGAATCGACCACCGGTACCACGGGCGGAGGTGGCGCGCCGCCGCAGGCCGCTGCGACGATGATCGCAGCGATGCTGATCGTCAGGGGGATGGTGATGCGCATATCGGGTCCACTCCCTTTGAATGATGGTTCTACAGCCAAGTTGTTGGGGGGCTTCAATCGACTAAGTTAATCAATTCGAGGGGACCACGCAGGAAGCCTGGTATCCCCAAATCGAGTCACCTGCCGGACCCGCCCCGTATCCAGATCTATGACCCACACCTGCCGCGTCCCCGTCCGGCTCGACACGAAGGCTATGTGCCGGCCGTCGGGCGCCCACGTCGGATCTTCGTTGCGTCCCGCGCTCGTAAGCTGGCGTACCGTCCGCGTCGCGATCTCCATCACGAACACCTGGGGACTGCCGGCTACGTCTCGGTGAAAGGCCAGCGACAACCCGTCCGGCGACCACTCCGGCGCGTTGGAGCTGCCTGTCACACCATAATCGAATGGGGCGAACAGCTCCTGGCCAGTCCCGTCGGCGGACATGAGATAGATCTGCGGCAGCCCTGCGCGGGTCGAAACGAAGGCGATCTGCCTGCCGTCGGGACTGAACGTCGGACTGAGGTTGTCCGAGAACCGGCCCACTGTCAGCCGCTGCATGCAGCAGTCGTTAGCAAGGTCGTACGTGTAGATATCCGTTCCCTCTTCCCCTGAACGGCTGAAGGCGAGGATGCGCCCATCGGGTGACGGCCTCGCCGTGTAGTTGAGCGCTTGCGCGGTCGGTGGGATCAGCCGGCGTTCGCCCGATGCGAGATCGTGGAAGTAGATCGACCCACCCGTCTCACGGAACTCCGTGTAGACCGCGCGCAGACCCCGCGCGCCCCATGTGGGCGAAAAAGCCCGCACGTCGGGCGATGACACGGAGGCAATGTCCGCCCCGTCGTAATCGACCCGGTAGACCCGCCGCCGGCGCAGCACGAGGAATCGCGTGGCCGCCACCCCGGGTGCGCCCGCGGTCGCACGTACGACCTCATCGCTCACCCGGTGAACCGCCATGCGGAAGTCCGGATGAGTGGGGTCCATCTCGCGCAGCAAGATGGATTGCCGGACGCCCTCTCCGAGCACGTCGTAGATCAGGACGCGCAGTATGGAATCCACCGGTGGGCGCACGTGAACCGCGTAGTTGGCACCCAGGGCCGCGTATAACGGATAATTGACGAACGTAGCGAGCGAGCCGCCGTGAGCCGTCCCGTCGGGACTGTTGAGGCCCAGCACGAGGCTGTCGTCCTGCGGCAGCGTGATCATCTCGAAACGGTCGCTGTAGTCCAGATCTCGGGCGAGGATTGCGCGAATCGAATCGAAGGCGACCGAGCGCGTCCCGCCCAGCACGAGCATGCCGGGACGTACGCCGGGCGTGTAGGTGATGCCCACCCGCACCCCTTGATCGAGGGGCGGGATCGAGTCCTGGGCGGCGGCCGGCCCACTGGCCACAGCGAGCCCCAGCAACCAGATGGTGGGGCGGGAGCGGGGGCGGGGGCGCGCGGAGATCACCGCACCTGCTTGGGGTCGAAGAAGAAGCTCACGGGCAGCACGTCGTTGGGGTACCCTTCTGGAAGGGGACCGAACGCACCGACGTTCCCCGCTGCCTCGACAGCTCCCTGCGCCTCGAGATCGAAGCCAAAGCTCCCCGACCGGGTGACGAAACGCAGGTTCGAGATCGACCCGTCACGATGGATCAGAAACAGCACCTCCGCGCGCAGCGCAACGTTACCGGCGGGACGCTGCCAGCGACGGTAGATCTGTGCGACGACGTTGCGCAAGTATTCGGGGTATCGAAAGGCCAGACCCTCGACGCGGACGGTGGCGGGATCGTCGCCGGTGGAGGGCTCTTCGTCTGGCAGGGGCTCCGCCTCGGGGGTGGTCCGAGGGGCGGGCTCCCGTTCCACTGCCGGCTCCGCTTCCGGAGGCGGCGGCGTTTCCGCAACAGACGTGCGGCGCGGACGCGGGGTGGGCGCAACGCGCTCGGCCGGCCGCTCGACGGCCTGGGGTGCGCGGCGCGCCTGCGGATTTGGCTTAGGCGCGGCCACCAACTCGATACGGTACACCGGGGGCAGCTGGCGTCCGTCCACGCGCGGTGCACCGAAGAGCACGATCCCCACCAGGACGTGAAGCGTCGCCGTGCCGATCGATGCGACGTGCCTGCCGGTCGCCGCAGCGCGAATCTGCTTGCGGGCACGCCCCGCATGTCTCACCGCCGGATGTCCTCCTCCTCGGCTACCACGCCGAGGTTGGTCACACCCGCCTGGGTCATGACTGCCATCACACGCACCACGACCCCATACTCGACCCGACGGTCCGCGCGCAGGTAGACGCCGGACGGGTTGCGGGAGGACACCATGGCCGGGAAGGCCGCCCGAAAGTCCTCGTACGTTAGCGGCGTCTCATCGACGTAAATGCGGCCCTGCCGGTCGATCGATACGATCAGCCCTTCGTTTGGCTGTAGCGGGCGCGCCTCTGCGCGCGGCAACTGGACATCTACGCCGCCCTGCATGATTGGCGCGGTGATCATGAAGATGATCAGCAACACGAACGCGACGTCCACGAGCGACGTGACGTTGATATCCGCCATGAGTGGCAACTCGCCGTGGCCACGCAGCCCCGACCGCACCCTAGAGCCGCCCCTCGCGCGCAAGTGTGCCGACGATCTCGTGCGCGAAGCCTTCCATCTCACCCGCGAAGAGGCCGAGCCGGTTGACGAGGAGGTTGTACGCGATGACGGCGGGAATAGCGACCGCAAGACCGGCGACGGTCGTGGTCAGCGCTTCCGCCACCCCGGGCGCCACAGTGGAGATGTTCCCCGACCCACCCGCCGCGATGCCGAGGAACGCGTCCATCACACCCAGCACAGTACCCAGGAGACCCAGTAGCGGACTCACGGAACCGATCGTGGCGAGCCAGGTGAGGAAGCGCGCCATCAGGTCACGCTCCGCACTGATCTCCTTCGCGAGCACCATCCGGAGCGCCTCGAGTTGGGTTGAGGTCAGCGTTGCGGCGGACGTATCTGTACCCTGAAGCGCGCCGGGACGCAGTTCGGAGAAGAAGTTCACGCCCTCGCGCAGCACGCGACCGTATGGCGATGGCGGCAGTTTCATGACCGCGTGGTACGCATCCTCGAGTCGACTGGTGCGCTCGAGCGAGTCGAAGAACCGCTCACCTTCCCGGCGCACGCGGTGGAACTGCCACCATTTCAGCACGATGAGAAACCAGCTCAACAGGGAAAAAGACACGAGCACGAGCAGCACGAACTTGGTTGCTCCACTAGATGTCGCCACGAGTTCCCACGGAGAACTGGGCAGCGCCCCGCCGACCTGTAACATCACATCGCCACCTGGCAAATCCACTCGTACGTGCGGCGCAACCCGTCCTCCAACGACACTTCGGGTTTCCAGCCGAGCCGTTCGGCGGCCTTGTGCACACCCACGGCACTGCGCTGCAGTTCTCCCGGCCGCGCCGGGGCCTGCTCGATGGGAACGGTCACACCCGATGCCTCGATGAGCGCCGCGGCGAGCGCGTTGACGCTGGTCTCGCGTCCGGTCCCTACGTTGTACGCTACGTCGTCAATCGACGTCGGAACGCCAAGCTCGTCGGTCGTCGCGAGGAGATTGGCTCGGGCCACATCGCCTACGAACACGTAGTCACGGGTCTGTTCCCCATCGCCGTACACCGTGATCGCCTCACCGTGCCGTAACCTGTTGCCGAATATGGCGACGACGCCGGCTTCCCCGTGAGGGCTCTGACGCGGACCGTACACGTTGGCATATCGGAGACACCGCACCGTAAGCCCGTGCAGTAGCGCGTACTGGACCAGATAAAACTCCGACCCGAGCTTCGAGACACCGTAGGGCGAGACGGGCAGCTTACGCGCCCCTTCGCTGTGCGGCAACTCATCACTCTCCCCGTACACGACTCCACCGGAAGAGGCGAAGACCACGCGGGCGACGCCGCCCGCACGAGCGCCTTCGAGGAGGTTGAGCAAGCCCAGGAGATTGGTGCGTGCGTCGAGCATCGGATCGCGCACCGAGACGCGCACATCCATCTGTGCGGCCTGGTGATTCAGTACAGTATAACCACCCGTCGCGAGTAGTTTGCGCGCCTCAGATGAGCCGATGTCGGCCTGCACGAAGGTTGCCCTGTTGGGGACATTCTCCCGCTTGCCGCTCGAGAGGTCGTCGAGCACAGTGACCTCGTAACTGTTCTCGAGATACTGTTCCGCTATATGGGAGCCGATGAACCCCGCCCCTCCAGAAACCAAGACCCTTCGCGTCATGTTTCTCCGCTGATCGTGTACGTGTTCGGGTTGTTGCGTTGAACCGTATGCAAAGCGGCGGCGCTTATCCGGTCAGCATCTCCGAGACCGGCAAGCCCCGCCGCCTAAGTGGTCGCCGCTCCTTGCGGCGTCCGCTACGAGGGCATCTTTGCGATCAGCCGCACCGGCGCACCATCCCGCACTCCCGTGCGGACGATCTGCAGCACCATGCCGGAAGATGACCGCTCCCGCACGTGGACGATCTGAATCGTCGCCACGCGGTCCGGAGTCCGATCGCCCATACCATTTGACGGCCTGATGACCTCGAAGATGTCCCCGGGAATAACGCCGTCCTGACGTCCCCGATCTATGAAGATGACGTTCTGTTGATTCGGTAGAGGGTGCAGGTCGCGAAGGGCGACGATCTGCGCAGACAAGCCCTCCTGCACCGGCTGCGGGCGAGCGGAACCGGTGCTCCGGAACGGCTCGACCGGCATCGCCACCTGACCGCTCGAGATACGCGAGAACTGGCTCACGATCTCGGCCTCGATATCCCGGCCGGCCGCGTAGGTCACGCGGGCTAGACCGGTGGGGAGTACCACCCGTCCCCAACCCGGGACATCACGCGGCAGCACCGCGATTAACAGCGTATCGCCGACGTGATAGGTCGCGCCGCTCGGCGCCCGAACCCCAATCCGTCCGTGGAGCATTGCGGGTGCGGTCCCAAACGGACCACCGGCCGATCCGGGCTCTACGTTGCCCCGGACGTCCGCCCACGGTAGATCATCGCCCTCGGTCAAGAAACCGGCCGAGTAGAAATCGCCGCGTCGCACCGCGCGGTACGACGAGGTCAGCCCAACACGAATTGCACGTGCGGCCGCAGACTGGCGCTCGACGAACACTGTCGGGGCATCCTGCTGCACCGGTGGGGGCGGCGGAGGCGGGGGAGGCGCAACGACGACCGGCTCGACCGGCCGCTCGAGACCCTGCTCGGTCTCCGGGACCTCACCCTCGGGCGGTGCCACAGCTACCACCGTCTCGTCCGCCGGAACCAGGCGCAGTTCCTCGCCGGGGAAGATCCAGTGCGGATCTTCCACGACCATCGTGTTGATCCGGTAGATCTCAGGCCAGAGAAATGGATCGCCCATGTACAGGCGCGCCAGCTCCCAGAGAGTTTCCCCAACCTGGACGATGTGTACCTGCTCTTGCCCGGCTACTTGCAGGGAGTCCTGGGCCGGGGCAGTCCGCGGCACCGCCGCGACCAGCGCTAGGCCAAGGAACGCGATGTGCAAACGAAAGTTCTTGCGCGGCATAGACTTACCTCTCAACGTCTGCGGCGACCCGTCCCCGAGCCACCAAGGCACTCATAAGGATCGTCAGCCGGCCCACAATATATAAGTCCCTGTGAATCAACGCCATAGCCGGGTTCGCCTCAAGCCGTACACAAGGTGGCTCCCGGCTCGCACGGGTGGGGTCAGGATAACGCCGACCCAGATGCGCGCGTGTAGGGGCGCACGCCGTGCGCCCCTACAGCGCGCACCGTTCAGAACGGGAGGTCGTCCTCCTCCTCATCCAGCGTCTCGGGGAAATCCTCGTAGGATTCGTTCTTCGACTCCGCCACAGCCGGCTGGGCTGTCTGGGGTGCCGTCTCCGTCGGTGCGTCCGGATCATCGAGCGCCGCACCGCGCGGCGACAACATGATGACCTCCCGAGCCGAGACCTCTGTGGTGTACCGCGTCTTGCCCTCGCGGTCCTCCCACGTGCGGTACTCGATGCGGCCCTCTACGTAGATCCGGTCGCCCTTCGACATGTACTTCTCTGCGATGTCCGCGAGCTGCGTACCGCGATTGTTCCACAACACCACGCGATGCCACTCGGTCTTCTCCTGGCGCTCGCCCGCCTGATTCGTCCACTGGCGGCTCGTCGCCACCGACAACGTCGCCACGCGCGACCCGTTTGCCGTGCTTCGCACCTCGGGATCCGCACCGAGGTTCCCGATCAACATGATCCTGTTCAGACTGCGACTCACAACGACCTCCGAAGTAGGCAGGATGGAACCCGGACGGAATACAACGTACGCGACGCGCGCCAAAGACGTCAACCAAATGCGCGCATCACATCGCCCGAACTACGCTTCACCAAATACGACACCGCATCGTCGGCCGAGATCCCGACAATTTCCCGGCCGCGACGGTATCACCGGAACCGGCCTGGCGAATCCGGTAGGGATCGACCGTGCGCTTTCTCCCACTGAGCCTGGGCCTCGGCAGGTCTGCCGTAGGTAAGCTCGAACGCCGTCGGATCGGCGACCCGAATGAGCGCACCCGGCACCGTCGCGAGCGACAAGAGGGCCGCGCCATTGGGCGAGGCGTGCGGTGGGCCGACGGGGGCACGACCGGTCCACGCGACCACCTCGTCTGCGTACGCAACGGCCCCATCCCCCAGCGCGACGGCCGGGACGTCCCCCACGGCGTCGGCGAGAGAGGAGAGCGTGCCCAACGTGGGGGCCAGCAGCGTGTCCAACCTGTCCCCCTCCCTCCCAAACCGATACACCGCACCATAGACATCGCCCCGTAGCGCATTGTAGAGTGCGGCGACCGGACCGTCGACAAACGCGCTCCCCACGCGGGCTGTCACGAGGAGTGACGGGACCTTCCAGAGGGTGATTGCCTCGCGCGCCCGGACCAACCCCTGCGCGGTCGCCAGCCCGATGCGAAGTCCGGTGAAACTTCCGGGCCCGTCCGCCACGATGATATCGGTGACATCTGCGAGCGATACGCCCGCGCTGCGGCACAACTCCACAATGGCCGGAACGAGTGATGCCGCATGCCGACGTCTTCTGAGCGCCATCTCGGCACGCACGCCCCGGGCATCGCCGAGTGCCGCAACCATGGTGTCGGTGGCCGTGTCGATAGCGAGCGTAAGCGTCATTGCACGCGCTCGATACGGCGGCGCGTTGGGTCGTCGACATGATGGAGCCGGATGTGTACATCTGGGTGCGGCACATGGGCGCCCCCGCGCTCGGGCCACTCGATCACGAGTAGCCGCGCACGCCTTAGAAGGCCGCCAAAATCGATGTCGATGGCCTCATCGGGTTGGCGCAGGCGGTAGCAATCGACGTGCACGAGGAGGCCGTGCGGTGACGTGTACTCGTGCACCAACGCGTACGTGGGGCTGCGCGCCGCCGTCCCCTCACTCACTCGAGCCAGTTCCCGCACCAGCGTCGTCTTCCCCACCCCAATCTCGCCCGACAGCCAGACGACACCACCGGCGGGCACGTCGTCCCACAGCCGGTGAGCCACAGCCGGAACCTCGGCCAGCTCGACGGTCGTGTCAGCGGCGCCGTGCACGGCCTCGCGACCGCCCCCGTCGGCCCTTTCCATCGACGCCCGCAGGTGCACGCCGGACCGGGTCGGTCGACGCCTTCAACTCGAAGACCTGGTCGCGCAGTTGGGCCGCACGCTCAAAATCCAGATCCGCCGCGGCCTCGCGCATCTGCTGCTCGAGCACCTCGATCAGCTGCCCGCTATCCAGGTGTTCCGGTTCCTCCGCCGGAGCCGGCTTGTCGGCCCGTTCCCGCACGTCCGCGACCCTAGTCACGAAGCGGACCTCTTGCACCGACTTGTGGATCGAGGTCGGCGTGATCCCGTGCTTGGCGTTGTGGGCCTGTTGCACGTTGCGCCTACGCGTCATCTCCGCCAGCGCACGCTCCATTGACCCGGTCATCCGATCCGCATACAGGACGGCCCTCCCGCGCTCGTGCCGTGCGGCACGCCCGACGGTTTGGATCAACGACTTGTCAGACCGCAGAAAGCCTTCTTGGTCCGCGTCCAGGATCGCGACCAACGCGACCTCCGGCAGGTCCAACCCTTCCCGCAGGAGATTGATTCCTACCAGCACGTCGAATTCGCCAAGTCGCAGTCCGCGCACGATTTCCATGCGCTCGATGGTAGGGATGTCGGAGTGCATGTACCGCACGCGGACACCCGCCTGCTGCAGGTAGTCCGTGAGATCCTCGGCCATGCGCTTGGTCAGCGTGGTGACGAGTACGCGATCGCCCGCGGCTTCGCAGACACGTATCTGCGCGAGCAGGTCGTCGACCTGTCCCTTCACCGGACGTACCTCGACCGCCGGATCGACGAGCCCCGTCGGCCGAATGATCTGTTCTACTACGACGCCACCCGACCGTTCGGGCTCGAAATCGCCCGGTGTGGCCGACACGAACAGGATGCGCGGCGTAAGCTCCATGAACTCATCGAAGTTCAGGGGACGGTTATCCAGCGCCGAGGGCAGACGGAAGCCGTGCTCCACGAGCGTGAGCTTGCGCGACCGGTCGCCCAGGGACATGCCCCCGAGTTGCGGCAACGTGACGTGCGATTCATCGACGATGGTGAGGTAGTCCGACGGGAAGTAGTCCAGCAGACATGCCGGTCGCTCGCCTTCGCGCCGCCCCGAGAGGTGTCGCGAGTAGTTCTCGATTCCGGCACAGGTCCCTATCTCCACCATCATGTCGATATCGAACCCGGTGCGTGACTCGAGTCGCTGGGCTTCTAGCAACTTGCCCTCCGGCTTCAGCGCGGCAAGGCGTTCGCTCAACTCTTCCCGGATTGCCCGGACCGCGCGCTCGAGCGTCGGCCGCTGGACGACGTAGTGCGACGCCGGATACACGGCACACCGGTCGAGCGTGGCTATCGGTTCGCCGGTGAGCGGGTGGATCTTCGTGATCCGCTCGACCTCGTCGCCGCAGAACTCGATCCGGACGGCCTGCTCGTCATAGGCGGGAAAGATCTCTACCGTATCGCCGCGGACCCGGAACATGCTCCGCTCGAGGCTCACATCGTTCCGGCGGTATTGGACGCGAACCAGATCTGCGAGAAAATCGTCCCGCGGGCGCTCGTCGCCCACTCCGATGGTAACTAGAAGTTCCCGATACTCGACCGGATCTCCTAACCCGTAGATGGCGCTCACCGTCGCCACGATCAGCACGTCGTCGCGCTCCATGAGGCTGGCTGTCGCGCGCAGCCGCAGCGCCTCGATGTCATCGTTGATGGACGCGTCCTTGGCAATGTAGGTATCGGTCGCCGCGACGTACGCTTCGGGTTGGTAGTAGTCGTAGTAGGAGACGAAGTACTCCACCGCATTGCGCGGGAAGAACGACTTGAGTTCGCCATAGAGTTGTGCTGCAAGAGTCTTGTTGTGAGACAAGACAAGAGCCGGACGCCCGTACGACGCGATCGCGTGCGCCATTGTCACCGTCTTGCCCGACCCCGTGACGCCCAATAGCGTCTGGTACTTCAGGTCTTCGCGGAATCCCGCGTTGATCTGCCGGATCGCTCTTGGCTGGTCACCTGCCAGCTCGAACGGCAGCTCGAGTTCGAATCCCGCCACGGCCTAGGACGGCGTATCGGCGCTCGCCTCGCGCCGCTCGACCACGTTCACACCTTTCACGCGCCGCATTGCTCGCATCACCTTCGACAGGTGAGCGCTGTGCTCTACCTCGATTACCACCGAGCCGAACATTGCACCGTCTTTGCTCGACAGCTCTGCGCTCTTGATGTTCGTACCGGTGTGCGACACCGTTTCCATCAGGTCCGCGTACAGACCGCGCCGATCCTCACCCACCACGGCCAGCGTCACGATGAACACCTCGCCTTCCACCGTGTGCCAGTCGATATCGACTCGGCGATCGGCATCGGCCGGCATGGTGAGCAGGTTGGGACAGTCAGCCCGATGAATGGAGATCCCGCGCCCGCGCGTCACGAACCCGACGACAGGGTCGCCCGGAACCGGCTGACAACACTGGGCGTACCGAATGACGATCCCTCCGACCCCTTGGACCCGGACACCCTTACGGAGCCGGAAGCGGTCGATGACGCGTCCAAACGCGGTGGTTGGTTTTGGCGCCTGGAGTTCGCTGGCCGGCCGCTCGGGAAACAGTGCCTTGAGGACCGCGCCGGTCGGGACGTCGCCGCGCCCGAGGGCCTGGTACAGGCCTTCGGCCGATCCAACTGAGAGCGCGTCGGCCGCGGCGGCAAAGGCGGCCTGCGGCGGAGGATCCAGGCGCCGGCGGCGCAGTTCCCGTCCCAGGATCTCCTTCCCCAGCGCGAGAGTCTGCTCTCCATCCTCCTTGTTGACCCACTGTCGGATCTTGTGCCGCGCCCGCCCCGTTCGCACATGGTTCAGCCAATCGCGACTCGGGCGCGCTTGCGGCCCGCTAATGATCTCGACCGTGTCACCGTTCTTGAGTGGCCGGTGCAGCGGAGCAATTCGCCCGTTGAGTTTGGCACCCCGGCACCGCAACCCCACTTCCGTATGCACCGCAAAGGCGAAATCGATGGGCGTCGAGCCAGCCGGCAACCGCTTGACGTCTCCCTTAGGCGTGAACACGAAGATCTCGTCCTGGTAGAGATCGACCTTGAGAAACTCGAGAAACTCCTCGGGCGAGTGGGTCTCCTGCTGCAGCTCGATGAGCTGCCGGAACCACGTGAAGTGCTCGTCGAGTTCGTCTGGGTGCCGGCCCTCTTTGTACACCCAGTGGGCGGCGATACCGTACTCCGCCGTGCGATGCATCTCGCGCGTGCGGATCTGGATTTCGTAGAGCTGTCCGCCCGGCCCGAAGATCGTGGTGTGGAGCGACTGATACGCGTTGGATTTGGGGGAGGCTATGTAGTCCTTGATGCGTTCCTGGAGTGGGGTCCACCGATGGTGGATGATGCCGAGTGCGTGGTAGCAGTCACGCACTGACTCCACCAGTACTCGTATCGCCATCAGGTCATAGATCTCTTCAAAGGCCTTGTTCCGGCCTTTGATCTTCTTGTAGATCGACCAGAGATGCTTGGATCTCCCGGTCAGCTCGAAGTCGGAGATCCCGGCTCGGGTAAACTCCTCCTCGAGCGGTCGGCATAAGCGCTCGATCATCTCCTCCCGCTCGGCACGCTCCGCCTGCACCTTCGCCGCGAGCGCGTTGTACTCCTCCTCCTCCAGGAACCGGAATGCCAGATCTTCGAGTTCCGCCTTGACCCCCGCCATCCCGAATCTGTGGGCGAGCGGCGCGTAGATCTCATGCGTCTCCTGGGCAATGCGGCTCTGCTTCTCCGGCGGCAGGTGCTCGAGCGTGCGCATGTTGTGCAGCCGATCCGCCAGCTTCACGATGATTACGCGCGCGTCCCGGGCCACCGACAGGAGCAACTTCCGATAGTTCTCCACCTGCTCCTCTGTGCTCGAGCGGAACGTCAGGCTCGAGAGCTTCGTCAGCCCATCGACGATCGCCGCCACCTCGTCACCGAACGCGTCCCGGATCTCCCCAACCGAGACGTCCGCATCCTCCACCACATCGTGCAGCAGAGCGGCGACGATGGTGGTCGTATCCATCTGGAGCTCGACCAGAATGCGCGCCACGGCCACCGAATGGGACACGAAGTCCTCACCCGATCTCCGCTTCTGGCCCTGATGCGCCTGGGCGCTGAACATGAACGCCTGGACGATCCGGTCGATTGCGAGCCGGTCCTTGCGTTCCTCCAACGCCTGAGCAAAGGCGGCGTCCAACGCGGCAATAGCAGTGGTCACAGCAATCCGGCCTCGGCGAAACTGAAGTAGCGATTGCCCGCAACGATCACATGATCGTACACCGGGAGATCCAGAAGGCGCCCTGCCTCCACGAGCTGGCGGGTAACGGCACGATCGTCACTCGACGGCGCGGGGTTCCCACTCGGGTGGTTGTGCAGCACGATGATCCCGGCCGCCGCCTCCGCGATCGCGGCCCGGAACACCTCCCGCGGATGCACCAGCGAGCTGTTCAGAATGCCGCGCGTGATCAGCAACTCGCGTGTGATGCGGTTTTGCGCATCGAGCGTCAGGAGCCGAAACTCCTCGACCACGAGGTCACACAGTGCCGGTCCACACCAGCGAGACACGTCCGACGGCGACCGCACTACACGCTCGCGCTCGATCGGCTCGCAGGCCATGCGACGCGCCAGCTCGAGCGCCGCTGCGATCCGGGCGGCCTTGGCGTTGCCCACCCCGTCGGTGTCCGCCACCGCTCCAGCGGGCCGGCGCGCCAACGCACGCAGCGAACCCCCAGCACTGGCGAACAGCTCGGCCGCTACCTCCAGTACATGGCGACGCGATGTCCCCGTACCTAGGAGAATGGCGATGAGCTCGACCACCGTCAACGCACCCGGCCCGAGCGAACGGAGCCGTTCGCGCGGGCGCTCACGTACGCGGAGGGCCGCAAAGGGGTGTTCTGACATCGCGACATACGATGTCTGGGCCGGCCGGTGTCTACCTAGCCAAAAACGTGCGCCGGGTATCGGAAGTACGGAAACGGGACGCGACGTGCGCCCCTACGCCGACGCCGACGCCCCGTGGCACTTCTTGTATTTCCTGCCGCTGCCGCAGGGGCACGGGTCGTTGCGGCCCACCTTGGCCACACTGCGCTGAATGGGCCGTGCCGGCTCCGGGCCACCCGCGCCTGCTGCCGAGGTGGTCGTTGCGGGTGCCAGCGCCCTCGCGGCACCTGGTTGGGCCCCCGCCATCATGAGATCGGCATCACTCGAAGGGTGTGTCGCGACCGCCACCGGGACAGGCCGCCGCATTGGACGGGTGGGTGCGCCACCGGTGAACTGTACCTGGAACTTCAGCAACCGTTCGGTGAAGGTCCGCCGGATGTCGGTCATGAGGTCCACGAACATGTCGAAGGCCTCCTGCTTGTACTCGACGAGCGGGTCCTTCTGCCCCCAGGCACGGTACTGGATGGCGTTGCGGAGCTGATCGAGATCGTAGAGGTGGTCCTTCCACTTCTCGTCCAGTACCTGCTGCAAGACGTGTGACAGCAACCGTCCCGCGAGATCCTCGACGCCGTTGGTTTTCCCAACTTCCCCCCAGGCGGCGAGTTTGGTGTGAAACGCCGCCTCACCGGCCCCCTTGAGTTGATCTGAGACTTCCGCGGCGTCCGGAGTGCGGTCGGCGTCCTGCAGGTCGGGCAGCGAGAGCATGAAGCGCATGAGGATCTCTGTGCCCATGAGCTTGCGATCCCACGCCTCTGGATCATCTGCGGTGATCTCGCCGGCGTACCCCTCCAGCGCGCTGTGGATCATCCGGACGGCCTCCGCCTTGAGCTCCTCTCCGCCCTCCAGCGCAAACAGCCGCAAGGAGTACACGACCTCGCGCTGCTGGTTCATCACATCGTCGTACTCGAGGAGACGCTTCCGTGCCTCGAAGTTCCGGATCTCGACCTTCTTCTGAGCGTTCTCGATTGCCCGTGTGACGAGCGGATGCGTGATGACTTCGTCCTCTTCGACCCCGGATTTTTCCATCCACCGCGCGACCCGCTCGCTAATGAACAGCCGCATGAGATCATCTTCGAGCGAAAGGAAGAACACGCTCTGGCCCGGGTCACCCTGGCGACCGGAACGGCCCCGCAACTGTCGATCGATGCGGCGGGACTCATGCCGCTCCGTCCCGATGATCACCAACCCGCACGGCGGCTCTTCATTGCACTTGCGGCTCTGAATCTCGGCGGCCGACAGATCGGGCTCCTCGACTTGCTGTCCGAACGGGGCCAGACCCTTTCCCTTCACACCGCACACGGCGCACTGTGTGACGTTCGGGCCAAGTTTGATGTCCGTTCCGCGACCCGCCATGTTGGTGGCGATCGTGACCGATCCGGCGCGACCCGCCTGTAATATGATTTCCGCTTCCCGCTGGTGCTGTTTGGCATTCAGGACTTCGTGCCGGATCCCGCGTCGTTTGAGCATCCGGCTCAGCGTCTCCGAGATCTCCACGTTTACCGTCCCCACGAGCACCGGCAATCCCTGCTGATGCCGGCGATGGACCTCCTCGACGATTGCGTTGTACTTCTCGCGACGGGTCCGGTAGATCAGGTCGTGATCGTCGACGCGCCGGACCGGTCGGTTCGTCGGGATCACGACGACCTCGAGACCGTAGATCTGGAAGAACTCCGTCTCCTCGGTCTCGGCGGTACCCGTCATGCCGGCCAGCTTGTCGTACATCCGGAAGTAGTTCTGAATGGTGATGGTCGCGAGCGTTTGCGTCTCGCCGCGTACCGTCACTCCTTCCTTGGCCTCGATGGCCTGGTGCAGTCCATCGGACCAACGCCGGCCCACCATGATCCGGCCGGTAAACTCATCGACGATGAAGACCTGCCCATCCTGCACGAGGTACTCGACGTCCTTCTCGTAGAGCGCGTGCCCCTGCAGCAGCTTGTGAATGATGTGCAGTTTCTCACTCTTCTGCGCGTACTCAGCCTCCAGCTGACGTCGCCGTTCGATCTTCTCTTCGGCGGTGAGCGCATCGTCGTGCTCGATACGCCCCACCTCCTCCGAAATGTCGGGCACCAAGAAGAGATCTGGGTCATCAGGGCTCATTGCTTCGACGCCCTGGTCCGTTAGGTGTACGGAGTGCCCCTTCTCGTCGAGCACGTAGAACAGGTCTTCTTCGATGTCGCGTAGTTTCTGGTCTTTGGCCGGGAGCTTACGATCGGCGATCGCGTCGAGGTCGATCTTTTGAACGAACTGCTGCAACCGCGGCTCCTGCAGGAGCTTCATCAGCTGCTTGTTCTTGGGACCCCCTTTTTGCGCTTTGTAGAGAGCCGTCGCGCCCTCATAGCTGTCGGGATCGTCAGCCAGCATGCGCCCCCCATCGGCGACCAGACGGTTCACTACCGCCAGCTGCTTGCGGGCCAGACGCTCCACCTCAGTGTTGAACTGTGCGTACTTCTTGTCTTCCTCGTTCCCGACCGGACCCGATATGATGAGTGGCGTGCGCGCCTCGTCGACCAGAATCGAGTCGACCTCATCGATTATCGCGTAGGCATGCGGACGCTGCACCCGTTGTTCCTGCGAGAAGACCATGTTGTCACGCAGGTAGTCGAAACCGAATTCGTTGTTGGTCCCGTAGGTGACGTCGCAGTGGTACGCCTGGCGGCGCTCTTCGGTCGACGGCTGAGTGTCGTCGAGGCAACCCACGGTGAGGCCGAGGAAGCTGTAGAGATGTCCCATCCACTGGGAGTCCCGGCGAGCCAGGTAGTCGTTCACAGTGACGAGGTGCACACCACGTCCCGTGAGCGCATTGAGGTAGATGGGCAGGGTCGCGACGAGCGTCTTCCCCTCGCCGGTGGCCATCTCGGCAATCTTGCCCTGGTGCAACACGATCCCGCCTATGAGTTGGACATCGTAGGGCACCATGTCCCACTCGAGTGCGTGCGCCGTCACCACGACCTTCGACCCCATGAGACGGCGGCAGGCTTCTCGCACCGTGGCAAATGCTTCGGGCAACAGGGCGCCGAGGGCTTCCCCCGTATCCTCGTTGAGTCGCTCCTCGAGCCGGTGGACCTGCTCTTCCAATTCCTCGCGTTTGGCGGGATCGGCACACGCGTGTTTCTCGGTACGCACCGCCTCGACCTCGTCCTGTAGCGCGCCGACCCGCTCGCGTAACAGCCCGCGCAGCTTCTCCGTCTGCGCCTTGATCTCCTCGTCCGGCACCGTCGCCAGCCGTTCCTCGTGCGCATGTATCTCGTCAATGAGCGGCTGGATGCGCTTCGTTTCTCGGTCGAAGCGCGTGCCGAACACCGTTGCAGCCAGCTTCTTGAGCATCAGTCTCCTTGCAAATACAGACCGCGTTCCGCCACATACCGCGCGACGGCGGAAGGTACCAGATCGTCGATGACACCGCCCTCGCGCAATCGTGCCCGGATCGCGCTGGCAGAGATCTCGACTGCAGGAACCGCCACCACCCGGTCGATCAGCGAGCCGCTATGCGGGACGGGCACGCCGGGACGCGTCAGTGCCACCACGCTCACCATCTTTGCCAGTGCCTCCACTTCACGCCATGCGGGCAGCTCCACGATCGCGTCAGCCCCAACTACCAAAAATAACTCATCGTTCGGGCACTCTGCCCGGATCTCGCGTACGGTGTCGATGGTGTACGACGGGCTCGGGCGGTGGATCTCCCGGTCATCGACCGAGAAACCGGGCTCGCCGGCAAGCGCCATCGCCAGCATGGCCAGTCGGTCGGAAGCGTGGGCGCCATGCCGGCCTTCCTTGAACGGCTGCTCGCGGGCAGGGACAAAGCGCAGGTGATCGAGGTTCAAGGCATCCGCCGCGGCTCGCGCGACGATGAGGTGCCCGTTGTGCACGGGATCAAAGGACCCTCCAAAGAGCCCGAGCCGCAATCGACTAGTTCGCGGTGGGCGCGGGGCAGCGGTCGTCGAGTCCCTCCACCTCGGGAAAGAAGCGACGCAGATGGTCGCACGTCTCGCGCGCTTCCTCTTCGTAGCCGATGCGCCGGTACGTGCCCACCAGCTTCATTAGGGCGATCGGTGCGTACCGAGAATCCGGGTACTGGGCGACGACACTGCGATAGTAGAGGATCGCGGAGTCGTACGCGTGCAGTCGCGAATAGAAATCACCGTTCTTGATATCCTTGAGCGCGAACCGGTCCTGCAACGCGGCCAGCTTCACACGCGCCTCTGCCGCTGCATCCGACTGCGGATACCGACCCAGGAGTTCGGAGTAGGTCGAGATCGCGTTCGTGCCGTATGTCGGATCCAGTTCGGGCCGCTTCCAGAGTCGCGCCAGCGCGTCGCCCGCTCGGAGCAGTGCCCATGGCGCACGCTCGTGCTGCGGGAACTCATCGGCTACCCGCCTGAACTCACGGGCGGACTCGATCCGCTCGCCGTCGCGCAGCAGACACTCCGCGAGGTAGAACCGAGCCTCGGCGATCTGCGCGTCGCGTGGCGGGAGTTCCACTGTCACGCGGCGCAGGCCGCGCACAGCGCCACCGCAATCGCCCTGCTCGTACGCGGAGATCGACGCCGCGAGCAACGCTTGCGGAGTTGGATATTGGCTTATGTCGAAGCCCGACCCGCATGCCGTAACACCCACGACAACGCAGGCCGCGCCGATAATCCGTAACCACATCAATGCTTAGACACTCGTCACCGGAACACCGTTCCAGCGCTCCCTATGAGGTTTAGGCGCTCCCGGGCGACGGCCGCAATCGAATCGCCGGCCGGGGCGTCAGCCATGGCCCGCTGGAACGCCTCCACCGCGCCCTCGAATTCCCCACGCGCGAACATCACATCCCCAAGACCCACATACGCCGCCCGACCGACCGGTGTGTCGCCACCGTGGGTCACTGCCCGGCGAAACCATTCTTCCGCGACGGTCGGCGCGTTCCGGTTCAACGCCCGCCGCCCGAGCGTCAACGCGCAGCTTGCTGCATCCCGCGCGGCGCCCTCGGCAAGCGAGATTACCCGGCGCCGCCGAGCGAGGCTCTCCAGAACGGGAAGCGCCTGCTCGCATCTGCCCGTCCGGCGTAGCACGGTGCCGTACTCGTACATCAACGAGTCCTGAGCGCGCGTGTCGGACGCCGCTGCGGCCGCGAGCGGCAGGAGATCGACCGCTCCTGCGGGCTCCGCGTTCTCGAGCAAAGCCAGGGCGAACGTGCCGCTAACCGCCCGATGCACGCCCAGATCGCGAATAGCACCGATTGCCAGCCGCAGCGCTACCAGGTCGTTCCCCGCGAGCGCCAGCCGGGCGACGCGCTCGAGCCCGTCGGCCGCCTCGGTTGCCCGCTTCTCGTCCTCGCGGGCAAGCGCAATGTACTCCTCGATCGCCGGCTTCAGTTCACCGATCCTGACCGCCGCCGCGGCCGCCTTTGCGCGGAGCGTCGCATTGGGGGTCCGCTGCCGGAGCGCCAGACGATACTCCGCGAGCGCCTCATCGAAGTGTCCGTCGACGTAGGCTCTGTCACCCAGGACCCGGTGGTCGGCCGCAGACCCGCCACAGGCCGTGACCGCCATGACGACGAGCGCCCAACGCATGCTCACCCGCTATCGCTGAAGCGCATCCTGCGCGGCGGCGCGGTCCAACATCGCCAGATACGCAGCCGGCCGCGCGTCACCGGGGTGATCCTGCCGGGCCTGCTCCCAAACGGCGCGCGCCGCATCGGGATCACCGGACAGGTAGCTTGCCAGCCCCACCGCGGCCTTCGCATCGGCGGAACCGGTTCTCGCCTGCGCGACTTCGGCAAAGACCTCCCGTGCCTCGAGCATGCGACCCGACTCCATCAGCATACGGCCGAGGCGGAACCGCAGGTCGTGGAAGTCGGGACACAATGCCAGGGCCTGCCGGTACTGCTCCACAGCTCGATCGTACGCCCCCGCCTCGGCATAGGCCTCGCCCAGTGTGGCGTGCTGGTTGGCAAGCTTGCCGGCGTGATGCACCGCGATGCCGCTTTCCCCGAGACGGTTGGTCGACCGGGCCTCGGCGAAGGATTCCTGTGCCTCCTCGTGACGCCCCAACTCGCTCAGCACGATGCCCCGGTGCACGAGCGCTTCCACATAGCGGGGGTTGATCCGGATCGCCTCCTCCAGGGCGGCGAACGCTCGCTCAGGCTGATCGATCAGGAAGTACGACAGGCCCAACAGATGGTACGCGTCGGCAAATGCACGGCCGCTCGCGATCAACTCCTCGAGCAGATGTACCGCTCCAAAGTGGTCGTGGAGCGCGAACCGCTCCTTCGCGCTGTTAAGAAGCTGCGCGGGACTCAAGTCCATACGCCACCTCGAACCATTGGAGAAAGGCTTCCAGGCCCTGGCCAAACGACACGGCCGGCTCGTATCCTAACACCCGTCGGCTCTTCGTGAGATCGGCGAGCGTGCATGCGGCATCTGCCCGGTGTCCCGGGCGCTGCCGAACAATTGCAGGCCGGTGAAACAGACACTCGAGGCGGTCCAGCACCTCTTGCAGCTCCACCGTTCGCCCTGAACCGACGTTGAATACCTCCATACCCCGCCCGTCAGCCGTCCACACGATCGCTGCAAGAACCGCGTTCACTGCATCATCGATGTACGTATAGTCTCGCATCGTGTCCGCAGCACCATACCGCTCGATCTGCTGCCCGTCCACGAGCAGCCGCGCGAAGCGATGAATTGCCTGATCCGGTCTCTGCCCGGGACCGTACACGGAAAAGAAGCGCAGGCAGGCAATGCGCGTGTCCCATCTGCGTGACGCGCGCTGGCAGAGCCGCTCGCCAGAGAGTTTGCTCTCGCCATACGGCGAGCAAGGACGGAGCGGTGTGTGTGACTCGACAAACGGAATGTCTCGGTCACCATATACGGAAGACGACGACGCAAACACAACGCGCCGCACTCCACCGTCGCGCGCCGCCGCGAGCACCGTATCTGTGCCTCGCACGTTGATGCGCTCGTACAGTGCCGGATTGGCGAGGCTCTGCCGCACACCGGGCCGGGCAGCCAGGTGCACAATCACATCGTCCGGGCGGATGACCCCGCGGACAGTCTCCGTGTCGCGCACATCGATATCACGGAACGTGAACCGCCGCCGTCCCAGCAACGGCGTCAACGCGCGTTCCTTGATCCCGCGACCGTAGAAAGGATCGAAGTTGTCGATCCCCACAACGGCGTATCCCTCGGTGAGCAGCCGGCCACACAGGCGACTGCCGATGAATCCCGCGGCCCCGGTGACGACGACGCGAGCCGGCGTCACAGACCGAGGGTGTTCCGGAAATAAGGGATCGTCGCCAGCAGTCCCTCTTCCAGCTGTACATGGGGTTCCCACTCGAGCAGTGCTCGGGCCCGCGAGATATCGGGTCGCCGTTGCTTCGGATCGTCGACGGGCAGCGGGTGAAAATCGACCTTTGAACCGGTATCGATCAGCCGCGTGACGTGCTCCGCGAGTTCCAGGACGGTGAACTCGCCGGGGTTGCCAACGTTGACGGGATCTACCTGACTGCTGTGGAAGAGCCGGACAATGCCGTCGACGAGATCATCCACGTAGCAGAACGACCGTGTCTGCTTCCCGTCGCCGTAGACCGTGAGCGGCTCACCTCGAAGCGCCTGCACGATGAAGTTGGACACGACCCGTCCGTCGCTCGGACGCATGCGCGGGCCGTACGTATTGAAGATCCTGACGATCCGCGTGTCTACGCCGTGGTACCTGTGATAAGCCATCGTCATCGCCTCGGCGAACCGTTTGGCTTCGTCGTACACGCCGCGCGGACCAACCGAATTGACGTGTCCCCAGTACGTCTCGGGCTGGGGATTCACCTCCGGATCGCCGTACACCTCTGAGGTACTCGCAAGGAGGTACCGAGCACCCTTCGCGAGTGCCAGCCCGAGCGTATTGTGCGTCCCCAACGACCCCACCTTGAGGGTCTGGATTGGCAGTTTCAGATAGTCGATGGGACTGGCGGGCGACGCGAAATGCAGTATGCCTTCCATGCTGCACGAACGTGAAGTTTCCGTTCGAGTCCAGGTGCGCGAGGTTCCGCGCCCCACTCGTCACGAGGTTGTCCATCGCAACAACTTCGTGCCCATCGCGGAGAAACCTGTCTACGAGGTGTGATCCGAGGAACCCGGCGGCTCCGGTAACGAGTATCGTCATGGCGCGGCGCGGCGCCCAACGCCTATGTATCTGAAGCCGAGCGCGCGCATCTTTGCGCAATCATAGAGATTCCTGCCATCGACGATGATGGGTTGTCTTAGGGCCTCTTTCATGCGCCGGAAGTCGGGATTACGATACTCGAGCCATTCGGTCACGATCACCACGGCATCCGCATCGTCGAGCGCGGCGTATGCACTATCGGCAATCGTTACCCGATCCCCAAACAAGCTCCGCGCCTTCGCGCCTGCCTGCGGATCGTGCGCCCGGACCGCCACGCCGTTTTCGAGAAGTCGTCGCACGAGCGGCACGGCCGGGCTCTCACGCATGTCGTCTGTCTTGGCCTTGAACGCCAGTCCCCACACGGCAATCCGTCGTCCGCGCAGCTTACCATCAAGAGCGTCTCGTACCTTCTGGAACAGGCGGAGCTTCTGCCGATCGTTGACCGCTTCCACCGCTTCGAGCAGGTTCATCGCGACGCCGTATTCCGCTGCGGTTCGGATCAATGCCCGGACATCCTTGGGGAAGCATGACCCTCCGTAGCCTGGGCCCGGGAACAGAAAGGCCGACCCGATCCGAGGATCGCTGCCGATACCTTCACGCACGCGGCTAACGTCGGCCCCGACATCCTCGCACAACTCCGCAATCTGGTTCATGAACGAGATGCGGGTCGCGAGCATGGCGTTCGCGGCGTACTTCGTCATCTCCGCGGACGGAATATCCATGAACATGAGCGGGTTACCTGTACGGACGAATGGCGCGTAGAGCTCGCGGAGTTTCACCTCCGCCTCGGGCGCATCGACACCGACGATCACACGATCGGGTTTCATGAAGTCGTCGATCGCTGCCCCCTCCTTCAGAAACTCCGGATTGGAGCAGACGTAGAACGGTTGGTCCGTTCGCTCGGCGATCGTCTCGCGGACTTTCTGTGCCGTCCCGACCGGCACCGTCGACTTGGTGATGACGACCTTGGAGTCGTTCATGTGATCGCCAATGACGCTCGCGACCTCGAGCACGTGCTGGAGATCGGCCGACCCGTCCTCATCAGGAGGTGTCCCGACCGCGATGAACACAACCTCCGACGCTTCGACCGCCTTGCCCACGTCGGTGGTAAAACGCAACCGCTGCGCTGCTACGTTTCGCTCAACCAGCGGCTCGAGACCGGGTTCGTAGATGGGAACCTTCCCACTCTGTAGATCGTGAACCTTCCGCTCGTCCACGTCCGCGCACGCAACGTCGTTTCCCGTCTCCGCCAGGCACGCTCCAACGACGAGACCGACATACCCCGTTCCCACGACGCATACTCTCATACGCCGTGGTTCCTCATCGCATTCCGCGTGTCGACGACACGCGTCGCGGCATCTGCGATCAACCCGTAGTCGACGGATGAGTGGTCCGTGGCGATCACGATGCAGTCCACGTCGCCCAGGAGTTTTCCGGTCAGCTCTTGTGACCGAAGTACGTCGCCCTCCTCGCGGAGTTCGGGGACGAACGGGTCATGATAGCGAACGTTGGCTCCCTGTTGCCGGAGGAGGCGGATGATGTCCAGCGCGGGACTCTCCCGTACGTCGGCGATGTCCTTTTTGTACGCGGCGCCGATCACCAGAATCTTCGACCCGCGCACCGACTTCGCATCTTCGTTCAATTGCTCAGATACCTGCCGCACCCAAAAGTGCGGCATCTCCGAATTCACCTCTCCGGCGACCTCGATGAACCGCGTCTTGTAGTTCAGTCCGCGCATCTTCCACGCGAGGTAATGGGGATCGATGGGAATGCAGTGCCCACCCAACCCGGGGCCGGGGGTGAATTTCATGAAGCCGAACGGTTTGGTCGCGGCTGCATCGATGACCTCCCAGACATCGACACCCAGCTTGTCGCACACGATCGCCATCTCATTCGCAAGCCCGATGTTCACGCTGCGGAACGTGTTCTCGAGGAGCTTCACGAGTTCAGCCGCCTCGGGTGACGATACGGGAACCAGCTGCTCGAAAGCGGGCCCGTAGAGCGCCAGCACGACGCGATTACACGCTTCGGTGACACCGCCGACGATCTTGGGCGTGTTCCGCGTCTGCCACGTGGGATTCCCGGGGTCAACCCGCTCGGGACTGAAGGAAAGGAAGGCGTCTTTGCCGACGGACAGTCCTCTGCGTTCGATGCGGGGCAACAGCAATTCCCGCGTCGTGCCTGGGTACGTCGTGCTCTCGAGCACGACAACCTGTCCCGGACGGACCGTGTGCTCCACCGACTCCGCTGCAGCCAGAACGAACGAGATGTCGGGATCCTTGGTCTTGGACAGCGGAGTGGGCACACATATGGACACGACGTCCACATCCGCCAGTTTCTTCTCGTCCGCGGTGGCCTCGATCCGGCCCGCCCGCACCAGCGGCGCGAGACGGTCACTCGGCACATCCTGGATGTGCGAGTCCCCCGCATTCACGCGCTCCACCACCCCGGCGTTGACGTCAAAGCCCACGACGCGATACCCGGCGTCGGCAAGCTCTACTACCAGCGGTAGGCCCACATAGCCGAGGCCCACCACACAAAAAACGGCGGTGCGATCCTTGGCCTTTTGCAGCAACACACTCTCGTGGTCGGTCACACTGACTCCGCGATCCGAGTCTAGGTGTTGGTGAGTGACGCGAGCCGAACGACCTGCCCCTCGCGTCGCAGCGATTCGGTGGCGGCCTCGAGAACGTCCACCACGTCCAGTCCCGACTGAACGTCCGCGCGGGGAGCGATCTCGCCCCGCGCTACAGCAACGAAATGTCGCAACTCTTCGGTCAACGGCTCCACGTTCGGCACGCGGGGAATGAAGATGTCGCCCTCTCGCACCGACAGGCTCTCTCCATACGACCCGTAGTCAGGGGGTCGGTCGATACCTTTGTCGAAGACCTTTAGTTTCTCGCGTGGCTCCATGTCGTCGAAGATGACCATCCGTCGCGATCCGACTACGGTGAGCCGTCGGGATTTGTGCGGGTCCAGCCACGACATCTGGACGTGGGCCATGATGCCAGAGGCAAATTCCAGAATTAGAAAGACGACGTCCTCGATACCGGGCTGCAGGTAGCTGCGTCCGTGTGCCGCCACCGAGACCGGCGCTTCTCCCAATAGATAGAGCGCGACCGACACATCGTGCGGCCCGAAGCTCCACAATGCACTCTCGTCCGGCCGCACTTCGCCAAGATTCACGCGCTGGCTGTACAGATAGAAGATGTCGCCCAACTCCTGCGACTGTACCATCTCGCGCAGCTGTTCGACGGCGGGGTGAAAGAGCAGCAGGTGCCCGACCAGGACCTGCACGTCGTTTGCCCGAGCGGCGTCCGCGACGCGGCGCGCTGCGTCGCCCGAGAGCGCCATCGGCTTCTCGATCAACACCGGGAGCCCACGCTTGATGGCCAGTTCCGCCAGCTCGACGTGCGTGGCGGCTGGACTCGCGACAACGACAGCCTCCGCTCCGTCGAGCGCCGCGGCGGCATCGCTCGTCACAACAGTGCCGGGATACTGACGGCTCACCTCGTCCTGCCGGGCCGGGTCGGGATCACAAACGGCGAGCAGATCGGCCTCGGCGAGGCCGGCGACTGCACGTACGTGGTTGCGGCCCCACCGGCCTGCCCCAAAAACGGCAATGCGTAGCGCACTCATGCGGCAAACTTCCCGATCGCATGGGCGACGCGGGCACGGGCATCGGTAGGCAACTCCGGGTATATGGGCAGGGAGATGACCTCTGACGCAGCGCGTTCGGCTTCCGGGAACTGACCACGACGGTAGCCTAGCGACGAAAAACACGGCTGGACGTGGAGTGGCGTGGGGTAGTAGACGGCGCAGCCGATCTCCTGCCCCTCGAGACTTGCCAACAGCTCATCGCGGCGCGTCACGCGAACAGTGTACTGGTGATACGTATGCTCGTTCGCTGGGTCCGCGTACGGCGTCGTCACGCCGGCGCACCCCGCGAGCGCCTCGTCATAGAACGCCGCATTGGCTCGTCGCGCCGCGTTCCACTTTGCCAGATGCGGCAGCTTCGCCGCCAGCACCGCGGCCTGGATCGCATCGAGTCGCGAGTTCGTTCCCACCTCTTCGTGATGGTACTGCTTTGCGCCGCCGTGGGCGCGCAGCCTGCGCAGCCTCGCGGCCAGCGGCTCGTCACGGGTCACGATCATTCCGCCATCGCCCCAGCCACCCAGGTTCTTGCTCGGGAAGAACGAGAAGGCGGCCGTGGAGCCCAACTCGCCCGGGGTACGCCATGCGCCCTCGATGCGGCGCCTGGCACCGATGGCCTGCGCGGCATCCTCTACCAGTACGAGGTCACGGTGCGCTGCCATCTCAGCCAACCGTTCCATAGGGGCCATCTGCCCGAACAGGTGCACGGGAATGACGGCCCGCGTCCGCTCGGTAAGTGCCGCCTCGACCTGGTCCATGTCGAGGATGAACGTGGCCGGATCGATGTCCACGAACACGGGCCGACCGCCGGCATTCGAGATCGCGCCGGCTGACGCAAAGAATGAAAAAGGCGACGTGATGACCTCGTCACCCGGCTCGATCAACGCCTTCAAGGAAAGGAAGAGCGCGTCCGTTCCACTCGCGCACGCGATCCCGTGACCCACGTGACACAGTGCGGCCACGGCCTCCTCGAGCTGAACGACCTTGGGCCCTAGGATAAACCGCTGCGAATCGACGACCTCGAGCAGTCCGGACATTACCTCGTCCCGGACGGTTTCGAACTGGGCGCGCAGGTCCAGCAGCGGGACGCTCATGGATTGTGTAAGTGCATAAACAGTAAAGGTTAACCAGGTACCCGGCAGCGGGTCAATTGGCCCTGAGCGAGCCGTCGATTTCGCGGTACCCGGCGCCACACGCTTCACACGTCGCCCGTCGATCCGCCAGTCGGAGTCTCACGCCGCAGTGACACATCCAACCCACGCGGCGAGCCGGTACGCCCACCATCAGCGCGTAGGGCTGGACGTCAGTTGTGACCACAGCACCCGCGCCCACGAAGGCGTACTCGCCAAGGGTCGTCCCACACACGACGGTCGCATTGGCCCCGATCGATGCCCCGCGCTTGACCAACGTCCGCATGAACTCCGATCGCCGGACCACGTGGGAACGCGGGTTGATCACATTGGTAAACACGCACGATGGGCCGCAGAACACGTCGTCCTCTAGTTCGACCCCCTCATAAATGGAGACGTTGTTCTGGATTTTCACGTTGTTGCCAATCCTCGTGCCGGCCATCACAACGACATTCTGGCCAAGGCTGCACTGCTCGCCGATCACCGCGCCGGGCATTACATGACAGAAATGCCAGATCTTGGTGCCCGCCCCAACCTGGGCACCGTCATCGACGAAGGAACTCTCGTGTACGAAGTAGTCTTCCATCATCTCACGGTGCAGAGTTAGTCGATACTGTGCGCGCCGACGATCTGGACCTCCAACTCGAGTTCGATACCGGCCTCCTCGAGCACCTTCGACCGCACGGCTTCGATGACGCGCAGCACGTCGTCAGCCGACGCCTCACCAGTATTGACGATGTAGTTGGCGTGTTTCGACGAGACCTGTGCTCCTCCCACGCTGAATCCCTTCATAGCGACGGCGTCGATCAGCTGCCCGGCGGTCCGGTCGCCGGCCGGGTTGCGGAAGACCGAACCACAGCACGGTTCGGTAAACGGCGTTCCGGCTTTCCGCCATCGTAAGTGCTCGGCAATCTCCACTCGGAGTCGCCGTGAATTGCCGGGCACGAGTTCCAGTGTCGTACCGGTGACCACCACGTCTCTGAGTCCGCTGCTGCGGTAAGCCCAAGGCACGTCGGCCGTCGAGAGACGTTCGAGCACGCCCTCTTGCGTCACGACCTCGACCTCTTGCACGACCCGACGATACTCCTGACCGTGGGCGCCGGCGTTCATGAATACGCCGCCCCCAACCGACCCGGGTACCCCAATGAGTCGATGGACGCCGGCGAATCCCGCGTCGGCGGTGCGCCGCGCCAGAAGCGGCGTGGGAAGACCGGCACCCACTCGCCACACCGGGTCGTCGGGTTCACGCGGCTCAATGTCGGCGAGGCAGTTTGCCACACGGATCACGACGCCGGGGAACCCCGCATCGGTCACGAGCACGTTCGACCCGAGTCCCAACACCGTCCAAGGCACGCCACTCTCGCGCGCGACGCTCACGGCCTGCGCAATGTCGGCGGCCGTGCAGGGTTGGATCAGGAGCGCGGCGTTTCCGCCAATGCGGTAGGTCGTGAACTGTGCCAGCGGCACGTCGAACGACACCTCGCCGGCAAGTCGCTCACCGAGACCCCGCAACGATGTCTCGATCACGTGGACGGCGTGCTCGCGGCCACACCGCCTTCCGAGAACCAGCGCCGGCCAACGCCGGCGATCTCATACCATTCCTGGAGACAGCATACTCTGCCATCACGGCTCTTGAGCGCCAGTACAGCGTCGCACGCGGCGCTGGCCGCGGACATGGTGGTCACGTACGGAAGACGATGTTGTAGCGCCGTTCTCCGAAGCAGATAGTCATCTCGCTGGGTCAGCTTGCCAAGTGGGGTATTGATCAGCAAATCGACCCTACCTGACGCGATGAGATCCAATCCGTTAGGCCGACCCTCGTGCGCCTTGAGAACGGTCTCGGCGGGCACGCCGCGCGTCTTGAGGTAGCGGGCGGTTCCCTCGGTTGCACAGATGCTGAACCCCATCTCGTGGAACCGGCGCATGATGGGAAGTACGGTCGGTTTGTCGGGGTCGTTCACGGTAACGAAGACCGTGCCTTTGAGCGGCAACGACCCCTCGGCGGCGATCTGCGCTTTGGCAAAGGCCATCCCGAAGCTGTCAGCGATTCCCATGACCTCGCCCGTCGACCGCATCTCCGGCCCCAGCTCGATCGCCGCGTTCGGGAGCTTGTTGAAGGGGAATACCGCCTCCTTGACGGAGACGTTCGACACGTGGATCTCGTCCGGAACGCCGAGCTCGTCCAGAGTCCGGCCCACCATCACACCGGCGGCCAGTTTGGCCAGCGGTACGCCCGTCGCCTTGCTGACAAACGGGATGGTACGCGAGGCACGGGGATTCACCTCCAGCACGTAGACCACGTCGTCCTTTACGGCGTACTGCACGTTGATCAGCCCAACCACACCCAGGGCCTTTGCGTAACCCTTGGTGTACTCGCGCATGGCCCGAACCGCATCGTCGCCAATGAGGTACGGTGGAAGCACACAGGCCGAATCGCCGGAATGAATGCCCGCGTCTTCGATGTGCTGCATGACGCCACCAATGACGCACCGCGTACCGTCGGCAATTGCGTCGACGTCGGCCTCGAACGCATCCTCGAGAAAACGGTCTATCAGCACCGGGTGGTCCGGCGCCACGCGGACAGCCTTCTCGAAGAACCGTCTCAGCGATGGCTCGTCGTACA
The DNA here is from genome assembly GCA_036679645.1 of Gemmatimonadota bacterium. Classification (GTDB taxonomy): domain Bacteria; phylum Gemmatimonadota; class Gemmatimonadetes; order Gemmatimonadales; family GWC2-71-9; genus JADFNB01. The sequence goes on along the minus strand of JAZDCY010000098.1, from coordinate 37,754 downwards.
CGATCTCCATTGCACGACCACCCAGAACGTACGAGGGGCGCACCAGCACCGGGTACCCCACCCGGTCGGCAATTTCCACCGCTGCTGCCACATCTCGCGCGGTCCCGTTGGGTGGCTGCCGTACGCCGAGCTCACGGGAGAGTTCGTCAAAGCGCTGGCGGTCCTCGGCCAGATCGATGGCCTCGGGAGATGTTCCCAGGATCGGCACGCCGGCATCCTCGAGCCCTTTGGCGAGCTTCAGCGGAGTTTGGCCGCCCAGTTGAACGACAACACCCTTCGGTCGCTCCAGTCTGATGATCTCCAACACGTCCTCGAACGTCAGTGGCTCGAAGTACAGCTTGTCGGAGATATCGAAGTCGGTAGAAACGGTCTCGGGATTCGAGTTGATCATGATCGTGTGGAACCCGAGTTCGCGCAGTGCGAGACCCGCACGCACGCAGCAGTAGTCGAACTCCACACCCTGCCCAATGCGGTTTGGGCCGCTCCCGAGAATGACGACCCCCTCCGCACCCAGCGGCTCCGACTCGCTCTCCTCGTCGTAGGACGAATAGAGATACGGGGTTGCTGAGGGAAACTCACCGGCGCACGTGTCGACCATCTTGAAGCTGGGGTGGAGACCCAGCTCCCAGCGCTGAGCGCGGATGTCGTCTTCCGTCGTTCCTCGCAAGTCGGCCAATTGTGCGTCGGAGAACCCAACGCGTTTCATCCCGCGCAGCGTGTCCCGGTCGATCGCCGGCGCTTCCGCAAAGTCTCGTTCTGCCTCGACTAGCTCCGCCAGTTGCCCTAGGAACCACGGATCGATCGCAGTGAGCGCCGCGATTTCCTCGACCTGGAAGCCGGCGAGCAGTGCCCGCTTCACCTGGAAGATCCGCTCGGGTGTGGGGTGTCGCAGGGCGGCACGCAGATCATCCGCATCGCCCGATTCCAACCTGTCGTCCTCGGGATTGGCGGCCGTCGTCCAACCGGGTCGGTCGATTTCGAGAGCGCGCAGGCCTTTCTGAAAGGCTTCCTTGAAGGTCCGCCCAATCGCCATGGACTCCCCAACGGACTTCATCTGTGTTGTGAGTTCGACATCGGCCGTCGGGAATTTCTCAAAGGCGAAGCGCGGACACTTCACCACCACGTAGTCCAACACCGGTTCGAAGGACGCCGGCGTGGTGCGCGTGATGTCGTTGGGTAGTTCGTCGAGCGTGAACCCGACCGCCAGCTTGGCGCCTATGCGGGCTATGGGAAATCCGGTCGCCTTTGATGCGAGTGCCGATGAGCGGGACACGCGGGGGTTCATCTCGATGACCACCTGCTCTCCGGTCTCGGGATGAACGGCGAATTGAATGTTACAGCCGCCGGCCGCCACGCCCACTTCACGGATAATGGCAATGGCTGAATCCCGCATGGTCTGGTACTCGCGGTCCGTCAGCGTCATGGCGGGCGCAACGGTGATCGAGTCGCCTGTATGCACGCCCATGGGATCGATGTTCTCGATCGAGCAAACGATCACGACATTATCCCGTTGGTCGCGCATTACCTCGAGCTCGAACTCCTTCCAGCCGAGTACCGACTGCTCGACGAGTGTCGTTCCAACGGGTGAGAGATCCAGCGCTCGACGAACAACCTGCTCGAACTCCTTCCGGTTGTACGCGACACCTCCGCCAGTCCCTCCCAACGTGAAAGAGGGTCGGATGATTGCCGGAAACCCCGTGACCTCTGCGGCAGCCACCGCCTCGTCAAAACTGGCAACCAGCGCACCGGGCGGGACCGCCAGCCCGATCCGCTCCATTGCCTCCGCAAAGGCCTTGCGATCTTCGGCCATGCGAATGGCGCGCGCGTCGGCCCCGATCAATTCGATCCCGTATTTGTCCAAGGTCCCGTCGTCTGCCAGGCTGATGGCGACGTTCAGCGCAGTCTGACCGCCCATGGTGGGCAGGAGCGCGTCCGGCTGCTCGCGGTCGATCACCTTAGTGACCCACTGCGGCGTCACGGGCTCGATGTACGTCCGGTCTGCCATCTCGGGGTCGGTCATGATCGTCGCGGGATTCGAGTTGACCAGGATCACCCGGTACCCCTCTTCGCGCAGCGCCCTGACCGCCTGCGTGCCCGAATAGTCGAATTCCGCACCCTGGCCGATGACGATGGGCCCCGAGCCTATCAGCAGGATGCTCTCGATGTCAGTTCGCTTGGGCACGTACGATCTCTGCTAGCATGGTATCAATGGTCTCGCGAGGCTCCCACCCTGTTCGTGTACGCAGCTTTGAAGCATCACCGACCAGATGCGCGATCTCCGCGGAGCGAACCATGTGCGGATCCACCGCTGGGGCGACCGTCGCACCGACGAGGTGCGCGAGTTTCCCGAAGAGGTCCCGGATGCTATGGCCCTCCCCCGACGCCACATTATAAACCTCACCGGGCTCTCCGTCCGCCAGCAGGGCCACGTAGGCGTCCACGACATCGGAAACGTGTAGGAAATCGCGAATCGGATCCACGTTCCCCACCGCAACGGTTCGCTCGCCCGCCGCCTTTGCCGCTATCAGTCGCCGCGCGAACGCCGGAAGCACGAATCGGGTATCGTGCCCCGCGCCCGAATGCGGAAAGGCGCGAACGACAACCACCCGAAGACCCGTGCGCCGGGCCACCTCCTGAGCCGCAATCTCGGCGCCGAGCTTGGACGCTGCATACGGCGAGCAGGGTGCGGGAACGTCACGCTCGGTGCGCAGCCGCGCTTCCCCCTGCCCATACACCTCGGCGGTCGACACGACGAGTACGAGTGGATCCGAGCGACCCTCGGCCTGGAGTTGACCAAACACCTCGCAGACTCTCGCTGTCCCAGCCGCGTTGACCTCCCACGCCGCGCCCGGATCTCGTCGCGCGTCGCCGCCTGACGCCACCGCTGCCAGGTGCACTACCGCCTCCACATCGGGATCGGCCAACGCGGCGACGCTTGCCCGGTCGGCGAGATCCATCTCACTACACCGCGCCGCGTCGACAGGTGCTGCCCCCCGCTTCACCACGGCCGTCACGTCGTGACCGAGACGGCCGAACCGCGCGACGGCATGCCTCCCCACGAACCCGTCGGCACCCGTGACGAGGATTCTCACCGCCCGTGACCGTCCAGTCGTTCGAGGTCGGCGTCCACCATCATGGTGACAAGCTCGGGGAAACTCACCGTCGGTTCCCATCCCAACTGGTCGCGCGCCTTGCGGGGATCGGCGAGCAGCAGATCCACCTCGGCGGGTCGGACGAACCGCTGATCGATCCGCACATGCTGTTTCCAGTCGAGATCCACGTGCCCGAAGGCCAGTTCTACGAACTCGCGTACGGCGTGGGTCTTGCCTGATCCGATAACGAAGTCATCGGGGGTGGACTGCTGCAACATCAACCACATCGCGCGCACGTAGTCGCCTGCAAAGCCCCAATCCCGCTGAGCGTCGAGATTACCAAGCCGCAACTCGTCGCTCAGCCCGAGTTTGATTCGCGCCACCCCGTCGGTGATCTTGCGCGTCACGAACTCCAGACCTCTGCGCGGAGATTCATGGTTGAAGAGCATGCCGCTCACCGCATAGATGTCGTAGGACTCGCGGTAGTTCACCGTAATCCAGTGCCCGTACACCTTGGCGACGCCGTAGGGAGACCGCGGGTGAAACGCGGTCGTTTCCGACTGCGGGGTCTCGCGCGCCTTCCCGAACATCTCGGAAGACGACGCCTGGTAGAACCTGGCCTGCGGCCGCGCCAACCGAACAGCTTCGAGCAGCCGAGTCACACCGAGGGCCGTGAACTCACCGGTCAGCACAGGTTGGGTCCAACTGGTGGGCACGAAGCTTTGGGCCGCGAGGTTGTAGATCTCGTCGGGCTCGACGTCCCTGATGACCATAGTCAGAGAGTGCTGGTCGAGCAGATCTGCGGGGACGATCTCCACCCGGTCCAGCAGATGACCGATGCGCTCGTACGAGTCGTGCGAAGTGCGGCGCACTACACCGACGACGCGGTACCCCTGCTCCAGCAGAAACTCGGCGAGGTAGGAACCATCCTGGCCGGTGACGCCGGTGATCAGCGCGGTAGGCACGGGACTCAGCCTTCCTGTAAGGGTTGAAGGTCGGGCCCGGTACGGCTAGCTTTCCATATTCTGTAGATCATTCTGGAAACTCACGTTACGAGTAACAACTATGGCACGCACGTGTGATATCTGTGGCAAGGGCCCGCGGTTCGGGCACAACGTCAGCCACGCGAACAATAAGACCAACCGGCGTTGGTATCCCAATCTGCAGCCCGTTCGGGCGTTGATTGACGGCAAGTCGCGCCGGATCCGAGCTTGCACCCAGTGCATCAAGTCGGGGCGTGTGGTGAGAGCGCCGCGCGGGCCGGCGGTCGCTGCCGGCTAGCACGTACACGACGTAGCCGCCAAGAAAACGGGGACCCGCAGGTCCCCGTTTTGCATTCGTTGGCCGCCGTTCCCGCTCACTCCTCTAGCAGTTCGATGCGCGCCATTTCGGCGCCGTCTCCGGACCGGTGCCCCAACTTGACGATACGTGTGTACCCGCCCGGTCGCCCCGCGAATCGCGGACCAATCTCCTTGAAGAGCCGGCCGGCGACCGTACGATCGCGGATCTTGCGTTCGACCTGGCGGCGGGCGTGAAGATCTCCGCGCCGCGCGAGCGTGATGAGTTTCTCGGCATAGGGACGGAGTTCCTTGGCCTTGGCCTGGGTCGTCACGATCCCTTCGTGGCGAAAGAGATCGGTGGCCATGTTGCCGAGCATGGCACGCCGGTGACTCGCGGTCCGAGATAACTGGCGCCCCTTGACGCGATGCCGCATGGCCTCGCTACTCCTCCGCCGCCGCTACCATGTCCGGCGCCGCCACCATATCTGCCGGCGGATGGCCCCCACTCGTCACGACGAAATCATCGCCCCGATCTTCAAACGACATCCCGAAGTTCAGGTTTTCGCGGCGTAGCAGCTCCGAGATCTCGGACAGCGCCTTCTCTCCAACATTCTTCACCTTGAGGAGATCATCTTCCGTGTACTTGACCAGATCTCCCAGGGTGCTGATGCTCGAGTTCTTGAGCGAGTTTATCGATCGGACCGAGAGCCCGCAGTCGTCGATTGGCTTGGAGAGCAGATCCCGCATTTGCGCGCCATCGGTCTCGCCCTCGGCGGGCACGTCGGCCACCGTGGGGACCTTGCCGAAATCCAGGAACGCCCGGAAATGCTCTTGGAGCAGTGCGGCCCCGTATGCTACGGCATCTTCTGGCGAGATCGTTCCGTTCGTCTCCACCGAGATCGTCAGACGATCGAAATCGGTGCGCTGACCGACGCGCGTCTCGGCTACGGTGAAGTTGGCGCGCCGGACGGGATTGTAGATCGAGTCGATCCGCACCAGATCCACCGGCAGCGAGCGATCGACGGGATGCTGAGATGCCTCCACGTACCCGCGGCCCTTGTTCACATAAAGCTCGCCGGTGATCTCGCGGTCCTCCTGCAGCGTGAACAGGAGGTGATCGGGATTGACGATATCGACCGAGCCGTGCGGCTGGATATCCCGGCCGTAGACAGGGCCCGCCTTTTCGGCATTGATGTTGAGCACCGCCTCGTCCACGTCGTCCGCAAGGACCAGCGTCAGCTGTTTGAGCCGCCGGATGATCTGGTGGATATCTTCGACGACCCCCGGCACCGTCTGGTGCTCATGCACCACACCCTCCAACCGGAACCCCCAGACGGCGGTACCACGCAACGACGCCAGCAGCATGCGGCGTAACGCGTTCCCGAGGGTGTACCCGTACCCCCGCTCCAAGGGCTGAAGTCGGAACTCTGCGGCAAAAGGATCTTCCTCGCGCTTGGTCATTTCGACCACGGAGGCACGGACGAGACCAGTAAGATCGATATTCATGGCTACTTCGAGTAGAGCTCGACGATCAGTTGCTCCTGTGCAGCGACAGGAATCGCATCGCGTGTTGGTACTTCAGCCAGCTTCCCGGACGCCTTTTCGGGATCTATGGTGAGCCACGCAATCGGGGCCCCACGTTGCGCGTTCTCGAGTGCCGCCCGCACCATCGCGGAATCGCGTGTCCCTTCCCGCACCTGCACCTCGTCGCGCGGCTTGAGGGCGTACGACGGGATATCCACCGTTTGCCCGTTCACGCGAATGTGGCGATGCAGCACGAGCTGCCGAGCCGCCCTGCGGCTGGGAGCAAACCCCATGCGGTAGACGAGGTTATCGAGCCGGCTCTCGAGGGCGATCATCAGGTTGGCGCCAGTGACACCTGGCTGATTGCGGACCTTACGAAACATGATCCGGAACTGCCGCTCCGAGAGCCCGTAGATTCGTTTGACTTTTTGCTTCTCCCGCAACTGGCGTGCGTACTCGGACGTCTTACGCCGACGGCCCGTTGACTGGCCGTGCTGCCCGGGCGCGTACCCACGCCGCTCGATAGCACACTTGTCGGTAATGCACCGGGTCCCCTTCAGAAAGAGCTTGGTGGTCTCCCGGCGACACAGCCTGCAGGCAGGTCCCGTGTAACGCCCCATGATCAGACCCGCCGTTTCTTGGGTGGCCGACACCCGTTGTGCGGAATCGGCGTCACGTCGCGAATCGACAGAATCTGCAGACCGGCAGAAGCGAGCGCCTGAACGGCCGACTCACGTCCGGAACCGGGACCCTGCACGCGCACGTGCACCTTCTTCACACCGAGGTTAGACGCCTCACGTCCACAGTTTTCGGCCGCCACCGTGGCGGCAAAGGACGTTGACTTCTTGGATCCCTTGAACCCGGATTTCCCGGCGGAACCCCAGGCAACGGTGTTCCCGCGCAGGTCTGTGATCGTAATGAGCGTATTGTTGAAGGTCGCAGTGATGTGCGCGACCCCTTCCGATTCGACGACTTTTTTTCGCTTTGCGCCTGTGCTCGCCATCTATTTCTTCACCGCTTTCTTTCTCCCGGCAATTGCACGGCGCGGCCCCTTCTTGGTGCGCGCGTTGGTGTGCGTCCGTTGTCCGTGCACCGGCAGGCCGCGTCGGTGCCGCATGCCCCGATAGCTCCCAATGTCCATGAGCCGCTTGATGTTCATGGCGACCTCTGTGCGCAGCGCGCCCTCAACCTTGACCCCGCGCTCGATGGCCTGCCGTAGCCGCGCTACCTCGGCATCGGACAGATCCCGGACCCGCGTGTCGCCCGAGATGGCCGTTTCGTCGAGGATACGCAGCGACGTCGTCCGCCCCACACCAAAGATGTACGTGAGGGCAATCTCGACACGTTTCTCTCTCGGAAGATCGACACCTGCAATGCGCGCCATGGTTTTATCCCTGCCGTTGCTTGTGCTTGGGATTGCGCTTGCAGGTGATGAGCGTGACACCACGGCGACGGACCACTTTGCAGTGCTCGCACATGGGGCGAACGCTCGAGCGAACTTTCAAGAACGCACTCCTTGTATCAAGAAATCGCGGCCAGAACGGTAAATATAGAGAGGGCCTAAATGTACCGCAAGTGAGGGGTTACGGCGGGTAGTGGCCCATGTTCATTGTAACAATCGAGCTGGATTCATGCGGTCCAAAACGTCTTCCATCGTCCACACCCGGTCCGTCAACCCGTTCGCCATTGCGGGCGTGACCTTCACTCCGTTGGCCTTCTTCGTCAGCGTCTGATGCGGGCGGCAGAAGTTGTAATGCATGAAGTAGAGGGCCACGGCGTGCGCGTGGTTCTCCACCTTCTTGCTGAAGGCGTTCGTCAACCGGGTGAACCGCCGCATCCCCATTCGGATGCTGAGGTTTGACCGCTCCACGTAACTGGTGGACACGTTCTCGGGATCGGGCCGCCCCATGATCCGTTCCTTCTGAGTCCCGATGCACTCGCCGGGGCTGTATCCGACACCAGGCGCTGACTTGTAAATCTTCACCAGTTGCGCGTAGTCCACGCCGCCGTAGCCGAAGGCTTCTTCGACCGCCGACAGGTACATGTGGTGGCCGTCCGTGGTGAACTGGACTCTGTTGGTTAGTCGCGAGGCCACATCCTCGATGAAGGCGTGGGCATACGCGTGAGTCCGATACCCGACCGACCACGAGACCATGAGCTTGGTGTCGGCACAGATCGCCGTGAATGTCCAAATGTCCCCGTCGCCCTTCCGGGTGGCGCGCTTCTGCTTGGCCCCGACGAAGGCCCAAATCTCGCCGGCCTCGATCCGCGTGCACGGCAGGTTCCGCAGGACTTTGTCCTGGTAAAACTCACAGAACTCCCCCACCTCGACCAGGAGCTTGAGAACCGTCGTCTTGGAGATCCCGACCAGCCGGGCGGTCGCCCGGCTGGAGTTGCCTTCCGTGAGGGCCCGGAGAATGGCCGCCTGCCTTGCAACGGGGAGCTTATTCATTGTCACAGGCAACCTAGTCAAATGCTCAAGCAAGGTCAGGCAGCGAATTACCGAATTTCATAATTTCGCTATTGCGGTAACTGCGCTCAAGGCTTAATGTACTAGGGCATGGAAATCGAGTATGACGATCCTGACCTTGATCGGCTGGAAACAGACCCCGGATTCACGGCCGGGTTAGCGCCAGCCATTGTGAAGGGGTTCCGGAAGGCGATTGGGTTCATTCGCGCTGCCGTGGACGAACGCGATCTGTACGCCATGCGCGGTCTCAACTTCAAAAAGCTCGAAAGAGATCGCGCCGACCAGCACTCGATGAAACTGAACGACCAATGGCGCCTGATTTTGGAGATTCGCGGCGAGGCGCCCAAGAAACGAATTGGAGTGATAGAGATTGTCGACTACCACTGACGAGGGTGGTGTACCGATGAATACGCGCATCCCAGCAGAGACATTCCCTCCTGGTGAGTACCTGAGCGACGAGTTAGACGCACGGGGCTGGAGCCAGGCAGAGTTCGCAGACATTATCGGCCGACCTGCTTCTGCGGTCAGCCAGATTGTGAAGGGGAAGCGTGCTATTACCCCCGAGATCGCCAAGGAGCTGGCGGCAGCGTTGGGCACGGGTGCCGAGTTGTGGCTCAACCTAGAGGCCGCCTACCGCTTGACCAACACCGAAGCCGCACCGAAGCGTATTTCACGCAGGGCGCGGCTTCGGGAGCGGTGTCCCGTTCGAGAGATGTCGATTCGGGGGTGGATTACGGCGTCAAAAAACACCGATGTGCTTGAAAGTGACGTGCTCAAGTTTCTCGGCGTTCCCGAATTGAGCCAACGGCCAAAGCTGGCCTACGCAGCGAAGCAGACATCCTACGATGCGGAAACGACGACAACGCAGGAAGCATGGCTCCTGAGAGTCAAGCAACTGGCACAGACCCTTACGGTGGCTCCCTACTCTAATCACAAACTGGAGGCGGCCCTCGACAGACTTGGTGAGCTTCTTCGGTCGCCGGATGACGCCCACCAGGTTCCACGAATTCTTGCAGAGGCGGGCGTGAGATTCGTCGTAGTGGAGAAGTTGCCAGGGCTTCGCGTGGACGGTGTCTGTTTCTGGCCCGAGCCGAAGAAGCCGGTTATTGGCATGTCGCTCAAGGAGGATCGGATCGACAACTTCTGGTTCGTCCTACGGCATGAGATCGAGCATGTCTTGAATGGTGACGGGAAAGACGCAGTCATGATCGACAGCGACGTGGATCGAGCCGGGGATGACGTGTCTGAGCAGGAACGGAAGGCCAACCGAGCAGCGGCCGAGTTCTGCGTTCCCCAGGCGCTGTTGGATGATTTTGTGGCTCGTAAGGGGCCGCTGTTCACCGATGATAACATTCGCCGGTTCGCGCATAGCATCGACCGACACTCCGGGCTCGTGGCAGGGCAGCTTCGCAAGCGATTCGATCAATGGAATAGGTACGTGCGTCACCTTGCGAAGATCAGGCACGTTGTCGCCTCAACAGCATTGGTAGATGGTTTTGGCAGCACACCTGAGATCGGTCTTCGGTAACCCAAGAATAGGAATCGTCCGATGTCATCGCATTACATGAAGCAGGGCCAGCGTATTGTTCGAGAGTATCGACTTGCTGGTGGTGCTTGGCCCGCGAAGGCAACGGAGATTGCCGAGTGGGTCCTAGGCCGTGGGATGTGGGAGATCGGTCGTGAGGACAAGCTTCGTGTCTGTGGCAGCTTCATCGCCGACTCCATGCGCGATGAACACCTGACAGACGCTCATGGGCACCGCGTTCGGGCGAAGGTACCCGCGAGGACCAGGAGGCGTGATGGTGAGCAGGGTACGTTCTGGGACGACATCCGCACGACATCACCAGAGTTCATGCGAATCTCTGTGGCTCAGCGCCGAAACTCCATTGTCTACGACTGCCGCCAGCTTAGCAACGATGTGCGGTTCTTCAACGAGCTACACGCAGAGACTCCACCAATTCAGTTGGTGCTGGATTTCACTCGCGATGTCGTAGAGTTGGATGGGGAGAGTGACGCGGAGGCGGCCTAGTTGTCGGAGAGTTAGTCAGTCTTTCGCCAGCGAGCCGTCGCGGCGAGCCGGGCGACCTCAGCTTTCTGGTCTTCGGTCATCCCTTCGGCCCGCGCCTTCCCGCCCTTCTCCCCACCTTTCCGGCCCCGCTCGACTGCCTGCGCGTCCTTCTCCGCGTCAGTGCGCTCCGATGGCGGCACCACGGTCTTGGGCCGTGCGCCTATCGCTTCCTGAAGCGTCCGAGAGGCCGTCTCGGCGGTGTCCTCGCGGAGCTTCGCGTCGTCGGGGTCCTTAAACTTCGGCACGATCAACGAGCAGTCCGAGGAACATCGACAAACCCTGAAGGCGAGCCTCGGCAAGGTCAAGCTCGTCCCAGACCGCGCGTTGCCCTGCCTTATGCCGATCAAGACCGTCCTTGGCCCTATCAATTCGTTCCGTGATCGCGGTCAGATCGCGGACAATGGTCTCCCATTGATCGAGGGTGAGTTCTTTTCCGGCCATGAATCTGAACCTAGTGTGGTGGCCAGCCTGGCCGCAACTTTGTCACAATTCAAACTGGGCCATTACCGTTACGGCGTAACACGCACCTCGCGCAGACGCCATTCACCGCCGATCACGCGGAACCCAAAGAAGACCGTTTCCTCCCGCTCGTCGTCCGTGCCCTGGACCACGAACCGGCGGAGCAACTCTGCGTACGCGTGGTCGGCACCGACGTGCCTGATACCACGCAACTCGAAGCCCGCTTCCTCGGTCGATTCGAAATAGCGCTCTAGCAGGCGCGCCGCCTGCCCTGGCCGGACCGCCGCCGAGATTGCGACCCCAGGGATCCGCAACCGGACGGTATCGCTGTGCTCCACCAATGCGCGTGCGGCATGGGCCAGCCAGGCGCCCCGCGCCCGTTCCACCACCTGATCGAGCGGTGTCTGGGCGCCCACTCGGCCCGCGGCAGCGACGAGGACCAGCCCAGCGATCAGGCCTGACGCATGAACTCCACGTATCACGTGACAACCTCCATTACCTGCTGATACACCGCTCGCGGGCTCTTGGCTCGCGTGATCGACCGCCGCCGCCAGGGCCCGAGCCGGACTGGCCGTTCTCCGCTGGTCGTCCGCCTCATCCTCCGCGAGACGAATGCCCGGGACTACAATGATGCCTCCGGGCCCAAGCAACTGCCGGGCTGCCGCTGCCTCATCGGCAGAGGCCACCACACCGGCGAGGTGGGCGTCCCTAGCGAGCACGGTTAGCCGTTCCACGTCTCGCTGCAGCCCAGACACGTCCGGCCGACCGATCACCCGTCCAAACTCGTCCGCCGTGTGCGAGGTCAGGACCGTGACGGCCACCACGTCGATACCGGTGGTCGCCGCTGCTCGTGCTGCCACCTCGAGCATCGACGGCCCGCCCAAGGCATGGACCGTCGCCAGCGCGACGCCGAGATTGGCCGCCGCGCATACGGCCCCCTCCACCTGATGCGGAATATCGTGCCACTTGAGATCCAGGAACACCTCGATTTCCCGGGCGCGCAGCGCGGTCACCACCGACGGACCCGCGGAGGCGAAGAGGGTGGCACCCACCTTCACCCAGCGCGGCCCGTCCAACTCATCCACCAGGGCCAGTGCTTCCGCCTCGGTCGGCTGGTCGAGCGCTACGATCACCTCAGCCACGCATCCACGCCTCAGCGAGTCGCTCGGGGATACGAGGATCCGCCAGCGCCGCCGTACCCACCGCCACGAGAGCTGCCCCCGCATCCAGGTACTGCCGCACGTCGTCCGGCCGCCGAATGCCACCGACCCCGATCACCGGCAGTTCGGTCGCCTCTCGCACGCGGCGGGTCGCCTGGATTCCTACGGCCAGGAGCGCCGGGCCGCTCACTCCACCCTGGCCCGCACCCAGGAGCGGTAACCGATCGGTCGTTCCCGAGTCGGCCGAGAAGAGAAATCCGGGGAAAGTGTTCACCACCGCGATTGCATCGGCCCCCGCGCCAGCAGCGATACTGGCCGTCCGCGCCACATCGGGGAGCGTTGGCGCCAGCTTGGCGATGATAGGCCTAGTACTGGCCTGCCGGCACTGGGCAACGAGACCCTCGAGCACCCGATCATCCGCCCCAAAGTGCTCGCCACCGCGCTCGCTGTTAGGGCACGAGAGATTCAGCTCGAACGCCGTGACGATCTCCTCTCCCTCCAGCTCGGTCACGACTGCGACATACTCGGCCACTGTTGCACCCACCACGCTCACTATGACCCGAGCCCCGCCGGCGTGTGCCGCCAGCCATGGGAGCTCGACCTCCTGCACGGCGCGAACACCCGGGTTCGCGAGACCGACTGAATTCATCATGCCGCCAGCAAACTCCGCCACGCGTGGAGCCGGATGACCTACGCGAGGCTCCGCGCTAACCGACTTGGTGATAACGCCGCCCAATCGATCCAACGCCACCACACCTTGGAGTTCGCGCCCGAAACCGGCGGTGCCGGCGGCGAGAAGGATAGGATTCTGGAACGTGGTGTCGAACAGCTCGATTGGAGGACGGCGAGCGGTCACGGCTAGTTCCCGGATCGACGTCGCCGCCGCCCAGTGACTGCCGGCAGCAGTTGTCGCAGAGAGTCCTCGACCGCTTGATACTCGGGACCCGCTTGACCACTCAGGGCTCGGACGTACACCGACCCAGGGTACTCCCTGCGCACCCGCTCGAGGAGCACGCGCCGCATATCGGGCTGGAGCACGGCCGCGGCGAGAAGCGCCTTGGGCGCGATGACCGACCGCGGGTACGCTTGCGCGACTCGCTCGAAGAGTGCCGCGGCCAATGGTCGTATGCCGAGCGTGTCACGTACATCTTCGGCGGCCACGAAGAGAGCCAGATCCGCAGTGTCCTGCAACATCGCCTCGACCGCCCGCCCGAGGATCGTCACGAACCGCCCGGCGACCACGGCCGGTTCCCCACCGCGTTGCGTCGCGGCGCGCAGCGTGTCTAGCAAATCACGCATGTCATCGGGATCGTGCGACTGCCGTATTGCGGCGACCATGAGGTACGTCTGCGCCAGACGCCCCTCGACGGAATCCGGAACCAACTCTGCTGCCACACGAAAGCGGCCGGCGGCACGCTTCGCTTCGCCCGCACCCTGCCAACGCTCGCCGTCGTCGACGAGGAGCCGGGCCCGCGCTCCAGTACCCAAATCCGGCCGCTCGAGCAGGGTCGAGACCAATCGCGATGCCCGCTCGATGCGTGGAACCCCGAGCGTGTCGAGTGTCTCGAGCCAGAGATCCTCGTCGTACGGCGCCGCGGTCGCGGCTGCGAGCACCTCGGCGGCACGATCGGGCTCGTGCTGGCGCACCAGCACGACGGCAAGCGGGAACACGGCAAGGGGGTGCGCACTCTCTTCTAGATCCCGCCGCGCAGCCGAGTCATCTCCGAGGGCCAACGCCGCCTGCCCGCGGAGCAACAGCGCTTCCCGCCGGTCGGCTGAATCGGCCTTGGCAACGAGCGGATCGAGCGTCAGCCGGGCAGAGTCGGGCTCGAACATGGCGAGACGGCAGCGGGCCAACAGCAGACGTGACCGCGCACTGATGACCGCATCGGGGCTCGAGTCGGCGGCCGCCGCGAGGGGACTCACCGCCTGGCTACACGCATGGAGGTTGAAGAGGGCCGTGCCCTGGAGCAGCAGCGCATCGTCGCGATACTTGCTGTGGGGAAATCGGGTAGCAACCGATTCTGCTTTGATGGCCACCTGCGACCAGAGGGACCGCGCCTCACCGGTCCGCCCCTCTCGCTCGGCGCGGCGCGCGTCGTTCGCGAGCCGATTGGCGTTGTAGAGCCCGTTGTAGTACGCACACCCCGCCCCAAGCAGCACGAGCGTGACGGCAACCGCGACGCGCCGGCTCACGGCCCCCCCCCACCCACCCCGGTCTTGGCCTCGTAGCGCCGGAGGTACTCGACAACGCCCTCGGCTATCGCACGCGCGAGACGCTGCTGCCCGCGCCGCGATGCGAGGTACTGGGCATCACTCCGGTTCGTAGCAAACCCCGTCTCTACCAAGATGGCGGGTCGCCGTGCCGTGGCCAGCACAACGAACCGGTTCTCCGCCACCCCACGATTGCGGCCCGGGTGCACTGCGGAGGCGGATTCCTGCACCAGCTCGGCGAGCAGCGCCGACTCGCGAAGAAACTCGTTGGTCTGCAACGCCTTCATGATGAACAGCCGCGGGTCGTCTGGCTCGAACGGCCGGCCCGTTTCGTAGCGAATCGCCTCGTTCTCGATCGCCGCCACTCGACGGGATTCTGCGGTGAGAGCATCACCGAGAAAGTACGTGTTCACACCGGCGACACGCTGATACCCGGGACTGGGGTTGAGGGCGTTCACATGCACGCTCACAAACAGGTCGCAGTCCCGTAGACAGGAATTCGCCCGATCGTACAGACCGATCAACGTGTCCGTTGTGCGTGTCAGCACGACGGTGACACCACGGCGCTCCAGCTCGTCTCTGAGATAGAGCGATATGGCAAGCGTCACATGCTTCTCCTGCATGCCGCGCGGCAGGAATCGGCCGGGGTTGCCCCGGTCCGCACCGCCATGCCCGGGATCGATCACGACCATGTGCGAGTTACGTAGCCCGGCAGCGTTCGCGGCCGGCGAGGCGGTCCGCACGACCGGGGTAAACCCCACCTCCTCAAAGCGGGCGGCGAGCGGGTCGTAGTGATACGCCTCCCGAAACCGCCGTGGGACGTAGTCGGTGAGCCACTGCAGCGGCACGAAGAGCGAGTCACGCTCGACGAATGCCCCACCGACAAGGGGAACGAGCCGCCCCGCGTCCACCAGCACCGGCGCGCCCAGCAGGAAACGAAACGACTGCCCAGCAAAGTGCACCGTGGCCCATCCGTCCTGCACGCGGTGGGTCATGGGGAGCAACGAGACGAGTGGCGCAGCCGGGATCGCGGGGTGCCCCCGCCTGGATGTCACGGGCACCGATAGCTGGCCACGGGATGTGGCGATCATGACGGCCGGAGGCGTCGGCGGGAACGAATCGGCAGTAGGCGGACCCAGCACGGCAGCCGCCAACCAGAGCGCTCGCACGATCACGTCCGCCGCCCTACCGCGCGGGCTGCCTCGCGCGCTGCATCTCGTCGCTTGGCATCTTCACGCTTGTCGTGACGCTTCTTGCCACGCGCCAGCGCCATAGTGACCTTGGCACGACCCCGCGTGAGATGCAGGTCCAGCGGAATGAGTGTGAGGCCCTGTCGTTCGACCGCACCAATCAACCGGCGAATCTCCCGAACATGGAGCAGGAGTTTGCGCGACCGCGTGGGATCGTGCGTTGCGTAGCCGGCAGACTCGTAGGGTGAGATGTTCATCCCTTCCAGCCACACCTCACCGTTCCGCACGATGCCGAAGGCCTCTTTCAGACTGACCTTCCCCGCCCGTACGGACTTGATTTCGGTACCGGTGAGAACGAGTCCGGCTTCCCACGTCTCGAGCAAATGGTATTCGTGGCGCGCCTTGCGATTGCGCGCTACTACCGGACCGCCGGCAACGGATTTCTGAGGATCTGAGGACACAAGCTAACTTCAAGATATGAAACGGTTTCCGGACGGTCAAGCTGACGGTTGACGCTCGCTCGGGACCCGTTCTATATTCCGCCGCGCGCCGCCGTGTTCCCGCCGGCGCGAACGCCGAAGTGGTGGAACTGGTAGACGCGCTGCGTTCAGGGCGCAGTGGGCGTAAGCCCGTGGGGGTTCGAATCCCCCCTTCGGCACTGAACCGCTAGACGCACAGTTGCTCAGACGCACAGTTGCTCAGAGATCTCACCGTTAACCCCTGAGCGTCTGTGCAGCTGAGCGTCTGAGCGTCTAGTACGTCCCTACCTCCTCATCCACCTCCCTCGCCCACGCATCGATCCCGCCGCGGAGACTCCGCACGTCCGTAAACCCAGCTCCCCAGAGGATGCGTGCTGCTGCGAGCGAGCGCGCCCCGTGATGGCAGTACGCGACGACCGGCTGCGTCTTGTCGAGCCCCTCAACGTGTGCCGGTAGTTCCCCCAACGGAATGTGCAGCGAACCATCGATGGACCCGATCTGCCACTCCCACGCTTCCCGCACGTCGATGAGCACCGGTCGGGCACCGTCCACCAGCCGCGTGGCAAGTTCTCCCGGCGTGATCTCGTATCCGTCGCGTTCTGTCGTGGCCCCTGCCGTCTCGCCGCAGAAGGCCTCGTAGTCGATCAACTCCGTCACGGTCGGGTGTGTCCCGCAGACCGGGCACTGAGGGTCTCGCTGCAACGTCAGTTCCCGAAACCGGGTCGAGAGCCCGTCAAGGATGAGCAGCCGTCCGGCCAGCGGCGTTCCGATTCCCGTGAGCAGCTTGACGACCTCCAACGCCTGCAACGTCCCGATGATGCCTGGGATTACACCGATGACCCCTGCTTCCTCGCAAGACGGCACCAACTCGGGTGGCGGCGGATCGCGGAACAGGCAGCGGTAGCACGGCCCCCCTTTGGCACCGAAGACCGAGACCTGGCCCTCGAACTTGAGGATGGCACCGTATACGTCGGGCTTGCCCTCCAATACGCAGGCATCGTTCACGAGGTAGCGGGTCGGGAAGTTGTCGCTGCCGTCTACCACGACGTCGAACGCGGAGATGATCTCCCGCGCGTTGGCGGCAGTCAGTCTGGTGGGAAAGGGTTCAACGACGACATGCGGATTCAGGTCGTGGACACGCGCCTCGGCCGACACGAGTTTGCCCAACCCGACTGTCGATGTCCCGTGCAGGATCTGGCGCTGGAGGTTGCTCTCGTCGACGATGTCGTCATCGACAATGCCGAGCGTGCCAACACCCGCTGCCGCAAGGTAGAGTGCGGCCGGCGACCCCAAGCCCCCCGCGCCCACCAGGAGCACGCGGCCGGCCTTGAGCCGCAGCTGGCCCGCTTCACCGACTTCAGGAAGAATGACGTGCCTGGCGTACCGGCGTAGTTCCGCCGCCGATAGCCCGTCGCGGCCCGTCATGACTTCCCCGGTATCAGGCGTCGCTCGACGCGAACAACACGGCCCGCTCGACGCTCGCCTCGTCGCCCATGAGATCGGCAAGCGAGATCGATTCGAGGAAGTCGTCTACGCGCACCTGCAGCGCGCGCCATACCGGCCGGAGGGTGCAATCGCCTCCTGGTCCGCACCGTTCCGGATTAACCCGCCGTACGTCGCAATTCACCTCGAAGGTATGATCCTCGGCGGCCTGGATGACGTCACGAATAGTCGTGTCCTCGGGCGGCCCACTCAGACTGTAGCCACCCTTGGCGCCGCGCACGCTGCTGACCACGCCGGCGCGCCGCAACTTGAGGAGTATCTGCTCGACGTAGTCTGCCGGAAGGTGTTCTACTTGCGCTATGGTACGAGCAGGAATGGCCCCTTCATCGGCGCGGCGCGCCAGATGAATGGTGACGATGAGCCCGTATTCAGCCCACGTTGTAATACGCACGGTTTCCCTCCCTGTACTCGTAAATATTCCGCAGCACCGCGCGATACGCAAGTTGTTCCATCGGCGAAAAATGAAGAGCGTCGGCGAGACGCATCACCTTCACGAAAACTTCATGCGACGCTGCTCTTCAGTCAGAGCAGTCGCCCAACGGATAGACAAAGCCGCAGTTGGGACACGGGTTCTTGCACCCCCACGGACGGGAGCGGATGGGGAAACCGCAACGGGGCACTCTTTCTGCCTAGGCGAGCCGAACCGCCCCGGTCAGGAACGGATTCGTCGCCTTCTCGGACCCGATCGTCGTCGTTGGACCATGACCCGGGTAGACGACCGTATCGTCGGGCAGCACTGCCAATCGCTCGCGAATGCTGCGCAGGAGCGTCTCCGCGCTGCCACCGGGCAGGTCGGTGCGCCCGATCGATCCGGCGAAGAGAACGTCCCCTGATACCGCGGCACCCGGCATGACGAACGCGACGTGACCGGGACTGTGCCCCGGTACATGGAGGACGTCGAAGACCAATTCGCCCACGCGAAGCGAACTGCCGTCGGCTAGATCGTGATTGGGGGTGGGTGGCGGCGGTACCTCGATCCCGAGCAGGCTAGCAGCCTGTTGTGGCACCGCATCGTACAGGGGACGGTCGTCGGGATGCAGCCACACCGGCACCCCCGTCTGCTCCACCACGCGACCCACACCCATGACGTGATCGAGGTGCGCATGCGTGAGCCAGATGGCCGTGAGCGCGAGACGCTCGGAGTCGAGCCGCGCCAGGAAGAGATCGGCTTCCTCACCGGGATCCACGAGAACGGCTTCACCCCGGTCGCGGTCAGCGAGGATGAAACAGTTCTCCTCGAAGATCCCGTTGGTGAGACAGATGATCTCAGGAAGCGCCAACCGCAGCCTGCTCCTTTCGCTGGGTGACGTATTTCTCGACCGCGATCGCGGCCGTCGTGGCATCGCCAACCGCCGTCGTGATCTGACGGGTCACCTGCACCCGCACATCGCCTGCGGCGAACAGCCCCTCGATCGATGTCATCATGTGATCGTCGGTTACGAGGTAGCCTTCCGGATCGTGGTCGAAGTGTCCCCGGATGACTCCGGTATTGGGCATGAACCCAATGAAGATGAAGACGCCGGTCACGGCGAGCGTTGACGATTCCCCCGTCGACGTATCGCGTAACCGGAGTTGCTGCACGCCCTTCACCTCGCCCTCGATTTGCTCGACGACCTTGTTCCAGACCACCTCGATCTTGGGATTGTTGAATACGCGTTGCGCGAGGAGCGGCGAGGCACGAAGCCGGTCTCTCCGGTGGATGAGGTACACCTTCTCCGTATACCGGGTGAGGTAGTCCGCCTCCTCAGCCGCTGCGTCCCCGCCACCGACCACCGCAATAGTCTCGCCCTTGAAGAATGCACCGTCGCACACCGCGCAATACGATACCCCACGCCCAGCAAACTCCTGCTCGCCGGGGATTCCCAGTTTCGTGGGGGTTCCGCCGGCGGTGAGGATCACCGTAGGGGCAACGTAGGTCTTGCCAAGTTGGGTAGTGACGCGGAAAGCACCGTCATCCTGTTTTTCCACCGCATCGACCGTATCGGTCGCGATGTTGGCGCCGAACTTCTTTGCGTGGTCTGCCATCTTCTGCGCGAGGTCACGGCCTAGGATGCTCTCGAAGCCAATATAGTCCTCGATGAGTTCGGTATTGAGTAGTTCGCCGCCAGGCAGCCCGCGCTCGATGAGCAGCGCGTTCAACATGCCCCTGCCGGCGTACAGGGCTGCGCATAGCCCTGCGGGGCCGCCGCCGACGATGATCACATCGTATTCGGTTGTCTTCTCTGTCCCTTGGTCTGTCATAGGGATTACCTCTCGTTTCAACACGGTGTCGCCACAAATCTCCTAGTTAACGGCAAACCAATCACCGTGGTTCCAGCCGCTTGCCTAAATGTAAGCGCTACAGGAAGACGTGGTGCCGGTTCACGCCGTCTCCCACACCCGGGGCCGCACGGTGGCACCGCCGTCTACGACCACCGTGCTGCCGGTGGCGTATTCGGTCTCGAGCAGAAATCTCACGGCGGAGACCACGTCCGCTGGACTCCCCAGACGTTGCAGCGGAGTCCGCTCGCCAATGCGCCGTTCGGCGTCGGCGTCGAGCGATTCCGGCAGGAGCACCGCCCCCGGAACGATGCCGTTGACCCTGACTTCCGGGGCCATCGCGAGCGCGAGCGCACGCGTGAGCATCTGGACGCCTGCCTTGCTCACACTGTGCGGCAGGTACGACGGCCACGGATCGACACTCGACGCGTCGGAGATATTGATCACGGCCCCACCTCGAGCGCGTAGGGACGGCGCGGCACCCTGTGCCACGAAGAAGTACGCGCGCAGGTTTACATCCATGACGTGGTCCCAGTCTTCGGGAGTTACCTCCCCGAAGGGTCGAGCCCGCCCATCTCTTCCACTACACGCTGCGGGAGGGCGGCCGCTGCTCGGGCGTCGGCAAGATCCGCCTCGAAGGTCGTTGCGCGAGCCGCTCCCCCCAGGATGTCCGCCACCTCGATCGCGCCCTGGGCCGAGCGGTGGTAGTGAATAGCCAGACGCGCCCCATCCGCCCCGAGCGCTTCGGCGATCACGCGCCCCAACCTGCGCCCGCCACCCGTTACCAGAGCGATCTTCCCCGTGAGATTAGGCATGTGTCGGTCAGCCTTCCTCCACTGCGGCCAGGACTTCGGCCGGCTTGGGTGCCCCACGCCGGGCAAACCGCACAACCCCGTCACTTCCGATCAGCACAACCGTTCGCTGAATACGCTTGCCGCCCGTTTTCAGAGCCCCGTAGGCGCCGGCCACGACGCGGTCGGCATCCGAAAGGAGCGAGAATGGGAACCTGAACTTGGCCGCGTACTTAGCGTGGCTCTCGAGTCCGGCCGGGTTGACGCCGAAGGGGCGTACATGTGCCGCTCGAAACCGCTCAATCTCATCGCGCACGGCGGAGAGTTGACGGTTTCACCCAGGCGTGTTGTTGCCCGGATAGAAGACGAGCATCACGTGTCCCTGTTTCCTTAACTCCGCAAGGCGATACACTGCCCCATCGTGCCCCGGCAACGTGAAATCCGCAGCCGTGTGACCCACCCGAATCAACGCAGTCGCCGTCATGTCGTAGCCTCCGCCGATCGTCGCTCGTTATGCAGATCCTCAATGGCTTCCAACCACTCGTGAGGGACCGGTATCTCTCCCAGACCGGCTCGCCCCAATCCACCCACACCGCCGCCATGCCAGTCCGACCCGCCTGTCGGCAGCATATCCAGTTCCCGCACCAGGCGTTCAATGCGCACCCGGGTGGCCTCGTCGTGCGCGGGGTGGAGCACCTCGACGCCGTCCACACCTGCATCTCGCAACCGCGCGAGCGCGCTTCGGCCCGCCCGGTCCTTGAGGTGGGCCGCTGAGCTGACGCCGCCACACCGCCGAATGAGGTCGGAAACGTCAGCCACGGGCGGGAGCGTCTTGGCAACGAAGGCCGGTCGCCCACGCCCCAGGTACCGATCGAATGCGTCGTTGACGTCCGTCGCCGCTCCTTGCCGGACGATCGCGTGCGCGGCGTGTGGCCGGCCCAGTGCGGCGCCGGCGGCGCGCTGTACGATATCGGCGAGCGTCACCGAGACACCGGACGCCTGCAGCCGCTGTACAATGCGATCCATTCGCTCCGCCCGGCCGTGTCGTTGCTGCGCGAGAAAACCCTCCAGTTCCCGGTCATCGAGCGGGAGGAAATACCCCAGCAGATGCAACTCCCCCCACGGGACCCGGACACTAAACTCGCAGCCGGCGATTACGCGGAGGTCTGTTCCCTGGGTCGCATCCCGCGCGACCGCGACGCCGGAGAGCGTGTCGTGATCGGTGAGGGCGATGACCGCGAGTCCGGCCCCAGTGGCCAGCCGGACGACGTCCGCCGGCGCCTCCCGTCCATCGGACGCCGTGGAGTGGAGGTGCAGGTCAACCCGACGCACCGGGACGACCGGGGGCGGGGGCAGGGGCGGGGGCGGGGGCGGGCCGCGCGTACCCGGTATCCGGGCTGGTCCAGTCTGCCTGGGACTGCCGGAAGAACTCGATGAGTCGCTCGTCGGACAGCTCCGCCAACGAGGCGTCACGGCGCCTGGCTCCGAGCGGTGAATAGCGTGCCACACGGCGCACACGATCGGGGCCCGTCCCCTTCTCGAACACGAGGGCAAACTCGTCGCGCTCATACACCGTCACGCGACCGGAGGGATACACGTCCCACCGCTCGCCATCGACCTGGATCGATCGTCGCGCCATTTGTCAGATCGCTCCCTCAGAGAAATTCTCCAGGTCTTTCTTCACGTCCGCCATGAAGCGGTCGGCGTCCGCTCCATCGACAATGCGGTGGTCGTATGCGATCGACAACATCGACATCGTACGGATGGCGATGACGTCTTGGCCGTCATCCAGAGTCAGCACCTTGGGTCGTTTCTCGATCGCCCCTATGCCGAGGATCGCCACCTGCGGCTGGTTGATGATGGGCGCACCGATGTACGACCCGAAGACCCCAGGGTTGGTAATGGTGAACGTGCCCTTCTGTACTTCATCCGGACTGAGCTTCTTGGTGCGCGCCCGCTCCGCGAGATCCACGACGGTCTTGGCCAGGCCGAGCATTGACAGTTCGTCCGTGCCCTTGATGACCGGCACGATCAACCCCCAATCGAGCGCCACGGCAATCCCGATATTGATGGGTTGGCGATAGATGATGGAATCACCGCTCACCGACGCGTTGAGCACGGGATGGCGTCGCAGATTGTCGGCGATGGTCTTGATGATGAAGGCCATGTACGTGAGCTTGGCGCCACGTTGCTCGTACTCACCCTTCTTCTTGCGCCGGAGTGCTGCAATGCGCGTGAAATCCACCTCATAGAAGCTCGTGACGTGCGCCGAAACGCGGCGTGACATCACCATGTGATCGGCCGTGAGCTTCCGGATCTTGCTCATCGGCTCGACTCGGTCGCCGGGCCACGGCTCGACAACCGGGTGCAGCACCTCACCCGACGCGACCCCACCCGCTGCCGGACGCGGAGCGGTTGCGGGGGCGGGGGCGGGGGCGCCAGCCGCCTTGCCGCTTTCGATGAACGATAGGATGTCTTTCTTGGTCACGCGTCCTGCGATACCGGTCCCCGGTATGCGCGAGATATCGATGTCGTGTTCCGCCGCGATCCGTCGTACGAGCGGCGTGGATTTCGTGCGTAGCCGCTCTTCCGCGGTTTCTCCGCCGGCGCCCGTCACCACGCCACCTTCCTGGTGGCTCGCGACGGGGGCCGGCGGCACCGAAGTGGGGGTGGGGGTGGGGGTGGGAACCACCGTAGCGGGTTCCTCCGCGGCCGGTGCCGTGACTGCGGCCTCAGAGCCCGCTGCCACCTCTGCCACTCCCCCTGCTTTTCCATCCGTATCGATGACGGCAATCACGGTTTGCACCTCGACCGTCTCGCCCTCGGGCACCTTGATCTCGGCGAGGACACCGGCTGCCGGGGACGGAATCTCGGCATCGACCTTGTCGGTCGAGATCTCGAGAATCGCCTCGTCGCGCTTCACTTCATCGCCGACCTGTTTCAACCACCGCGACACCGTCCCCTCGACGATCGATTCACCCATCTGCGGCATGATGACATCTACACGGGGCATCCGTGGTTTCCCCTCCGCCGTGCCCGCGTCGATGGAACGATCACGCGCGGCAAGATTTTGGCTACGTGTTGGTGCGGGATTGATATCACTCTTCCGGCATGCGTTTTCGGAAGTCCAACACCGTCTGGTATCATGTGTCGCTCAGCACCCACCGGCGACGCGACGCCTTCAAAATAGCCGCGACAGCCCGCTTCTGCGAGCACCTCCTGCGACGGGCGTGCGAAGAGAGCGGCTGGCGGGCCGACACCATCGCCGTGAGGCCCCGTACCGTACACCTACTCATCGAGGTGCCGCGATATGTCTCGAAACGCGCTGTCGTGAGCCGCCTCAAGCGAGCATCCCGCCGGCTGATACACGAGAAACCCGTCTGCCGGGTGGGGAAACGGCTCTTCGCAACGGGCCATTGGTGCGCCGCACTCACCGGGTCCGGTTCAGTAGCGACCATCCGCCGGCAATTGGCACGCGGGTTGAAGGTATCGACAGCTTGATATCAGTACGCCAGCAGCCATCGTGCTGCCGCGACGACATCCTCCGCCTGGGGCAGTACATAGTCCTCCAGTGTCGGCGCGTACGGCAACGGCGTATCGTGCGCCGTCACCCGTCGCACGGGTGCATCCAGCCATTCAAAGGCGTGCTCGTTGATGCGTGCCGTAATCTCCCCCGCGATCCCGCCCGTGCGCGTATCCTCGTGGACGACGAGGACGCGATTAGTCTTTCGGACGGTCGCCATGACCGCGTCGTCATCCATCGGAATGAGCGTGCGCAAGTCGATCACCTCAACCGACGCCCCGTCCTCTCGTTCCAACTGTTCGGCCGCCTCGAGCACCTTCCAGACCATCGCGGACCAGGTGATGATCGACAGGTCGGTACCCTCCCTTGCAACGCGGGCGCTGCCTATGGGGGTCAGAATCTCTTCGCCCTCAGGGAGGTCTTCCTTGATACGCCGGTAGAGGTACTTGTGCTCGAAGTAGATCACCGGGTCGTCATCCCGCACGGCCGCCTTGATGAGTCCCTTGGCGTCGCGGGCGGTGGCCGGTGCGACGAGCTTCAGGCCGGGCGTGTGGAAGAACGCGGCCTCCGGCATCTGGGAATGGAAGGGCCCTCCACGGACGAACCCTCCCGATGGACCCCTTACGACGATGGGGGTCCCAAGCCCCGCGCGGTACCGTGCGGTGGCGACATAGTTGGTGAGGATGTCGTATGCGCACGAGATGAAGTCGATGAACTGCATCTCGGCAATCGGGCGCATGCCCATGTGTGCCGCTCCGGCCGCCGCACCAACAATGGCCGCTTCGCTGATAGGCGTATCAACGATGCGGTTGGGACCAAACCGGTCGAGGAACCCGTCGGTGACCTTGAACGCGCCGCCGTAGATCCCAATGTCCTCACCGAGAATGAACACCCGGTCGTCGCGCTCGAGCTCTTCGCGCATGCCGTCGCGCAGTGCCTCGAGATACGTGACCTCAGGCATCGGACGTCGGTGCGCGGTAAGCTGTGAGCGGTGAACGCTGCACCGTGGGCGGGGGAGTGGCATAGACGCCCCCCAGCGCGCTCTCGGGGTCCGGCGCCGGGTCGTTCTCCGAATCGGCGACCGCCTGGTCCAGCTCCGCGGTCACCCGCGTCGCGGTTGCCGCGAGGTCGGACGGCGAGGCCCAACCCCGACTAGTCAGCTGTTGCTCAAAGCGCACTATAGGGTCGTTCGCCTCCCATGCCGCGATCTCTTCCGTCGGCTGATAGCCCTGATCATCGTGCTCCGCGTGTCCTCTCCGGCGGTACGTGACGAACTCCAGCAGCGTCACACCTCCTCCATCGCGCGCGCGCGCGACCGCACGCTGGGTCGCCTCGTACACAGCGAGCACATCGTTCCCGTCCACAGTCTCGCTCGGGACACCATACGCAAGGGCCTTGTCAGCGAGCCGCTCGACCGCGGTCTGTCGCGCGGTGGGCGTGGAGTACGCGTACCCATTGTGCTCCACAATGACTACCAGTGGCGCTCGCTGCACCGCCGCGAAGTTCACGCCCTCGTGAAACGCGCCCGTACTGGTTGCACCGTCACCGACATACACGAGCCCCACACGCTTCTCTTGCCGCAGCTTGAAGGAAAGCGCGATCCCCGCCATGACGGTCACCATGTCCCCGAGGTGCGAAATCTGACCGAGGTAGCCGAGCTGGAGATCGTTGAAGTGAATGTTCATCTCCCGTCCGCCGGTGGGACCCGTGGCCTTGGCCATGTACTGTCGCAGAATCTCGACCGGCCGGGCGCCCCGGACCAGCATGGACCCGAGATTCCGAATGAGCGGTGAGAGAATGTCACCGTCACGCAGGGCGTAGGCGCTCGCCACGCTCTCACCTTCCTGCCCGAGCGAACTGTAGAGTCCGCCGATCACCTTCCCCTGTCGATAGAGGTTGCGCAGGCGCTCGTCGAACGATCGCGTGAGGCACAGGTAATAGTGGATTTCGTGGAGTTGGTCCCGGGAAAGCCCCGCCGGCACGGGGACCCGCTTCGGTGACGTCACCACCCTCGTTACTCGGACAGGCGGGCAGTATATCCCGCGCCCTCTACGGCGCGGATATACAGATCGACCGAGGCCTTCCCGTCATCGAAATCCACTTCCCCCTCCCCCTCGTCGAGGAACACGGCCGCACCAAATGTCCCTGGCACGCCCTTGAGGGCATCCTCGACCGTCTTGCGACAATGGTCGCAGGTCATACCGACAATTCTGAGCGTCGCGGAAGCCATGGCCCGCCCGGTGATAGAGGGGAGTGCGAAACTTGGATGGTCTCGGGCGGGATTTCAACCCGGGGTCAGTAGGCGCCCCGCACCTCGTGCCCCACGTGGGCGTGTCGGTGCACGACGGAGAGGAACCGTTTGGCAAACTTGTCTACTTCGCTCTCGCCAACCTCGTCCGTGGTCAGCGCGATGTGCGTGTAATGTCCACCCTCCGGACGAACTGCTACCGTCACCGCTCCGATACCCGACGAGTACTTGTAGACACGTCCGTCCCGGCCGGCAGGTGACATGCGCTCCCCAAAATACTTATCGGCGGCGGCGAGAACATCATCTGCGGAGACGGATGTACGATGGAAGTAGCGCATATGAGCCGGTGAGCGGTGAGCGGTGAGCGGTGAGCGGTAAAGATAATCCCGCGCACGGCGTACCGCTCACTGCGCACTATATCACGCCGCCGGCGCGAACCTCCTGAGCCGCAGGCTATTCAACACAACGGACAGGCTGGACATTGCCATGGCCAGTCCGGCAATGGCCGGGCTCAGCATGACGTGGGCGACCGGATAGAGCAGTCCCGCGGCGATCGGGATCCCCAGCGTGTTGTAGATGAAGGCGAAAAAGAGGTTCGTCTTGATCGTCCGCATGGTTCGTTTCGAGAGCTGGATCGCCGTGACGACGGCCCCGAGATCGCCCCGGATGAGCGTAATATCGGACGCCTCGATGGCGACATCCGTGCCGGTCCCGATAGCGAAGCCCACGTCCGCCTCGGCGAGTGCAGGGGCATCGTTGATGCCGTCTCCCACCATGGCGACCGTGTGCCGATTGCGCAGCCGACGGATCTCGTCGGCCTTGTCAGCCGGCGCTACCTCCGCGACGACCTGATCAATGCCAACCTCTTTCCCGATCAGACCCGCCGAGACCTTGGAGTCGCCGCTCAGGAGATAGAGGTCGTAGCCCAACTCGCGCAGGCGCGCGATCGCCGGTTTTGCACTCGGTTTCACGGCGTCGGCGATGATTACCAGACCCTGAACCGTGTCATTGACGACAACCAGGACCGGCGTCTTCCCACCAAGAACGTGTTTGTCCGCGTCCTTGCCCAGACCGCCGGGATCGATACTGCGCTCCTTCGCGTGGCGAAAACTGATGACCTCGACCAGGTACTTGCCCACGATCCCTCGCGCGCCGCGCCCTTCCATGGCCACGAACCGCTCAACCGCTGGGATCTCGAGCCGCTTGGCGTGCGCCTCCTCGATGATGGCCTGCGCGATGGGGTGCTCGGACCGCGATTCGACGGCAGCCGCGAGCGACAGGATCTGCGGGGGTGCCACCTTGCTGCCATCGGCCCGTTTCGCCCCGAGTACGTGCGTGACGACAGGACGTCCCTCGGTGATGGTGCCGGTCTTGTCGAAGACGATCGTGTCGACGTCCTGGAGTCGCTCGAGTGCCTCCGCACCGCGAATGAGCACACCGAGTTGTGCCCCACGTCCTGTCCCCACCATGATGGCCGTCGGGGTCGCGAGCCCCAATGCGCAGGGGCACGCGATCACCAGAACGGTCACGAGCGCAACGGTGCCGAACAGCAGGCCGGGCTCGGGGCCCGCTACGAACCAGATCACGAACGACGCGATGGCCACGGCGATGACCACCGGAACGAAGACCCCGGCAACGCGATCGGCCAGCGCCTGTACGGGCGCTTTTCCGCCTTGCGCCTCTTCGACGAGACGGACGATCTGTGCCAGCGCCGTGTCTTTCCCGACCGCCTTTGCCTCGAACACGAACGCCCCGGTGCCGTTGATCGTCCCACCTACGACCTCGTCGCCGGGATTCTTGGTGACGGGCATCGGTTCGCCGGTGAGCATCGCCTCGTTGACGGTTGACTCTCCCTCTACCACCACCCCATCCACCGCGATCGTCTCGCCCGGCTTCACGATGACGCGATCCCCGACGGTGACCTCTTCGAACGGCACTTCCTGTTCGGTCCCGCCGCGCTGCACGAGAGCGGTCTTCGGCCGCAGCCCGAGGAGCGAGCGGATCGCCTCCGAGGTACGGCTCTTTGCGCGTGATTCGAGCAGACGGCCCAGCAGAATGAACGCGATGATGAAATTCACCGACTCGAAGTACACATCCGCCTGCAGCCCGGCCCCGGTGAACGTCGATGGGAACGCGGTTGCGACCGCCGAATAGAGGAACGCGGCGCCGGTGCCCACCGCGATCAGCGTATTCATGTCCGCCGTGCGGTGCTTGAAGCCGCTCCACGCCGCCCGGAAGAACTGCCAGCCGCTCCACAGGAGAACCGGCACGGTGACGCCGAGGAGGATGAGACGCAGATTCTGCGGGCTAAACTCGTAGAGGGCCGGTATCGCATTGCGTAGGACGCCGTCCAGCGGAGCCAGGATCCGCGCAAACAGATCCATCTCCTGCTTCATGGACGTCGCCATCAACGGCATGCTGCCGACACCGGTGACCAGCGAGGCGAGGGCCGCTACGACGAACTTCCACGTCAGAACGCGCGTTTCGGCGCGCCGGCGTACCCGCTCTCGCTCGACGGGATCCTCTTCAGGAATAGGCTCCGCCAGGTCAAAACCGCAGCGGCGTACGGCATCCTCGAACTGGCGGCCAGTGACCAGCCCGGGGACGTACTCTACGCGCACCGTTTCGGTCGCGGGATTCGCGGTCGCCGAGAGAACGCCCTGCAGTGCGAGGATCGCTCCTTCGAGCCGGCTCATGCCAGTCGCGTAGTGAAGTCCCTGGATGGCGAACTCGACGGTCGCTTTGCCGCAGTCGTACCCGACCTCGCGGACCGCCCGCACCAGATCGGCAACCTGCACGTCGTCTCGGTCGAGCGTGATGGTGGCCCGGGCCGTGGCGTAGTTGACGGTGGCCTCACGCACGCCGTCCGCTTCGCTCAGGCGGTTCTGGACGGTGATGGCGCAGGCCCCGCACGTCATGCCCTCGATGGGAAGCGTGACCCGGCTACCCATGCTTGTCGTGCCCTCGCCCGAGGTTCACGCGAGCTGCTTCGCGTCCGATCTGCGCGACCACACGTCCGCGCATGACAGATTTCCCACAGCGGAACGGGTAGTCGCCCGGTGTCGTTGGGGTGAACTCGACCGTCGTCGTCTCGTAAGCGGGCAACGATTCTTCAATGCCGAGTGTCTCGAACACGACGCGCGCCGAGCACTCCGCGGTCTCATCGCGATAGAACTGCAGGCGCACGGGCCGTCCCGCTTCAACCGTAATCGTGTCCGGATCGTATCCACCCTTGACGAGAACGCGGATCTCCTGAACCCCGCCCTTGTGCGCCGCCGGTGGGTCCCGTCGCGGGACCAGAAAGTACCACAACTCACCGCCGATCAGGCCGACGCCGACTACGATGACGACAATGTCAGCCGGGCTCACTGCTACTCGTAGTTGTAGTACTCCACGCCCAGATGCGTGATCTGTTCTTCACCCATGATCCACCGCAATGTGTTCATCAGCTTCGTGTGCTGGATGAAGAGATCGTGCTCGGGTGGGAGATCGGGGGCAGCCATTGGACTCTTGAAATAGAACGACAGCCACTCCTGGATGCCGGTCAATCCGGCACGCTGGGCCAGATCCATGAACAGGGCCAGATCGTGGACTAACGGGGCCGCGAGAATAGAGTCACGGCAAAGAAAGTCGATCTTGATCTGCATCGGATAGCCGAGCCATCCGAAGATGTCGATGTTGTCCCACCCTTCCTTGTTGTCACGGCGCGGTGGGTAATAGTTGATCCGGACCTTGTGATAGATGTTACCGTAGAGTTCGGGATACACGGCCGGCTGCAGGATGTGCTCCAGGACGCCGAGTTTCGATTCTTCCTTGGTCTTGAACGCCTCCGGATCGTCCAGCACCTCGCCATCCCGGTTACCGAGGATATTGGTGGAATACCAGCCGGCCAGTCCCAACATGCGAGCTTTGAGCATGGGCGAGACGACGGTCTTCATCATCGTTTGACCGGTCTTGAAGTCCTTGCCCGCAATCGGGAGGCCCTTCTGCCGCGCGAGTTGCCGGATCGCCTCCGTATCGACTGTCAGGTTGGGCGCGCCATTCGCAAACGGTACACCTTCCTGCAGCGCAGCGTACGCATAGAGCATCGACGGAGCTATGGTAGGATCGTTCTCGTCCATCGCCCGCTCGAACGCTTCGAGGGAGGCGTGAGCAGGACCGGGCTTGAGAAACACCTCTGTGGAAGCGCACCACACCATCACGAGCCGGTCGCAGGCGTTGTCGCTCTTGAAGCGGCGAATGTCCTCACGCAGCTGTTCGGCAAGATCTCGCTTGGTGCGACCGGTCTTGACGTTGATGCCTTCGATTCGCTTCACGTAGTCCTGATCGAAGACGGCTGGCATCGGCTTGATGGCGGTCAGCTCCTCTGCAACAGGCTCGATGTGCGGCAGGTCCAGCACGCCGGCAACCTTGGCCGACTCGTAGGCGTTGTCCGCAATCGGATCCCAAGCGCACCACACCAGATCGTCGAGTGCCGCGAGCGGCACAAATTCTCGAATGGTTGGGGCCCGTTGGTCGGTACGCTTGCCCAGCCGGATGGTATTCAACTCGGCCAGGGACCCGACAGGCGTTCCTGTCCCTCGCCGCACGTTGAGAACGCCTGCGATATACGTCGTGGCCACCGCGCCAAGCCCGACCAGGAGTACACCAAGCTTCCCTTCGGCCTGCGCGACATCGCGCCTCTGACTATCCGTCACCTGATGGTCCTTTCCCAAGGTATTGCGCAAGTTTCGGGGTAACTCGGCCGATCCGCGTGACGCGCCGGCTCGGCACCGCCCGGGTGATGCGATGCACGTGAGCGATGCGTTGCCACACCGTAATCGATCCGGTGGCCGCCAGGATCGCGACGAGCGTCAGTAAGAGAAAGCCGTTCGGGCCCGCACCGAAGAAGAGCGCCGGGACGCCGAGACCGAGAATCCGCTCTGCGCGCTGCGTGAGGCCTACCTTGCACTCGAGCTGAAGCCCTTCGGCCCGCGCGCGCGCATACGACACCGTCAACCCGGCCGACAGCGCGATCAGCGCCACCACGACAGCCGGCACCTCCCACGCCACCGGCACACCACCCCGCATGAAGTACACGGTGATCCCACCCAACAGAGCCGATTCGCCGATCCGGTCGAGGGTCGAGTCCAGGAACGCGCCGAAAGCAGTGGTCTCGCCCCGCGCACGGGCGATCCGCCCGTCCAACATGTCCAGGACACCGCTCACCAAGAGCAGGAGCCCCCCAATGCGAACTGCGCCCGAGCCGTATGCCACACCGGCCCCGACGAGGACCAGCGTGCCGATACCAGTGATCGTGTTGGGCGAAACCTTGCGGGCGATGAGAACGTCCACAAGGGGCGTCAGCGAGGCTTCGAAACCCCGCTTCAGCGAGCGCGGTATCAGACTCATGGGCGGCGCTAAGAATAACTGGCGCTTGCGGCTACGGCAATTGGCGATGCCCGCGCCCCCAAACGCTGGCGCGCGCGACCTACTGGTACAGCAGGTAACCCCGCCGGCGCTCGCGGAAGTCCGCCAGGTCGGGCTCCCATGACCGAACGATGTCACCCCATGCAACGCCGGACCCGATGGCCAGACGTAGCGCGTCAGTTCCCGCCCGCTCGTCAAACCCGCGCGCCGAAATCGTGAAGTCGCTAGGGTGCTGCCTCCGTATGGCGGTCAGCAACCCCACGGCAAAGGCGGTCGGGTCGTAGACAGACCGGTCGGCGACCCGGAACCGAACGGCGGGGATCGCCATCCCGCCGTACTTGCCGTCGGTCGGGTCGCGTGGGATGATCGTTGTGTCGATCACCACCACACCGGCCTGATCACTCACGGCCTGGGCCACGGCCGGCGCATCGAGCCACGGCGCCGCAACCGCCTGGAAGGCGATTGGCGTTCCCCGCGCTACCGACAGGTTGGTACGCTCGAAAAGCACGATGCCTGGATAGTGTGTCGCGCTCTCGAGGTTGGGCATGTTGGGAGACGGCTTGACCCACGGCAGGCCAACATCATCAAACCACATGGACCGCCGCCAGCCGGCAGCGGGTACCACCGTCAATAGACCTGCAAGCTCGAGTTCCGCGTTGCCCAACCGTGCCAGCTCACCCAGTGTCATGCCGTGCCGCAGCGGAACCGCGAGCATCCCCACCCAGGAGGCAAACGCACCGTCGAGCACGGGCCCCTGGACGTGAACACCTCCAATGGGATTGGGCCGATCGAGCAAGATGACGTCAACGCCCGCGGCGCCCGTTACTCGCAACGTTCCGAGCACGGTCGAGATATACGTGTACGGGCGACCGCCGATGTCCTGGAGGTCGATGAGCAAGACGTCCACGTCGGCGAGCATCGCCGGCGTCGGCTGCCGGGTAGCTCCATACAGGCTGAAGATCGGCAGACCAGTGGCGGAGTCGATCCCATGATCGATATTCTCTTGGTCGAGGACGCCTCGGAACCCATGCTCGGGACTGAAGATCGCCGTGAGACGAATTCCAGCGTCGCGCAAACGAGTGATATCATCCACGCCAGCCGCGTCGATGCCGGTCTGGTTGGTGAGCACGCCGACCCGCCGGCCGGTGACGAGATGAATCGAGTCCGCGAGCAGCACATCGATGCCCGGGCGGACGCGCTCGATCTCTGGAGTGGATCGCGCGCAGCCGGCGCCGATCAGCAACGCCGCCAGGCATCTCAGCGCGTGCCTGTCCGCCATGGTCTTCCTATCCTCCTCGTGTTGCTCAGCTGCTCATCCAGGTCGCGGGAGGCGCCGATCACACCGATCCCCGAACCGCACGCGGTCCTGCCACCCGTCGCGGTCGATCGCGGGCAACCTAACGCGGGAATCGATGCGCTGCTCGCCACGCTTTCCGTCGATGAGAAGATTGGGCAGCTCGTGATGCCATGGCTGATTGGCAGCTATAGCGCGGAGGACGGCGAGGGACTCGAGCGGACGCTTGCGGCGATCGACTCGTTCGGGGTGGGGGGCATCATCATATCTGTGGGGACACCGTTGGGCGTGGCGGCCAAGCTGAACACGCTACAGCGGCGGTCGCGCCTGCCACTGCTCGTGGCCTCCGACCTCGAGTGGGGTACCGGCATGCGGTTGGACGGGGGCACCTCGTTCCCCATGCCGATGGCGTTTGGCGCCACCGGCCGCGCGGCCGACGCCTACGAGATGGGCCGCATAACGGCCCTCGAAGCTCGGGCAGTTGGCATCCACCTCACCTTTTCGCCCGTCGCCGACGTCAACAACAATCCGGCGAACCCCATCATCAACACGCGTTCGTTTGGCGAGGACCCGTACGAGGTCAGCCGCCTGATCGAGGCCTACATCAGCGGTGCTGAGCGTCACGGGCTGCGGACAACGGCCAAGCACTTCCCGGGACACGGGGACACCGGTACCGACTCGCACATCACGGTGCCGGTAGCTCCTGGGTGCTGGAGTCGCCTCGACACGCTGGAGCTGCTCCCCTTCCGCGCGGCTATCGCAGGCGGCGTCACCGCCGTGATGACAGCGCACATCGCCCTTCCCTGCTTCGACGGAGCTGACCCGCTCCCGGCCACCCTGTCGCCGTCGATCATGTCGGGCATCCTGCGCGACTCCCTGAGATTCGACGGGTTGATCGTCACCGATGCGCTCGTCATGGGCGCCATCGTCGAGAGATTCGGTGCGGGCGAGACCGCCGTGCTGGCGTTCCTGGCCGGGAGTGACGTGCTGCTGATGCCAGCGGACGTTGGCGAGGCCATGACCGCTATGCGCGCGGCGATTGCGGAGGGCCGCATCACCGAAGAGCGGCTGAACGAGTCAGTGGCTCGGTTGCTGCGCCTCAAGGCGGGTCTCGGGCTATTCACGCGTCGCACCGTCCCCCTC
This sequence comes from Gemmatimonadota bacterium, assembly GCA_036679645.1. Taxonomy (GTDB): domain Bacteria; phylum Gemmatimonadota; class Gemmatimonadetes; order Gemmatimonadales; family GWC2-71-9; genus JADFNB01. Next base: position 3,648 of record JAZDCY010000098.1, on the reverse strand, counting down.
GACAGCGTACCTCTAGTGGTAGGACGTCGCGCGTTCCAGGATGCGGCGAACGACATTGCGCAACGCGCGTTGACGTTGGTCCTTCGCGGCCCTATCGACGCGTTCCGGGCGGAGCCCCAACCACTCGCGGTCATCACTTACGCCGAGGAAACGAACCTGACTTTCGGGCACCGGCTCGTGAGCGAGCTGCGCCGCTTGGGTGCGTCGGTCACGACTTTCCGCCTGTATCCGGCGTCGGGACCCCTCTCCTACGACTCGGCTCGCACGGTGATCGACCGGGCGGAACGAACGCTTTTCGCAAGCAGCGTGCGCCCCATTGCGTGGCGCGGTCATGTGGCACTGCCCGACTCGCTGGCAGATCTCGTCACGCGGACGGCCGCGCATACTCCGACCATGCTCGCGTCGTTGGGCAGCCCGTATCTCCTCAATCAGCTACCGGACTTTGCGGGCGGGTATCTGATCGGATGGAGTGCGAACGAAGCGACTGAACGCGCGACGGCGCGCGCCCTCGCTGGGCGCGAGCCCATCACCGGACGTCTGCCGATTACGCTCTCGCCGGCATATCCGCGTGGCAGTGGGATTCGCATCATTGACTGACGCGGGAACCGGCCCCGGCTGGCAGGGCTTTTGCTTCCTGAAGACGTCACTCGCGAATTGACACTCGTCCGGGCCTAGCCTAGCTTAGGGAAGAACCACGGGGTACTGCATGAGCACGACACAACAGCCTCAGTTTACGTTGTCCGTCCAACTGACCGACGTTGCCGCCGAGCAGGTGCGGGGCTTCTTCGAGGCGCAGGAGATCGACCATGAGGTCGGTGGGCTTAGGGTCTCGGTCCTGCCGGGCGGATGTTCTGGATTCAAGTACGCCCTCGAGGTCGAGGACGCGCCCGAAGCGGACGATCTCGTCGTCGAGAAACAGGGAATTCGACTTTTCGTGGATCACTTCAGCGCACCCCACCTCGATGGCGTGACCATAGGCTATCACTCATCGATGATGGGAACCGGGTTCACCTTCGAGAACCCCAACGCCACGGGCGGATGCGGGTGCGGTAGTTCGTTCTCCGCGTAACACGTTGACCCATCCCGGCAACTTGCCCCACGGGCCTGCGTACAACGTAGGCCCGTTTGTCGTGCCCTGAGCCATGGCCGCCGCCGATTTCGCGGTCATGGCCGCCTATATCGCCGTCGTTATCGGCATCGGCGCACATTTCGCACGCCGACAGGGCGATGCGGCGGACTACTTCCTGGGGCACCGCAACCTGCCCTGGTGGGCCGTGATGTTCTCGATCGTCGCAACCGAGACCTCGGCGCTCACCGTCATCTCCGTCCCCGCCCTCGGAGCGCGTGGGAATTTCACGTTTCTCCAACTCGCCTTTGGGTATCTCATAGGGCGTATCGGCGTCGCAATCTGGCTTCTTCCCGGATACTTCGCCGGTGACCAGGAAACGGCGTACGCGCGTCTCGAATCACGCTTCGGGCCTACTACACGGCGGGCGGCCTCGCTCCTGTTCATGATCATTCGTGCGCTGGGCGACAGCGTGCGCGTGTTCGTCAGTGCAATTCCAATCGCAATCCTCACGGCCTGGTCCATCCCCGTGAGCGTCACGGTCGTCGTGGTCGTGACGTTAGTCTATACGTGGCGCGGGGGACTACAGGCGGTCGTCTGGGTCGATGTGGTCCAACTCGGCCTCTACGTGGTGGCGGGACTGGCCGCTGTCACGATTGCAGCAGGACTAGCCGGCGGATTGCCACACGCCCTCGATCTCGCATCCGCTTCCGACAAGCTGGCCGTCTTCGATTTCAAGTTCTCGTTCTCGGTGACCTACACCTTCTTCGGGGCAATGCTGGGGGGGGCGCTCCTGTCAGCCGCCTCACATGGCACAGACCACCTCATCGTCCAGCGTCTGCTCGCAACGCGATCTCTCGCCGATGCGCGCCGCGCGCTCGTGGGATCGGGCGTGCTCGTGATTGGACAGTTCGCCCTTTTTCTCTTCGTGGGCACGATGCTCTGGGCGGCCGGTATAGACGACGGAACGGGATCGGGCGACCGCCTCTTTCCGATCTTCGTGACACAACACATGCCTATTGGGCTCTCGGGGCTGGTTATCGCCGGCATCCTCGCCGCCGCGATGAGCACGGTCAGCTCATCACTCAATTCGCTCGCGTCGGCCGTTACGCATGATTTCTATGCACCCCTCAGCGGTCGGCGGGAGCCCACACATTTGCTTCGCGTCGGGCGCCTCGCCACCGTCGCGTGGGCCGCAGTACTTGGCGGCGGCGCGTTGCTCTTCCGCTCCACGGACACCCCGGCCGTCGAACTCGCCCTGGCCATCGCATCCATTACCTATGGAGCGCTGCTCGGCACGTACATGCTGGGCGGGCTCGTGCCCCGCGCGAAACAGCGGTCGGCACTAATCGGCCTCGTCAGCGCAACCGTCGCGATGGTGATCGTCGTGCTCGTGAAACCGGGACCTTTCGCGACCCTCGCCTGGCCCTGGTATGTGCCGATGGGATTGGCGATCACGCTCGTGGTGGGAACCGTCGCGTCCTTGGGGGAGAGGTGGGAAGGCGGGAAGGCGGGAGGGCGGGACGGCGGGAAGGCGGGAGGGCGGGAAGGCGAGAGGGCGTGAGGGCGGGAAGGCGGGAGGGCGTGAGGGACTTGGATTCGGCCATCTACGTAGGCGTCGATGCGGGCGGATCGCACAGCGAAGCCGTGGTCACCGACCACACACTCGAGGTTCTCGCGCGGGAACGGGGACCGGCAGGCGCAATCGCGACCGATCGCATCGACCTGCCCGCCGATGCCATCGTCCGGACGGTTCAGCGGGCAGTCGAGCGCGCTCATAGGAACACGGGTCCGCGGGTACTCGTCGTCGGTGCCGCCGGGGGCGGCCAGGCCGAGGTGCGGGCCCGCCTGCGCGAGGCGCTGGAACGCGCTCGCATCGCACACGCGGTAACTGTCACGACCGATGCCGCCATTGCGTACCGAAGCGTATTCGGGGACGGATCTGGGATGCTGCTGATCGCCGGATCGGGATCCATCGCCGTTGGTTGTGATGGTGGAGGAACCGAGTGGCGCGCGGGCGGTCTTGGCTGGCAGCGCGGAGACGAGGGAAGTGGGTACGCGATCGGTCGCGCTGCGCTGAAGGCGGTGGAGATGGCAGCAGAAGAACGGGGCCCCGCTCGGGCGCTCGTCGCGTCGTTGACCTCGGCAACGGAGACGGGCTCGCGCACCGCTCTCCTTACCTGGGCCAACACCGCGCAACCCGCCCAGGTCGCATCGCTCGCACGGGCAGTCCAGGCCGCGGCGGGAGAGGGGGACGAACTCGCGGGCGGCATCGTGCAAGATGCGGCAGCGGCGCTTGCCTACCTCGTCTCCCAACTGTTGCTGCACTATCCGGCGGACGCGCCGGTTCGGCTGGCACTCTGGGGTGGCGTCCTCTCGCCGGGATCGCCGGTACGGCGCCGGCTCACGGAAACGCTGGGCACCCTCGCCCAACGCGTGACTCTCACCGATGCGGTGCCCGACCCTGCGCTGGGCGCCGCGACCCTCGCCGTCACCATGGCGCGGGGCAACGGGACCGACTAGTCCGAGACCGCCGTTTCGGCCTTGCCCCCCGCGAACCGGATGATGATCCACATGGTGAC
>JAZDCY010000097.1:0-7668 GCA_036679645.1 Gemmatimonadota bacterium | reverse complement strand
CGCACCTCGCTGCTGAGCGAGCTGCGAAGCTCAGCGGCAGGGCACCGTATCGACATCGCCGTCTTCTATATGTCGGATCGTGGAATCGTCTTGGGGATACGCGAGGCCGCGGCGCGCGGGGCCGTGGTTCGCATCGTGCTCGACCCCAACAAGGATGCGTTCGGGCGCCAGAAGGGTGGTGTGCCCAACCGCCAGGTTGCGCGGGAACTGGTGCGGGCATCGGACGGTCGCGTTGAGGTGCGCTGGTACGACACGCACGGCGAGCAATTCCACACCAAGCTCGCGCTGTTCACGCGCGGTGACTCCGTGGTGATCCTCGGCGGCTCGGCCAACTTCACGCGCCGTAACCTCGGCAATTACAATCTGGAAGCGGACCTGCGAATCGTCGCATCGCGGGACGCCCCGATCGTCCGGGACGTTACCGCATACTACGATCGTATCTGGTCCAACAAGGACGGACACTACACGCTTGGGTACGAGGCGTACCGTGACGACTCCTGGTTCAAGCGTGTGCTGTATCGTGTGCAGGAGTTCACGGGGTTCTGCACCTACTGACGTCTACGCCAATCCCAGTTTCGCTAATACTTGCTGAAACCGGGGCTCGTCCCGTAGCGGATCGAGCATCGGGTCTACCTTCGCCCAGGCGAGCCACACCGCACGCTCCTCCTCCGCTGCTTCGAGAGCCTCAAGGGCCGCTTCGCGCCGGCCGAGGTACAACTCGATCAGCGCGCGGTCGAAGGCGGCGACGTAAACTCCGTCATCCACCGACGCGAGATCCGTCAGGATGCGCTCCGCATCTGCGCGATCGCCGCGCCGCGCATACGCGGCACCGAGGAATGCCAGCGTGGTAGGGCGCTCGGGTGCGAGGTCGTGCTCGGTCTTGAAGACCTCAATCGCCTCGCGCTCCAGGCCGAGTTGGAGATAGGCCAACCCGAGCCAGATGTATGCCGGGGTGAATCGTGGCTCCATGTCGAGGATCTCTCGACCGATCTCCGCACTACGGTCGTACTGGCGAGCGAAGTAATACGCCATCGCGACGACTGTCTTGATGATCAGGCCCAGCGGGTCGAGCTGCTGAGCATGCTCCGCGGCGTCGATTGCTTCCTCGAGCCGCCCTCGGGTCATGAGAAACTCGGCGTACCAGTGGTGTGTCGTGGCATACCCGGGGTTGAGTTGCAACGCGCGCACAAACTGGGTCTCCACTTCGTGCCAGTCCCGGTCGTAGCACATCAACGCGAAGGCCAGCGACGTGTGCGCTTCGGCCAGTGACTCGTCGAGCGCGATGGCGCGTTGTGCTGCCTCCTTTGCCTTTGGGAACGCCTCGTCGGGAGGAAGCGCGCGATACCAGCCGAGCAGGCTATATGTGTCGCCGAGCCCCGCGTAGGCCTGCGCGTAGCCGGAGTCTTCGGCAATTGCCTGCTCGAAGAACTCGCGCGCGCGGAGCAGGCCTTTACCACGGCGATTCCAGAAGAAGCGACCCTTCAGATAGAGATCGTACGCCACCATGTTCTTCGTGGGCGGTTTGACGAGTGTCCGTGTCTCACCGGTGACGCCGAGTTCACCCTTGAGCATCTCCACGATGGAGCAGGATAGCTCGTCCTGTACCGCGAAGACGTCGTCCAGCTCACGATCGTATTGGTCCGACCAGATGTGATACCCGTCATCCACGCTGATTAGCTGCGCGGTGATGCGGATGCGGTTCGCCGCACGCCGCACGCTACCCTCGAGCACCGTCGCGACATTGAGCTGTCTGCCGATGGTTCGGACGTCCTCGCCCTTGCCCTTGAACGCGAATGCGGAGGTGCGCGCCGCAACCCGCAGGCCCGGAATCTTTGTGAGGGCGTTGATGATGTCCTCTGTCACACCGTCGCTGAAAAACTCGTTCTCTGAGTCGGTGCTCATGTTCACGAATGGCAAGACCGCAATCGATCGCGGGCGCCCGGCGGAGTGGTCTGTCCCGACGGTGGGCTCTCCTGCCTCAACGGCAGCGAGCGCGTCTTCCAACGCGGCGGCGGTAGCGAAGCGGTCCTCGGGCTTGATGGCCAAGCTCGTTTGGATGACCGCATCGAGGCCACTGGGGATATCGTTGCGAATCGACGAGACGGCCGGGGGCGTCGTCGTGAGCCGCTTCGCCATGATTGCCCGTAAGCTCCTTCCATCGAATGGCGGTTGTCCCGTCAGCATCTCGTGCAGCACACAGCCAAGGCTATAAATGTCACTGCGGGCGTCCAGGTCCGAGTCGGCGCTCACCTGCTCGGGGCTCATGTATGCAGGCGTCCCGACGGCAAGGCCTGGTTGGGTGATCTTGTCATGCTCCCGGTGCTCCACGGTGAGCGCAACACCGAAATCCGCCACGATGGCGTGCCCCTCCTCAATGAGGATGTTCGCGGGCTTGATGTCGCGATGGATTACTCCACGGCGATGTGCATAGTCGAGGGCGCCGGCCACCTCGCGGGCAATGCGAATGGCATCGGTCGGTGCCATGCGCCCGTCCCGTTCGAGGCGGTCGCCGATGGTCTCGCCTTTCACGTAGGGCATCACATAGAAAAGCAGTCCGGCGGCCTCGCCGGAATCGTGCAGCGGGAGAATGTGTGGATGTCGGAGATTCGCTACGAGCGTGATCTCTCGTGTGAACCGGTCGCGGATGACGGAGAGGTCCGGGCGGAGAACTTTGAGGGCGACGTCGCGGTCGTGCTTCAGGTCACGGGCTAGATAAACAGTGGCCGCCCCCCCGGCGCCAAGTTCCCGCTGCACCGCGTACCGATCGGCGATCGCGAAGGTAAACTGCTGGAGCAAGTCCGCCATTGAGGCCAAGATACCGCCGGATTGACCGGCCCGCGACAAAAAGAGGAAATGGTAGCCCCCGGCATGGTAGAGACGTATCGTACCCCCAGTCGTCGGCGGAAGTGCCCTCGGGGCCCTGCACAGCATTGGAATGCCAATGGCCAATCTCACTCGCCGGGAATTCGTTTCATGCGTCGCCGCCGCTGCCGCTCTCGAGAGCAGACGGCCCGCGAGTCTGGGCGCGCTCCCGTTCTGGCGGTCAGCACCGTATGCTCTCGTCCTCGGTACAGCCCAAGATGGCGGCCTCCCGCAAGTCGGTTGCTATTCACCTCGGTGTGAGCGGGCGCGTCGAGGTCCAACCTACGTCGCATCGCTGGCCCTCATCGAGCCAGATGCCGAGCGCTACTATCTCGTCGACGCCACCCCGGACATCACGCGACAGGTCGATCTGATCGAGGAAGCCGGCTTCAAGCGACGCGCGGCCGCTCGCCGCCCGTTCGACGGCATCTTCCTCACCCACGCGCACATCGGCCACTACCTCGGCCTGGCAATGCTCGGCAGGGAAGGGCTGGGCATTTCGGAGACGCCGGTCTATTGCACGCCGGCGATGCGGCGTTACCTCTCCACTAACGGGCCCTGGAGCCTCATGGTGGACGAAGGCCGACTCGTCTTTCCAGACGCTCCGGTCGATGAGTGGTTCGTGGTGGACGGCTGGCTCTCGGCACGCATGATCCCGGTACCTCACCGACCCGAGTTCTCCGATACGGTGGGCTGGATGTTTCGCGGGCCCACTCACACGATCCTCTATGTCCCCGACATCGATCGGTGGGAGACGTGGAGCTACCGCATTCAGGACGTTGTGCGTGACGTAGATGTATCCTTGCTCGACGGGTCATTCTACTCGGTGGACGAACTGCCCGGGCGAAACATCGAGGACATCCCACATCCGCCGATCCCGCACTCGATGGATCTGTTGGAGCCGGTCATCGACGACGAGCACCGCGTCATTTTCATCCATCTCAACAACACGAACCCGGTGCACGATGACGGGCCGGAGCGCGCCGCCGTGCTCCGTCGCGGGTTTGGGGTGGCGGAAGCGGGACTGCGTCTCGCGCTGTGAGGTATGGTTCGACAGAGGGCGGGGGACAAAACACCAGTACCGCCGTACCTTTTGACATGCCCGCGGCACACGGTGTGGCGTTCGAGGTACTCGGCACGACGGTAGCGGTGGAAACGCCGGACGAAGAGACGACCAAAGCGGTCGCCGGCCTTTTGCCGGCCTACGTGAGCACGCGCCGCGCAACCGCGACCGAGTGCTGGCGGATCTCGGACCGCGAGGGAGCTTGGTCCATCGAGGGCCACCTCGCGCCGCCAGACACGTTCACAAGCCGTGACGACGCACTCGAAGCCCTGGAATACCTGATCGTGCTCCGGTTACTGCACCACGCGGACCGCGTCGCACACGTGCACGCGAGCGGCGCCGTGCGGAACGGCGAGGCGATGCTTGCACTCGGCACCTCGGGTGCGGGCAAAACGAGCATCGCGTTTCATTGGAGCTTGTCCGGGTTACCGGTGCTTTCGGACGACGTCGTGTTCGTCGACCACGATGCGGCGGCCCTCCCGTTCAAGCGGCTCTTCAGCGTCGATCCCCGGCGATTTCACGCGGCGGAACTCGAGCCAGATCCCACACTGCAGATCGGGAGCGCCGAGGAGCACCTGTGGTTCGACCCGGCATCTCATGGGCGGTGGGGCGACCGCGCTCCCGTTGGCACGCTGGCGTTCATTCACTACGACCCGTCGACGAAGTTTTCGATCGAGCCGCTCCCGACCCCGGAGGCGTTGTCCCTGTTGCTGGCGAGCGTTATGGACAGTGGCTTGTCGCCCGAGGCGGCGATCGACCGACTCGCCAACGTGGCGAAACGCGCCCGCACGCTGCGCGTCACGTTCAATGACTCCGCGGTCGCCGCCGCCACCCTGGCGGAAGCGTGACCGACTGGAGTCCCGCCCGGCGTGTCTACAGGGCAGCGGTTGCCGCGGCGGGTCGTACAGGGTTTGGCGCGTACATTCCGCAACTCTTGATCCGGTTGGGGCTTCCGGGGTTGATGAACAGGATCGGGGTCGACCCGCCGGTCGAGGCCGATGGCGCGTTGGTTCGTGCGCAGGGTCTCCATCAGACGCTGCTCCGCGAACGCGCCGAAGACCTGGAGGCGGAGTTGGCGCACCATGGTGTGCGCCATGTGTTTGCCAAGGGCATTACGCTCTTCGGCTCGGTCTACCGGCCCGGCGACCGACTCATCGCCGACATCGATCTGTACGTACCGCGCGACGAGATCCCCGCCGCTGTGATGGTGCTGGAGTCCCAGGGGTACTGGCGTCTCCCCGACGAGGATCAAGCCGGACCTCCGGCGCTCCGGTCGACCATGGCCTACGAGCGCACTGGCACGACCGAGATGGATTCGGCCGCGGTCGATCTCCACTGGGCGCTCGATCCGGTGACGAGATTATTGCCGCGGCCCCACCAAGATCTTCCCGCAGCCGTGTGGGAGACGGCCCGAAACGGTGGCGGCCTCACCGTTCCCCATCCGGAGCTTCACGCGGCGATTCTCGCACACCACCTGGTTGACACGGATCTCTTGCACGTACGGAGCTTGCTTGATCTCGTGTTCGTATTCCACATGATGCGCGCTGATGGAGGCAGCGCGTACCACGCGGCGTGTATCGAATTGGGAATCGGGCCGTTTGGGGCGATGCTTGCACACTTCATCCGCGCGGAGTTCGATGTCGAGCGGCCAGCGGCGGCGGGTGGACTGCCTAGGGGGTGGAATGCGTTCACGCGTCGCCTCACTTTAGAGGGGTGGCTCGAGATCGTGGCGCAGGCGCCGCCCGACGCGGACGATGCCATCACGGTGGCCCGCATTAGGCGCCGGCTGCGGCTTGTGCGTCGTGCGACGGTGCCGGTCATGATGGACGTGCTGTTTCCGCCGCGCGCGTGGCTGGCGTGGCGCTGGCAGCCCGGCTCCCTCGTCCGCGCGCGAGCGCGTCACTACCGAGGACTGACGCGCAAAGTGTTGGGCATCTCACCGGGACACCGGGAGGCAGAGGAGTGACGACACTGTGACGATGGGCCCCGATGTGAAACCCAAAGGCCGTGACGAGCTCGTCTTCCGACCGCTCGACGAGGAGTGGGTCGTGTACGATCCGCGCACCCGCGAGCTGCACGTGCTCAACCGCGCGGCCACGATCGTGTGGATCTGCTGTGATGGGATGACGTCGGTGCGCGACATAGTGCAGGCCGTGACGGAATCCTTCAACGGCCAGGTGGACGAGCGGCAGGCGGAAACGGACGTGCAGAAGGCGTTAGGAGACTTCGTCGAGCGGGGTATGCTGGCGTGACCATCGACTACTACCGCGGCATGCTGACTCAGCGGACGCGCATCGAAGCGTTTCGCCGCGCGATTCTCGCGACGGTGCGGCCCGGCGACAGGGTGCTCGAGATTGGGCCCGGACTGGGCACGTTCGCATTCTTCGCGGCGGATGCCGGCGCGAAAAAAGTGTGGGCGATCGAGGGAGATGCGGTCATCAGCGTCGCCAAGTCCGTCGCTCGCGTGAATCACTACGGTGATCGGGTGGAGTTCCTGCGCGGGTGGTATCCCGGTGTGGAAATCCCCGAGCCTATCGACGTTCTGATCTTCGAAGACTATCCGGCCCGGCTCATCGACTCGCCGACGTATGGTATGCTCAAGCGTCTGTACGCCGATGTGGTACGTCCGGAGACGCGGGTCGTTCCCCAACGCGCCCGCATGTTCCTCGCTCCCGTGTTCTCGACCGAAGCGTGGCGGGTGGTGGGCCCGCTCGATGCGGCAACCGACGCAGCGTACGGGGTGGACTGGTTCCCGAGTCGCTCGTACGCCTACAACATGCCAATGCACATGCCGCTGCGCGGAGAGGACCTGCGACACGAACCGCGTGTGGTCGCCGATGTCAGACTCGACCGCGTTCCCGACGTGGCCGCACTCGCCGGCGACGCGGTCTGGGAGTTCGCTGCCGAAACGCAACTCCACGGACTGGCGTACTGGTTCGATGTCGAGGTTGGCGACGACGAGTGGTTGTCCAACGCGCCGGGGGGCGATCCATGCTCCTGGGGGCACCTGTATCTCCCGATACCCGAGGTGCTGACCGTGTCGGCGGGCGGTCGGCTCGAGGCCGCCGTGGCACCGGAGGTGGCGCAGGACGGTTCACCGAGCTGGCTCACGTGGCGGGTGCGCACAGGTGACGAGGAGTTCAGGGGACACGAGTTCAAGTCGTTCCCCGCCCAGCTCTCCGACGTGGTGTCGAGCAGTGCGTCATGGGTGCCGGAGCTGCACGCCAACGCTGAGGTCGAGCGCAGGATACTCAGCCTGGCAGACGGCCGGCGCACCGTCGACCAGATTGCGGCCGAGATTCGGGGCACGGCAGATGCAGAAGAACTGGGGCAGGCCCGCAACCTGGTGCTCAACACCCTGGCGGGTCGCACGAAGGTAAAGACAAGAGCCGCAACGCGTTAACGTGGTTCGGCGCCGTTCCGTGGGTCCGGAAGGCCCTTGGCGTCGGCGTCTCGAAGTGCAATACTTGCCGGGAATCTGCAGGGGGGCTGCAGTGGTCGATCGTGATCGTCGTGAAGCTATCAAGATCATCGCCTCGGGGGCGATTTACGTCTCGCCCGTAATCGCGACGATGGCGGCGCCGGCGCGGCTCGTGGGGCAAGGGCCGTCACCGATGATGATGGACATGATGGCTATGATGCCCATGATGCCCATGATGCCCCCGCCAACCCCCCCACCGCCTAGCCAAATCAACCCTCCGCCGGGTCAGCCTCCCCCCTAACACGGGGCCGTTCCCCCCTCC
>JAZDCY010000096.1:0-14406 GCA_036679645.1 Gemmatimonadota bacterium | reverse complement strand
TGCCTTGATGCGAACAACGCTCACGTTGGATGACGACATCCTCCGGGCGGCCCGGAGCCTGGCTGCCACGGAGAACCGCAGCATCGGGGATGTCATTTCCGATCTGGCCCGCCGGGGCTTGCGTCCCGCTGAGCCCCAGATCGGCGAGCACGGCGTTCCAATCTTCGACGTGCCACCTGATGCTCCTCCGCTCACGCCGGAGATGGTGCGGGAAGCGCTCGACGAGTGAAATGACGGTCCTGCTCGATGTGAACGTGCTGATTGCGCTCGCGTGGCCCAATCATGTGCACCACACGGCGGCGGTCGAGTGGTTCACGGTGCATCGTGCCGACGGATGGGCAACGTGCCCCGTCACCGAGAGCGGTTTCGTGCGGATCTCGTCCAACACGCGCGTCATTCCGGAGGCGAAGCGGCCGGCGGAGGCCATCGCCGTGCTTCGCGCGATCACCGCCTTGGACGGGCATCGCTCTTGGGCCGATGACGTCTCCATCTGCCGGTCGACGTTCATCGCGCCGGAGCGCATAGTCGGCCACGGCCAAGTGACCGATGCGCACCTTGTCGCCCTCGCCCTGCGCCATGAAGGGCGGCTTGCGACGTTCGACCGGGGGATTGGAAATGTCGTGCCGACCAATGTCGACGTTGCAGCCGTCGTGTTGCTGCTGAGCTGACGCTAGTAGGGGGCAGATAGTATGCGTCGGGCTTGAGGCCGTGGCGCGGCGAATGGTAAAGGTGCGCGAGGCGCGGCGCGCGTTCCGACGCTTCCGGGCAAGCTGCTTCTGGTCGTACCGGCCCGACCTCGAGATCGGCATCGCCGACGTCCAGTGGGTGGCGGACCAGCTAATGCGGCACGGCAATCGCCAAGCGTGGCAGGTGGCGAGTCGCCTGTGCCGTTAACCGAGTTCCAGCGGCAGATTCTCGCCGAACTCGCGCACTCGCGGACGGACGACCGCTATCTCGCCGGCGGAGCGGCACTGCATTTCGCCGCCAATTCCATCCGTCATAGTGACGACCTGGATTTCTTTCATGATTCGGTCGAACGGGTGGCCTCTACGTTCGATGCGGACCGCGCGCAACTCGAACGAGCGGGCTATGACGTTGACGTGACCCTGAGCCAGCCCGGGTTCGTGCGTGCCATCGTGCGTCGTGGCGCGGACGCCACGCGGATCGACTGGGCGCACGACTCTGCATGGCGCTTCATGCCGCTCCAACGCGATCCGCTCGGCGGACTCCTGCTGCACCCGGTCGATCTCGCGGCCAACAAGGTCCTCGCGCTCGCGGGCAGAGACGAGCCACGAGACTATGTCGACACGCTTTTCGTTCACGCGAGCGTGCTTCCTCTCGCGGGACTCGTCTGGGCCGCCGTGGGGAAAGACCCGGGCTTCACCCCGCTCTCACTCCTGGAACTGCTGCGGCGTCGCGGGAAACACCAGCCAGAGGACATCGCGCGCCTGCAACTCACAAAACCGTTCGACGCGACGGGCGCCAAGCAGACGTGGCTCCAGGCTCTCGAAGCCGCCGACCGGTTTGTGCGAACACGGCCGCCCGACGAACTGGGCTGCCTCTACTTCGCTCCCGCCGAGCAGCGCTTTACCATCCCTCGATCGGATGCTGACCTGGAAAGTCAGGGGCTGGTCACCCATTTCGGAAGCCCCGGCGGCGTGCTGCCGCAGCTTGCGGATCGCGGGGCGTAGTCGTCTTCGGGCGCCTTCTCACTTCGTTGCGCGACCGCTGAGCGACCCGAACTCGAGCACGTTCATCTCCCTCGCTCCCCGAGCACCTTCACCCATCGCACGCTGCACGCGTCGATTGGAAGCCACGGCTTGACCGAGCGACGCGACGACAAAGATTCGGCGCTGACATCATGCGTAACCCAGCAGGTGGGGGGTGGATACGCGGGAAGCTCCGCCGGTCGTCATCTTGCGGTCGACGGCGGTGGACCGTTACACGAAACGGGACCCTACGCGCTTGCGTCCCGAAGTATCCGCGAGATTGCTCTCCGCGCCGCCACACGATCACGATCCGGTGCCAGGTGCCGCGCCCAATCCTGCCACATCCGGACCATGACGCCTTCGACACCATCTTGCAGTGCGGTGCGCAGCGACACGCCCAGAATCCGGTGAGCCCTGCGATGCTCCACCGAAGGATCGACACCATCCCGCCACGCGATGTCTTCCAGGCTCATTCCGCTTTCGTTCATCTCGACGGCGAGCGTAAGCACTCGCGTCCACGCGGCAAGTTGGCTGATTGGCAGCATCCGGTGGCGCTTGAGGAACCGGTGGAGTTGGTGTCGCGAACCGAAGCCCAGTTCCCGAGCAAACTCGTCGGCATTCCGTAGGAGTCCTCTTCGGGCGGCGAGCGTGTGAACAACATGCACCACTCGGGGATCGGAAACAGCGACTTCGCCCAGCAGGCTCACCACGAGCTTCGGCACTACGATCATGAAACGTCCTTCGTACAACTCAGCTAAAGTGGAAGCCCCCCCCCCCCGCGCAAGAGGTCATCGCCACTGGTCATTGTATCCAAGACTAACGGGCTCCGTATTGGTCACGTAGCCGAATGCTCGATCTGGCCCGGGAGCCACGACCCGGCTAGGGGTAGGAGTTGCTCAGTCATGATCAAGTTCGAATGGGACCGAGGGCTCCGGCTGGTTGCGTACGGGACACTTGCGGCCTTGTCGGTTGTCGTCCTCACGCTCACCCGCCAGAACCGTGACCTCTCTCAGGAAGTCCGGCACCTTCGGGCGGAGAGCAAGGCTCTTCAGGCAGGTAGTGTTGTTCCCGCGTTCAGCGCCGCTACCCTCGATGGCGATTCAATTACGGTCGGTGACGTCGCTCCGGGTGATCTGCAGCTGCTGTTCGTTCTCACCTCCAAATGTCCGTACTGCCTCAGGACGTTACCCACATGGAAGTCTATCGCTCGTCAGATGCAGCAGTCCGGTAGCTCGCGAGTGTCAGTGGTCGGTATCTCACTCGACTCCGTCGCAGACAGCACGCGGCGGTACGTTGATGATCATGATATTGGATTTCCAATAGTTCGCTTTCCAGACGCTAGAATGGCTGGCATATACCGAGCCTTGGGCACGCCCATAACCGTGGTTATCGGTGAGAAAGGAGAGGTGGTCTACGGTCGGGCTGGGGAACTCTCGGACTCGGCGGCGGTCGATTCCCTGCGAGCCGTTCTCGATGGCAACTCTGGTGATCCACAAGAGCCGTTTGCACCTCGTAACCGTTCCTGACCCAAGGAGGTCATCATGTCCAAGCGGATAGGCCGGATGCTTGCAGCCCTGATCGTGGCTGCGGCCATCTCCGTTCTCGGCGTAGGTACCGTGCAGGCCGCCTCATCCTCGAACGCCGCGTCGTCGTGTGACAGCTGCGAAGGATTTGGGTTCACGTTCGAGTGCCTCAATTGCTGCGGCGGTCCTGGGTTCTGCCCGGCCCCGGTGGGCGTGCCCTGCATCTGCTAACCAAGCAGGTACCTGTGTGGCGGGCGGGCCGGGCCTAGGTCTCCGCCCGTCACGAAGGGTACATGCGATGGCGGTTACTCGCCCCCTCTCTGCAGGCAGACAAGTAATGACAGTGACCACGGTGCGAAGAACGAACGTGATCCTGGCTCCCTGCTATTGCTTATACTATAGACGATCTCTAGTTTTGGAATAGATAACGCGACCGTAGGGGCAGTTTTCTTGCACACGACACAATGTACTTCTATCCGCGTGACGACGGCCCACGTGGCAATCGTGTTGCTAGCTCTTGCTTCGTGCAAGTCAGACGTGCAGTTGGTGTCCCCACCACCTCCCGAAACCGACAGTGACTCCTCTGGGACGGATAGCACCACCGTCCAGCGAGCGACGCTCGTTGTCACGGCCACGATCAATCTCTCGTTCCCGGGGGCCGACGCGATTGTCTCGGATTTGGGACTAGCCTCCTCGACCCTCGCCGGTGCTGAGGTTGAGGCGCGACACCGGCCGTCGGCGACCGTGGTGACCGCTACAACCGATACGAACGGACAGACCGCACTGACCGGCCTATTGACCGGGACCTACGATGTCTCGGTCGTGCGCCTCTTCACACGCGACGAGCGTGCGCTGCTGCGGCGAGAACTGCAGGACGTGAGCGGCTTCACGGCCAGCGGCTCCGTTCGCCTCGAGCCACCACAGACGTCCGTGACGCTCTCGACGGTCGTGGGTCGTCGGGGTAGCCTGGTGATCAGCGAGGTGTTCGACCAGGATCCGCTGATCGCTGGCGACAACGTCTACGTCAACGCGACGTATCTGGAGCTGTACAACAACAGCGACACGACGATCTACCTGGACGGCAAGCTCGTAGGATGGGGACCGATCTGGGGGTGGGAGTTTCCGGCCCCGTTTGCCCCGTGCTCGGTGACGCAACAGTGGCAAAACGATCCCGATGGGCTCTGGTCGCCGATGTTGATGCGCTTACCCGGCAGCGGCAGACAATACTCGCTCGCGCCCGGCCGGGCGGCGGTCATTGCGACGGATGGTATCGACCATTCCGCCGTCGACCGGCGACTGCCGAACCTCAGCGCGGCGACGTTCGAGACGGTCGGAGCGACTGACGTGGACAACCCCTCGGTACCGAACGCCACCCTCATCGTGGTGGAGTTTGATCTCTTTGGTCGCGGGATCCTGTTCATCAACCAGCTGAGCAACATCTACTTCGTTGCCGATACCGTGGACCTGTCCACGGTACCTTGGATGCGGCCCGTAACCGGGGCGAGCATCGACCTCCAGTGGCCGCGAATTCCCCGCGAGCGCATTCTGGATGTCTACGCATCGATAGCAACGGCATCGGAGACTGCACCACTTGGCGGCGACCGATTCTGCGAACATCTCATCAACGCGGTGTTCGACGCCCGGCCCGGCCGGTTTAATGGCGGGCAGGGATTTCATGCCATTGCCCGGAAGTCACTCGGCCTATTTGACGGACGCGCTCTGCTCCAGCGGACAAAGACCTCGGCGCTCGACTTCGCACGCTCCCGCACGACGCCCGGCCGCATCCCGTGACCCGACCGGTTGGGCGGCCAGCACTTGGCGTTCTACTGGCGGTACTTTTCTTCAACCTCGCGGCACCCGCGCGTGCGCAGCAACGCGCCGGAAGGGGAGTTGTCACCGGCAAGGTTGCGCTCGCCGGTAGCGGTGTCCCAGTTGCCGGTGCGTTGGTCACACTGGAAGGAACACCGCTGCGGGCACTCACCGACTCGGCTGGCGTCTTTCTCCTCCGGGACGTGCTGCCCGGCCGCTATGTCATCCTGGCCCGGCGCATCGGTCTCGCCCCGTCCCGCACCACGATTACCGTGAGGCCCGGTGAGACGGTCAACCAAGACCTCCTCCTCGCCGAATCGGCGCTGCACCTTACTGACATCGTCGTCACCGCAGCGCCCGGTGCCCGCGCCCGAGGTGAGCTGGGCACGGCGAGCGTGATAGACCGCGACGCAATCGCCAATCAGGTCGCCACCAGTCTCATGGGCGTGCTCGAACTCGTTCCTGGAGTACCGATGCGAGCGCCGGGATTGCAAGGCGTTGAGCAGATCGCCCTGCGCAGCATACCGAGCAACCCACGAGCATCCCTGACACGAGGGGGACCGTCGGCCGCAGATCTCGCATCGTTCGGTACGCTGATCGTACTGGACGGTATTCCGTTGTCCAACAACGCGAACCTCCAGAGTACCGGCCCGCGCGGCGAGGTGGACGTGCCACTCGAGAGTGCGGCTGGTGGAGGCGTTGACCTGCGGCGTATTCCCGCCGCGACCATCGAACGCGTCGAGGTGATCCGCGGCGTCCCGTCCGCCCGGTACGGGGACCTGACTCAGGGTGTGATCGTTGTGGATACGCGTGCCGCCGCCGCGCGGCCCGACGTCGCGGGCAGCGCGGACGCCCGCGGTGTCGAGGGAAGCCTGGTCGGCGGGCGCGCGTTATCAGAGGCTCACGCTCTCACGGGCACATTCGACATCGCGCACACACTGCTTCAACCCGGCCTCACCGACGACGACGCCACGCGATTCGCCGCCCAACTCGCTCATCGTCTCCCGCTTGGTCCCGCGGGGGACGCGGGTTCGCTCCGGGCGGAGCTGGACTCGCGTCTCGATATCTACCGGGTCGCATCCGACAATCCCGAGCAACCAGAGCTGTTCCCCGGGCGCGCCTCCTCTTCCCGCGAGTTGGGAATGCGTATCTCCGAACGGCTTCGGATACCGCTCGGCTCGCACTCGACGTTCCGGCTCAGCGCGTCCGCGGGCTACACGCGGCAACGGTCGCGAACGCAGGCGAGTCGGCTGCGCAGCGCCCTCCCGTTCACTGACCGGCTAACCGAAGGGCGAGCCGTCGGTCGGTTTGTCGTCGGCCCCTATCTCTCAGTGGTCAGCATCGAGGGCGACGCGTGGCAGCTCTATTCGCGGATGGAAGCGGAGCTGCTGCCCCACGCCCTGTCCTTCGATCACCGCGTCTTCACGGGCGTCGAGCTGCGCCGCGAGTGGAACGACGGTGCTGGGTTCATGTTCGACATCGAGCGGCCTTCACAGGTGACGTTCAACGGCGTCCAGGGCTTCGACCGCCCCAGGCGTTTCGACGCGATTCCGCCGGTCGCGACCACCGCGCTGTATCTCGACGACCGCATGGTCCGAGGCGTCGGTGGAATGACGCTGACGGCTCAGGCCGGTGTCCGGCTCGACCTTCTCCACCGCGGAACCACCTGGTTGTCCGGGATCCGAGACGCCGTCCTACAGCCACGGGTGAATATCGAGTTCGCGCCGCAGCCCTGGGTGCAGCTGAGGGCCGGGATTGGGCGAACGAGCAAGACACCGGCGGTCGGCAGTATGTACCCGGCCCCGCAGTACTTCGACGTCGTCAACGTGAACTGGTTCACGACCGACCCCGCCGAGCGGTTGGCGGTGCTGAGCACGTTCATTAGGGATCCCACCAACCCTGACCTGGGGTTTGCCATCGGTGAGAAACGAGAGGCCGGCGTTCGACTCGCGACCGGGCAGCGCGGCCTCACGTTCGATGCCGTCGTATTCCGCGATCGGACCGCAGGCGGCGTAGGATTCCGCCGCGTCCCCGGGTTCCTCGTCCGGGATCTGTTCGATTTTGCAGACTCGACTCCGGGAACGGGGCTACCGCCAACATTGATCGAGCCACCAACTCGCGCGGACACGGTTCCGATCCTGGTCGACGTACCGGACAACGTGTTCGCGCTGAACAACCGCGGTGTCGAGGCAACCATCCAGCTCCCGGAGATTGAGCCCCTGAAGCTACGACTTCACGTGCAGGGCGCGTTTGTACACACGTCGTTCACGGACCGGGGCATCGATTTCGGTCGCGTGTTCAGCGATTTCCAGACAAACGGCAGTCGGCCGCGCTCGCCGTATTGGGACGGTGTCAATCAGAAGAGCGAACGCCTGCTCCTCACATACCGGCTCGTGCATCATCGGCCCGACCTCGGCCTCGTGATCACCGCGGTCATCGAGCACGTCGTGCGCGAGATTCGCGAGGACAGCGCCGGAACGGATACGCTCAGTTTCGCCGGGTACATCACGCGCACAGGTGAGTTGGTGCCCCTACCCCGTGAGCGGCGCGGCGACCCCGAGTTCGCCGACCTGCGGGTGCCCCGCACCGGGTCAACCGTGCCGCGACAGGACGTTCCGGCCGACTGGTTCCTCTCCATACAAGTGAGCAAGACGCTGCCGCTCGGTGGGCGGCTCTCGTTCTACGCCTTCAATGCGCTCGACCGCCAAGGGCGCATCACCGGGATCAACGCGGGTCGCTTTTTTCCCCGCGCGCGCTTCGGTCTGGAACTCACGATGCCGCTCGGCAGGTGACGGTGCGGTCGCTGGTTGTTGTGATCTCGCTCGCGGTCACGACGGCTGTTCATGCCCAAAGCAGTGATTGGACGACCTTCCTTAGAGGACCAGAATGGATCGTGGGGTGGAGCCCGCTCGCGCGCGTGGCCGATCTCACGCGCACGGCGCCCACCGCGCCTCGGTTCACCGACTTCCTCGTCGCACCCGCGCCGAGAATCGGACTGTTCTGGACCGCGGGCGTCCCGGTGGGTATCGGCGCCGACGTCGTGCAGCCCCGGGCGGAGCTACGAGTCGGTCTGCTCGGCGCGGGCGGCGGGTACCGGCGCTCGCTCGACGTCGATGACGTCAGTGGTGCACGGGTTTCTGGTTTGGCGTGGCGTCCGGTAGGGCATGGAGCGGTCGTAGGACACGTTGTCGCACTGCAGCGCGCGACGGCCGCGGGTCATGCGGCTATCCTGAATCCACACAGCAGCGACCCGTTCGTCCTGGCGGACAGCTCACTGCCGGCGATGCGTCAGCTGTCCGTCCGGCTCGAGGGAGCCCTCGGCTGGCGGTTCGGACGGCTGGACGTCGGGCTGGACCGGCGGGGCGGAGACGGTGACCCTCGCGGCGCATCCGGGTGTCGGAGAGGTGTACTTTCTGGACGGCTACAGCGATCCGGTACCGGGGTCCGTCAGCCCACCGGTCGCCGTACAGCGGCGGGCGTATCGGAGTGCGACAGTTGCTGGGGGAGGACTCGAGGGTCGCGTGCTGGGTGTCCGATGGGTCGTGCACGCGCGCCGCGAGTGG
Organism: Gemmatimonadota bacterium; assembly: GCA_036679645.1. Taxonomy (GTDB): domain Bacteria; phylum Gemmatimonadota; class Gemmatimonadetes; order Gemmatimonadales; family GWC2-71-9; genus JADFNB01. The sequence goes on along the minus strand of JAZDCY010000096.1, from coordinate 5,802 downwards.
CGCACGGATGAGTACGTGAGTGTCCGGGAGGCAACCCCACCGACCGATCGATGGAAAGCGAGAGGGTGGGCAATTGGTGGGGCGCTCCAGGTCCGGACGTTCAGTGAGCGCGTTCTGTTCACCGCCGACATTCTGTCACGCAGCCTCACGGGCGAGGCACGCCGGGCCGCGCTCGAGGGCGTGTTCTTCCGAGCGGACGAGCAAGTCGTCGATGCATCGGTCGAGCTGCGGTATCAGCCCGAGCGCTCTTCGTGGCGTTGGACGACGGCGTTCGCTCTGCGACGTGAGAAACGCATCCGGCGCGATTTTATCGCGCAGGTACACTCGGATATCCGCACGTGGACGACGGGAGGACGGATCGAGGTTGCGCGCGAGATCGGGTCATTCACCGCGGGGTTGGGTGCCGCGATCGCCAGCTACACGACGAGCGCTGCCATTCCGGATCCCAACGCGTTGGGCCCGCTCTATCGACGGCTGGTGGCTGCCGAGAACTCCTTGTACGCCGTGCCATCGCTACCGGCGGCCCTATGGGTCGGGGCGAGCTATCGAGCCGGGCCCGCCACGCTCGTAGCGCTCAACGTCGTGGGGGAGCGGCTGGCCGCGCGCGGGACAACGCCAGCCAACCTAGCGTTTGCGCCAGGCGGCTCGTACACGGGATGGAGCGTCGATCTTCGGGTGGTGCTCGACCGCTGGTGATCCACACCAAGAGGTTCGGATCTGAGCCCCTGAGCCCCTGAGCGTCCGAGCGTCTGTGCATCTCGCTGTAAGACAGCTCGATGGAAGGGAAGGGCGCCTTACGCGCTCGCATCCCGAACGACCCGCGAGATCGCTCTCTGTGCGGCAACACGATCACGATCCGGGGACAGGTGCCGCGCCCAGTCGTCCCACATGCGGACCATCACGCCATTGATACCTTCCTGCAATGCGGTGCCCAACGGTACCCCAAGTATCCGGTGAGCCCTACGATGCTCCACCGACGGATCGATACCATCGTGCCAAGCGATGTCTTCCACGGTGATGCCACTTTCGTTGGTCTCGACTGCAAGCGTCAGGACCCGTATCCAGGCGGCGAGCCGGCGAATTGGCGGGAGGCGGTGACGCTTGAGGAAATGGTGGAGCTGGTGTCGCGAACCGAAGCCCAGTTCCCGAGCGAACTCGTCGGCATTCCGTAGGAGCCCTCGTCGGGCGGCGAGGGCGTGAACCACACGCTGCACGCGGCGGTCGGAGACAGCTGCATGGCCAAGCAGCCCCACCATGAGCTTCGGCACGAACATCCTGAAACGTCCTTATGACGGCTCTGCTGAGGTCAAAGTAGACCCCCCCCCCCGCGCAAGAGGTCATCGCCCTCAGTCATTCTCTCCAGAGCCTAGGCGTATTTCATTTGCGAGGTAACGGAGCGCGTGATCAAGCCAACGAGCCGACATCTAGCTTGGAGTTGCACAGAGCCCTGACACGTGTCCCCTACTTGGCCGTGATGTGGGTAATCCGAGAACTCCGCAAAGAGACGATCCAACGAAGTCGCAGCGGGCTGCCACCGCAAGAACGCCTCAACCTGAGGAGGAACGATGAAATGGGCTATATCACCCCTAGTGATCGCGTTGCTGCTAGGCACCGCGCCCGGGGACCTAAGTGCCCAGGGGGCAAGTTGTTGGTTCTGCACGTTCAACACCCCTCCTACTTGCCAGCAAGGTGAGTCTGGAGGCGACTCCTGCTTCGTTGATTACAGTCCACAGCACGGCTGGTATTGCTGGACGGTGGGGTTCTGCGAGGATCTCGAAGGGGTGGCGTCGGTCGAGGTCGCCATGGTCCCGCTCAGTCGGCTAGATGTTCCCGCAATCGTCATCAAGAGTTGGGTCGTCGAGGACTGCCGAGGCAATCCAGTGCGACGCGTCTACACAGAGGCTGGTCGCTCGGAGAGGGTCAGAGAGTACCGAACCATCTCCCTGACAGATCTCCAGCGAGATCAACATCCATCTTCGGCGTAATCATGGACAGCCCGTTGCGACCCGTATGGCTTCTGTCGTCACTGATGCTCGCAACGTCTGTGGGCGAGGCGAGATTCCTTACACCTCCCGCACCGACGCTCCTGCAACAGAAGGGATTCGAGCTTGAAGAGGTACTGCGCGTTGGATCCCCGGACTCCTTGGCAGTTGAAGATCCGTACGCCTTCTTTGGCGTCACTGACGCTGTACTCGGTGACGAAGGGCTTCTGTATGTCCTGGATGCTGGAAACGGTCGGATACAGGTATTCGATCAAGGAGGGTCATATGTGCAGACGCTCGGTTTTGGAGTGGGGCGAACCCCGGGGCGTTTTCGAAGACCGACATCGATTGCATGGATTGGAAAGGACACACTTGGTGTGCTCGACGCGGGATCTCTTTCGATTACGCTGATTGACGTGTCATCGCGCGAGCTTACACGTGTACCTCTGCCTAGAAATATCGTAATCGCCTGGTCGATGACTGGCTTGCCTGACGGAGGCGTGGCGTTGAGTGCTTTTTCGCGCAGTGATTCAACACGGTTGCACTTGCTTTCCCGACGCCTGGTTCGCACGAAGTCTCTTCTGCGTTGGCCCGAAGGGCGGCCGCTCGCGATGTTGCCGAACTACGGAGGCGCGCGCCTCCAAGTAGCTCATGACAGTACGATATTCTTTGCTGCCGCGAATCCTGGTAGATTGACAGGTATAACCATCGAAGGGATTGTTCTCTTCGAACAAGACCTGGCCGAACTCGCCCCGCCGATAGACTCGGCAGTCCTGTTTCCGGGTCCGGCTGGTACCGTGTCCGTCCGCGCCCGGCGGGCAAGCGCGATAACAGGGTTTGCAGTACTGAACCCCCGTTTGTACATGATCTCGCTTTCCGTGGCAGATGAACTCGGCAGCCGCATCGCGCTCATTGATCGCGATCACGGCGTCGTGAGTACTTCAGCAGTTCCGGACAGAGTAGTCGTGCTGGGCTGTGCCGGATCAGGGCAGGTCGTGATGCTCCAAGACGTGTCTGGCGAGTACGTCGTTGTCTACCGAGTTGTTACGGATCAAGATGTGTGTACGCGAATCTAGCCCCACCCCGTCCAGCGTAAGCACCGCTCTGGCGATGCGACGCACATTCGTTCATCGAGACTGACCCAGAGCACGTGAGTATAATGATTGGTGCGGCTATCATTCTCCTCACAGCAGTATCGGGACCGTGCGATCGCGAGTGGTCGATTATCCTCGAGCGCCGCCTACTATCGCTTGCAGACACCGTTGCGTTGGCCGATTCACTTCGCCGTAGCAACACCAGTTGTGCACGCGATGTAGGCACGTATCTCCTGGCCTTCATCGCTAGACGACGCGAGGACCTCTGGCGTCAGCGAGTAGAAGTCGAGACCCAACTCAAGCACGTGTACCGACGCAACCCCAACAACCCCCGAGTGTTCATCGCCTATGCAGCTCTCAAGTACGCGCAGGGGATCAGAGTTGACGCACTGCGTTTGCTGAAGCGGGCGGCGGACCGAGCGCCACGTGCCAACCCGGCGCTGACGGCGCACGAGCGGGCCGTTGTGGAATACCTGCAAGGAAGAATCCATCAGGACTGGTGGCGTGATTGGCGGGACTACGGTTATCTGCTTCCAACCAGCCAGGGACAATTCAACTGCGAGCCGAAGGAATACCCACCGCCTGGATCGCTCGTAGGTCTCAACATCGCATGTCCGGAACTCTTTGAGGAGTTGATGGACACATTCTTCCGCAGCAACGCGGACCTCAAGGGTGAAAGCCGAGAGGCGCTGGAGGCACACTATCGTACCGCACTGGACTTGGACCCACTCTACTGGCCAGCGATCGATGCTCTCGCCTCCGAGTTCGTCTACGAGCGAAACTGGACAGATCTCGAAGCTCTCGCCCGAAGCGCTCGAGACCGGGATCCCACTGACTGGCGCCCGTGGGCATACCTCGGTCTTATCGCGCACGAGCGGGGTGTTGATTCGCAGGCCGTCGCTCCGTTCGATAGCGCTCGCGCGAGAATGAGCCTCGAGATTCTCGTGGTCTACGAGGACCTCGATCGGCTCCTCACCATCCCAGAGCAGCGCGCGTTTGCCCAACAGCCTATGGCGGTTCGAGAACGGCTGCAGGAGGCATATTGGCGTTCCCGAGAGGCCCTCTTCCTGACCGACGAGCACGAACGGCGCCTCGAGCACTGGTCCCGAGTCACCGCAGCCGGGCTGCTGTTTCGAGAGCCCGAAACGGGAACCCTCGGCTGGGACACAGATGCCGGAGACGTCTGGATTCGGTACGGTCGACCCCTGAAAATGCGAGCGCTGGCTGTAACGAATGGCCGGGGGAGCTTCTGGAGCTACGGGCCCGATCCTGATTTTGTCTTCGTCCACTTTCTCACCTACGCCCCGCTCCACACCCATGGGGAAGCTCTCCATTGGGCGCACAGACAGCTGCAAGAGGAGCCAACACGTTACCAACCTGTCTTCACAGATTCCGTGATCGACTTGCAGCGCCAGATCGTGCGATTTCGGGGTACCAATGGCCGCGGCGAGCTTCTGGTGCTCGCCCGGTATCCGGACGTTCCTCGCGCCGCGCTCGAGACGGGCGTCACGGCGTTGAACGATGGCTTTGCAACGGTAGCTCAATGGAAAGGGCCCGCCGATCGTGATCTTCCGGGTATGAGCGTCACGCTTCGCGGCTTGCGACCGGGTATCCACTACCTGGCGGTGGAGGCCTTTAGCCGGTCCGACCGCGTGCTGGCCCGGTCCCGGGACACTTTGACGGTGGTATCGGCGGACTCTCTGACCATGAGCGACCTCTTGATCGCCCGCGCGGTCGAGGGCCCCGACAATGCCAATCGCCGGCGAGACCTGCGGTTCGACTATGTGTACGGATTGGCGATTGAGCCGGGGGAGCCCGTTGCATTGTACTGGGAGGTGTATGGCCTAGCTGCCGACACCAATGGCCAGGTTGGCTACGATGTCGAGGTGGAGTTGTGGAATGCCCAGGACCGACCATTCCTCGGACGGATTCTCCGCGCCGTGGGCCGCGGTTTCCGCTCCGAGCGCCCAACCACGCGGCTCGTTTATTCCAAGAGTGGGCTGGCTCGCGGCGGAATCGCACTTGAGTGGCTCACACTCTCCGGGGAATGGTCGGAAGGCCGGTATCGGCTGCAGGTACGGATTCACGACCGCGTCTCGAATATGAGCTACAGCACTTCTCGCGTCATCCAGGTGCAATAGCAACGGCCGCCTGGGCATCGAGAATCACGCGACATCCGCACGGCCACACGGCAAGGTGACGCGTAGCGCGTTGACGTTCGCGGTCCGGTGTCATACTTTGGTATGACAGAGGTATTCCATGTCCAAGCGTCGCAAGGTGGCCATTAGTGTTCCGGCGGTCCTGCTCGACGAGGTCGAGCGCCAGCGGGAGCAGACCGGAGAAACCCGGAGCGCCGTGTTCGAGCGGGCGCTTGAGGCCTATCTGGCCGCCGAGCGCCATGTGGAGGCGAGCCGCCAATACGTCGCGGGGTATCGGCGGGTCCCGGAGACGCGTGCTGAGGTGCGAGCCGCACTCGTAACCGCCATGGCGGGACTCACTGCGAGCATTTCCAATGAGACGTGGTGAGGTGTGGTGGGCCGATCTGCCATCACCTGCGGGGCGCCGCCCGGTGGTGCTCGTCTCGCGCGACGAAGCCTATTCCGTGCGCGAGTTGGTCACGGTCGTACCTATCACCTCACGGAGGCGCCGCATTCCTGTGGAGGTCCCGCTTGGCCGTGAGGAAGGGATGCCCCGTGCGTGCGTCGCCAATGCAGACACCCTCACGA
>JAZDCY010000095.1:0-5189 GCA_036679645.1 Gemmatimonadota bacterium | reverse complement strand
GCGTGTCCTTTCTCCGGTCGTCACAACCGGATTTCGTGTGAGTTTCAACTGACTACACGAAAGGATACGCCGCCTTTCTCATTCCTCCAATCCACAACTTTCGATAATAACTCCCGGCAGTGCCTGCCAGCTCCAAGCGCCTGTTAGGCAAGACGCGACCACCCTCCATGCGGATCAGGGCGGCGACGTACAATAATCACGAAATGCGCTGAAGCTCGGTATCGGTCGCGGGGGGGCGCTGTCGCCGTACACACACCGAGTAGCAAGAAGCGTATGTGTACCCACAGCCTCCCAGCTATACTCGTCCGCGCGGGTGATCGTGATTTGAACTCCCTCACTGGGACCCATGTGGACTCCGCCGAACGGAGCTACCGCAAGCGAGTCCAGCACTGGCGCATAGCGATGTCGAGCAGCGTAGTACCCGGCCTGGGCACGCACCACACTCCGGAGATCCACCCTCAGCGCCGCGTAGTAGGCATCGACTTTTCGGTCGCCACGTGCCATGCGCCGCCCGACCAAGCCAATGATCACCAGAGCGCTAATCACGAGGAGGACGGGCCTCAGAATACCAGACATTCGGTGTACCGTCGCGTCTCTGCCTAACGTCCTTGCGCTTCAGTTGCGGGTGCACGGCCGGTACCTGCCCTGCGCATAATCAACATCTGCCGAACGTGCACAACTCTCCCCCGGCGCACAAGCCAACGACTTCTTTACCGCCCGTCAGTGCCTGCCAGCTCCAAGCGCCTGTTAGGCCGCTGCGGACGCGTAGCACCGTCAATGCCCGTCAGCGACCAGCACCTGAAGGGGAAGTGCAGGGCCAAGACGGGTGCCTTCCTGCGCATCTAGCTCGGGACGCACCGTATAGCTTCCCGCCGGTACGCCGACAGCTGACCAGCTACCGGCGCGCGTCAGGGAATCGCCGGGAGCGAGCTCGAACCTGCGAATGTCGGCCGTACAAGTCCGGCTCGTAATGAGTGGTACTTCGACAGAGTCGTATATCTGAAATCCGACAATGCAGCTGCTACTGCCGTGAATAATCCGCGTGGCACCACTCGCGTTTGTGACGCGGGCCGTGACGATGACTTCCCCGCCCTGAACGACCACAGTGGGCTGAACGACGGCATCTAACGTAAGGGACCGGGTGGGGTCCGTCGACAATAGACAAGCGGTAGGCGCAGTCGCCATTAAGGCCAAAAGTCGGAAGAGCATGCGAGGACGTGACATGGAGGGAACGCGATGAGTTCTTAGAACCGGCATTCATCCTCATAATGTGTAGGGGTGCGCATTTCTGACGCAGCGGCCTAACGTCCTTGCGCTTGAGCTGCAGGCAACTCACTGGCGGGCGAGCCACCGGTACCTGCACCGCGCATAATCAACTCTTGCCGAACGTGCACAATCCTCCCCCGGCACACAACCCAACGACTTCGTTGGCAGCAGACAGTGCCCGACGGCTCCAAGCGCCTGTTAGGCGCCGACGCGGTGCACCTCGCCTGGCTCGGCAACAGGGATCGCCTCCAAGATCGCTGGCACTCGTGATCGGAGATCCACCATCCGATTGGAGCGGGCGTGGACGAGAACGACCGGCATCCCGATGGCTTTTAGGTTCTGCTGATATTGGAGATTCTGATCCATCGTGACGAAGACGTCGAACTGGTCCCGAGCGCGTCGCAGCAACTCCCCGTTTGCGAGCCCAGCCCATCCCGCGCCAGCTACGGTCTGCACCTCATGGCCCGTCAGTTCGACGGCGAGATCGTGCGGGAGCGATTCGTCAAGTAGGACCCGCACCGGTCACCAGCGCGTCCCGCGCCAGCTCAAGGGCCGCGACGGCCTGGTTCCGGTTCACTGAGGGGAACTGGCGGAGGAACTCGTCGAGCGTTTCACCAGCCTCCAAATAATCGAACAGCGACTGGACCGGAACGCGCGTGCCGACGAAGACTGGCGTACCGCCCAAGATTTGGGGGTCACTGTGCACAACGGAACTGTTGTCCGGCATGATCTGCTCCTGGACTCTTCTCCAAGTATACACAAAGGCCGCGTTGTGCGCCTAACGTCCCTGCGCTTGAGTCGTGGGCAACCCGGTCACGGGCGAGGCTCTCGTACCTACCTTGCGCATAATCACTCTCTGCCGAACGTGCACGATCCTCACCCGGCGCACAAGCCAACGACTCCCTTACCAACCGTCAGTGCCCAGCAACTCCAAGCGCCTGTTAGGCGCCATGCCCCTTGACGCCGAAGATCCGCTACTTGAGACCGGCGACCTTGCGAAGGGCGTCGTTGACGGCCTTCGCGTCCGGAAATGCTGCCGCGACATCCGGATCCAGAACGACAACGTTGCTCCCCTCGCTGTACTGCCCCGCGTATTTCCCACGCACACCTTTCGAAAAGTCGTACTCGGAGCGCATGTCGTCTGGTGCTTCCTTATCAGGGTGTTTCCTCATAATGGTGACGTTCCGCGCGTGTCGCGCGGCGGGTTGAGATGATGCGAATGCGAGCCTCGGTGTCCATATGCGCAACGACCACGACCCGCTGCCTATATGATACCCCGATCGTCACATACCGTTGCTCACCCACGGAGCGATCGGGGTCGGGAGCCGTCAAGGAAAGTGGATCTGCGAACACGGTGGCCGCTTCGGCGAAGTCGATCCCATGCTTGGCCAAGTTAGCCCGCGCCTTGTTCGGATCCCACTCAAACGTGAGGGCCATGCTTCAATAGTAGCACGGTCTCGCAGCGCGCGCATGGCGCCTAACGTCTCGCGATTCTACTGCACGGCCAGCCCGCTGACGAGCGCGGAGCGCTCCGGGCCAGGCAACCCGTGTCTGTAGCAATCGCTTGTTAGCTGGCCCCGGTCGGCGCCGCCGGAACGCTTGTGGCTACCAAGCCGGGTGGAGGTCCCGATACGCATTGTTTGTCAGGCGGCGGAAGTTCGTGCCGTCGATAGCGACCGTACATACTTCCATGGTCTCGATCCCCGACGGAACAGCGTCTTCAGGTTTGCATTGCATCACCACGTGTGTTCCATCGTGCGACCAGCGGGGGTTGTTCTGCATCCCACTCTCGGGGGTCAGAGCCCTAAGACCGGTGCCGTCCGGTGCCATGAGGTACAGGTGAACCGCCGTCGGGTCAAAGGTGGCCCCTTGGACGAGGAGTGTTGACCCGTCGGGTGAAATCTTAGGTCCCTCGAAGTAGAGGGAATCGGACGTCAAGATGGACTCAGCTTCCCCGGTCGCTGCGGTCACGCGAATGATGGTCGTGGGCCCCTCTTGAGGGCGGCGCACCGTATAGAACGAAAGGCCATCCGGATGCCAGGCCCCGCCTCCGAATCTCCCCGGCTCGAGCGGCACCCGACCGAGCGTCCCGTCGTCCAGCCGTACGATGTAGAATCCGCTCACACCGCGTATCGAATCATCGATGGCTGTGAAGAGGATGCTCTGGCCATCCGGGGACCATTGCGGATTGCCGGCTCTGACGCTGTCGAGCTGGACAACGATCCGATCGTACTCCCCGTCCTTGTCCATCACATGGATCGCCCGTTGCTTGAGGTAAGCGATCTGCCGTCCGTCGGGGGACCACACCGGAAAGTTGCTATGCTCGCCTGGTGCACCGGTCGTGAGTTGGCGGACCCCCGTCCCGTCGGGGCGCATGGTGAAGATCTCGAGGGTCCTTGAGTCCGGGGAGCTAGCCGACCTCGCAGCAAAAGCAATATCGCGAGGCTGTGAACAGCCAGTCGCAAGCCCGATCAATGCCACCGTGAGTAGAGCCGGACTGTTTGATTTCATCGAACTTCACCGCAGGTTGGAGGGCCAGCTAACGCATTGCGCTTCAGTTGCGGGCGACCCGCCGGCTGGCGCACCGTCGGGACCAACCCTGCGAATAATCAACACCTGCCGAACGTGCACTATCCTCACCCGGCGCACAAGCCAACGACCTCCCTAACGAACGAACGCGCCCGACAACTGCAAGCGCTTGATGTTAGGCGGCAGCTGTCACTGACCTCGCGGCAGCGTGCGATTATACCACCACACCGCACGGTGCAGATCGTTTTGCCCGGACGACATCCGTATTCCCCCGAGCGCCCCGAACGCTAGGCCCCCCAACGTCAAGCCGACTCCGAGCCCCTCTTCACCAGCTCCCGCAGCAATGACTCCTGCCGTGATAGCGCCCAGCGCGATCAGGGAAAGCGCCATGCCAGAGTTCTGCTTCGAGCGAAAAGACCGATAGTACGTGGCGGCCGTATCCGAGCGTTCCTCGAACAGCGCAAGGGTTGGGGCGAACCATCCCACACCGGCCACCTTCTCATCCTCAACGCCACGCACGAGACGGCCGCCCAGAAACGCACTATGAACGCGGAGTGCGCACGTGTCCCAAGTGCAGGTCGATCGCGACTGCGCTCCCACGACGCTGTACGGCGTACTGCCCAGGGTCAGAGCCAGAACTAGACATTTCAGACCGAGACGTGCTTCCTTGGAGACCATCATAGCACCACACTCCCGAGCTGCCGCCTAACGGCTCTGCGCTTGAGCTGCAGGCAACTCACTGGCGGGCGCACTGCCCGTACCTGCCCAACGCATAATCAACTCTTGCAGAACGTGCACAACTCTCCCCCGGCACACAAGCCAACGACTTCAATACCGACCGTCAGTGCCCATCAACTCCAGTTAGACGGCAGCCCAAGCGCCTGCCTCAGGGACCGGCCCACATCCAGAATGATCCCCAGACCCACACGAGCGCTGTGAGAAGAATCAACGGCAACGAATTCACCATCAGCAGCCAACGCCAGCTAGCGGTGCCGTTGCGAATGAAGATCCAGACGGCAGAGACCAACCCGAGCACACCGACGCCCGCAAAAACACCCTGCCGCCAATCGCCGATCCCGCTGGCCATACCTGCGGACCGCCCTTGCGTTACCAGAGCCCACGTGAACATCAGTGCAGGGGCCAAGTAAGGCAATGCGACAACCCGAGCGCGCGGCAGGCCCCCACCTCCGAAGGCGATGCCAACCAGCACGGCCGCTATCGCGAGTAGCGGTGCGGCAAGGGGGAATAAGAATCCCATATTGCGTGTGACACCAGGCTGCCGTCTAACGCATATTGAAAGCACGCCCCTTGCTGCTATCGTGGAGTCGACCAAGACCCAGGGACCACAGCAAGGAGCGGCTCTCATGAAGCGAACGACGAAGTATGTGGCGTTT
>JAZDCY010000094.1:0-12487 GCA_036679645.1 Gemmatimonadota bacterium | reverse complement strand
TCGGCGCTGCCAAGTCTGTGGCCGACTCCGGCAAGGGCGAGATCCTCCGCTACGTGTTCGGCGGTGCCGCCGACCTCTGGGGCACGGCAATGACCATCGCGGAACTGCGCGCCGACGGCGTCAAGCTGGCGGCGTGGTACCAGGTCACAGACCTCAGCGAGACGACCGTCAACATCGACGCAATACGACTCTTTGCGCACTACACATTCAATGCCTAAAGCCCTGGGCCTACGCACGGCGTTCGCTCCAGCGCACGGCGACGGGCAGTACGTCGCTCGACTCGACGACCTGCGCCACAAACATGCCAGCGGCGCGTACGCAATCATCGACGCCCGCACGCGCGAGGTTCTGTACATCGGCGAGTCACACACCGGCCGACTGTTCGACACGCTCACTCGCCACTTTCGCAGTTGGGCGATCTCGCCCGACCAGGACGCGCAGGGACGCAGGCGCGGCGGGACGGAGTACGATCGCCAGGACGTGCTCGTGGCGCTGTGCATCACCAGCGACGCCCGCGCCAACGAGTTGCAGGTTGACGAGATCGCGAGGCTCGACCCGACCGACAACCTGTTACTGTTCCCGGCCGACGATCTGCCAATCTGAGCGCCGCCGGCCAGGACGACACTTGTCCCGCTCACGCCGGCGGCGGCGGACATATGTCACCTCGAGCGCTCCGGCCGAGATCTCGACCTGGACGGGTGTCTCGTCGAGATCATCACCGGGACACTTGTCTTGTGAGCCAGACCCGGGATACAATTGTCTCGTCAGCGATCGACGGAAAGACACTTGTCCCAGGAGCCTGGTCATGCGCGAAGTCCCCCCACTGCTCAACATCAGAGAAGCACTCATCATCTCAGCCCTCACAGGCGCGGGAAGCCTGCACCCAGAGAACTTGCGCAGCACACTCAGCCGATGGGGCGCTCCGATGGCAGTCGGATCGACGAGCAAAACGCTGACGCGCATGATGCGCAAGGGCTACGTGAAGCGCGACGGCTACGAGGGCTGGTGGAGCTACAAGTCCACCGCCAAGGCCACGCGCGCGCTCAAAGACTTCCGAACAGTGGCGGCGCACGCGATGCCGGACAAGCCCGCCCGCTGAGGGGGTCCGCTCCTACCGGGCGCGGCCCCAAAACACCCCTCAGAGTCCGCCGGAGCACACCGAACACCGCAGACGGGCTCTGAGCGGCCCTGAGCGGGTCCAGAATCATCGAGGAACGGCTCGTATTCCTAGAATACGCACCGTTGTTTTTATGGCCATACGATCGGGCGGCCGACGCAAGTACGATTGACCGACCCGAAACGGAGGACGCACCGGATGCGAGAACTCCTAAACGCCCTCTCCCAGGCCGTCGATGGGCGCGATTTACGAGTGTTTTTAGCTATGTGGACAGCCAGCGAGCACCGACACCTAACCGCCAAGCACAGCGCTATCGCGCGGTCGCTCGGTGTGAGCACGTCGAGCGTGCAGCGCTCCATCGCGCGGCTCGAAACCGTCGGATTGGTGAAATCCGACCGAATGGGAAAAAAAGGGCAGGGATACCTAATACAACCCGAGCATGTTTTTTTTATCCCAGTGGCAAAACGGGGGATGCCTGCGCAACAGATTGCAGAACTGGCGGAGCTAGATCGGTCAGAACTGACCGAATTAGACGACCTAGATCGGTCAATTGTGACCGATCTGGAACCCGGTAATCGGTCAAAACTGACCGATCTGGGCGCGAAGCAAAGGCGCAAGCCTTTGCGCACTTTCCCCTCAAAACCAGGGAATACAGAATACGGCGGCGGCCAACGCACGCACGCACGTACGCACGCGTGCGCCCGCGATAGCGAGGCCGATGCCAAAGCCGCCGCCGCCGCGTTGATTCTGTTAGGGTTTTCGGAACAGAGGGCAGAGGCGACGCGCAACCACGTCGGCGCGGCCGTCGTCATGGCTGCGCTGAAGCGAGCGGACGAGCGCAAGCCGAAAAACGTGCGCGGATTCGTCGGGAAACTCGTGGATGACCCGGAGTTTTGCGCGGAGGTTCAGGCGGACGAAACACGGCGCGCCGACCTCAAGCAACGCGGCGACGAAGCGCGCGAGCAACGGCAACGCCAGGCGGAGGCCGACGCGGCGCACGCAACACAGGAAGCACAGCGCGTCGAGGCCGAGCGCGTCACCCTAGAGCAGACGTTCGATCGGTTCAACGAGGCGCAGATCCTCGCCGCGCTCGACGAAGTAACGGGCACGCTCGACGGGTTCGCCCGGCGCTCGGCGGACAACGCCATCCGCAAACTGAAATCCGGCGAACGCACGGCGCGGCAGATTGCGATCGGCCCGATTTTCCGAAATGCGGTCGTAGCGGTGCTCGACGCCACCGAAACCAGCGCCAAAACTCACGCAGGGAGCAAGCACGAATGACAGCAACGGACGACAACAGCGCAGAAGCAGCCACCCCCGACCTGGACGACGCCGACACGACGCCCGAGGAGCAGCGTTTGCCAGAGGACGCGCTCGCCGAAGGGTTCCAGGTACCGGAAGATCACAGCACACACGAGACCATCGACCTGGTCCGCCGGTTCCGCCGCGCAAGCCCAGGCCCGTACTCAGCTTTCTACCGCGTGCGCCGCATCGTAAACGGGGCAGAGCAGACGCTCGGCAACGTGGACATGCGCCAGTGGGACGAAGGCGAGTACGCAGAGGGCGTCGATGCGGGCGACTATGTTCGGCGCTTGATCGTGACCGGCGGCGGCGGCGGCGTCAACAAGACTCTGCGATTCACCGTCGCCAAACCGCTGGACTCGCCACGCACACCGGCGCGAGGCCCTGCACGTACGGGCGCGGTCGTGTCGGCCGCCGAACTACAAGAGATGCGCGAGCAACACGCGGAGATCTTGGAAGCACTGCGCACCCGACGCGAACCGGCGGCGCAAAACCAGTTTGTGGCGATTCTCCCAACGTGCATCACCGCCGCCACCGGGATCCTCAAGATGGTCATGGACAACCGACCCAGCACGCTCGACCTGATTGCGATGATGGACAAGCGGTCGGGGATGGGCGAACTGTCCGAGGCGATCAGGACCATGCGCGACCTCGCGTCGGACGTAGCGCCCGGAGGCGAGGGCGGTTCGTTGCTCGCCGATCTCATCCAGAGCACTTTGCCCTCTGTCGTGGCGGAACTGAAAGCCAACCGCGAAGCGCTGGGCGCGGCGACAGCAGACCCAGCGCCCACCACGGCCGCGCCGCAGATCGACCAGGAGCGCAAGGAGGCCGAGGAAGCGCGCACATTGCTGCGGGCAATTGTCGAGGACCTACTGCGCGGTGCGCAGTCGCCGGGTGCCGAGGCGAGCGCGTACGCATCGGTCCTATTCGACAGGCTCGAGCACGCAAGACACCAGGGCGGCGCGGTCGCACGGACGGCCGAGGCGCTGGTCAAGTCGCTAGCGGATGGCGAAGTCGGCGACGTGGCGGCGCTGCTGGTCGGCGCAGCGCCCGCACTCGGGCCGTACGCAGACTGGGTGGCGGAGATCGAGGCCGAAATGCGCACATTCACCACATCACCGGAGACCGGACATGAAGAAGAAGAAGAAGAGGACGACGGCGACGGTCACAGCGGAGCAGAGGGAATGGGCGCTGATAATGCCCGACATACCGGCCCTCGACGGACGGAAGCTGAGCGGACTCCTAGCGATTCGCACGATAATGGCGCAGGCGCTGGATAGCCGACGCTTCGGCAGTAGCCGAATGTCGTTCGACATACACATGAGCAACCGCCAGCGCCGGAATATGCAGGAGGCGCTCACCTACATCGGCGGTCTGGCGGAGTGGTACGGCGTCATGGACGAACGGGCGACGGAACTGCGCCGCGTCGAGGTGCAGGAGGACGGCGCATGAGCATGGAAAACCGACGGCCGCAGATCAGTGAACTCAGGATCCAGGGATTGCAGTCGATCGCGACGCGCGTACGGCCGTGGCTGAACAACCGCGCCGGGAGGCCCGACCTAATCAGGCTATCGAGGCGAGACAAGCAACTCATGGCCGCAGGCGTTGCGTACATCGACGACATGGCGAAGTGGTACGGGGCGACGCACCCAACGTCGGGCGTAACATCGGACGGCGGACAGCACACTGTGGACGTCAACGAAGTAGGGAACGAGATGGGGACGGAGGCCGCACATGGAGCGTAGCAGTTTCAAGGCAGAGTATGAGTTGGGGCTCCTGTTCATAAGCGTCAAGGGCCAAGAACTCTACGTGGACCCGAACTGTATCAAGGCCATCACCAACCCGCCAGCGCCGCCCAACGCGCTCGGCGGGGCGGGCGGATTCGTGCACGGCGCGGCGCTCGTCATGTTCCAGGGCGGCGCTGTCGTCCTGAACCACATCACAGTCCTAGAACTCGGCGCTGTAGTCAGGTGGGCCAGGAAATGCGACCGCGACGACGACGGCAAAGACAAAACGTTTACCGTGTACCCACACCTCACGCCCGACAAATAACCGCCCGAACGGGCAAAGGACCACACATGCAGAAGCCAGTGCAATTCGGAGACGACATCATCATCGACGCGGACAAGGTGAGCGCACTGGAGCGCGTCAAGGGGCAGACCAACAAGACGCTGGTAACAGTGGGCGGCGCGGCGCTCGTGCCAGTCCCGGCGGATCTGGCGGCCGTGGCGCGGGCGTTCGGGATGGAATTGCTGCCGACGCCCGAGGGCGGTGCGCTCTTTCAAGACGGCGCGAGCCAGCCGGAGGCCGAGTTGGAACTGGCAATCGTGGCGCTGGAGCCGTTCGAGGATCTGGCACCATGCGCCGCGGCGCTGGATCACCTGCGCAACATGCAGGCGGCGGGCACGATCGACGAACGCGACGTAGCGACGGCGCAGGAAGTGCTCGCGGAAACCGGGGACACGGCCGACGCAATCCTGGGAACCACAGCGTCACTCTTGGCGGACGCGCTCATCGGCGGCGAGGACGCGCCGGGCGCGACAGCGCCACCGCCAGAGATACAAGCGGCGGCCGAGTCAGTAGCAAAGAGGATCGTGCGAACGCACGGCCTAGACGGGGCCGCGACGGAGGCGCTGCACCTCGTCATCGACGCGCCGACCGGTTCCAAAGAGGAGACAGTGGCGAGCCTCGCGCACGCGATCGTCACCGGGCCAGTGATCCCGCTTGATGGAGTGACCGACGAAGACCCGCACGACATACTCGCAGTCTCGCGCGAGGGCGCACAAGAGGCGGCGGACAACGCGCACAACGAGGCGGTCGTGGCGCGTAACCGGGCGGACGCATCGGACGCGCTCGCCGACGACGCAGAGGAGCACGCGGCGGACATGGAGCGCAACGCGAAGGGCGTCGCCGCAGTGACGGGCCAGGTCAGGGACAATGTGGCGGCCGACGCAGAGGCGGAAGCGCAGAGACTCATCGACGAAGCCGAAGACACCGGCGACGCAGACGCACAAATGGCTCAGGAGTAGGCCATGGCACTCGGCGACGTTCTCGAAATCCATCACCCGGACACTGAGCAAGCGCTGCGGATACCGCTCGCCAAAGGGGACCGGGGCGTCGCCGATACGATCGCGTCCATGCGCTCGCTCGTGCAAGATGCCAATGAGCGAGGGAACACACGGGCCACAGCCGCGCGGATCGTGGCGGGGACGGACTCCCGCCCCGCGCGGCTCGTGGCTTTGTTCAAGTGGATGCAGCGCAACGTAGACTTTTGCAAGGACCCCAAGGGCGTCGAGCGGATCAAGCACCCGGACCTGATTCTACAAGAGATCGCCGCCTCTACGACCGGCGGCGCACGCGCGTGCGTTGACTGTGACGAGTCGGCACCGCTCGCCGCCGCGCTGTTGCTCGGCGCTGGGTTCACTCCCGTGTTCATCACCATCGCCGAGCCGGGCGGTTTCGCGTTCTCGCACGTCTACGCGGGAGTCGTCACCGGGTCCGGCAAGGCGCTCGCGTTCGACCCGCAGGAGATGCGGCGCGTCGGCAACGAGGCACGCCACGGAAGGCGCAAAGTATGGCTGATAAACGTGTAGGCCCGCGCGAGCGAGCCAGCCGCATCATGTGGGGCGCGTGCGCAATCGTCGTGAACATCTGCCTGATTCCTAAGTGGCTGTGGGTGGACCGGAGCATCGCGAGACGCGACGCGGCACGGAGGCGGAAGCCGTGACCCGGCGCATGCCCATCGGCAAGCGTGTCAGGAAAGCACGCCTCCACCGCAAGTTGTCAATCGCCGACGTGGCGGGACAGGCGGGACTCCACCGGGAGACGATACGGCGCATCGAAGGCGGGGCCATGCCATCGGCGGATACGCTCATGCGCATCGGCGCGGTGCTAGAGATCTCATTCATGCAATGGGCAGAGTCGGCCGACTGGTCCGACTTCCAGGCTTTCAAGCGGCGCACGCGCGGCAATCGCAAAACGAAGCGTTGACAGCACCGCGCCGCGGGCGTTCGCTGAGGCATGGACCTCGCGCACAGCGCCCTCAAGACCATCGACCACAACCGATACACCGCGATCAGCATCGCGGGCGCGTTGATGCTCGCGTGGGTGGCGTTCTCGCCGACTGGCTGCGCGGGCACGCTGACCAGCGCCGTCACAGGCGAGGCGGTCAGCCCCGAGCAGTTCAGCGCGGAACTGGAATCAGCCCGCGTCCAGGCCGACGCCGACGCGCGAGCGGACGAACGGGCCACCGCGCGCACCGTCGCCCAGATCACCGCCCAGGCCGAGCGTGACATTGCCAACGCTCTGGGCGACTCCGACGAACGAGCGGAGGAGCGAGCGACGGCCGTAGCCACCCTGGAACTGACGGCACGCGCCTCGTGGGAGACGTTCGAGCGCGAGCAGGAAACCAGGCGCATGGCGTTTGACGCGCTGTCGGCCGTGGCGGGCACCGCGATGCCGACACTGTTACCGCTGTTGGGAACGGCCGGGATGATACTCGGCGCGGGTTCGTTCGCCGACTCACGCAGGAAAGACAAGGTCATAAAGATAAACGGCGCGAGACACACCGCGCCACCGCATCCGGTGACGAGGGCGTGACTGCCACAGTGGCAATAGCCGCCGTGGCGGTCGCCCTCGCCTCGCTCGCTTCAGCGCTCGGGACGCTTCTCGCATCAGGCAAGACGGCCCGCGCAATGGGAAGACTAGAGGCCACGTTGACGCACCTGGACGAGACACAGCACGAGACCACGAAGACCGTGAAGAACCACGGCGAGCGCATCACCAGGCTCGAAGCCGCAGGAGAAAAGCTATGAGCATCGGCACCGGACTCATGCCAACGGGCACCATGCCAGGACCATTGGGCGGACCGACGGGCGGCGGCATGGCGTTCGCTCCCGCGAAGGTGTTGAAGGTCGTGAAAGCCGCCGCCGGTAGCGCGAGCCGATTCAAGGCGCTGTACCTCTGGAAGACGGCCACCACCACTTGGGCGTGGAAGCAACGCCTGGTCTACTCAAAAGCGTACAACGACCTGCGCGGGAAATACTCGCGCGACACCGGCAAGTCGCCCGGCCCGTGGCCCGTCGTGGCGTCGAAGAAGCCACCGAAGCGCGGAGAGTTTGGCGCGTAGGGACGAACGTCCCAGCCCTCGAGGGCGGGGACAGTTGTCTCGGTAGCGTTTGCCCGGAGTAAAGCGATGCTCGATTTAGACTGGCTCGACATTGACAGCATGGGAACCGACGGCGCACTCGGGGCGGCCATCCTCCCGCTCTCGTTGCAGACGTCATCCATCACCGACAACCCCGGCGGTACCGGGACTCTGTTCGGCAACTTCCTGCAGCGCAACCTCGCCACGCTCACCAAGACCGCCGGGCAATTCGCGTCGGCGTTTGCAACCAGGTCCGGAGCCCCGGCATCCGCCGCCGCCGCCGCCCCGCAAATCATCGTCATTCCGGGCGCTACAGCGCCCTCAGCACAGTCGTCCGCCAGGCCCGCACTCGTCGGGACCGTAGCCACCGCAGTTGTCGCGGCAGTCGCCGTGGCCCTGATCGTCAAAAAGCGTCGTTGAATATGAGCCATGACCACCGCACAAGCACACAGCACACAGCTCATCGACTGGCTCGACATCGACAGCTTTGCGCAGTCGGACCAGGGTATGGGACAGATGGGCTCGGTCTTCTCGAAGTTTGTGAAGCGCAACAAGAACACGCTCACCAAAACGGCGATCATCGCAGGCGCGACCGCCGCGACGATCTACGGGGGACCGGCGGCGGGCGGAGCCGTACTCGCCGTCGGGGCGCAACTCGACCCGGAACAGAGGGCCATCGTCAAGAGGGCGGCGCTCAAACAGAAGAAGGCCAAACAGGCGGCCGAAGCGCAGGCCAGGGCGCGGGTGAAGGCCATCCAGGCGCAGGTGGCCCGTGCATCACAAATAACGGGCAGGCCGGTTGCGGACATCACGTCGATCGCCAAGACGCTGGGCACGAACCCCGTGACGCTCATGGTTGCGGGCGGCGCGGCAGCACTGTTGCTACTGGGAAGCTGACCATGTACCTGGAACACGCAGACACCAACCTCGGGGAACTCGGCCGCGTCGGCTTTGTGCTCGCGCGAGACCAACGCAGAGCAGCTCTACAAGTTGACGCGCTCATGGCGTACCAGGCCCGCACCGTCGGCATGCGCAAACTCCACCAGAGCATGGTCGGGAAACTCGGCGGCAAGTCCATCCCGCCGCTCGCCGTGTTCGGCGAGTCCGTCGGCACCTTGGAGGGTTTCGCCGCGCTCGCTCGCGTGCTCATTGACGAAGCCCGCGCCGACATCGCCCGCAACCCCTACCGGGGCCGGGCGCATCGCGGCGTACCGTCGATTGAGTCCTGGGCGCTGTCCGTCGCGATCGACCTGGGCGAGATGCGCCGCTTGCTGCCAGTGCTCGAACTCCGCTCGAACCAGGCCGACGACGCGAGCCAGGACGCGCTCGTGGCCGTGCAGGCAGAGCGGAAGCGCCGCGGCGAGAACGTCAACCCGTGGAAGCGCAACCCGCCAACCTCGCGCATCGACTGGAACAACGCCAGCGAGGGGGCGATGGTCACGGCCATCCGCAGCATCACACCGGCATCGTTTGGATTCGCACTCGGAGGCACCGGCGTATTGCTCGGGCTCGCCGCCCTCTGGTTCTTTACCCGCACGCCCCGGCGCATCCTCGGGAGGCGATGAACATGGCCAAGCGCAAACGCAAACTCTCACGTAAGCAACTGGCAGTACTCGCCAAGGGACGCGCCACGCGCCGCCGGAACCTTCGCAAGAAGACGACCCGCAAGAGCACCAGGAAGCGCACGACCAAGAAGCGCACGACCGCCAAACGCCGGACCACCCGGAAACCGACAAGGAGAAAAACCGTGGCCAGAAGGAAAACGAGCAAGAAGCGGCGGACACCCCGGAAGGCCCGCGCGTTCACATTCATTCCCGCCGGTGCGCCGAAACAAGTCGCGTTCGGCACGGCCGGATTCATCGGCGTCCAGTTGATCGTGGACAAGGCACCCATCCCACCGCAGTTCAAGAAGGGCACGTCTCGCATCTTCGCCAAGGCGGGCGCGGCCATCGCACTCGGCATGGTCCTGCGCAAATTCGCGGGGCTGAACGCAGCCGACACCAGGGCCATCGTGATCGGCGGGCTAATGAGCCCGGCGCTCGACGTGGCGGGCGGCATGCTCGCGAAGGTGCCAGGACTCAAGGGCATCGAGGGCGGCGCACTCGGCGAGTCAGACGACCCAAACGACCCGTTGCAGATCACCGACGCCCGCGAGGACGCAATGGCCGTCGATGAACTCGAAGCGCTCGCAGACGCTCTCAGCACGTGAGGACGACCGATCGGCCCGAGAACGGGCCGCCTGAATTGACGGAGACGCACGAACCCCCGAGCGCTGGACCCGTAGCCCCAGCGCGAAACCGAACCGGCAGAACGAATCCACGCGGCCGAACAAAGCGGGCCGACCCTGAAAGGACAGTACCATGGCAACCAAGTGGCCCGGACTCAACAGCGAAACAGCGGCCGTCTTTGACCGCGTTCTCACCGGGCGCGTGACGCCCTTGGATCTTCAGCAGTACAACGTGCGCCCCGCGACGTACTTTCACAGCACCGACGTAGCCGTCGGCGGCTTCACGTCGCGCACGTTTTTCAGCGCGTCGGAGTCGGAGTACATCACCAACTGGCCGGGCGCGTCGGGACTCCCCGAGGAGCACGCGCTCTGGGTGACTCACTTCGGGTTCAACGTCATACACGGCCACAGCACCGACTACACCGCAGAGGCGGGTGCGGATCTCGGTCTGGCTAGCGTTCTCCCCATCTTGCAGGCGGAAGACGTACGCGGCATGATGCAGCTCGGCCGAGTGGTCGGGACCATCGGCTCGCGGACGTTCATCGACGGGCAAGGCATGGAAAACTACCCGCTCGGCATCGGCGCAGCGATGACCTCATGCACGAGCGAGATCGCCGCCGTATACCACCAGTCCATCGCGTACACCAACGGCATCCCGGCACTCGCAAACAAGTACGGACTGCGCTACCCGATTGCGGCGCTGCCCGGCAAGACGCTGCGGGTGCGCGTCACCAACGACGTGGCCATAGCCGTGGCGGCTCCCGTCATACTCGTCTGCCAGATCGAGGGCATCCTCGTCTCGCCCGCCAACCTCTGATCTCTCTCTCCTCCATGCCCGCACACCCAACGGTGTGCGGGACATTTTCACAACAGGAGCCACCACATGGAACTGAACAGCGTCGCCGACGTTCTGCAACACTTGGGCATCGACAACCTCGGCCAGATCCACGCGCCGAACAACTACAGCTACATCTACATGATCGAGTGGGATACGGCCGTCGGGACGCTGACCAGCGACGACGCCACCGTCACCGTTGACAGCGAAACCATTTTCGTCGTGTCCAATATGTTCCTGTTACCAGCGCACGTGGCCGACGAGGAGGGTTCGACGCTGGGCGCTGGTCCGGGTTGGATTGAGAACACCAACGCCAGCGGCACGCTCAACACCGGGCTCTCGCTCTCTCACTTCCGAATGGAACTGGAAGCGGGCGGCCAACGCTGGCAGAGTGATCCCGTCCCCGCCGCCGCGCTGTGTTCGATCCCCGGCGGCCAGATCTTCCCGCTGCATCAGTTCGTCGCCGCGCCGGGTGCGCAGATACGCTGCACTCTCTACAACGATTCGGACAACATCGCGCCAACCGCCCGCCTCGCACTCATGGGCAAGCGCATCAACAAGAACCTGTAGCCCGTGACCACCCTCAGCCAACCGCACCCCAATCCGCGCCTCGCGAGGGCTGGCATCACAGTCAGCATTGGCAGCCAGGCCGCGCCGGGGGCGTCAGGTCCGCGCAAGCCAGCCCGCCCACCGCTCACCGACATCATGTCGCCGTTGCGGCCGTACCGCGCATGGTTCCACGAGTTGACCGTGCTCGCTGGGGACGCCATCGCCAGCGGCGAAAGCGCATGGTGGCTCTTGAAGTCCATCGACGCGAAGAACGCGGGGGACTTCCTGTTTCACGGCGCAGACATCGACTTGAGACCGACGGACCCGACGGGGGCCGCAACTCCATCGGCGGGCACCATAACGGCATGGGGCGACACCAACGGCATCAGCGCCGCCATCGTCATCGAGCGCAACCTCGGCCTGCGGGCGGGCCAATGGAACAGCCGACGTGTCGATCTCCCCGCGATCGAGAACGACCAGGCCGCCGGACAGGTCACGCCCGACACGGCACGCAACTACATGATCGCCGAATCATTCCCGGCCGGGAACTTCACCGACGCGGTCCCGTCGCGGACGTTCAGCGCCCGCCGGTTCCTCCCGGCCGCCCTGCGCATCGCGCGGCGCGATACGCTCGACGTGGCGCTCGTCATGCGAGGCACGTACGTAGACACACCGGCCGCGACGCGCATCATTGTCGGGTACGCCAAGGTCGAGATCTACACCTCGCCGGTAATCGTGCAGCGCGAGTGGTTGTAATGGACGGCGTCGGCCAGGTGGTACAAGAGTTTTTGCAGGAGCGCCGCCGCATCATTCCCTCGACCGTCGCCGACCCCGGCGCTCGGGTCGCCCTCATCGGCACGTCGGGCGGCCCCGCCGCGCCGGAAATGGACATTGACATCCTGCCAGGCTACGCCGACGTCGAGGGCCGATACGGTTTCACCATCAAGGAGATCGAGGCCGGTAGCTCGTGGACCGACTCACTCGCAAACGCAGAGGGCGCAGAGGACGGCACCGTCGCGTCGTCACAGAACGCCGGTTCCGGCGCGCTCACAATGAAGCTCATCGAAACGGACAGGGTGCTACTGGCTCCGCCAGGCCCCGCAACGCTCGTGGGTTTCACCGCGCATATCTGGGCGTCCTTCGCGGGCCTCGGGGCCAACATCCGCTGCCAGTTGTACGACGGCTCCGACGTGGCGCTCGGCGCTGCCAAGTCTGTGGCCGACTCCGGCAAGGGCGAGATCCTCCGCTACGTGTTCGGCGGTGCCGCCGACCTCTGGGGCACGGCAATGACCATCGCGGAACTGCGCGCCG
>JAZDCY010000093.1:0-12109 GCA_036679645.1 Gemmatimonadota bacterium | reverse complement strand
CCCGGCCCGAGCGGCGTGAACTTCTCGTGCGCATTCATGGGATGAGCGCGTGGCGCGCAAACCGCGCGACGCCGGCCTCTGTAGCCACCCAGAGGTACGGTCCGCTGACCGCGAGATCGTGCACCGGGCCCGGTACGTCACCGGGTGCGTAGTAAAAGCGGTAGTCCCGTGTTGCGAAGCGGAAGAACCCGATCCCTCGCTCACCCCCAACCCACACACCACCCGAATCGGCCGCGAGTGCGTAGATTGCCCCCATCTCACCGGCAATGAGTCGTTCGATCTGCCACTCACCCCCGGGCGCACGCCACAGCAGGCGCTCGATGCTCGCGACGACCAGTGTATCGGCCACCCTGGTCACGCCCACGATGGCAATCCTGAGATCGGGCACGGCGGCGACGTCGGGTGGCACGACGAGATCACCATCCGGCGTCGCCATGCCGAGTCCCTCGGTGGTGCCGACCCACACGGTGTCCCGCGCCGCCGCGAGTGCCAACACCGGAATGGGCACGCCCTCTCCAAACGAGCGCACTTCCCCGTCATCCGTCACGAACGCGAGCCCGAAGGCCGTACCGACCCACACGCCGGACGGTCCCTGCGCCAGGGCAAAAACCTCCTCATCCGGCAGTCCGTCGCCGCGCGACAGCACGCGCGTCTCGCCATCGCGCCCAAAACGCACCACGCCGCGGTCCGTCGCGGCCCAGATCTCACTCTGTCGTGCGATCAGTGCGCGCACACCGGTGATGCCGAGACCGGTGGCGCGTGGACCCTCCCGAAAGGTGTATCGCTGCAGGTCGTCACCGACGAACGTGAGACCGGAGCGGCGGCTGCGATGATCGGTGCCGACCCACACGCCCCCCGGGACCGCGACCACGGCACCCGCGCCGGGCGCGAGCAACCCAAAGGTGAGCGGCTCGAACCGCCCGGCCAGTCCTTCGAGGCGAATGACACCGAGTCCGTCCGTCCCGATGTAGTACTCCTCCGCAATCGGCACCGCCGCGGCACCGGTGTAGCGGAACGACCGGAGACGGTCATCGATCAACGTCGCGGCGCGCATCGCATCGGCAATGGGCTGGCGCGCAAAAAGGGCATCGACCGATAGCGAGCCCACCCGTCGACCCGCGGGCGGCGGGGCGCGATCCGGTGCCGGAATGAACGACCCGCGCGCGAGGAACTCCCATCCCCGGACGGTGCGGACATAGATGCCACGAAACGGGTCGTCACGGTCGTAGACGAGCGCGCGCACGCCCCCTGCAATGATGGTCGATTCGAATTGCCGGAAGATGGGTCGGTACTGCACCAATCCGGCGTCCGTGCCGAGCCAGACCGATTCATCGGTCGGATCGGCCAGTGCGGCGTTCACGCGCTCGTGCGGGAAGCCGTCGGCGAACCCGACGGGCGCTTCCCACCGGCGCATCCGCCAGTCATAGATCCCGAGCCCGTTGAGGCTAGCGACGAACACCTTGGTGTTGCCGGCGGCGACCGCTCGCACGACGCTGAAGTCGGAGATGACGACCCGCTCCTCGGGTCGCCATTGCCGGGTCCCCTGCCCCATCGCCGTTTGGCTTGGGAGAAGGAAGATCCCGGCGACAAGAAGCCAGCGGGTGAGTGATCTATCCGCGCTCAAAGTGAAGATCCGCGGCAGCTCTACTCCAATGCAGGGGGATCGAGGGTGACAAGAACTGGCGGCTCGGGGATTGCTGGTTGCGCCCACTCGCGCCAGAGATCCGCGAACCCGTCAGCGACGTCCTCGGGCCGGGTCGCCCGGACCGTCTGATAGGCCGAAGCCTGCTCGGCTGCCCGGCCCAGCGCCTGGGCGCCCAGCGCCGCCGCGTCCCCCGGTGCTACCCCACGGGCAAGGAATGTCGCGATGCAGCCGGCGAGCAGGTCACCGCTCCCACCGGTGGCGAGCGCAGGGTTACCGGCCGCTACCACCCGCGTACCCGCGGTGTCCGCAATGACCGTCGGTGCTCCCTTCAGCAACAGCGCCGTATCCGGCGGACAGCGGGAGATGGCGGCGGCGGGGGCGGCGAAGCGCTCCTCGTGCGCGAGATCGGGGAACTGGGACGTGAACTCCCCAAGGTGCGGAGTGAGCACGCGGGAAGCGGTGCCGACACCGGCCAGGTCGGGCACGTGCAGCGCATCGGCATCGATCACGACCGGGACGCCCGCCAGACCCATCACGCCCGTCGCGAACGCCATGCGATCGTTGCCGCGCCCGAGACCGGGACCGAGCACGACGGCGTCGGCCCACGCGATAGCGTCCGCGAGTTCGGGCTCGACGTCCGGCCCCAGCGCCGTGCTAAGAGTAAGCGCGTCGGGGAAATTGGTCTGGGCCGCGGCGACCGACTCCTCATGCAGCGCCAGCTTCACCAGTCCCGCGCCACACGCAAACGCCGCGCGGGCCACGTGCATTGCGGCGCCCGCCATGCCGCGGGCCCCACCGATCACGAGCACACGTCCGCGCTCGCCCTTATGCATGGTCGGTTGAAACGGCGGAAGGAGGGTGCGTGCCCACGCATCGGTGACGAGGTGGGGCCAAGCCGGGTCTGCCGGCGGGAACCCGATATCGACCGCGACGACCCGCCCGACCCAATCGCGTTGCAGGAGGTGGCCACGTCGCAGGCCGCCGAATGTGACGGTGAGATCGGCGTGCACGGGACCGTGCGCGTCGCCCGTCGTGAGATCGAGTCCGGTGGGCCCGTCGATTGCCACGATCGGGGTACCGTGTCCGGCGACGCGCTGCGCGAGGGCCGCGATTCCATTGCGTGGCGCGCCACCCGCCCCGGTGCCGAGCAGCGCATCGACGACCACTCCCACACCCGGCCACACCTTTTCCTCGTCGAGCAGCGTGACCCCACAGGCGAGCGCGAGCGCCCTATTGGCTTCACAATCCGGGGAGCGAGCTTTCGCAACCTCGGCGGCAACCACCGGCACGCCCACCGCCCGTAGCGCACGGGCGACGACCCACCCATCACCGCCGTTGTTGCCGGCCCCTGCGGCGACCAGCACGCCGCCGCCCAACGCGTCACGAAACTCGCGCGCCATCACCTGCGCTGCGGCACGGCCGGCCGCTTCCATGAGCACACGACTCGGGATCGCAGCCTGTTCGCGCGCGCACGCGTCCCACGCGGCTGCCTCGGCCGCCGTGAGCACCGGAACGAGTGGAACAGTCATCTGGCTGGCAGGCCGCGAGCGTGCAGCCGCGGAACCGCTATGGGCTACTTGAAACTCTGGCCGATCGCCCGTCCGAGCGAGATCTCGCCGTTGTCGATCCGCAGGTTGAACCCGCACTCGGGTTCCGTGCAGACCCACGCCTTGTAGTGGATGGCCGCGCCGTCCCTTCCGTAGTCAGAGAGCGGCACGAGCAACCCATCCCCGCACTTGCGGCAGGCAGGCCAATCTCTCCCTTCCATACGCCCCCCCCTTCCAGTCGCTTCCCCGTGGGCGTCTACGTCCCACCGTCGGAGCGGTTCACCCCCAACCAGGGATACTCGAGCTCGAAGGCCTCGTCGAACTCGAACACACCGTCAAAATCCTCGAGCCGGTCCTCGGGCTGGCTGATCAGCAAACCGGCGTCGATGAGGGTGTACACAATACGCCCGAGGTCTTCGGTCGACTCGACCCCCCAATGCCGCAGCACCGTTGGCGCGGTCAAGCCGAACTGCGCGCGCGCGTAGTCCCGGCACCCCCACGCCAGTTCCCTACCGGCAAGGTGGCCCCTGACCGCACGGTGCACCTGGCAGTATTCCAGCGCACCGAGAATGAACAGATACGCGTGCGGATGATACCGCTCATTCCGCTCGCGAATCCGGTCCAGAATCTCTTCGGCAACCTGTAGGTCGAACATCTACGTCGCCACTCCTCGCCTGCGATCCCCAGTCCGGTGGTTCCTCATGGATATCTGCTCAATTCTGAGACACAAACCGGCGGGGGGCAAGAGGCCTAGTCCGCGACGGCCGATACGGCGGCCAACGGGAAGCCCGCAGCCAGCTCCCGGACCTCGCCATGCAGCCGATCGAGCGCCGCCTCATCGTCGCGCGTCCGGAGCGCCCGATCGATGAGTTCACCGATTTGCTGCATCTCGGCTTCAGCCATACCGCGTGTCGTGAGCGCGGCGGTGCCGATCCGGATGCCACTGGTGACGAAGGGGGACTGTGGGTCTCCCGGCACGGTGTTCTTGTTGATGTGAATCCCGACTCGATCGAGCGTCGCCTGGGCCTCCTTGCCGGTGAGCTGCTTGGAGCGGAGGTCGACGAGCAACAGGTGACTGTCCGTCCCGCCCGAGACCAGCGTAAAGCCGGCCGCTTCGAGCGCGCTCCCGAGTGCTCGCGCGTTGCGGACCACCTGCGCCGCGTACGCCTTGAACTCGGGCTTCGCCGCCTGGGCGAACGCTACGGCTTTCCCGGCAATCACATGCTCGAGCGGCCCGCCCTGCGAGCCCGGGAAGACGAGCTTGTTGATTGGTTTCGCGAGCGGTTCCTTGCACAGGATGAACCCGCCCCGTGGTCCACGCAGCGTCTTGTGGGTCGTGCTGGTCACGATGTCGGCGTGGGGAACCGGCGAGGGATACACGCCGCCCGCAATGAGACCGGAGTAATGAGCCATGTCGACCAGCAGGAGCGCATCGATCTCGCGCGCGATGGAACCGAACGCTTCCCAATCAAGGACCCGCGGGTATGCACTGGCCCCCGCCACGATGAGTTTGGGCCGGAACGCCAACGCTTTCTCACGCACCTCATCCATACTGAGCAGGCCGGTCCGCTCGTCCACTCCGTACTGCGCCACATCGAAGAGCTGGCCACTCACGTTGACCGAGGCCCCGTGGGTGAGGTGTCCCCCATCTGTCAACCGCATGCCCATCATGCGGTCGCCCGGCTGTAGCACCGCGAGATAGGCCGCAAAGTTCGCCTGCGCACCGCTGTGCGGTTGCACGTTGGCATGCTCGGCGACAAACAACTGCTTCGCCCGGTCGATCGCGAGCTGCTCCACCTCGTCTACCACCTCGCAACCACCGTAGTACCGCTTCCCAGGGTAGCCCTCGGCGTACTTGTTGGTCAGCACCGAGCCCACCGCCTCGAGCACCGCGAGCGACGTGAAATTCTCGCTCGCAATCAACTCGAGTCCCTCTTCCTGACGGATGACCTCGCGCTGAATCAGGCCATGAATGGTAGGATCGACATCCTGTAGAGAACTGAAGTGTTGGTCCACGTCGTTAGATCCGGTGCGGAAGTCCCTTGGTTTGCTCTGCCTCTGCCACGCGCTGCTCGGCAAGACGGTCCGCCGCTAGATAGGAGGGAATCCCCTGATCGCGGGCGATCTCCAAGACCCGGAGGATCGTCTGGTAGATCTCGCTGGCCTTCTGGTGTGCGCGCTCGAGAGACCATCCCTCGATCTCGGCGTTCACGTTGATCAGGCCACCACCATTGATAACATAGTCCGGCCCGTAGATGATCCCGCGCGACTCCAACGCGTCGCCGTGGCGCTCGCGATGTAACTGGTTGTTGGCCGCACCAGCCACGATCTCGACCTGGAGCACCTCGA
Source organism: Gemmatimonadota bacterium (assembly GCA_036679645.1). Lineage (GTDB taxonomy): Bacteria > Gemmatimonadota > Gemmatimonadetes > Gemmatimonadales > GWC2-71-9 > JADFNB01. Next base: position 6,568 of record JAZDCY010000093.1, on the reverse strand, counting down.
GCGTCTTGTCGTTGACGACGGCACCCAGCGCGCACGGCGCAAAGATGTTGGCTTCTTGCCGGTAGATCTCGTCGCTCGCAACGGCCGTGGCGCCAAACTCGCGTACTACGCGAGCGACCTTATCGTCGTCAATATCGGTCACGATCAACGGGGCGCCCGCCTCGTGCAGATGCTTGCAGACGTGATAGCCGACATGCCCGACGCCCTGGACGGTCACCGTCTTCCCCGAGAGATCATCGTTACCGTAGAGGAACTTGGCGCACGCCTGCATCCCCCTGAACACGCCGAACGCCGTCACTGGTGACGGATCGCCCGAACCGTCGGCGAGACCGACGACATGTTCGGTCTCCTGCCGCACCCACTCCATGTCGCTGGGGCTGGTACCGACATCCTCTGCCGTAATGTAGCGGCCCGCAATGGAGTTGACGTGGCGCCCGTGCGCGCGAAAGAGTCCCTCGCGTTCGGTGGTGCTGTTGTCCCCGATGATCACGCTCTTGCCACCGCCGAGGTTCAACCCGGCGACGGCCGCCTTGTACGTCATGCCACGCGCTAGCCTGAGGACATCACGCGTCGCCTCGTCATCCGACCCGTAGTCCCAGAACCGCGTTCCACCCAGCGCTGGACCGAGGGCGGTGTTGTGGATCGCGATAATCCCGCGATACCCGGCAACCGGGTCGTACCAGTAGCTGACCTGCTCGTGGTTATATACGGCGAGCTTGTCAAAGACATTGATGGGCGGCTGGTCGACCACCGCATGCTCGCTCGTCGCCGTCGTATGTACATGAGTCACACGTCACTCACTTGCTGTAGTCGTAGAATCCCCGGCCACTCTTCCGGCCGAGTCGGCCCGCGGCCACCATCTTCCGCAGCAGGGGACAGGGACGATACTTGTCGTCTCCGAGCCCGCGATGCAACACCTCGAGAATTGCGAGGCAGACATCGAGCCCGACGAGATCGGCGAGGGCCAGCGGGCCCATCGGGTGGTTCATCCCGAGCTTCATGACCGTGTCAACGGCCTCCGGCTCCGCAACCCCTTCCATCACACAGAATACCGCTTCGTTGATCATCGGCATGAGAACCCGGTTCGAGACGAATCCCGGGTAATCATTGACCTCCACCGGGGTCTTCCCGAGATCTCTCGCCGCCCGCGTGACGCGGTCCATTGTCTCGTCGGATGTGGCCAGGCCGCGGATCACCTCGACCAGTTCCATCATCGGGACGGGATTCATGAAATGCATCCCGATCACGTTCTCAGGCCGCTCGGTCCGGGCGGCGATCTCGCTGATCGAGATCGACGACGTATTGGAGGCGAGGATAGCCTGTGGCGCCGCCAACCGATCCAGCTCCGCGAAGATCGTGAACTTTACTTCGGGCGATTCGCTGGCCGCCTCGACGATCAGCTCCGCACCACTCGCCGCGTCGAGATCCACCGCGCTCGTGATGCGGGCCAGCGCGCCGTCGCGTTCCGCCTCGTCGAGCACGCCTTTCTTGATCTGCCGATCCATGTTCTTAACGATGGTGGCGCGTGCACGCTCGAGTTGGTCCCGATCGACGTCGATGAGCGCAACCGCGGCACCGTGTTGCGCGAACGCATGGGCAATCCCGTTGCCCATCGTTCCAGCACCGACCACCGCCACCTGTTTCACACCGCCTCCCGCGTCTCCGACTTGACGCGACGCACCCACCAGGCCAGCGCCGCGGTCATCACGATCGTCGTCACCAATCCGCCCTCGGGCCCGAACCGACCGCCGGTGATCCACCCGTGCCGGCCCGGAAAATACTCCAGCACCGGCAACGCAAACCGCAAACCGCTCACCGGCGCGTCGCCGACCAGCACCAGCCCACTGTTCCAGCCAAGGTGCAGCCCCCACGCCGCCGCCAGCCCACCGGGCGAGAAGAACACCGCGCTCAGCAACAGGGCCGCAAGTCCGATGTTCACAATACCGACTGGCGAGGTGTCGGGGTTCCCAACATGCGCGAGCGCGAAGACCGCTGCCAGCGTAATGCTCGCTCCCACCCGACCTGCCGCCTGCGCGAGCCGCACCAGCGGGAAGCCACGAAACAGCAGCTCTTCCAGCAGCGCCGCCACCGCGAGTCCCGCGACTATCGGCACTGCCGTCGCGAGATATGACTCGCCGGGGGCCTCTTGCATGACGATTCGCGCACCGCCCGCGATACCCAGCAGCAACGCACCGCCGGCCATGGCCCCACCCCACAGCACACCGACCCCGAAAGCCGGCGCGGCGACCGGCGGCGCAGGCCACCCCAATCTTGCCCCCGTCCATCCGGGCCGGCGCACGAGCACTACATAGATGGCGATCGCGGCAAGCAGTCCCGGGACACTCAGCGCGAGGATCCCGCGCCCCAGCCCGCTCCACCCACTTCCGGCCGGCAGCGCCGCCGTCTGGAGACGCCCCAGGACGGTGGCCACCGCCGCGAAGGCGACGAAGAACACGGCCAGGACGAGCACCGCGCGCAGCAGGTCGCGAGCGCGTTCCTGAAACGACGCGCGCGCGCTCAGTGGAGCGCGCGTCGAGTCGTCAGCGCAATCCGGTGAATCACGAGACCGGCAAGAACCAGCTTGACCAGGTCGCCGGCCAGGAACGGCAAGGAGCCGGCCTTGAGTGCCACCGTCATATCGCCACCCAAGGCTGCCAGCTGCGCTACCCCGCCCGCGTGGACGGCGAGTGTACCGACCACCAGCCCGGCGACGAGACGCATGAGGTGCCGGCCGTCACCAACGGTCCGCCCGATCAACGCCGCGGCGAAGGGCATGGCCAACAGGTACCCCCCCGTCGGACCGAACAGGCGCGCGACCCCAAGCACACCACCGGCCGCATAGACCGGCAGTCCGGACGCGCCCATCACCAGGTAGAGCACCAGACTGCTCGCGCCCAAGACCGGCCCCAACAGGCCACCCACGATCAATACGGCCGGGACCTGCATCGTGATGGGAACGGGCGTGCCCGGAAGCGGCACCGCGATCTGCGCTCCGAGGGCTACGAGCACCGCACCGGCTACTACGGCGGCCGCTCGCCGACCCGCGATTTGCGATGCCGCTGGGCGGTCAACGGTCTGCATAATCGGTTTCATACGCGCTCCACGCTGAGGGCGACGGCATTGCCGCCACCGAGACAGAGGGTGGCCAGACCGGTGTGGGTGTCCCGGTCTCGCATGGCGTAGAGGAGCGTCGTGAGAATCCGCGCGCCACTGGCACCAATGGGGTGGCCCAGTGCCACCGCACCGCCATTGACGTTCACTCGGCTCCAATCCCAACCCAGACCGTTGCCATCGGCAAGGGCTTGCACCGCAAACGCTTCGTTGGCCTCGATCAACTCGTAGTCGCTTATCTGCGATCCGGTCTGTGCCATCAAGTTCTTGACCGCCACGATGGGTGCAAAAAACAGGTCGCGCGGCTCGCCACCACCGGTGGCGTATCCGGTTATGCGGGCCATCACCGGGAGCCCATGCGTCTCGGCAAAGGCCGCCGACGTGACGACGACGGCGCTCGCTCCGTCGTTCAGCCCCGGCGCGTTCCCAGCCGTGACGGTGCCGTCCTTCTCGAATGCCGGCTTGAGCTTCGCCAGCGCTTCGAGCGAGGTTTCCTTACGCGGCGCCTCGTCGGTGTCCACCGTGGTGGCGCCTTTCCGTCCCGGCACCTCGACGGCGACGATCTCGTCCCGAAACCGACCGCCCTCGATGGCCGCAACGGCTTTCTGATGGCTCTCCAGCGCAAACTGGTCCTGCTGCTCGCGACTCACACAGCCTTTCTGGGCCGTGTACTCGGCGTGGCTCCCCATGTGGCAGTTGCCAAACGAGCACCACAAGCCGTCGTGCAGAAGACCGTCGACCAGTTCTTGATTGCCGAACTTCACACCGTTACGCATGCCGTACAGGTAGTGTGGGGCGCTGGACATGGACTCCATGCCGCCGGCCACTACGCATTGAGCGTCACCCGCCTTGACGGACTGCGCGGCTAGCATCACCGCCTTGAGACCGCTGCCGCACACCTTGTTGACGGTGAGCGCCGGCACCGCACCGGGCAGACCGCCGTGTATGGCAGCCTGCCGGGCGGGCGCCTGCCCCGTCCCGCCCTGAATTACGTTTCCCATGATCGCTTCCTGGACCGCGTCGCCGTCAATGCCCGCACGGCGCACGGCTTCCCTAATTGCCACGGCGCCCAACTGCGGCGCGCTCATTGGGCTCAGTCCCCCCAGGAACTTGCCGACGGGCGTGCGCGTGGCGCTGATGATAACGGGAATACGGCTCCTATCTGTCACTGAACGACCTCAATCGCTTGATGGGGTGTCGCACAAGTGCGACTCGCCGTGAGGTGGGTTTCCCGGCGCATGGAAGTTTAACGGTGGGTCGGAACCCCCTCAACCGGCGGGGTTAAGCGCCCGCCCGGCGATCTCGTCCCGCAGCCGGGTTAGAAATGCCTCTACGGGCATGACCTCCTGCTTCTTGCCAGCGCCCCGCACACGAACCGCGACCGTCCCATCGGCCACCTCGCGTTTCCCTACCACGGCCATGTAGGGCACCTTCATCAACTCGCCGTCCCGCACCCGGTAGTTCAACGTCTCGTTCCGATCGTCCAGTCCGGCACGAATCCCGGCATCGCGGAACTGCTTGCGCAACACAGCGGCCGCGGCGGCTTGCTCATCTGTGATTGGGATGAACCGCACCTGTTCGGGAGCGAGCCAGACCGGGAACGCGCCCGCGAAGTGCTCGATGAGGCATCCGATGAATCGCTCCATCGTGCCGAAGATGGCCCGATGAATCATCACCGGCCGGTGCGGCTTGTTGTCCGAGCCCGTGTACTCGAGCTCGAACCGCTCGGGCAGGTTGTAGTCCAGCTGGATCGTCGTGCCCTGCCACTCGCGACCGATGGCGTCCTTCAGCTTGATGTCGATCTTGGGACCGTAGAACGCTCCGCCGCCTTCATCGAGCCCGAAGGTCAGTTTGCGTCGCTCGAGCGCTCGCCGCAGGGCCTGCTCCGACACGTCCCAGATGGCATCGTCGCCGATCTTCTTCTCGGGGCGCGTGGCGAGATCGAGCCGGTACTCGAATCCGAACGTGCGTTTGAGCACCAGATCGGTGAGATCGAGTATGTCGAAGATCTCGTCCTCTATCTGGTCTTCACGACAGAAGATGTGGGCGTCGTCCATGGTGAGCCCCCGCACTCTGAGCAATCCGTGCAGCGTGCCCGACAACTCGTTGCGGTAGACGTTTGCCACCTCCGCCAGGCGGATTGGCAGATCCCGATAGGAGTGCTGATGCGCGGCGTAGATCAGCGCGTGCAGCGGACAGTTCATCGGCTTGGCCCGATACCGTACCTCGTCGGCCTCCCCCTCGCCGGCCGCCATGGGCGGGAACTGATTGTCCGCGTAGAGCGGCAGGTGCCCAGACCGCACGAACAGGGCTTCGCGCGTCACGTGCGGCGTGTAGACCAGCTCGTACCCGCGCCGGAGAATCTCGTCCTCGATGAAACGGCGCAGCTCGAACTGGATCGTCGCGCCTCGCGGGTGCCACAGGATGAGTCCCGGACCGACTTCCTCCTGCACCGAGAACAGGTCGAGCCGTTTACCCAATTTTCTGTGATCGCGCTTCTCGGCCTCCTCGAGGCGCTGGACGTACTGGGCCAGATCGGCTTTGGAGAACCACGCCGTTCCGTAAATGCGCTGCAGCATCTGACGTGATGAATCGCCCCGCCAGTACGCACCAGCCACGTGGAGCAGCTTGAAATGTTTCAGTCTGCCGGTGCCCGGTACGTGCGGCCCGCGGCAGAGATCGACGAAGGGACCGTCCGTATAGACGGATATGATCTCGTCGTCGTCCAGCTCCTCGAGTCGCTCGAGTTTGAGCGGATCATCACGGAACCGCTCGCGCGCGCCGTCCCGACTCACCTCCTCCCGCACAAACGCGTGGTCCTCCGCCGTCACCTCGCGCATCTTCTCTTCAATCTGCACGAGATCGTCGGGCGTGAAGGGTCGCTCCACGTCGAAGTCGTAGTAGAACCCGTCCTCGATCGATGGGCCGAACCCGATGCTGGCGTCCGGAAAGAGCTGGCGGACCGCCGTCGCCAGGATGTGCGCGGCAGAATGCCGCAGCACGGCGAGCGCGTCCGCGTCGCGTTCGGTGAGGATCTGGACCGGCGCGTCCCGCGCGATGGGACGATCGAGGTCCCACACCTCACCATCGACCTTCGCGGCGACGGCGGCACGTGCCAGCCGCGGACCGATGGACGCGGCAATGGCGCCGGCCGTAATCCCGGTGGGCTCCTCGCGGACCGAGCCGTCTGGGAGCGTGATGCTGACGGTATCCTTCATTGGCAAATAACGATGTGGGGGGTTCGTCCGTTGATTTGTGTCGCGCGTTTGCGCAATCTTGGTAAATTAGTCACCGCGCGTAAGGGATGCTACGGGAGGACCCCATGATCGTTCGCACCAACCGAGAAGAGAGCCCTATCGGGGCCGGCATCACCGCCGCGTTCGGCTTCGCGTGCGGTCTCGTCGTGGGCATGGTCGCCGGTGAGATGCTCGGCGACGTGCGCTCCGACCGCATCCGG
>JAZDCY010000092.1:0-3162 GCA_036679645.1 Gemmatimonadota bacterium | reverse complement strand
GCCGACGCCCAGCCATTCAATCTCTATCTCGTCGGCCTGCCGTTTCTGTTTTTTCAGCGCCACCACCGGCGGCTGGGAGATCTCGTCGCGGGAACCATCGTCGTCTACGACCGGCCCGCGGAATCGATGCTCGCGGCGGCTGGCTCGCTAGATACCGAAGACGCAATCGTCCTCGAACCCCCGCTTCTCAGCGACGACGAATTCCGGCTGCTGGACCGCGTCGTTCCACGGCTCGACGACCTCGACGCGGCGACACGGCGACGACTGGTACCGCAGATCACCGCGCGTATGGCGCAGCGTGCGGAGTGGGACGGACGCCGTCCCCAGAGGTTTCTTACCGAGCTGTATCAGGCGGAGTTGGCCAGGCGCCGCGCCCGCACGGCGACAAGACGGGGCGGGGGCCGCGAGGGAGCCAAGGCGTCGGGTTCGGCGGAGCGCTTCGTGGCGTTGCGCCAAGCGACATGGGAGACGTTCCGCGTCGATGCAATGCAGCTCGAACGGCACGGTCTTGCCAAACTGCCGGGTGAGGAGATTACGGCGTTCGCGCGGCGCTACCGGGCGATCACGGCCGATCTGGCGCGTGCCAGGACGTACGGGGTCGATCCGCGAACGATCATGTACCTCGAGCGCGTGACAGGCGTGGGTCACAACGCGGTGTATGGACTAAGAGGCGTGCGGCGGTTGCCGCTGCGCCGCTTGCTCTTGGCCGATCTTCCAGGGGCAGCGTACCGTCACCGGCGTCTCGTGCTGCTCGCCGCCGCCATCTTCGTCCTTCCGGGCCTTGCGGGCTACGCCATGCTGCGCGAGCAACCCGCGATTGCCGAGCAGATCCTTCCCCCGGTGATGATCGCGCGTGCCGAATCTGGGGAGTACGCCATGGCATCGGGCCGGGGCTACGCCGAGGCGCCGTCTCCCTATCTGCCGACGGTGGCGTCGAGTATCATCGCGAACAACGTGCAGGTCGCGTTCGCTGCCTTCGCGCTCGGCATCACGGCGGGGGTTGGGACGGTACTCGTCCTCGCATTCAACGGCCTATTTTTTGGGGCGGTTGTCGGGCTGTTCTCCAATTACGGGATCCTGGGATGGCTGCTGACCTTCGTGGCGGCTCACGCCGTACTCGAGCTTACGGCCATCTTCATTGCGGGAGCCGCGGGGCTTCTCGTCGGGACGGCGATTCTCGCGCCCGGCGATCTGACACGCCGCGACGCGTTGGTGGTGCACGGTCGGGAAGCGATCCGTCTCGTCGGGGCCGCAGCGTCGCTGCTACTCCTGGCGGGTATCATCGAGGGGTTCCTGTCCGCGAGTGCCGCGCCCCCGACGCTCAAGGTGGGTGTGAGTGCGGTGAGCGCACTCCTCTTGGGTCTGTATTTCTACGCCGGACGCGCGGCGAATACATCCGCTGAAGCCGGGGCGTCCCTCGAGACCCCAACGTGACGAGGCAGTGGCGATCGTCGGGCTCACGACGGTAGGGTGCGAAACCCCGCTATCACGAAGTGGCGGTCGAACGTGAAGGCCACGTTCACGTCGCGTGCACGCATGGTCGCAAAGCTCACCGCATCGGTGAGCGTGAACGCCTGATCGCGAAACCGGTGAATCCAATCCGAGAACGCCGCCGATTGTAACCCTCTGTCGGCGAAGACTTGGTCGATCAGCGCGTCCGCCAGGAGCGTTTCGACATGTACCGCCGCGCCAACGGACCCCATGGCGTACAGCAGGTGCCGATGAACCTCAGCCAGAATCAGGTCCGTCACGATGAGACGCGTACGTGCGACACGGAGTTGGCGCAGAGCATGGGCGGCGCGTGCGTGATACTGGTCGCGCCGGTGAAAGACGGCGAGCCACGCGCCGGTATCCACCAGGACCCGTTCCCTCAGCCGCCGTCCTCCCGCCGAGGTTCGGCTACCCGGCGGGCGGGATACCCCTCCACCGCGTAGTCGTCATGTCGTGTCGAGAGATCGGTTGGCAACTCGGCGTCATCGATGCTGCCGATGAGGCCCAGGACCGGATCGTCTGTCCCGGCTTCCTCAACCACCCAACGGCGCACGGCCTCCCGGACCGTCTCAGCCATCGACAATCCGAGACGCTGGGCGAGCCCCTCTAGCAGCGAGTGATCGCGCTGGTCGAGATATAGCTGGAACGGCTTCTTCATGTTCATGTATGAAGGTAGCCGATTTCATTCGCGAACTCAACTTGGGCACTACGAGGCTGCGGCGGGGCATCGCTTGCGTAGAGCGGGACCTCATGGCTAGTATGTAACATAATGGTTACATACAACTCGGAACTGGTGTTCCACGCCCTCGCCGATCCCACGCGCCGGGAGATCCTCGATCTCCTCCGCTCCACTGAGCGCTCCGCCGGCGAAGTCGCCGCACGGTTCCCGGTGAGCCGGCCGGCCGTCTCCAGACATCTCCGGGTGCTCCGCCAGGCCCGGCTCGTGATCCAGCGGAAGGACGCCCGGTCGCGGGTCTATCGGCTGGACCCCGAAGGCCTGCGTGAAGTCGACAAGTGGCTCGACAACTACCGCGTATTCTGGGCGGCCCGCATGCACCAACTCAAACGCTACGTCGAGGAGACTCCATGAAGGACGGCTGGACACACGAGTCTTCGTTTCCGATCCCGGCAAGTCCCGGTCGCATCTTCACCGCACTCACGACACAGGCTGAGCTCGAGCAGTGGTTCGCCGAGCATGCGCGGGTGGATCCGAAACCCGGTGGCGCGTTCCGGTTCTGGGGGCGGCATACGGTCGGTACGCCTGAACAAGCGGATGCAACGGGAACCGTCACCGACATCGAACACGATGCGCGCCTCGCTTTCGACTGGCCGTTATTCGGCGTGCCCACGCAGGTGACTATTACGCTCGAGCCCAAGGACACAGAGCAAGGTCCTGCCACGAAGGTCGCGGTGCGTCACGTGCTGGACGGCGCCATCGACCAACCGCGCCCCAGGGAACTGGTCGACGACTGGTGGCGCTTCACCCTCGGCAACCTGATGGTGCACACCACGGGACAAGGTCTGCTGATGCGGCCGGACTTTGCCGATCCCAGTCCCGAGATCCGCCTGTCGACAACGATCGATGCACCGCGCGAGAAGGTATTCCGGGCGCTCATCGAGCCCGCGGCGCTGAACCAGTGGCTCGCCAAGGACGCCACGGTGGAGCCGCGG
>JAZDCY010000091.1:0-25715 GCA_036679645.1 Gemmatimonadota bacterium | reverse complement strand
AGGCGGTTCGTTTTCCGCACTCTCCCGAACCGGCTTTTTTGAGGGTGTGACGCGCCCGGGGCAGCGGCGAAAGCCGCTGCCCTTTTTTTTCCGCTCCAACACTCCCCCGGCACAGGGGGACCCGAGATGGGGATTCCCCCCCCTAAACCCCGGGCTGGCGCCCGGGGTCTGGTCCAGCGGTTTGGGTCCCGGTGTGCTGGAGGTGAGGTGTCTCACCCAACCCAGCCCCTGAACCCCGGGCTGACGCCCGGGGTCGGGAGTAGTTCCTGCATCCGGCACCAGGGCTGACACCGAGTTGGGGGGGCACCCCCCACAGCCCCTGAACCCCGGGCTGACGCCCGGGGTCGGGAGTAGTTCCTGCATCCCACCAGGGCTGACACCGAGTTGGGAGGCACCTCCCCCCCAACCCCTGAACCCCGGGCTGACGCCCGGGGTCGGGGGAGCGGATTAATCCCTAGCGCGGGATGCGGTCGGGGTGGTTCAGGTGCTGGCGTGCTATGTACCGAGTCACCGCTCTCAGCTCCGAACTGCTCACAGAGCGGACGAAGTACCCTCGGGCCCACCTCACCACACCAAGAACCCGGTTGCCAGCATTCTTGGAGGAACCGCACTTCGCCAGGCGGATGAAATCAGACAATCGTGTGCTTGGCCGGAAGCTCGCGAGTATATGGACGTGGTCCGAAAGCGCCGCCCACCGTAACACCCGCACGCCAGACCGTCGGGCGGCAGTTTCAATCGCCTGCTCGATATCCCCCACGACACTCGCCCGCACACATTCGATTCGCTTCCAGGTGTGCCAAGTAATGTGGACATACAGCAGGTAAGCTCGATGATCACTCAATCTGACCAACCTCGACCAGACCCCGGGCGTCAGCCCGGGGTTCAGAGGATGGGCGGGGTGGGTTCACTAGGAGGCTGGGCAGCTCAGATCACCTCCGATCCAGGCTGCGGTACTGCACTGCCTCGCTCACATGGGCCGGCTCGATCCCGGCAGAGCCGTCTAAGTCAGCGACCGTCCGCGCGATCTTCAGCACGCGGTGATAGGCCCGCGCCGAGAGGTTCAATCGCGTGGTCGCCGGACGGAACCGCGATCGAGTTTGAAACGAGCCGCGACGGCAACATGGAGATCTACGTGATGAACGCCGACGGGACGAATCCGGTGCGCCTGACCACGAACGCTTTTCTCGACGCATCCCCCCAGTTGGTCACTCCAGACAGGGATTCGCCTTGGAAGACGTCACAACTGTCATCGCGTCAGTGTCGGACAGGGTTCCCTGCTGCTCGTAAACATTCAATTGTAGGTAGAAAGACATCGGAGCAGCAGCTCCTACGTACTCGCTCGACGTGGAGACAAGCTGCCCGTCTCGCCACCACGCATATCCATATGGCGGAGAACCCCCTTGAACATTCGCCAACCAAGTACACACCGCACCTGGTCGCACTGTGGTCGGTCCGGAGATAGTAGCGGTCATTGATGGCGGAGGCGGCGGAGGTGGTGGTAAGCATGACGCCGTCGTGCAGAGACCATGCCCTACACCGAGGGGTTCGCGCAGTTCACGAAGCCATTCATTGCCCATGCTGAAGATCCCACCACTGCCCCAATGTATCCCTCGGTTAACAAGCGTGCCGTCGGGGAAGATGTCCACGACGGGCGAGCCGCTGTCGCCCCCCGCTGAGTTATAGTTTCCTCGAACCTGGCAAAGCATCGTTCGTCCAGTGTCGAAACCTCCGGAAAACTGAGGTACGTCGATGCAGGTTTCGCTGACTACGCCGGTGGTGTGTCCTGTCGTCCGGCCAACCTTATGAACCGTCATCCCCACGATGGGATCTCCGCCCCCTGTGATCACCCGGATGTTCGAGTAATCGATGCTACCGACATCGGGCCACGCGACTATGCCGTGGCTGAACGAGGCTTCGTTATACAGAAACAGGGCTGCATCAGAATAGCGGCATTGCCGGCCCGCAGGGCATCGAGGATCTGAGGAGTTCGTAAACAGTGGCGGATCGACGCTTTCGGTTCCAATGATGTCGGTCGACACCGCTTGACCCATCGACATGCCTGTGACCTGGCCGAAAACCGTAGTACAGTGCGAGTTCGTTACGAAATACTCCTCCTGATACTCCTCGTTAAACCAGTGCGCAACGTTGTAACCAAGAGTGCATATTCCCAGGCCAGAGCTGATCTCCACCGCTGCGATGACCGGCCGTGTGCGATCTCTCAAGGACTGTTGGGACTGGTGAATCTCGACGGGGTCGAATTGCTCCACGATGACGACGCCACTGGGAATGCCGAGCCGTGCAACGGCCTCCTCCATCGACGCAATGCGGCTGGAATTCGCCACGCCAACGACGACGCGGTTACGAACCTCGTCGATGTCGCCCATGGTTACCCCTTCAGCCCCCCCAGCGATAGCCACAACTTGCTGATACCACGTATGAAGTTGCCGGAAGTCGTACTGAGCTTCTTGTGCACGCGCCGCAGCAACCTGTTCCATACGTTCAGCTACGAAGGCGGCGTTCCCCCCAGCGTCTCGGGTGAGAAACTGGGTAATCCTTGGCTTGAACGAATCAAGGAGACTTTGGTCCTTGAGGCGAATGATTAGCTGTCCGGTCGAATCGAAGAACAGCCCGCCGAATCCCGGAAGCTCCTCGGCGAGCATGGCAAGCCTATCATCGAAATTTCTGTGTTGCTGCGCATCAACCCGTACAACGGGCAGCAACGTCAGATCTGGGTTGGTACCGGCCGTCGGGGCGTCCCCCTGACAGCCGGCTATGGTCGCGATGGAGACTATGGCCCAGAGTCTCTGAGGTAGTCGCATGCTGTCCTCCCTCCGACGTCAAAGAAGTTCCTGTGTGAGCCGGATTAGGAGGCGCCGAAGCCGCGCCAGCCGGTACGAGACCCTCTCTACCGGCACGCTGCAGGCGAGCGCTCGCGCTACCGCTCAGGGCCCGTGCGAAACGGCAGTTCGCTCCGCACTACTGAACAACGATTATACGATCGGCTTCTAGGAGTTCGCCCGCTGGCATTCGGCGCCCGCGGACTCGCAACGTTGCGGTCCCACGCTCCGTAAACTCGACGGTCACAATGTGGCTAAAGAAACGCAACTCGTCCGTGCACGCCGCTTCGGGGGAAGGCGTGATAACTGAGTCTAAAGGCTCTACGACCGCAAGCAGTCCCTCCACTGTAACTCGCGTCTCGCCCTTGCTGACACAGCCGCCCCCGTAGGTCTTGACTTCAATCGTTGCGGGCGCGCCGACTGCTACGGTATCCGGCGTTGTGATCTGCACCGGCTGGTCGTAGAACTCAAGGATACCCGGCTGGAGTTCAACAGTCGGTTCCAGCACTTGTCCCTGGCTAGCGCAGGCCGTGGCTGAGAGGAGCGCGATTAGCGCGACTCGGGCGGGACATGGAGGCATTGCATTCATCACTGGCCACTTCGCCGCTGCCGCGCGCGGATGATGGCCTCCGCGATCTCCCGCGAATCTAGTTCCTGGACGAAGATGTCGAGCCGGCGCCTGGCCCCGTCGATAACGTCCACGACGGCCTGGCGGAGGTCGTCGGGACCCCCGACCTGCTGGGGTCCCATGTACAGCTCAATGTTGCCTACCCGCTCTGGCATGCCAGCCTCCTGGCACGAATCCGGAGTGCATGATATCTAAGGATGAGCCGACTTGGCTGGCTGCGCAACTGCGTTTTTGGGACATCGATAGGCGTTTTTGGGACATTTGGGCGGAATTCGTCTTCTGCGCCCGTATTCTGGGCCCCGTCACCACCCCGAGCCGAGATCGTGGCAGTCTACGGGTCTAGGAGCGTTCTAGAGACACCCTCTGACACCGGCATGGGAATCCGGGGTGGCTTGAGCCCGGCTTGGTGGGAGCGTAACGCCTGGCGGGTCGACGACCGGTAAGCGAGGGGACCGACCGATCAACAGTTGATCAACTTGGAGGGTAGTGGAATCAACCGCACGCCGGGGACGTCGCAAATCACACCGTCGCGTCGTAATCGCACTGACGTGTCGCAAATCGTCCCTATCGTGTCGCAAATCGGTCGTCCGTCGACGGGCCGGGTCAGCGCGTACTGGGCACAGTGCCCCGTCACCTCCGATCCAGGCTGCGGTACTGCACTGCCTCGCTCACATGGGCCGGCTCGATCCCGGCAGATCCATCCAGGTCCGCAACCGTCCGCGCGATCTTCAGCACGCGGTGATAGGCCCGCGCCGAGAGGTTCAATCGCGAAATCGCCGTCTTCAACAGAGCATCGGCCTGCGCCGACACAACGCAAAATCGCCGCAGGTCCCGTGGCGCCATATGCGCGTTGGCAAACACCTCCCCATGCCCCGCAAACCGCTCGAGCTGTTGCGCCCGCGCGCGATTCACGCGTTCACGAATGACCTCACTGGACACTCCATGCAGCTCGGTCGACAGCTCGCGGTGCGGGACGGCGGGAACCTCGAGGTGGATATCGATGCGATCCAACAGCGGGCCGGAGATCCGGGCCAGATACCGCTCCACACCGAGCGAACCGCACGTGCACGAGCGCGCGAGATCGCCATAGTAGCCGCACGGGCAGGGATTCATGGCGGCTGCCAACATGAAGCGCGCAGGATAGCACAGGGTAGTGGATGCGCGCGCGATCGTCACCGATCCATCTTCCAGCGGCTGGCGCAGCACCTCGAGCACGTTCTTGCGAAACTCGGGTAACTCGTCTAGGAACAGCACGCCCCCGTGCGCCAGACTCACCTCGCCGGGGCGCGGATACGATCCGCCCCCAATCAACCCAGCGTCGCTGATGGTGTGGTGTGGCGCGCGGAACGGACGGCGCGTGACGAGCGATGAGCCGACCGGCAGGATCCCGGCGACGGAGTGGATCTTGGTGGTTTCGAGGGCTTCTTCGAGCGTCATCTTGGGAAGGATTGTCCTGAGACGCCGCGCGAGCATCGTCTTCCCCGAGCCGGGCGGGCCGATCATGAGGACGTTGTGCGCACCCGCCGCCGCTACCTCGAGCGCCCGCTTGGCGTGCTCCTGACCGCGCACTTCCGAGAAGTCGACTGCGTCCGTGGGATGTGCACCGAACAGAGAGAACAGATCCACGGAGGTAGGCGCCAGCGACCCGGCACCGGTAAGGAACGCAACCACCTCCGCCAACCGGTCGGCACCGAGCGTCTCGATGCCTTGCACCACGCCCGCCTCGGCGGTATTGGCCCGCGGCACGATGACGCCACGCAACCCGGCCCGTTGCGCGGCGAGCGCAACCGAAAGGGTTCCCCGCACCGGCCGCAGGTCTCCTTCGAGCCCCAGCTCCCCTACGACGACGTAATCCTGGAGCTTCCCGCCCTCTCGCCCTCCCGCCTTCCCGCCATTGAGCTGTTCGGTCGCAGCGAGAATTCCCAACGCTATTGGCAGATCGAACGCGGATCCATTCTTCCGCACGTCAGCCGGAGCGAGGTTCACCGTGATGCGCTTGAGGGGAAAGTCATAGCCTGAGTTGGAGAGTGCTGCAAAGACCCGCTCTCTACCCTCTTTGACCGCACCCTGCGGCAACCCCACCGTCGAGAATGACGGGAGTCCTTGGCTGATGTCCGTCTCGACATCCACCAGATAGGCGTCGATCCCCAGCACAGCGGCCGAGCGCACGCGCGCGAGCATGTCCTACGGTACGGCGAGCTGACGGAGAGACGGGACGAATTTCGTGCACGCGCGGGCCAATCGAACGCCGCGCGGAAGTGAGTCAGGTGTGGGCTACATCAGGAAGGACGGAGCGGGAACGTGCGCTAGCCTACCGCCCGTTGCCGTTCTCGACAGTGAGCACGAGTGCTTCGACTATCTTCTCTTCACGGCCGACCGGCACCGTGAATCGCACCGGCGCCGAGCGGGCGCCGATCCCCTGCAACACGCTTCGCGGAATGGATGCGACCCAGTTACCGGGCGGCACGCCCATAACGTAGAACCCGCCGTCGGTGAACGTGGTCAGCGTGATGACCTGCCCCGTCTCGAGTTCGCGCAATTCGACCCGCACACCGACCAGAGGCCTGTCCCGGTACAGCACACCCCCGCTTACCTCGGCGCCGACAACCACCGGGATCTCCACCGACACGAAGCTGTTCGGCGTTGGGGTGACGTCGAGGATCCGGTTGGGCACCACATAAAACGGATTGTCTAGACCGGTCGTATCTACCGTGATGAACGAGGTCTCGAACGGGAACAGCTCCCACGTCGAGAAGCGGCCCGTGCTGTCAGTCTCCAACGTCCACCCATCGACCCGGACCGGCACGTTCGCGAGCCCGGGCTCGTCGTTGTCTCGTTCACCGTCACCATCGATATCCAGGAAGACCAGGCCTGAGAGCCCCGCCCGGCCGACGTCTCGCCCATCGCCCAACCGTGCCCGACCCGTGCTGGGATCGAAGAGCACCGATCCGTCGAAGTACTGCACGCCCTCTGCACCCGTGCCGGCGGTGAACGTGTTCTGGCTGCCGAATCGCGGTCCCGGCAGCATCGAGCTGAGCCCGAGTTGGATGGCGAACCCGCCCCGGTCGCGAAACCAACCGATCCCGAAATCGACGCGCACGATGCGACCCACCGCGCGGCCGATGGCCGCACGCAGCGAGGAAAGACCGCGCTCCGCGTCCACTCCGATACCGCCACCCAGCGTCGCGGTACGCAGCCACCGTGGTCCCCCGAGCATGACGAAATCCCCGTTCAGGTCGAGGCTAGTCGTCTTGAGCGAGAGAGAAGGCTGGGTAACACGCAGCTGCCGGAGACCCAGGGCAAAGCGCCGACCGCCGTAGCGGGCAGTGCCCGTGACACTGTACGCCGCGCGCGAGATCCCGTCGCCCGATGCACGGCTGGCCGATACCTGCAACACGGTAGTAACGCGACCGGTCGTGATCCACTGAAGGGACCCTTCTGTGCGCCGCCGATCTTGCGGGGTGCCGGTCAGCCGCGCACCGTCCGTATCGAGAAAGGTCTGGGCAAGTTGAACACGCAGATCGGGCGACGGCTCGAAATCCGCCTGTCCCCGGAGCTGGCCGTTCAGGACGGCTTCCGTGGTCAGACGCACCGACGGGAGCACCGCGGCTGACACAGCAGCGTAGGGCTGAAAGACGTCCGACGCGTCGCCACCACGCGTGATCACGTCCCAACCAGCCTGCGCGGTGATGTGATTGTTGATCCCGTAACGGGCATCCGCGGAGACGAGACCCCCACACAAGTCGCTCGCCCGACAGGCACCGAGGCCCACGGCGTACTCCAATTCACCGGCCGGAATCCGACTGAACGGGACGCGGATTGTGCGTTGCCTACGAACGACTTCACCCTGCGGTCCGTACAGCACCATGTCGAAGGGGTTCTGTCCGTAGCGCAGCGGGAGTGCAACCCGAAACTCGCCGAGTGGATCCGCTTCGCCGAAATCGAGCAACCCGTACGCGTCGTACAGTTCGATCTCCCATCCTTCCGGGAGCTCTCCGACGATCTCCTCGAAGTCGAACGCGGAGGAGCGGATGAACGGTTGGTTCGTCACCACCGCACCCCGGACCTGGCGGGACCGCAGACCGCTCGTCTGCACGTCGCCAATGCGCACTTGGCGGACCCAGCGCCGCTCGGGCCACGCGCGCTGCCACGATCCACGTGTGCGCGTGATCGAGCCACCCTGAAAACCAAGACGCTCGTACTCGACCTCGAGCCCACCCCCAAACAACTTGCCACCCAACCCGATCTGCGCCGTCGAGTTGGTGATGGGCGCGTCGGTCGCCCCACTGAGTGCCCATTCGAGCACGGCGCCGTCGGCGACCCGATCCGCCACGGGTGCCGTCACCGACCGCAGCAACGGCGGTGCACGGCGCGACAGCAAGGCACGTCGCCGCTCCCGGCGGGCGCGCCGCGCCACCGGGAGAGCGTCGGTGTGTCCCACGACGGCAATGAGATTTTCCCAATCGACACCTACCTCGACCCCGAGCGAGCGCATGAGCGTGCCGGTGTAAACGAACAACTCGCCGTCCCGCCACACCGCGTCCCACCGACCGAGCGGAAACACCGAGTCGCCGACGGTGAGGGTGAGGTTCTCGGTGTCGAACCTTACGAGCCGGCGAAGCGGCAGGAGCAAGCGCGAGTCGGCAGCGGTCGCCAGCAGTATCTCCGACGGTCCGTGATCGATATCAACGCGAAAGACCGCCTCGACAAGCACGGTATCTTCCTGCGCGCGCAGCGGTGTCGCGACACCAAGTGCGGCTAGCGAAAGACTGGAAGCCAGGAGGGCGCGCATCGGGTGCACGGCGCCGGCCTACCGTTTGGTAAAGCTGGTGCCGGAAGCACGTTCGCCTCTTCGAGATCGTCCCGCCTTGTCGAGAGCCGGAACGCCAATCGATAGTCTCCAGCCGGGAGCTCGTCGATTGGGAAGACGAAGCGGCGGTTCATCGCATAGTAGACGGCGATAGGAATACGCCACTCCAGGACGTGGTTGTCATCACCATCGACGACGTCGAACTCCGCCGTCCCGAGATACGCGGCCGTGCCCTGGCGCTCGACCGCCACCCACACGACCAGCGAGTCGCCGTCTGCGGACGCCTCGAGGTTCGTGAGCGCGATACCCGTTGTGACTTCGCCCTTGCGGTACGTCACCGAAATCACCAGCCGAAACTCGAGCTGCAAACCGGCCCGCACGGTTGTGTCGGCGGTCTCCACGGGAATCGACGCGCCGCGTGCCGTCACCATCAAGCGCGCCCAGTATTCCCCGTCCGGCAGATCCGGCGGCGGCGTCGCCAGGAGGCGTACGGTCTGCCGATTGCCCGGCTCGAGCCGCATGCGGCGCGGGAAGGCCCGGATCCAGTCGGCCGCCGAAGGGATCTCCGGGCCGGGGTCATCGATGAACCGGATGAACGCCGTCCCGGTCGAGTCCGTGTCCGGATACCCGAACAGGAGATCGACCGTGATCTCTTCGGGCGTCTCCCCGTTGTTGCCCACGGTTACCTGGGCCGACTTGGACTCGTGGTAGATGAAAACGGCGTGGGGCGCTATGTAGACCGCGCCAAGGAGCGCCGGCAGGACCAGCACCACCGCCAGGCCGAGCGGTAAGGCAAGGCGGCGCCAGGTCATGTGCTGAGATCCGCGACCACGACGGTCACCGTGCCCCTATACCGGCCCAACGGCTGCGCCGCACCTGGCATTGCCGTCCCGCCAAGGCGCAATCGAAGCAGGTCGAACCGATGTATGGTGATCGTGAGTGGGCGTGTTGGATCGAACAATTCGTGACGAAACCCCCGTAGGCGAAACAGCATCCCGTCGCCCGGTCCGAACTGCAAGGGTAGCAATGCGCCGCTGGTTGACACGAGACCGCTCGGAAGCACAAAGCTGACCTGGATCTGTGAATCGAATCCGACGATCACGAACTGCGCCGAGCGGTTGCTGGCAGGCGACACACTGCTGGGCGTGCCTCGGAAGATCCGACCGAACCGGAGACCGCGACCCCCGGCAACGATGACCGGTGGCCGCCGGATCAGGTTCGCCTGATTTCCCGCGGGTTCCTGCCCGTACCCCGGGTCGGGCCAGAGCACCAGAAGCAGCAGGGCGGCCGCAATCGCCCGGGCACCCAGTGGGACCTGGGGTCCAGGCGACACGCCCGCCTCTACCGACATCCGGCCTCCCGCCCGCGAGGCGCCTCGCGGCGCCTAGTAGGCGACCGTGATCGTGATCGTGCCGGTGTAGACCCCTGAGACGGTCAACGCCGGTGGAGACACGGTGCCGCGTATCCCGATCTCGAGTGCACCGGTCCCGTCCATGTTCGTGTTGAACACCGCGTTCGGGTTGAACGTCGTGAACGTCGTTGGGAACGGCGCCCACAACAACCCGTCCGTTGTGCTGAACGTGATTGGGATGGTAGCCGCAGCCGGCCCCAACAGTGTGCCCGGTAGCGCGAACGACACGTTCACCGGGAAGCTGGGCTCACCGGTCATCGTGAACCGGGCGCCGTCGACCTCTGCAACCGTCGTTGGCGTACCGGCGGTCACGCTTCCGAAGAGGAGGTCGTTGACCGTTGTCGCGGTCAGCGGCGCGACGCCGACGATCGTCGCCGACACGTTGGCCGACGCATTGGCCGAAAACTGCGCCGCGGCGGGCTGCGCCGCCACGCCGAAGGCGAGGACAGCCCCCGCACATGCGGCCACCGGCAGCTTGAACAAACGTCTCATACTAATCCCCCTACCTATGGGTTTGTGCGCACGGAGTAAGCGAACTCCATAGTGACCTGACTCACGAAAGCAACTTCCGGGCCCGTCGAGCTATGCGTCCTTCCCGGGTACCGGGCGGAAAAAGAGGCACTCTCCCGGCCCGATCCGCAAGAGGCGGCAGCTTCTGAGTCCCGCCCGTAGCCGGCCGACTCCATCTGTCGCGACGCTGCCACAAGGCTGCAATACCCTCAAGCCACCCCCTCCGAACGCCGACAACCGAGACAGGACCTGACGGAAGGACACGATGGGCCTGCGGGCGGCGTTGATCCATAAATCATTTATTGGCACGATCTTGGCGGCTATTGCCTCCGCTGTACCCCACAGCGCGGTCGCCCAAGACAGAGCCCGGGCACGGGTCTCGGTCACGGTGATCCAGGGTGCCAGAGCCATTACCGATTCCGTCATCCGGCGTGAATTCCGTCTTTTTCTCTCCGATCAGGTCGGTTTGGTGAGGTTACCCCGCCCGCATGGACCGGCTGGTCCGATCCTGCCCGGTCGGGGCCCGGAGGGACTGATCGTCGTCCGGATTCGCTCCGATACGGCGTCGCGTTCGATCAAGATGGATGTGGAGTACGTCGGGACCGACTGAGCCCCCGTGACTCAGCGAGGCACGTCGGCAATCCGATTCAGCAGGCTGTGTAGAGCTCCCGAGGCAAGGTCCGCCTTAGCGGTCACGAGGTAGCCACCCACACGGGCCGTCCCCCTCGCCGGAGTCCCGGGGGCCGCCTCCGCTACACGGACCGCCGAGACGCGCGCTGCGCCGCCGCGGCCGCGCGACCGGCTCAGGAACGGCGGTCGAGTGATCACGATCTCGAGCCGCTCGCCCGAATCCAGCAGCTGGACAACCCGGACCGCTACGCGGTTAGAGGACCCCGGCTTCGCGACACTCTCGATCGGCAGATCGGCCACCGCCACGAGGCCCCTTCCCAATAGTTCCTCGGCTTCGGCGCGGTCGATCCGCACCCACTCACCGGATACCAGTTGGGGATCGGTCTCCTCCCGCGTCGGGAGCACCGTCGGTCCGGTAGAGGCGGGGGCGGGTTCGGGATCCGCCGGCGGGGCCGGGGCCTCGGTCGGTTGCAGCCGCAGATCGATCCGCGCTTCGCTCCCGGGCGCGACCACGGTGCGGACACTCGCGTCGTCGTACCCCGCGAGTGATGCCACCACCTCAACGTCGCCCGCCGGCACGTCCGCGAACCGGAACGATCCATCCGACCCGCTCGTGGTCGCCGCGCCGGTCCCGGAGATCACGACCCGTGCCCCTGGCAGCGGGGCGTTGTTCCCCGTGTCCTGGACGACACCCGCGATCGTGCGCGGCGCGGGCGGGGGCGGTGCAGGTGTTGGTTGAGCCGGTTCAGGTTGGGGCTGGGCAGCTCGCGGCTGAACGGGTCGGGGCTGTTGGACGGGGACCGGAACGGCCACCTGGGCCGGCGGATCGCCGCGCGCCGCCGGTCTCAAATCATCGGCCAGCTGAGCGACCGGCTCCCGCACGGTAGCAGGAATCTGTGCGGCAACCGCCGCCGAATCTCCGATGGCGGGATCCGACGGAAGTGCTGTAGCCGGCTCGGGCACTGCCGGGACGGGCTGCACGGACGGCGACGCGACCGCCACGGGTTCGGTACCTCTCGACCCGTCAAGCGTGGACCGCACCATCCAGGCGGCTACCGCAGCAATCGGAATCAGAGCTGCGAGAGCGACCCGTCGGCGAGAGCGTCGAGTGGCAGCTGCCTCCGACTCCGCTCGACCATCACCCCCTGGTAGTGACTGGCCCCGCGCGGCGGCCGCCGCTGACAGGGCCGACTCGACCGCCAGATCGACATCCACGTCCCGCTGGTGTGCGGCCTCTCGCTTGACGAGCGCCGCTTCCTGCCGGGCAACGTCCGCCTCCTTTCGCGCGACCTCAGCCTCCTTCCGCGCGGCCTCGGCCAATGTGCGCGCGGCCTCCGCCGCCATCCGCGCCGCCTCGGCCACTTCGCGATCGGCCCCGCCCGTGTCCGCCGCCGCCTTCCCTCTATCTGCCGCCTGCCGGAGTTCGTCCGCTTCCCGCTTCGCCACCTCCGCCTCACGTCGGGCCGCGTCGGCTTCCCCGCGAGCCTCCTCCGCCTCGCGTTTTGCCACCTCAGCCTCGGCCCGGTGCGCGGTCTCGGCCGCGCGACGCTTCTTGCTCGCCTGCGCCACCTTGAGGGCGACCGTCTTGATCTCCGCGGTCTTCTGTTGTGCCGCGGCCGCCTCTTTCCGGGCGGCTTCCGCCTCCCGCCGGGCGGCCTCCGCTTCCTTGCGCGCCGCTTCGGCCAGTCGCACCTCGGTCGCATCGATCTGGCCGGTCGTTACCGCCGACGACGCACGGCGGGCCTCCTCACGGGCCGTTTCGGCTTCCCTACGCGCCTGTTCAGCTTCGCGCCGCGCCGTTTCCACCTCGGTTCGCCGCGCCGCCTCCGCCTCGCGGCGTTCCTTAGTAGCCCGCGCTACCTTCTTCGCCGCCGCCTTGACCCCCGCCGTCTCCCGCTTCGCAGCGTCTGCCTCCTTCCGCGCCGCCTCCGCTTCCCGCCGGGCCGCATCCGCCTCCTTCAACGCGGTCTCCGCTTCCTCGGTCTTCGTCGCCTCGGCCTCGTAGCGCGCGAGTGCCGCCGCCGATTGACGGCGCACAGCCTCCGCCTCCTGCTTAGTCACCTCCGCGTCCCGCTTCGCTGCTTTCGCCTCTTCCCGGGCCACCTCCGCTTCCTGCAGTGCGGCCTCGACCTCACGCTTCGCCGCCGCGAGATCGGCCACACCGTCCTCCAACGGGGACTCCACAACCGACGCGCCGCTCCCCGATCCGTTGCCGGACGGCTCGCCGCTGGTTCGCGCAGAGGAACCCGACTGCCGCGAGACATCCTGCGCGAGCGGGTCGTCGATCGGTCGGATGGGAGCCGGTGAGAGACGCCCGGCGGGCTTGAGCCCGGCGGGCGTCAGCACTTCCGGCTCGTAGACCCGAAGCTGCCCACTGGCTCTCAGCTTGTGGCGCGATTGGACCAGTCGCTCCGAGCATTGATTGCACCGGCTGACATGATCGCCGTAGGCACCACGGATCGTGGAATCGGCAAACTCATCGCGGGAGTTCAGATAGGACGCTAGTTGCCGCTCACTGAGGTGCGCCGAGTCCGGCGCCGAGGTGTGATCGTCGGGGGAAATCAGCTCGATCGGCTGGACCAGCCGCCGCTGTCGCGCCAGGGTGATGCGCTTCTTCTTCCGCACCTCCTCTATCCGCTTCGAGCACTTCGAGCACTTGACGATATGCAGCGTGCCTTCCCGATGCGTCGCGGGATCGGCGAACTCCCGCCTCCGACCGAGATAGGCCAGCAGCTTCTTCTCGTCTAAGTGTCTCACACACCCTCCCGAGGGTCATACACCGCACGGTTCAGACCGTCGCCCTGTGCGCGAGGCTGAATCTGGGATCAGTATCGCATCCGAGGGGGCGTGCGGAAAGGTCGCCAGACAGCCGCGTGGCGCGCCAAGTGCGCGTCATTTGGCCCTTTCCCTACAGCACAATGGTACCGGTGGGAGGAGCCGACCGCGTTAGACTCTCCTCATGATCGGCTTTCAACAACTCGACGCCTGGAAGACGAGCCACCAACTCGTACTGGCCGTGTACGAGGCCACCGACGGCATGTCGGATCGGGAGAGGGGCCTCCAGAGGCGGTTACGGCAGGTAGCCATCCTCGCGCCCGCCAAGCTCGCCCACGGGTCCGCAAGGCCGGACCGCGGCGCGTTCCCTCGGTACGTCGGCCTGGCACTCGGGTTTCTCTCGGAGTTGGGCTACTACCTCCGGCTCGCCCACGCGCGCGGCGTGCTGCCTGAGGATAGCCTCAACCAGCTGCAGGGACTCCGCGGGCGGGCCGTGTTCTATACGTGGAAGCTGTTCGAGAGGCTCGCCGCCGGCAGCGAGACCTGAGAGACGCCACTTCTCAGACTTTCACGGGGTGAGCACCCACTCACTACGCGAGTGTACTCTATCGCGACGGGGAGATTGCCATGGACGCCATCGCATTGAAGCGGCTCGATGAAAAGGCACAGTTACCGACGCGAGCGACGGACGGATCATTCGGATACGACCTGGCGACGGTCGAGCGGGCAACGGTCGGCGCCCGCGAGACGAAGATTCTCCCGTAATGCTCATTCTCCCCCGCTCGAGCCTACCGCTCAAGTACGGTCTTATCCTCCCCAACTCACCTGGTCTCATCGATGCCGACTACGCAGGCCCGATCGGGATCATCGTGCACAACCTGAGGGATGAAGAGGTGATACTGCCCGGCGCTCGAGGAAGCCACCACCGCAGATCCCACTCGCGAGCGAGGAGGGTTCGGCTCGACGGGAGCCTAGCCGCAGAGTCGCCCATCGAGCGCGGCAGCGACGGCATCCCGTAGCTCTGGAATCTCGTAGGGTTTCTGCAGAAACCCCTGCGCGCCCGCATTCATCATCCGTTCGACCTCACCGCTTGGGCCATAACCCGACCAGACAAGAATGGGAAGATCCGGCTGGATGGCCAGCATCCGCTCTGCCAGACCTGCCCCGCCTGCGGGCATGACCACATCGAGAATCGCGAGGTCCACGGGGGGATGTGCACGCGCGAGGATCGCAAAGCCCGCGTCGCCATCGTCCGCGGTCAAGACGGTGTACCCGAACCGCTCCAATGCGCGTTGCGCAGTGTTCCGTATGAAGCTCTCGTCGTCGACGACTAGGACCGTCGCGGGACGCGACGCGCCCTCGCTCGGGACCGGCGCGGATTTCTCTGTGCTGAGTCGGTCGTTGGGCCCGGTCCATACCGGCACGATCAGGTGCACCGACGTGCCGTGACCGGGTTGGGAATCGACCGCGGCGACGCCACCGTGCGCTCGCGCCACCCAGTATACCGCCGACATGCCGACACCTGTGGCCTCGTGCAGCGGCTTTGTCGTGAAGAACGGCTCGAACAACTGCTCGACGGTCTCCGGGTCCATCCCGACCCCCTGGTCGATAACGGACAGGCGGATGTAGCGGCCGGGCACCGCACCGCGCCACCGCACATCGCCTTCCGCTACGTCCTCGACGGCGCCCGAAAGGGTGATCACGGCGTCTGGCCGGTCTTTGGTGGCTTCGCGAGCATTACGCACGAGTTCGACCAGCGCATCGACCAGGTGATCGGCGTCGCCGGCCAACGGGGGAAGGTCCGGAGCCGCCCAGACACCGAGCGCGGCCCCTGCAGCCGAACTCTCGACCTCGGCTGCACGACGCAGCACCTCCAGCGGATCCTGGGGTCGCGCGGTTACCGCGTAGTGGGGCGTAAAGCGCAGCAATGCTTTGGTGAGGTGCTCACCGCGCCGGACCGCGTTCGCAATCTCCCGCAACCCCGACGCGTCCGGTTCCGGCGCCTCGTCCTCGAGCAACGTGGTTTGGGTGAGGATTCCTGCGAGCAGATTATTGAATTGGTGCGCCATGGTTCCCGCAAACCGTCCCACCGCATGGTAGCGCTCGGCGAGCGCAGCGCGTTGTTCCTCGACCTGACGGATGGTGGTATCCCGCAGGATGGCCTGTATCTGGCGGTCGGACGGGTCCTGCAGGAGCGAGAGCGACACCTCGACCGGCCGGCCCGATCCGTCCGCCAGTCGGAGCACCCCCGTCACGAGCACCGTATCGGTGAGCGTTGCAAGCAAGGGCCGCAGCTCAACCTCCCGCCCGTCCGCGCCAGTGATCGTGAGTGCCTCGCCCAGAGCGCAACCAGGAAGATCCTCGATCTCTCGATCCAGCAAGTCCGCGAGCCGCGTATTCCCTTCGCGCACGAAGCCCGCCGCATCGAGGACGGCGATCGCGTCGCCGGCGGCGTCAAAGAGTCCACGATAACGCAGCTCGGAGGCGAGCACTTGGCGGCGGTCCAGGTCGATCAGGTGGGCGCCGAGCACGCTCGCGAGCCCGATGGTCGTCAGGCTCAACACGACGCGGGGAACGGACCACGGGGCGATCCCTGCGAGCGGCACCCAGAGCCAGAGCACGAGCAGCGCGCCGGCGATCACGACAACCACCAGCCCGGCCTGCCACCGCCAGGACCATGGCGCAAAGAGGGCTGCGCCCATCACCACGGCCATTGGGGACAGCAGAGCTTCCCACAGGCCGGACGGCACGACGGCCACGACCGCCGCGTTCGCGCCGACCACGTCCAGCGCGAGCACCCAGATGAGCACCCGTAGCACGGGGAGTGAGCGGCGCGAGGTCGCCAGAATCGCGACGGCAACCGCTACGCTGGTCTCGACCGCTCGGACCACGAGCAAACGGGAAAGCACGTCGTGCGGCACACCGCCACTGAACACTTCCCATACCGCCGAGCAGATCGCCACGAGGATGGCGACGATCCGGAGCGGGCGGGCGTATCCGCGAAGATCAATTGGGTTGCGCATTCCACCACAAGTATCGGCGGATCGCGCCAACCGCTTGACGGGCTTGTGGCTAGAGTACTGTCACCGCGGTGAGACGCCAATTCAGCCAGAACAACACGCCCAGCGCGATCGCCGCGGTAACCAAACTGCCAATCAGCCGGACCAACCCGGTCCCAACCAGGTTCCGGATTCCCTCGGCGTCGCTCATGACGCGCGAGATCAGTTCGCCGGTCTTGGTGGAGTCG
Source organism: Gemmatimonadota bacterium (assembly GCA_036679645.1). Classification (GTDB taxonomy): domain Bacteria; phylum Gemmatimonadota; class Gemmatimonadetes; order Gemmatimonadales; family GWC2-71-9; genus JADFNB01. The sequence goes on along the minus strand of JAZDCY010000091.1, from coordinate 8,867 downwards.
AAGTACCGCACGGGCAGGCGGGAGACATGGTACTGTACGCGCTTTCGCATCTCGGCAATGGCGCGCTGCGCCGCAACGCCGAGAACCTGCGACAGCGCAAACGAGGTCCCTGCCTGAACGAGCGTCGCGACACCCACAGCGAGCGCCATCGGGACCAGCAGCTGCGCATGTCCCTCCCCCACGACATCGTCGATGAGGAACTTCGAACTGGCGGGCAGCACGAGTCCCGCGAGCCGGTTGGCGATCATGAGGAGCGCACCCAACGCGAGACGCCGTCGGTACGGCCACACGATATCGCGTGACTCGCGCCACATTTCTGCGAAGTGGACCTTCTTCTTTGGGTCGTTGCTCATGACTATTCGTCTGGGGGTTCCAAACATACTCACCCCTGCAATACCGATCCTCGCCTAGCCTTCGGTCGTCATGCCAGTATCTTCCCGCCCCATGTCATATGCACTGATGAGTTCCGGTGGGAAGGACTGCACGCTCGCGCTCGATCGTGCGCGCCGGAACGGGTTTGATGTCCGATTCCTCGGCAACATCTACGATGGTGCGACGGGTCGGGTGCGCTTTCACGGCATCCGGCGCGACTTGGTGGAGGCACAGGCTCTGGCCCTCGGGCTCGAGCCCGTATTGATGCACACGAATCCCACCGATTTCGAGCCGGCCTTCCTCAAACTCCTGGACGACCTTAGCCAGCGCGGCACGACCGGCGTGTTGTTCGGGAACATCCACCTCCAAGATGTGCGCTCGTGGTACGAAGACCGCGTCATTGCTGCGGGGCTCGAGCATGTCGAACTCGTCTGGGGCGAACCACCCATGGAGCTGCTCTACGAGGTGGTCGAGCGGGGGTATCACGGTCTACTGGTAAGCGTGGATCTAACCCAACCAGCGGCGCGGTTTCTCGGCAGGGAACTCGATGCCGATCTTCTCACGGATATCGGCATCACCGACAATCTCGATCCGTGTGGTGAGCGGGGGGAGTTCCATACATTCGTCTACGACGGGCCAGAGTTCCAGCAACCGGTGCACTTCGAGGTCGGCGATACGGTGGACCGAGAGGGGCACCGCTTTCTCGATCTGATTCCCGCCGAGGTCGCAGCGTCCTAAACCGACTTCAGTTCGTGGTACTCCATGCCCGGTTCCCCGCAGTAGACGTGGAGCAAGAATCCCCTACCACTGTGCCGCCGGACATCCGGTGACCGCACCCGTCTCGCCGGGGAAGAAATGGCGCACGCTCCTCCTCCTCTCCTTGGCCGAGCTCCTGGCAATGAGCCTGTGGTTCTCCGCCACCGCCGTGACGCCCGCCCTCATGGCCTCCTGGGATATCGGCAGCGGCCCCGCCGCATGGCTCACGATGGCGGTGCAACTGGGTTTCGTGGCCGGCGCCGTCCTGTCCGCACTCTTCAACCTGGCCGATGTCTGGCCTCCTCGTGCCGTCTTCGCTCTCGGCGCTATAGCGGGCGCCACGCTCAACGCGGCCATCCCGCTTTTCGACACGGCGTTTGGGCCCACCGTCGTCCTGCGCTTCGGCACGGGCATGGCGCTGGCACTCGTCTATCCGGTCGGGATGAAGATCATGGCGACGTGGACGCGGGAAGATCGCGGGCTCGGGATCGGCATGCTGGTGGGCGCGCTGACGGTCGGCTCGGCGTCTCCCCACCTCGTCCGAGCGTTCGGCGGGATTCACGACTGGGAACGCGTGCTCTATGTGGTCTCGGCGCTTGCGGTGGCGGGCGGCGTGCTCGGGTGGTTCACCGGTTCGCTCGGACCGTTCCGGGCCCGCGTGCCACCATTTCAGTGGCGGTACATGGGACGCGCGCTGAGCGTCCGGGGGCTGCGGCTGGCCAATCTGGGCTATCTCGGTCACATGTGGGAACTCTACGCGATGTGGACCTGGATTCCCCTGTACCTGACCCACGTATTCGGCTCGTCGGACAGCGGCGCGATGCGGGCCTCGGTGACCGCCTTCGCGGTGATCGCAATCGGGGGCGTCGGCAGTCTCGTGGCGGGACGCGTGGCCGATCGGTGGGGCCGGTCGCGTACTACGATACTGTCCATGGTGACGAGCGGTGGCTGCGCGCTCGCGATTGGGTGGCTCACGTCGAGCCCGCTAGCGGTGACGGCGGTGGCACTGCTGTGGGGGTTCTCCGTGGTCGCCGATTCAGCGCAGTTCTCGGCCAGCGTCTCCGAATTGGCCGAGCCGGAGTACATGGGCACGATGCTCACGATGCAGACGGCGATGGGCTTCCTGCTGACCCTCGGCTCCATCCGTCTCGTGCCCGTCCTGGTCGATGCCGTCGGATGGCAGTGGGCGTTCTCGGCGCTGGCCGTCGGACCCGCGCTGGGCGTTTGGGCGATGTGGCGCCTTTTCCAATCGCCGGACGCTGGGAAGCTGGCGGGCGGACGGGGGTAGTGGGGGGGGTCGTCGGGGCGCACTGCGTGCGCCCATACACGGCTCTGTACGTGCCGCCACCACAACGACTTACGGTACTAACACGCCGCCGATTCGGCTCATCCCGACTCCCGGTATTCGAGTCCCGGGAACTCTCCGAAAGCCTCCCGCCTTTCTCTCTGTATTCACAGTAGTTTTTCCCAACTCCATGCATGGGGGAATATCAATGAAGCGACTCATCTCTGCTGCTGGCGCGGTCTTTGGGCTGTTGCTCATCGCCGCCCCGGCGCAGGCACAGATGGGCAATGCGCCGGAAGGGCGGGAGATGACGATCACCGGCCAGGTGATCGACGTCTCGTGCAAGTTCGGCCATGGCCTCTCGGGCGATCAGCACCGGATGTGCAGTCAGGTCTGCGCAGACAAGGGCATCCCGCTCGCGATCCTCACCTCCGAGGGCGAGTTGTACATCCCGGTAAGCGAAGGCATGCCCGGCGACAGCGAGAACGGCCGGCTGCGCGAGTTTGCGGAACAGACCGTGACCATTCACGGGACCGTGTACGACGCTGGTGGCGCCAAGGCCATCAAGATCGAAAGCGTCAGCCGCTCGGAGTAATGCGGCAACGACGTTGGGGGTGGATCGTTGGGGTCGCGGCAGCGCTGTTGGTTGCCGGTGCACTGTATTCTTCCGGGGGCGCTGGTGAGAGCCGAGGTCCCTCGATCCTCCCCAACCCCAATGCGCGCGCTCCCGAGGTCACGGCCTCCGGGAGCGTGTTGCATGTGGTTACCGAAGCACCGGCTGAGGTGCTGGTCGTCGATACAGTCCCCCCAACCGAAGATGTGACACTCCTGTGGTTCGAGGGTCGGGGGACGGCAACATCCAGCCTCGGTTCGGTCGTGCTCGATGCGGCGGCGGCGCCGATCCGCTTCGACCACCGGCTGCGGCCCGAGCGCCTGCGTTTCCGGCTCGACGGTCGGGAACCCGCAAGCGTGGCACAGAGCGCCGACGGCACTTTCTGGGTCGCGACTACCGAAGGAAGCCTGATTCACCTGGATGCGCGGGGCGCAATTGCGGACACCGCCGCCGCGACGTTCGATTTCTCACAGGTGACCGCCGATCCGGCCGGCCGCGTCTGGGCAGTGCGATCACCGGAGCAGTTCTCGTTTCCGTTCCGATTCGATCCCGAACCACTGATTCAGCCAGTCGGGCATACGGACTCCATCGACGTACTAGCGCGCCGCCCGCACAACCCAATCTTCCTACATCTGGTCAACGCCGGTCGCATCGCGTTCGCGGAGGACGGCGGCGTTTTCTACGCGCCGTTCATCCGGGACGAGATCATCCGGTTCTCGCCCGATGGGGATACGGTCTGGGTCGCGTCGCGGGGAATGCAACATGGCGTGGAGGAACCGTCGTTCGGCCGCGATGACGCGGGCCAACCGGTACTCGATTACGCGCCGGTTAACCTCGGGCTTCAGATAGGTCCTGACGGACTACTCTATGTCCTCTCGACTCCCGAGAACTCAACGACCGAGGGCCGGCTGGACGTCATCGATCCGGACTCCGGCATGGTACGACGCACCGCGGTTCTACCAACGTCGATCCCCACGCTGGCGGTCGATGAAACCGGCCGTGTATACCTGCTGGACGATTTCCGGCTGCTCACGGGTACTGCTCCCGCAGAGCGGGAAGCGCTCGCGCCGTTTGATCTGGAGGAGAAACAGGGCGGGCGTCTCCGACTCGCCGATTACGAGGGATCGGTCGTCCTCATCAACTTCTGGGCGAGCTGGTGTCTGCCGTGTCGCGAAGAGATGCCGGCCCTGAATGCGCTGGCAGAGAGTTTCGACGACGAGGAGTCCTTCGCCTTCATTTCTCTATCGGACGATGTCCAACCCGATAAGGCCATCGCGTTCATCGACGAGTTGGGATTCACGTTCCCCGTCGGATTCGGCAAGGGGAAACTCCGGCAGGAGTACCACTACCTCGGTCTCCCCTTCACCGTCCTTGTGGACGCCGAAGGGCACATCGTGCAGCGCTGGTCGGGGTTCGCGGGCGAAGATCAGATCGCGGCAGTTCGAAACGTCATCCGGACCGAACTCGATCGCATGACCGACGTGGCACAGGCATCCGGCCAAAGCGGCGGTCATATGCACCACGAGATGCACTGAACCGGGTTCGAGGCGGACCGTGATCAAGAAAACGCTCCCGCCGCACCCTATCTCAACTGAGCACTCCCTCCAAAAACCCATTGCACCCCAGCCGGGATGTTGCGCCCTGCAAGCGGAAATCGGACGCCGCCTTCGGCCCACAGCGGGCCCGCAATTCGCACGCCGCTTCCAAGTTGTAGAACAGCGATGCGCCGGGCGGCGGTGGGAACCTCTACGCGGTCCTTCACCCAACCACGACCCCAGAAGGCATCGAATGTCGCCTTGAGCACCAAGCGGTTGCCGGGCGTCACGCCGAACTCGGACAGCACGACGAACTCCCCTCCCGGATCCGTCGCGATCTCGGAGTTATTGAATCGCGCCCGGTATCCGAGCCACGTCACCGCGTAGAATGGCGCCGGCCAGAACGAGTAGCCGCCTTCGACAAAGCCCTCGAGGTCCCACTGTCCCTCACCGAGCGGAATGATCTCCGCGTCGGTTGGGTTGGACCCGATCGGGAGTTTCGCCCCGAGGCGCACGGAAATGGGGAGGCGGCCACCGGCAAGCCGGGTCAACTCGAATCTTCCCCATCCTCTGATGTCTCCAAAACCCGTCTCGCGCCGATTCTGTGCGGCGTCGTTGAACTCGAGGTCGAGAAAGGGAATCTGGAACCAGAGATCGAACCGCGACGTCACCCCGATGATGATATCGGTATAGATCGCCCGGGCCGAGGAACGCCCATTCGCGAACCACGGTTCGCGCTGCGCTTGGGAGTTGTACCGCTCGCTGGTCACCTGCACGAAGAGAGCCGATTTCCACCACACGCGTCCGGGCGCACCTTGTGCCCACTGCGCATCGGCAGTCCCAAGAGGTGCGGCGGCCAGGAAGAGAGCCGCCGCGACGCCGCGCCTCACTGGAGCACGCGGGTCTCGGGATGAAAGACGGCCCAGGCAAACCAGAATATGTCGAAGCTGTCGCGCAGCGGATCGAGCCGCACGCCGTTGTGCGGTCCGGCTACCCCAACGCCCCATGTGGTGAACAGCGATCCAGAGACGGTGTCCTCCAGGAGATTCGGAGCCGAATCGCTTGATACCAACACGACGCTCACCCCTCCCACCCGCGCATCGAAGGCAATCGCGGTCCGGGATTCCCTGTCGTAGGTGATCACGATGGGTCGGCTACCGACCGTATCGTTGAAGGCAGCCACCGACGTCGTGCTAAGCGAGTCCAACACCGCCAGCGGGTAGGCTGTGCTCACCGAACCCTCGATGACGCCGAGCATGAGGTCCTTGGGCGGCCGTGCGACGCTGAAGGGCGACGAGGGAGCCAACAGCACCGGGTTGTCGGGGATGTCATAGTTGCCGTACGGGTAGAGCCCGTATGGCTTGTCGAAGCCCGTATTCACCGACACCAACGTAGTCATCGGATGCTCGTCGAGCCACGCCTCCCACGTCGTCTCCACGACGGCGACCCGCTGGAGCTCGGTTCCCCGCTGGTCACCGCAAGCTGCACCATGCAGGAGCTGGGGCCAGAGGCTCTCGCTTTCGCGATCGAACATCATGAGGTTGTTCTCGAACAACAGTCCCGATACGCCAAAATTCGCCGCCGTGCCACCAACACGAGGGTCGAAGGCCAGGCCCGACCCGGTGAGCGGACAGTATGTCGTCAACACCGGCTCTCCACCCAGTGTGTCGTTGATGATCTCATGCCACCACATGACGATGAGTGGGTAGGCACGCGCTTTCCCGTTCTGCACTACGCCCATGACGCGGTCACTCGGGCGCATGAACGACGCGCTATCCCGAGTCACGACTGCTGGGTTGGTCAGAGCGGGTATCTGGTCGCGGCCGACCCCACCGTCGACGATCAGGTCCGAGAAGAGATCGCAGGCGATCCGCGCATCGCCGCCGGCAACGTCATCTCCACAAGCCGATACGGTAGCGGCTACCAACGTCACCGCCGCTGCGGCTACACGAAACTGCCGTAGCATGTAACTCCGAGATTCTGAGGGTTACATGCGCAACGCCTCGGTAGCCACCGAGGTTCCCACCGGCCATCTTTCGCCGGCATGACGCCTGAGATCCTCATCAGCGAAGAACGAATCCGACAGCGTGTCGCCGAGCTGGCCGCACAGATTTCCGCAGACTATGCCGGCGTGGACGACCTGCTCCTGATCGGTATCCTCAAGGGCGCGTTCATCTTCCTGGCCGACCTGTCACGCGCCATGACGGTCCCGCGCAGCGTCGACTTCCTTGCGCTCTCGAGTTACGGGAAGCGTGGCGCGTTCCAGAGCGGCTTACGCCTCGTGATGGACCTGCGCGAGAGCGTGGAGGGAAAACACGTGCTGGTCGTCGAGGATATCGTCGACAGCGGCCACACGCTCGACTACATCCTGCGACTGCTCGGCGCGCGAAGGCCGGCCTCGCTCAAGACCTGCTCCCTGGTGCAAAAACCCGCCCGCACCATGGTGGACGTGTCGATCGACTACCTCGGCTTCGAGATCCCAGATGTCTGGGTCGTGGGATATGGCCTCGACTTCAAAGACCAGTTCCGAACCCTGCCCTATATCGGCTCGATCCCACCAGAGTAGAAAACGATCACATCGAAGAGTGACCGCCGCCACCCCCCGTCGCCCCGTACATCACCCCTTACATCGCCCCCGTCATTGCCCCTGCCCCATCATACGGTGTTGCTACCTCTATCATCGATTGGCGCCTCTTGGTTGCTGCACCGACACGTCCTCGCTTAGCCCGTTCCGCACGACGTAAAAACGCGCGACCCGCTCCTCACCGAGCTCGTCGCGCTGCCGCGCTAGCAGGTAACCCTCCCCGATTTCCAGCACTGTGATCCGGCCCGGGGCCCGAACCTCACACTGTAGCACGCCGTTTCCGTCGAAGATCCACCATGGGGCAGGCGGTTCCCACGCCGCCGCGAAGCTCCTGACCCAAATCCAGCCGGTACGGTCGGTGTCGATCGACGAAAACCTGGGCCGCTCGTCAGCGAACGGGGCGTTGGCTGGTAGCGCGAAACGCGACGAGGCGGTGGCCATGTACCGCGTGTAGGCCAATTCGTCTCGCCTCGTGACCGGATCCGGCTCCGAGACCCACTCGATCACGCGGCGAAGCTGCCCGTTCATACCGTACAAACGCACCGCAGAGACACCGTTGTCAGCAACCAGCAACGCGGTTCCGTATGCTACGGCCAGATCTCGCTTGCCGAACGGCAGGGAATACGCCCCACCCCCGCCGACCACCATTTCCAACGATCGCCCGTCGGCCAGATAATTCGTGTGATCGGTCTCAGGATCGTACCGCTGGTACGCTTCGGAAAGCCGCGTCACCCCCTTCTCTGCACCCGTAAAGAATACCAGTGGACCAGGGCTCGCCAAGAAGGAGCCGTCCTCGAACCGTCCGCTGATCCCGGATGGGATGTGTCCTCCCCCCTCGAAACCCACCTGGCGTGACGTCAGCAGCGCTCCAGTCTCATCGAACGTCGAGATCCGTGCAAGTCCGGCGTCCCATACAAACAGCGTGTCGGCATTCCCGTGCCCAAGCCACGTGGGGTCGCGAAACTCTCCGGGACCACGCCCCGCCCCGCCGACCGCGTATTCATACGTGCCGTTCGCGTCATAAAAGAGGAGCTCGCGGCTTCCAGCATTCAGGACCACGATCCGGCCATCGCTCAACACCGCCCCTCCCCGTACGTTGAACAACGAAGGGACGGGATCGCTGCGTTCGACGCCGGAGCCTATCGTCGTTTCAGGATCGGGGGTGACCGTGATGCAGCCGCGCGACAGAGATTGCGGGTGGTTGGACACGACGGCCACGCCCGCGCTGTCACTCACGGTCCAGTCGGCCGTTCGCCGCGCCCCGGTATCCCACCCACAGGACCACACCGCCATCGCACCGATTGCACAGAGCAACGATCTCACTTGCAGGTGACTACTTGCGCTCCAACTGTACGTTGCAGCCGCGAGGCGCGGAACGGTGGCCGGGCTGCCACGTCGTGGGCGCCCGTCCCGCACAGAGATCCGCGGGGTCAGTCCTTCTGCCCCTCTCCGTGCTGGGGGGTGGAAGGACTTGGAATCTCGGGACGTCACGATTTCGACCGCTCTTCGGCAACCAGCCACCGATTGAGTGTCTCAGCATGTGGATCGAGAAAGAAGAACTGATCACCGTCTACGGCGAGCAGGTAGGGTGCCGGCGCAATAGCCCACGCCCGGACCCCGCTCGTGTCCATCCGCAGGATGCCCCAGGCCATGCCCTGGTCGCTCGTGAGCTTGTGCCATTGAACGATCAGTTGATCGTCCTCGATCCACCACACATTCGAA
>JAZDCY010000090.1:0-3980 GCA_036679645.1 Gemmatimonadota bacterium | reverse complement strand
GCCGAGACGAACACGTAGGGCCAGCGCAGCTCGTGGTTGTGCGCCAGAGCCCGCCAGTCGGCTGTCCACGCGCTGATGGGCCGGGAGATGTTGCGGCGTTCACCCGACTGTCCCTGGCCGAGGTCGAAGATGCGCAGCGGCGCGTATTGATACTCCGACTCCGTTACCGCGTAGCGTCCGTCTGGTGTGGGCGTGAAGGTGTGTCCCCAGATCACGCCGGGGATGCCGGTCATGGAGAACATGAGCTCGGGTGCTTCGGGTGTGGTGATGTCGAAGACGTAGTATCCGCCCCGTCCGGCGCCGTAGAACTTGTCCCTGCCGTCGGACGGGTCGTAGGCGATGTAGAAATCGTGGAACCCACCGGGTCCGGTCGCGGGTGCCGGTGCCGCAATGGTGCCGATGAGCCCATAGTCCGGTTCCCCTGCGAGGAATCTATCCATGTCATACACGTTGGCCTGCGGCCCGCGAACGGTGGTCACCAGCAGCGCGCGCCCGGACGAGTGTTTGTACATGAACATGTTATGGAAGCCACCGGGGGTATCTGGTGCCCGGATACGGCCGACTTCCCGCACCTTCGAGATGTCCGGTAGATCGGTCACGTCGAACACGACTGCGCCCAGGTCGGCGTCCGGGCCGCCCTGCGCGAACTGCATCGACTGAACGAAGTAGTAGCGACCGTTGGTCTTGAAGTACTTGGCATCCATCCCGCCGAGCCCCTGATGAAGATCGACGTCCTCGATCGTCCATCGATAGAGAACGCGGGCCGCCTCGGGGTTGGAGATGTCGATGATGGAGAACCCTGCGCGTTCGCGTGCCTGCGAAACGTAAACGTACGGCCGGTCCACATCCTGCTCCATCTCGATATCCGTCACCCGGAAGAATCCACCGAGTGGTAGATGCGAGAGAATCTCCACGTTCCCACTGCCGCCCGCCTTTACGCCGGGCTGCGCGCTCATCTGCGGCCGCTCGTTACCTTGCGCCACTGCGATAGTTGGAATACTCACCGCGAGCAGTGCTCCGGTTGCCAACCAACCAATAAACTTCATGGTACCTCCCTTGTAGTCGTCACACTCTACGCTCTGTCTGCATTCTGCTAATCTTGCCCTACCCGAAACACCATCCCCATCCCCGCTTCCAGATGCTCTGCTATATGACAGTGCAGCATCCACGCGCCGGGGTTTGAGGCGTCGACCAGGAGATCGACGGTGGTCCCGACCGGAATGAGCACGGTTTCCTTCCACACGAAGTTGTCGTTCGGCACCCCGTCGCGTTCCAGCACGAGAAACCGCTGGCCGTGAAGATGGATGGGATGACTCATGGGATGAAACGCGTTGGCGTCGTTGCGCAGTCGTAGCTTGAACACGTCGCCCTGCGGTATCCGCCAGTCGATGTCCATGTTTTCAGCGCCAGTCGCGACATCGCGCAACAGCCAATGCGTGTTCGTGGCGTTCGAGACCCAGTTCATCATGGGCATGACATCGGTCCACTCGACCGGCGGATAGTACGCCGTGTCGATGCTCATGAATTGGATCATGCCGGAGGGAAGATCGCTGACTCGGATTGTGAGGAGCAGCTCGTGGTCGGGCGGGCGCGTGAACTGATCTCGGTAGTGCTCGATGTCGGCCACGACCTCTGCGTTGGTACGAAGTTCCTCGAACGCTGGGCTGTAGTCCGGCGTTGCGGGCTCGTCGTTCGCGATGACCTGACCCAGGGTATCGATCATCGCGCGGAACTCGCCGCGGAAGTGGTCGATGGTCTGCACGCGATTCGTGAGCGCAAACGTTCCCGACCGATCGAAGCGGACCTCGACGACGTACCGTTCGGCCGGCGCGATCACGACGCCGGGTACCCAGCGCTCGTGTTCGAACTTGCCAATATCACCACCGACCACCTTGATGGGCGCGCCGTCGAACACGAGGTTGTAGATCCGCGTGTTCGACACGTTGGTTACGTAGAACCGCACGACCTCGCCGCGCTGCACTTGCAGCCTATAGTCCGTCTCACCGTTCACGAGGAAGACGTTGCCGAACCGGCCCATGAGGGCGTGATTGGCGGCCTCTTTCCCAAAGGGCGCAATGCCGTCGTTGCGCAGGAGCAGATCGTCCAGCATCAACGTCTCCTCCCGGTTCACCGGGTTGTAGAACGCCGAGTCGGGAGAGTCGACCAGCATGTTGCCGTACAAGCCCAACTCCTGCTGGACATCCTCGCGATGATGCGGGTGGTACCAATAGATCCCGGCGTCTGGAAAATGCACCCGGTACAGGAACGTCTCACCCGGTTGCACCGGTTCCTGTGTGACACCGGGCACGCCGTCGAACCGGTTGTCGAGCCGTACGCCGTGCCAGTGGACGGTTGCCGGGAGATCGATGTGGTTGATGAACCGGATGACGACGGTCGTTTGCGCCCGGACACGAATGAGCGGGCCGGGATACTGCCCGTTGAACCCGTACATCACGAACGTGCGGCCGCCGATGATCCGACGGACGAACATCGCTTCCAGGTCGAGCGTGTCACCCTCGGCCAGGGGCACGATGTCGCGCGGTCGCGCCGCGGTAAGCGTATCGGGATCGAGATCTCGACCGGGCAGAAACGGTGTAATGCCGGGCTGGTAGTTCGCCATGCCCGGGAGCATCATCATCGGCACGCCCGATGGGCTGGGTATCTGCCACTGGAGCGCGTTGCCCTGTCGCGTTACGCCGGTGACGCTGTCGGCGGTGCCCTCCTGCGCTCCGGTTAGCCGGACGCTGCCGGTCATGGCCAGAAGGAGTGCTGCGACGACGCGAGTGAACTGACTCAATGGGGGATGTTGGAGAAGAGTTCGTGGGATTGGAACGACGCCATCAGCCCGCTGGGCGATCGTCCTTGCAGCAACACCGGCCCCGTGCGGCGCTCCGTGTCCGGATGGGCTTCGGCGGTCACGAGCACGAGGAATTTGTTCCAGTTCGTCAAGCGCGCACGCAGCGCACCCGATGGCGTAATCGTGCCGATCCGCTCGACGCGGTCCAAATTGGGACTCGCGACCCATACCACGTATGTCTGGTACGGACCCAGGCGAGAGGGGTCCGGCAGGCTGGTCACCGTGATCTCCACGTCGTAGATCAGATGCCCGTCAGCGCTCACCGCAATCGTGAAGGGCGACCACACCAAGGCGAGCTTCCCCGTACCGGCGGCGCGCGGAACTTTCGCGGTGGGCGCCAACTTGAATTCGTAGATATCGGCAACGTGTTCATTTGAAGGGGCAGGGCGCATGTTCGAGGTCGGTGCGCAGACCAGGAGTGCGCAGGCTACGAGCCCGGGCCAGCGAGATATATTCACACCGGTAATCACGACCTGTAAGCTTCCCCTCCGGCGGATCGAGGGCAAGGGGGCCGGATGCCGGTGCAGTTGAGCGACCGTGATGAGGCGTTGATCCGGGGCGACCTGGGGCCGGCCGCCCAGATGTCGCTGCGTATCCTCGTATCTATGGCCGAGGTGCAAGAGGTGGAGGGGCTCCTCGACATCTCGGCGGCGCATATCGACAGCGCGCTCTACACGGGTGATGCAACGCTGGAGTATGCGGAACGGTTGGCGAACGGGGGTGGCACCGTCGTTGTACCCACCACACTGAACGTCGCAGGAGTGGATCCGCATGGGTGGCGCGACTGGGCCGTGCCACCCGAGTGGGCCGACAAGGCCACGCGCCAGATGCGCGCTTACGAGCGCATGGGGTGTCGTCCCACGTGGACCTGTGCGCCATACCAGACGGAACCCCGCCCAACGCTCGGGCAACAGGTTGCGTGGGGCGAATCCTCGGCGATTGTATTCGCCAACTCGGTGCTCGGCGCGCGCACGGAGCGGTATCCGGATCTACTCGACATCTGTGCCGCGATCACCGGTCGTGTGCCGGCCGTCGGACTCCATCTCACAGAGCACCGGGCCGGTAACGTGCTGATCCGACTGGCGGGTATCCCGACAGCGCTCCAGGAGACTGACGACTTCTA
>JAZDCY010000009.1:0-5189 GCA_036679645.1 Gemmatimonadota bacterium | reverse complement strand
GCGGGCGAGCCCGTGAAGCGCTGGGTCCAGAGATTGAGCGTGGCGATCTCGACGGCCCCGCCGTTGATCGCGTACACGCCGCTGGACAGGAGCGTGCCGTCGTAGTAGGTATCGACCGTGTCGAGATCCAGATCGACCTCGATGCGGATCTGGATCCACTGGTCCCACGCGACGTTGATGACATTCGCCTCGGGGCGGAACTGGTCGCTGACGAGACCCGTGAACGGGTCGCAGGCGATCTGGACCGCCCATTGCTTCGGGCCTCGATGGGCATAGACGTTGTTGATGATGACGATCGCCCGCCCGTTGTTGAGGGCCGACGGCACGTACTGCCAGAGCGACATCGTCCAGGCGCCGCTCGTGAACCCGGAGTGCACGTAGACCGGGCCACCGTTCTGCGGATCCACCTGCATCGCGTTGGCGCCGCTGTGGGCGAGCGAGTTCGTCACGACGCCGGCGTACAGACTGTTGTTGGTCCATCCGGTCCAGCCGTTGACGTTGAACAGTGTGGTCCCCGGCGCGTAGGACTCGAAGTCGTCCTGCCAGGGTGGAGTCTGGGCCGCAGCCGACGCCGTGAGGCCGACGGCCGTGAGCGTGATGGGGAGTGGGTGCTTCATGTCGTATTCCCTTTCTCATGCGCGGTGTGCCCGCGCTCGGGCACGCCGCTGGTTGTGCGTGTCTATTCATGCCCGGCTACGGGCCCGCCGCGGGCGGATCTACGGACACCCGGCGACGAACTGGGTCTGGAAGGCCAGGAAGTCGAAGATGTTGCATGCGGGGTCGGGGTCGAAGTCGCACGCGCAGGGGTCGCCGGCGACGAAGTCGGTCTGAAACGCGAGGAAGTCGAAGATGTTGCATGCGGGGTCGGGGTCGAAGTCGCAGGCGCAAGGGCAAGCGGCGCCGGGGAGCACCCAGGTATCGCCCAGCAGGCCGCCTCCGTATCCGCCAAACAGCACGGTTTCGCGGTTGCCGGCGTCGAAGGCCATCGAGTGGGCCTCGCGCGCACGCGGCCCGCCCGCGAGCGTGTTCCTCCATGTGGTCCCGTCCCATTCCCAGGTCTGAGAGTTGTAGGGGTACCCACCAAAGAGGACACACACGCTGCGCGACTTGTCGAATGCCATGGCATGGTCAAGGCGGCTGGAGGGGGGGTTGGGGACAAACTTCTGAGTCCACGTCGCACCGTTCCATTCCCAGGTCTCCGAGTTTGTGCCGCTCGAGGTACGTCCGCCGTGAAGAACGGTGACGTTTCGAGCGCTAGCGCTGTCGAAGGCCATCGCGTGTTCGCGGCGCGCGCGCGGGCCGGTTGTTGCCGCCAGCGTCCACGTGGAGCCGTCCCATTCCCAGGTCTGGCCGCTGTAGGTCGTGGAACTCGTGGACCCTCCGAAGAGGACGGTCACGCCGCGGCTGCTGTCGTAGACCATTCGTGCGAGCCAGAGGCGCGGCGGCCGGCCCGTCGGGAAGATCCGAGTCCAGCTCGCACCGTCCCACTCCCAGGTGTCGTTGGTGTAGGCCCCGCTTTGGAGCCGACCGCCGAAGAGCACGACGACCGACCGACGGGAGTCGTACGCCATGGCATACCCGTCGCGTGGCGCGGGGCCTGTGTTGCTCGCCAAGGACCACCTCGAGCCGTCCCACACCCAGGTGTCACCCCTGTTGGACGAAGACGACGTGGTTGGCATGCCGCCGAACAGCACGGTTTCGCTGTTGGCGATGTCATAGGCGAGCGAAGTGTTGGCCCTGGGACCGGGCCCGGCTGACGTCTTGAACTGCCATCCCTGGCCAAAGGCCGTGCTCGACGCGCCGAGGACAATCGCCACGACCCCGCACAGGGACTTGAGTGCACTTCTTTCGCGATACATGTTCGTCTCCTTCTTCAAGACCGGACGTCTCGCCCGGCGTGCCGAGGGAGCGTGACCGGATCGAGTCTCGGGCTTGTCGTCGCCGGGATCGAGGCGTCCGTGCGTGTGTTTGCCCTTCCTACTTGTCCTGTTGGTGAACCGCGGACCGAACCGCAGGAGAATCTCGGAACCTGCCGCAAATGATGTGGAGAGCGGTCGTCAGACCATGCCCCTCGACGAGTGCGCCTCGATTCTCACCAACAGCCTGCCACGCACGATCGCATTCCGTTCGTATCAGCAAGGGGCGAAAAGCAGGCAATTCCAGCCTTGCTGAGCGGATTCGGTGCGGATTCACCCGGCTCCATCCATCTCTTGGTGGGGCGGTGTCTCATAAGGACGTTGGATCATGCTCACACTTCCTGTAAACTACGGTTCGTATGACCTGGGACGAAGGGGAGCATGTCACGATCCTGCTGACGGACGCGCGGCGCGGCGACGACGTGGCCAAGCGGCGGCTGTTCGAGTTGCTGTACGACGAGCTGCACCGCATCGCCGAGCGGAACCGGTATGTCGGCAAGGAGGGCGAGACGATGCAGGCCACCGCCCTGGTGAATGAGGCGTACATCCAGCTCTGGCGGCGAATCCCGCCGCCGCCGAACGACGAGCCGGAGAACAGGAAGACGTTCTTCCGCACCAGCGCGCTGGTCATGCGCACGATCCACGGCGTGGCGTTCCTGGCGCTGGACGAGGCGATGGATCGGCTGGAGGTGTACAACGACACCCTGTACGAGGTCGTGATGCACCGGTACTTCGCGGGCCGAACGTTTGAGCAGACCGCCGAGCTGATGGGGATGAGCGAATCGTTCGTACGTGCGAAGTGGCAGCTCGCCCGGGGCTGGCTGCACCGGGCGCTTGAGGGAGCGTGATCATGGCACATGATGCGACGAGCGGGCTATCAGCCGATCAGCGGGCGACGGTCGATCGTCTCGCCGCCGACGCGCTGCTTCAGCCCGTGGCGCAGCGCGAGGAGTATGTTCGCGATCAGTGCGGCTCGGACGAGGGCCGACTCAGAGGCGTTTCTGTCCGCGCCGCCCGAGTTGCCGCCGATGGCGAGCGATGAGCCGGTGCCCGAGCTGGATCTCAAGCCGGGCGACGTGGTCGGCCACTACACGCTGAGCGAGCAGATCGGCGAGGGCGGGTTCGCGATCGTGTTCCTCGCCGAGCAGACGGCTCCGGTGGCCCGGCGCGTGGCGCTGAAGATCCTCAAGCCGGGGATGGACTCGCGCGAGATCGTCTCACGGTTCCGGGCCGAGCAGCAGATGCTCGCGCTCCTGGACCACCCGAACGTGGCCAACGTGTTCGATTCGGGCCTCACGCCGCGTGGGCTGATGACGATCGAGCGCCGGCTCGACCTGTTCATGGCGGTCTGCCTGGCCGTCCAGCACGCCCACCAGAAGGGCGTGATCCACCGCGACATCAAGCCCGGCAACGTGCTCATGTCGAGCGCCGGCACGGACGCGATCCCGAAGGTGCTGGACTTTGGCGTTGCCAAGGCGGTCAGCGGCCCGCTCAGCGATCGCACCGTCTTCACCGAGCAGGGGCAGTTGATCGGCACGCCGGAGTACATGAGCCCCGAGCAGGCCGCAATGGGCAAGCTGGACATCGACACGCGCAGCGACGTCTACTCGCTGGGCGTGCTGTTGTTCGAGCTGATCACCGGCGTGCTCCCGTTCGACCCGGCGGCCATACGCAAGGGCGGTGTCGACGAGATCAGAAGGGCGATCCGCGAGACGGAGCCGACCCGGCCGAGCACGCGGCTGGAGACGCTCAGCCATCGGCCGTCCTCGAACGGCTCTGTTCCCGCCCGGACCGCGGACGACCTGGCGCGCGAGCACGGCACGGACACAAAATCGCTGATCCGTCGCGTGCGCGGCGACCTGGACTGGATCGTGCTGCGGGCGCTGGAGAAGGACCGGTCGCGACGCTACCAGACGGTCAACGCGCTGGTGATGGACATCCGCCACCATCTGGCCAACGAGCCGATCACGGCCCGAAGGCCTACCACGGCCTACAGAATGAGCCGCTTCGTCCGCCGAAACCGGGCTGCGGTGTTCGGCGCGACAGCTGCGATCGCGGCCCTCTCGATTGGGCTCGGAATCGCCACCTGGCAAGCCTTCGCCGCAAACGCCGCGGCGACACGCGAAAGGCGCCAGAGCAACACGCTCAGAGAGGTCGTGGACTTCATCACCGGCGACTTCATCGCAGCGGGCGATCCGAACCTCTTTGACGCGGGCGGCGACGTGAGTCTCCGCGACGCGATCGACTTCGCCGCCGGCAGGGTCGAAGAGCGCTTCGAGGATCCGCTCGTCGAGGCGGCGATTCGTGCGGCGATCGGCAACATGTACCGCGGGATCTCGGAGTACGAGTCGGCCGAACCTCACCTGAAGGCGGCGCTGGACGTCCGATCCGAGCTGCTCGACGAGCGAGACCCCGTCACGCTCTTCTCGATGAACGACTGGGCGACCTGGCTTCAGGACACTGGAAGTATGGATGCCGCGGAGGAGCTGTTCGTGAGGACTCTCGCGCTGCGGGAGGACGTGCTGGGCCCCAATGACCCCGAGACGATCGTTTCACTGAACAACTTGGCGAATCTGTATCGCGTACTTCATCGATACGACGAAGCAGAGCCGCTCTACCGCGATGTCTTGGATAGACTGATAAATACGGTGGGTGATGAGCATGTTCACACCGCTACCGTGAAGGAAGGTCTCGCAACGGTTTATCAGGAGCGAAAAGAGTTCGCCGAAGCCGAGCGGTTCTTTCGTGAAGCGCTGGAAACGCACATCGCTGTGTCGGGCGAGCATGGTCTAGACACGGCGCGCGCGAGAAGCAACCTGGCGTTTCTCTTACGAAAGCGACTCCTGCAAGAGCCAGACCAGCCAAATCAAGGAATGATGGACGAGTGCGAGACGCTGTATCGAGAGGCGCTGGAAGTGACGATCGAGTTGCTGTCCGAGGAGCACTTCTCCACGTACAAGATCAAGGACAATCTGGCGTCGTTTCTTCACGTTATCAAGAAGGAGTATGACGAGGCCGGCCCGCTCTACGAATCGGCGCTCCGGGGCCTCAAGAGCATACTGGAGCCGACCCACTTTGAGGTCATCCGCGTTTCGCACAACCTGGCAACGTACTACATCGCAATCGAGGAGTACGGCAAGGCGGATACCATGTACCGCGAGATGATCGACGATGCGGAGATTGCGACGGCGGGCTTCCCATGGGCGATGGCGGTATTCAAGGGATCATGGGGCAAGGCGCTGACTCACCTGGAACGGTTCGAGGACGCGGAGC
>JAZDCY010000089.1:0-7376 GCA_036679645.1 Gemmatimonadota bacterium | reverse complement strand
CGCCGCGGCCTCGCGTATCCCCAAGACGATTCCACGATCCGACATATAGAAGACGGCGATGTCGATACGGTGCCCTGCCGCTGAGCTTCGCAGCTCGCTCAGCAGCGAGGTGCGAATCCGGCCCTCGGTGATGTATTGAACCGCGACGAGGGGCGATGATGGGGGCGATGTATGGGGCGACGTTGGGCGATTGATAGGCGGGATGGTGGCGCCGGAGAAGGCGGCAACCCCGCGTTCGGAGTCCAGGATGTCCTGGCAGATGGGGCCGCGTGCGGCAAAAGCGATGTTCGAGTGGTAGCTCGAGGCGTCGTGCGGGTTGGCCGACATCACGATGCAGCCGTCTTCGGTAACGATAACTTTGCGGTGATTAGCCTTGAAGTTCAGCAGCTTCAGGTACGAGCGCGCAGTCACTTTCTGGCCGCGGCTGCTCAGCGGGTGTGGGAAGAACGCGGGCCCTCGCGTTCCGAGCCAGGCGGGAATGATGCGCCAGGCCGCGGAATAGAGCGCGTTGGAGTCGCGCAACCGCGCCAGACATCTGCTCGGTCGCGTAGGCGCCATAGAAGCTGTTGATGGGATCCGTGATGAACACGATGGGCATCTGCGGATGCGCGAGGCGGCGCGCAATCATTCGCTGGGTGAGTTGGGTCGTTAGCGGTCGATACGGCCGGTCACCGGCGTGTTCGTCGTTGAAGAGAAACATGTCGGCCACGAGAAAAACGTCCGCCGAGTCGATCAGGGCCAGTACGCGGTCAAAGATCACGTGCTCCGTGACCTGCTCCCCGTCTCGTAGATAGGTCAGGTCGGCGAGAAACTCGATCTCGCTGTCGGTGCGCAGCGGGCCGGCGACCGACACGCCCTGCGGCAGCGGTTTGCGCGTCTGGTAGACACAGGTCACGAACCAGAGCGCTGCGAACACCGCCCCGAATTGGCGGAGCCGCCGTCTGCGGCGCACGCGAGAATGGTAGAAGAGTCCCATGGGTCAGGTCCAATTGTGTAGAATGCGCACGCATGACGCTACCTGTGTTCGTCTGGTTCGTGCTGGCCTCCATCTGGGGTTCCACCTGGCTCTTCATCAAGATCGGCCTGGACGCCGGACTTCCTCCCCTCACGTTCGTCGGGCTGCGATTCGTCGTCGCGGTGGTGCCGCTCGTTATCTGGATGGTGGCCCGCGGCGTGCGTCTCCCCACGTCTCGGGCCGATTGGTGGCTCATGATCTGGACCGGGCTGCTCACATTCTCCCTGAACTACGGTCTCGTATTCTGGGGGGAGTCGCACATCACCTCGGGCCTCGCGGCAATCCTCTACAGCACTTTCCCCATCATGGGCATGACGATCGCGCACGTCATGTTGGCCGACGAGCGTCTTTCCGCCCGTAAGGTGGCGGGCGTCTTCCTCGCGGTGGCCGGGGTGACTCTCATCTTTGCCAACGAGATTCAACTGAGCGGTCGGCTGGCGGTGCTCGGCTCCGGCGCCATTGTGCTGGCTGCTGGGATGACGGCCTACGCGACCGTCGCCATCAAGAAATCCGGCAGCCACATCAAGCCGGTCACGCTGAGCACCGTGCAGATGACGGTGGGCCTGATTCCCATGCTCGCGATAGGGATCCCGCTGGAAGGCAACCCACTCTACTACGATTGGTCCGCCGAGGCTATCGTGGCGATCGTCTACCTGGCGATCATGGGCTCGTCGGTCACGTTCGTATTGCTCTACTGGCTGATGCAGCGGATGCAGGTGACGCGGACGCAGCTGATTCCGCTGTGGAGTACGCTGATTGCGGTGTTGCTTGGGAATGTCGTGCTCGGTGAGGGGTTCGGGGGGCGGGTGTTGGCGGGCGGCGCCACGATTCTCCTCGGGTTGTTCGTCGCTACGCGTCCCAGCCGCTCCCGATCGTAGTCAAACGCGCGTCTTTGGCTTGGCTATCACCGGCCGCCGCTCCCGCGCCACCCGCTCTGCCAGGAACACCTTCAGGAGCGACTGATACGGCACGTCCCGTTCGTTCGCCAACGCCTTCAACTCCTCCAGCAACGGCGCCGGGAGACGCAGGGAGATCGTGATCGTCGACGGCTTCAGCGCGGGGAACGAGCCGGGAACTACTTGCTCCCAATCGAAATAGTCCAGGACATCGTGCTCCGCCCAGAAGTCCCGCTCAGAATCCTCAGAGCGGAACTGCGGCAACGCTTTCTTACGCCGAGCCTTCTTCTTGCGCGCGGGCATAAACTCTCCGTTCTCTGCGACTCATGTCTCGGGCCGAAATCACCCGGATGAGCGTACCGCGAACCGTGAAGATCAGCGTGAGCCAGCGGCCCGCAGCCGTGCGGCCAAGCGCCGCATATCTCGGTTCGTCCCGGGAGTGGGCCAGATCCGGGGCAATCAAGAGCGGTCGCTGAAAAAACAGCTGCTCGGATTCGCCCGGCGAGACGTTGTGGCGCTCCCAGTTCTTGTCGGCGTTGCCAGCGTCCCACTCGAAGCCAGTACAGTGCGCAAGCTCATCGGGGAAGCTGACGACCATTACTTAAATGTATATGATGGTCATATACGCGTCAAGCGGCGTCGTATCCCGCCTCCGGCACCCAGCGGCAGCCCGCCGCAACGACGGACCAGTCTTTCAGCCTCGAGCCCTCCGGAGTGGTCGCCAGGTAGGCATGCCAGCGCAGCTCGAGTTCTGTCGCCTCCAATTGGATCTCCGCCGTCAGGCCTGGCAGGCCGCTACTCCAAAGAACGCGGAGAGCGTCCGAGCCGTATTGCTCGTGGAGAAACTGGATTAACGAGGCGCTCGCGAGGTGCGCGGTGATCTCATCAAGCTCCCAGAAGGACGAGTCGAGTTCGGCCAGTGCCGGAAGGGTCCCCGCTTCAAGGGAGAGCGCTGCAACAGCCCGAGGCGTGTAGCCGCTGCATTGTCCGCCGGCGAGGACTCCGAGCCCCTCTCGCACCCAGGGACCGGGGCCTACGCCGTGCCACAATGCCATGGTGAGCAGGTGCATCGTCTCGTGTCGAATCGCCAGGTGGTTGGGTCCACCGGTGTAGACCATCACAATGACCCCGAAACGCGGCAGCGTCATCCCGTTGGCCTCGTAGCCGGTGAGCACCTTCATGTCGGCGCGCGAGCCCACCAAGAACACCGGGACGGAGACGGCCGTGTCCGATTCTCCCATCAGAGCCAAGGCATTGGTGTGGGCTAAACGGAGGAGTTGGTCGAATTCGGCAAGGTGCGACGCGACCTGAAGCTCGTCGGTGTAGTGGAGGCGATAGCCAGTTCCCTCGTGCACCACCCAGTCGTAGTCCGGGTGCGCCGCTGGGTGAACCGGATACTCTCGCTGGGGCAGCTCCTCGTGGGCGGAACAACTCGCCGTCACCAGGGCCCAGGCTAGGAGTGGCAGGCTTCGGGTTTGCATGCTTCGTCCCATGCGACGCCGCTAGTACACCCGTTCAGAAATTCGATGACGTATTGTCAGGCGGCGACCGGGCGCGCCAGCCTCTTGTGCGTCATCTGAATCGGCGGGGCCTTCTCCCCGTCGCTTCCTGCGAGCGAGCCGAGCAGCGAGTTCACGTCGCGGATCACCGCGGCCCGATCGCAATGGGAACGATGACACAAGATCCGCCGTCGTGTCAACGGTCATCGGCCCCTCACTTCCAAAAAACCTGAGTCCGACTTTCGTCCGGGGATCAACGCTCCAAGGCGTGCGTCTAGAACACGACGGTCACTCGCAGTGCGACGTACGTTCCGTTGGCGGCGACCGTTACCTGGTCCGGCAACGGCTGCTCGTTCTCCTCGATGTTGCGCGCCGCCGAGCCCTGATAACCGGCCTCCGCCCCAAGTGCGAAATGGCGGTGCAGGAAGTAGTCACCGCCAAACGCGAGATGGAAGCCCAGCAACGTGCCGGTGGCCTTCCCCTCATCGCTCATGATGTCTCCCGTGGGGAACTCCGGGAACTCGTCACGATTGATCAGCGACACGCGGCCGATACTCAGTCCCGCAGCAATGTTCGCACGTGTACGTGCATCACTCGAGCGCCAGACATCTACGATCGCCGTGGGGCCAATCTGAAATAGCGTTGCCGTGACCTCGTCCTCAGTGGTTCCGGAGACGCTCGCACCCGTGGGTCCGGGGAACTGGAACCGACTGCGGGTGGTGACGCGCCATGACGTATGGCCGACGCCCAGACCAAGCAGCAGCCGACCCGTTCGAACACCCACGCCAAAGCGCGGCCCGCCGGCGCTCGCCGCGGTAAACTCTTGCGCCGAGGTGCCGGGCAGGCGAAGCAGCCGAGGCCGTCAGCGCGAACGCGGCGGCAAGGAGGATCGACGTCGGCGAGGATCGCATGAGATCTTCTCCCTTTCTTGCGAGGATCGTGAGGCGCCCGCGGAGCGGTGTGCGTCACGCCGATATTCGCGCAAAACTGAGGACCTGCCGTCAAGCAGGTGTCAAGCACTCCGGTGGCGGGAGGCAACGCTCGCAGAGAAGACAAAGGGACCGATAGGATCGAGTCTATGGCATCTTCGGCGCAGGCCGGTCCCGTCCCCCCTGATGGAGAACCACTCCCGACACCGCCCCGTCCGCACCCATCTCGAAGGTGAGCTGGGCATCGAGCATCATGAAGAAGAACTCCGTCTCCGATTCCGCCAGCAGCCGGAACGCCTGCTGGCCGGTCGCCTGCGCGTACGACCGATCGCCGCGACGGGTGATGGTCAACACGAACTCCGGCCTGATCTCGTAGCGACCCACGTACCGATCGAGCACGTCACGCGGCACCTCGACGGCCACGCGCTCCGCGACCTCTTCGCCGCGCAGCAGGCGTACGGCCAGGCCCCCCAGGTAGCCTAGCGGTCCTGCCGTACCACCGGCATTCGCCATGAGGTAGGCTCCCACGCGCGCGTCTACGTCACCGATGGAGCGGGAATTGAAACCGGGGAT
The DNA here is from genome assembly GCA_036679645.1 of Gemmatimonadota bacterium. Lineage (GTDB taxonomy): Bacteria > Gemmatimonadota > Gemmatimonadetes > Gemmatimonadales > GWC2-71-9 > JADFNB01. The sequence continues at coordinate 2,464 of JAZDCY010000089.1, read as the reverse complement.
GCCCCCCGAGTGCTGGATCATGGCGTGACCGGCGTCGTCCTCGAAGGAACCCGTACCGTAGGCGTAGTTGGCGTTGGGTTCGAACGGGGCCTCGCGCATGGCCCGCACCGACTCGCCAGACAGAATGCGGTTCCCGCCAAACACTCCCTCGTTCAGCTGCGCGCCGAGGAAGCGCGCCATATCGCTCGGCGTGAGGTACATGTCGCCCGCGGGGTAGACGTCGTAGCGGACCTGCGCGATGGGGCTGGCCCGTGTGTCGCCCAGCGCGTATGGCAATGCAAGCAGTTCGACCATCGCGGGCGTCGGCACCGAGGCCTCGCGGTTGGTAACGCCGAGCGGTTCCAGGATGTGCTCGTTGACATACGCGTCGTAGTCCTCCCCGGAGATCCGCGAGACCAGGAGCCCCGCCAGCGCATAGCACTCGTTGCAGTAACGGAATTCCTCGCCAGGCGGGCCAATGACCTCTATCTCCGCGACCAAATCCTCGAGCGACATCGGCGCCCGGCGCTCCCAAAGGGGAACGATATTCACTGGCCCGCGCAGTCCCGAGTGATGCGACAGGATGTGGCGGAACGTGACGCTGTCGGCGCCTTCGATGGCCAGGTCGCCCAGATACCGATTGACCGGGTCGTCGAACGAGAGCTTCCCTTCCTCGGCGAGCTGCATGAGTGCCGTGGCGGTCACGAACTTGAAGGTGGAGCCCGTGCTGTACAGCGTCTCCGTCGTCGCCTGCGTTTGCGTGCGCACGTTGGCGTAGCCAAACGCCTCGGCCCAGACGATCTCGTCGCCGCGCACCAGGGCCAGTGAGATCGAGGGGATCGTGCTCTCGTCGAGGATGCGCTGCACTTCGCGGGTCAGTCGTGCCTGAACCGCCTCCAGCGATGCCCCGTCACTCTGCGCCGCGGCCGGTGCGCCGAAACACACCGCCCACGCCGCCACTCCGAACCACAATGCTCGTCTCATCACACGTTCACCGTTCTCAGTTCAGAGTTGAGAGTTCAGAGTTCAGAGTTCAGAGTTCAGAGTTCAGAGTTCTGCCGATTGGGTGGCACACCGTGCCCAGGACGACAATTCCGGGTTTGAAAGCGCGGCTCGGCGGCGTTGGCTCGCCGGAACCCGCACAATCTGCAATCAGTAATCACCCGTCAGTAATCTCAAATCGACCGGCCGCCTTCGGCTACAGTCTCCCGCGTCGCTTCAGTTCCAAATAGCGATCCACCACTGCGCGGCTCGCGGTGCCGGGCGGCGTGTCCAGCACGATCGCTCCTCGGCGACGCATCTGAAAGAGGGCTTCCTCGCGCTCGGCGAGCAACTCCTCGGCCGCGGCTTTGCGATAGGCGTCCGTCACCGACTTGGGGCGCAGCGCGGCGACCGCGCTCAACTCCGGATTCCGTAGCGTGACTATCAAAGGAAGATGTCTGGGCCGCAGTGACGCAACGTTAGTCACCAAAGCCTCGGAGGCGAGCCGGTCGATCACATCCGTGAAGAGGACCGTGAGCGCGCGCTTGCGGTTGCGTACGGCCAAGTACCGAAATGCCGCGGGATAATCGGGTTCGACGAGCGTCGGTGTCACCACTGCGAGCACGTCGAGTATCTGCTGCAGACCACGACGACCCCGCTGCGGCGCGACGTACTGGTGCACCTCATCCGAGAACACCATGATCCCGACGTTGTCGTCGTGGTGGTTCGCCGCGAACGCCAGCCACAACGCCGCACGCACCATGTGCTCCATCCGTGGCTCACCGTCGATCTCTGCCGTGAGCAGCCGCCCGGTATCCAACACCAACAACACCTGCTGCCGCCGCTCTTCCTCAAACTGCCGCACAATGAGCTTCCGTCGTCGCGCCGTGGCCTTCCAATCCACGTGACGCGGATCGTCACCCGGAACGTAGGCTCGCAGGCTCTCGAACTGCCGTCCTTCACCCAGTTGCCGCACGGAGTGCAGGCCGGCCTGCCGTCGCCGGACGGCTTCCCGATCCGCCATTGCCGCATGCCGAGCCCAAGCGGCCCCGTGGATCGAACGGCAAACACGCCGACGTCCTCGCGTCCACGACGCCGCGGCACGACCGGTGACCGCTCGCGTATCGCTCCGTGCGGCGGAACCCGCACGGTCCTGACGGGGAGGGAACCGCCCAGAATGTCCGGACGCGTCTCGCGGACGAGGAGACGCGCCGGGCGCCGCTCGCCATTCCGCCAGCGGTACGCAATGGACGTACGACGCCCCACGGAAAACGCGCCTGCGGCTTCTCGGTTGAGTTGGACGGCACGACGGGAAGGGGCGAGACGAATATCGGCGGCGACGAGCAGCACGAGCGCCACGTCCAATCCGACGAGGAGATCGAGAGCCCCACTCCACACATAACCCAGCAGCGCGAGCGGCGTGGCCGCGGCCAGGAGAACCAGCGCCCGACGGGTGGGCAGCATTACGACGACGGCACCTCGACCTGCTCGAGGATGGACTTGA
>JAZDCY010000088.1:0-15656 GCA_036679645.1 Gemmatimonadota bacterium | reverse complement strand
CACGAAGATGACGATATTGCTGATTGCTCCAATAGCGATGGAGGAGGGGCTGCGGTTTGCGATTCGGGAAGGCGGCCGGACGGTAGGCGCCGGGGTAGTGACGAAGATCATCGAGTAGGAGAGACTCATGGCTGCTGCACAACAAATTCGAATTCGGCTCAAGGCGTTCGACTACGCGGTCCTGGACCAGGCTGCGGCAGATATCGTGCGCACCGTCGAGAAGACTGGCGCCGCTGTTTGCGGTCCAATTCCGCTTCCGACGAAGTTGGAACGCTGGACCGTGTTGCGGAGCCCGCACATCGACAAGAAGAGTCGGGAGCAGTTCGAGTTGAAGACGCACAAGCGCCTGATCGACATCAAGGAGCCCCGCCCGCAGACGGTCGATGCTCTGACGAAACTGGACCTCCCGGCCGGCGTGGACGTCCAGATCAAGGTCGGATAGCGATGAACGGACTGATCGGACGCAAGCTTGGGATGTCGCGGTACTTCGAGGACGATGGCCGCGTCCTACCGGTGACGGTGATCGAGGCCGGACCGTGCCCGGTCGTGCAGGTGAAACAGTCGCCCTCGGGGCCGTCCGCGGTCCAGTTGGGGTTCGGCGACAAGAAACCCACACGCACGCCCAAGGCCGAGTTGGGCCACGCCAAGGCAGCGACGCTCGAGCATGCACCGAGCGTCTTGCGAGACTTCCCGCTGCACGTGGGGGCTGACGCCCCCGCCCCCAGCCTCGGCGATCTTGTGACTGTCCAGATCTTCGCGCCGGGGGACCGCGTGAAGGTGACCGGGACAACCAAGGGCCGTGGCTTCCAGGGTGTCGTGAAGCGGCACGGGTTCGCCGGCGGGCCGGCGTCGCACGGGAACACGCGGTATCGGACGCCGGGATCCATCGGACCGGGAACCGATCCGTCCCGAGTGCTGAAGGGCAAGAAACTTCCCGGTCAGTACGGTAACACGCGGCACACGGAGACGGGCCTGACAGTGGTCAAGGTAGATACGGAACGGAATCTCTTGTATGTGCGTGGCGCGGTTCCCGGGCCCATCAAGGGCATCGTGCTCGTGCGCAAGCAGGGGAAGCGGAGTCGGTATGCTTGAGGCACACCACTATTCGGCCGACGCCAAGCGCGTGGGGAGCTATACGTTGCCCGAGGACTATGACGGCATCGTCAACGAGGCGGCGTTGTATCACGCGGTACGAGCCTATCTGAACAACCAGCGCCAAGGTACCGCGTCGACCAAGACGCGCGCCGAGGTCTCAGGAGGCGGCCGCAAGCCGTGGCGGCAGAAGGGAACCGGTCGTGCCCGGCAGGGGACGATACGCGCAGCCCAGTGGGTAGGCGGCGGTGTCGTATTTGGCCCGCGGCCGCGGAGCTACCGCACGGATCTGCCCAAGAAAGTCCGCCGCGTGGCGTTGCGCTCCGCGCTGAACGCCCGAGCCACTGACGGGATGATGCATGTGATCGAGCGGTTCGACTTCGAGGAGCCCAAGACCCGGCGCATGCTCGAGTTGCTCGCGGGTCTTGGTCTTGCCGATCGGAAAGTCCTGATTCTCACGGCCGAGACCTCGCCCAACGTGTACCGGTCGGGTCGGAATCTGCAGAGGGTGCACGTCATGCGGTATCGGGATGTCTCGGCCTACGAGATCCTCTGGGCGGACGCGTTGGTGGTCGAGGAGGTCGCGCTCGGCGGGCATCACGTAGCCGGATCTGAGAAGAGCACGGCGCGGCAAAAACGGGCCAAACGCGCTAACTCACCGGCGCGCAAGCGATCGACGGCCAAGCGGGTGGCCAAGGCGAAGACCGCCAAGAAGAAGACCGCCAAGAAGAAGACCGCCAAGAAGAAGGGGTCCTGATGCCAGATCTCCACCGTCGCATCGTGCGGCCGGTCGTGACGGAGAAATCGTCTGCGCAATACGGCGCGCTGCGCGAGTACACATTCGAAACGCACCCCGACGCCACGAAGCCCCAGATTCGTGAGGCGGTGGAGGAATTGTTCGGCGTGCGCGTGGTGCAGGTGCGCACGATGATCCAGCGTTCCACACAGCGGACGCTCGGACGCACGAAGGGGCGGCGCCCCCGCTGGAAGAAGGCGCTCGTGCGGCTGCACGACGACGACAGCATCGAGATCTTCGAGGGCTAGCGCATGGGAGTTCGACAGTTTCGCCCAATGACGCCGGGGACGCGCAAGCGTTCGGTGTCCGATTTTGCGGAAGTCACCCGAGCAACACCGGAGAAGTCGTTGCTCGAGCCGCTTGCCAAGAGCGGTGGCCGGAACAACCACGGCCACCTGACGAGCCGGCATCGCGGTGGGGGGCACAAGCGGCGCTATCGGCGTATCGATTTCCGGAGGGATAAGCACGGCATTCCGGCCCGGGTCGCGACGATCGAGTACGATCCGAATCGCACGGCGCGGATCGCGTTGTTGATCTACGCCGACGGCGAGAAACGCTACATCGTGCACCCCAAGGGCCTGCAGGTAGGGGAGACCGTCGTCTCAGGACCTGGGAGCGACATTCGCAGCGGGAACTGCTTGCCGTTGAGCGAGATTCCGCTAGGCACCACCGTGCATTGCCTCGAGATGAAGCCAGGCAAGGGCGCGCAACTCTGCCGGTCGGCGGGCACGGGTGCCCAGGTCGTGGCCAAAGAGGGTGCTCACGTCACGATCAAGCTCCGCAGCGGTGAGGTCCGCATGATCCGTGGTGAGTGCGTGGCCAGCGTGGGTCAGGTTGGCAACACGGAACACGAGTTGATTCGGATCGGGAAGGCCGGCAAGAAGCGGTGGCTCGGCAGGCGGCCGATCGTGCGCGGCGTGGCAATGAATCCCGTCGATCACCCGCTCGGTGGTGGTGAGGGGAAGGCATCCGGCGGGCGCCCTCCCGTCTCGCCATGGGGTAAGCCAGAGGGCAAGAAGACACGGAAGCGCAAGAAGGCCAGCACGAAGTTGATCGTGCGCGGTCGCAAACGCGGTAAGGCGACGAAGTAGGCGAGGTCTAGATGGCACGAAGCATCAAGAAAGGTCCGTATGTCCAGCAGTCGTTGTTGGACAAGATCCTGATCCTGAACTCGACCAACGAGAAGCACGTGTTCAAGACGTGGTCGCGACGATCCACGATCACACCCGATTTCGTCGGTCACACGATCGCGGTGCACAACGGGAAGAAGTTCATCCCGGTGTACGTCACCGAGAACATGGTGGGGCACAAATTGGGCGAGTTCTCGCCCACGCGTCTGTTCCGGGGCCACAGTGGTCGGGCACCGGCCGACAAAAAGGCCGGATCCTAGGAGGGCCGAATGGCGGCAAGGGCATTACAGTACCGGGTGCGGCAATCGCCGCGAAAAATGCGGCTCGTGATCGATGACGTGCGGGGGCAGGATGTGAATAGCGCCTACGCCCTGCTGCAGTTCTCGAAAAAGCGCGCGGCAAAGCAGATCGAGAAGGTGTTGCGTTCTGCCGTCGCGAACGCTGAACAGGATGCGATGCGCGAGAACCGCGCCTTCGACGTCGATCAATTGTACGTGTCGTATGCGGTCGTAAACGAAGGGCCGACGCTCCGGCGGTTCCGAGCGGCCGCGCATGGCCGCGCGGTCCAGATTCTCAAACGGATGAGCACCATCGAAATTCGCGTAGCGGAGAGGGAGGCCTAGTGGGTCAAAAGACGCATCCGTACGGGTTCCGGCTGGGCATCGTCAAGCCTTGGCGGTCGCGCTGGTACGCGCGCAGTGAATTCCCGGCGTTTCTCATGGAAGACGAGTTGATCCGCAAGTACCTGAAGACTCGGCTGGGGCACGCGGCCATCTCCGATGTACACGTCGAGCGGCGGCCGGGGAAAGTGTCGGTCACGATCTTCACAGGAAGGCCAGGTGTGGTGATCGGGAAGCGCGGTGCCGAGGTCGACAAGCTGCGGGATGAACTCGCGCAGCTCACGTCGAAGGACATCGCAATCAACGTCGAGGAGATCAAGCGTCCGGAAACCGATGCGCAGCTCGTCGCGGACAATATCGCGCATCAACTCACGCAGCGGATCTCGTTCAGGCGCGCTATGAAGCGCGCGTTGCAGAACGCCATGCGGATGGGCGCGCAGGGGATCCGGATTCGCGCCGCCGGTCGGTTGGGCGGTGCCGAGATCGCGCGTTCCGAGGGCTACAGGGAAGGCCGGGTGCCGCTGCACACGTTGCGAGCTGATGTGGATTATGCCACCAGCACGGCGAAGACAACGTTCGGCACTATTGGCGTGAAGGTCTGGATCTTCAAGGGTGAGGTCGTGGAAGACGCACGCGGTCGCACGTACAGCACGGGAGCTTGACGATGCTGGCGCCGAAGCGGGTGAAGTACCGGAAACAAATGAAGGGACGAGCACGGGGGGCCGCCACGCGCGGCAGCACCGTGGCGTTCGGGCAGTTCGGGTTGCAGACATTGGACACGGCGTGGATAACGAACCGGCAGATCGAGGCCGCGCGTGTGGCGTTGACGCGTGCCATGAAGCGTGGTGGGAAAGTGTGGATCCGGATCTTCCCCGACAAACCGATCACGAAGAAGCCGGCCGAGACGCGGATGGGGAAAGGCAAAGGCAACCCCGAGGGATGGGTGGCGGTCGTCAAGCCGGGCCGAGTGATGTTTGAGGTGGAAGGTGTCTCGCAGCAGATTGCGGCGCGTGCGCTGCAGCTGGCATCCGCGAAGTTGCCGGTACGCACCCGCTTCATCACGCGGGAGGACCTGTAGCCATGGCGTTTATAGACGCGGAGCAGAAAGCGATCGAGCCCGGCCAACTTCGGGAGCTTTCGGACGATGAGTTACGCAGCGAGTTGATCAAGCTCGAGGAGGCGCAGTTCCGGTTGCGGTTTCGCGCTTCGACGGAAGACATATCGAGCGAGAACCCCATGCGGTTCCGGGCGATGCGGCGCAACATTGCGCGGATCAAGACGGTGCTGCAGGAGAGGACACAGGCATGATCCAGCAGGTGGCAAAGCGTGGTCGACGGAAGACACGGACGGGCGTCGTCGTCAGCGACCGCATGGACAAGACGGTCGTGGTCCGCATGACACGTCAATTCGCGCACCCGTTCTACGGCAAACAGGTCTCGCGGTCGAAACAGGTCAAAGCCCATGACGAGCACGGCGCACGCGCCGGAGACAAGGTGCTTCTCATGGAAACGCGACCGATATCCAAGACGAAACGGTGGCGCGTCGTGGAGATCGTGGAGCGCGCCCGCTAGGGCGGGGAGGAACCGGTGGTTCAACAGGAGACGATGCTCAAGATCGCGGATAACTCGGGCGCGCGGAAAGCGCTCGTGATCCGCGTACTCGGCGGGAGCCGGCGGCGATATGCCGGTCTGGGCGACGTGGTCGTCGTCGCCATCAAGGACGCGCTGCCGAATGGACAGGTCAAGAAAGGTGAGGTCGCCAGGGCCGTCGTCGTCCGGACAGCCAAGGAGACGCGGCGTCGAGACGGCAGCTATATCCGGTTCGACGATAATGCGGCCGTGCTGATCACCGACCAGGGAGAACCGCGTGCGACGCGCATCTTTGGCCCTGTGGGGCGCGAGTTGCGGGACAAGCGGTTCATGAAGATCGTGTCGTTGGCGCCAGAGGTGCTCTAATGAAGCCGCTCGTCCATCGGAAATCGCGACGCACGAAGAAGACCGAGCCCAAGCCCTTCCGGCACAAGATGCACGTGGCCAAGGGCGATACGGTACGCGTGATCTCGGGAGCGTTCAAGGGACAGGAAGGCACGGTCCTGCGGGCGCACCCCAAGATGAACCGCGTTGTGGTCGAAGGTGTGAACGTGGTCAAGCGGCACCGGAGGGCAACGGCTGAGGCGGAGGGTGGCATCGTGCAGTTTGCAGCCCCCATCCACGCGTCCAACGTCATGCTGCTCGACCCACAATCTGGCAATCCGACGCGCGTGCGCCGGAGGAAAGACAAGGACGGGACGGTTGAGCGGATCAGTGTACAGTCCGGCCAACCGATTCCGCGGAATCGATAGGTCATGGCAGATACCAAGACGTCCGACAGCGCTCCGGTGGCCGCCCCCGTGCCGCGTTTGCGGACTCATTATCGGGAAACGGTGCGGGCAAAGCTCGTCCAGCAGTTCGCGTTCGACAATCCTCACCTCGTCCCGCGGCTCGTCAAGATCGTGTTGAATGTCGGGGCGGGCGAGATGATCAAGAACTCGAAACTGCTCGACGCGGTGACGGATGAGTTGAGTAGGGTCACGGGCCAGCGGCCGGTGACGACACGCGCCAAGAAATCGATCGCGAACTTCCACCTGCGTGAGGGCATGCCTGTGGGAGCGTCGGTCACGTTGCGGGGCGCGCGGATGTACGAGTTTCTCGACCGGTTCATCAGTGTGGCGGTTCCACGCATCCGCGACTTCCGCGGACTGTCCACGAAGTCGTTCGACGGGCGCGGGAACTACACGATCGGCATCAAAGAGCAGATGATTTTTCCGGAAATCGAGTACGACCGGGTCGAGAAGATACACGGTATGGACATCACGTTCGTTACCACCGCGGAGCGCGACGATCATGCGATGGCACTGCTGCGCGAGATGGGCATGCCGTTCCACGGCGAAACGCCGGTCACGGTAGGGTAGGAGTCAACGATGGCAAAGAAATCTTGGATCGCAAAATGCAAGCGCAAACCGAAGTTTGCGGTTCGTAAGTACAGCAGATGCCAGCGGTGCGGCCGGTCACGGGCGTACCTGCGCCGGTTTGGTCTCTGCCGTATCTGTTTCCGTGAGATGGCGCTTCGGGGTGTAATCCCCGGCGTGCGCAAGGCCAGCTGGTAGGGACGAATCTATGACGATGAGTGATCCCCTCGCCGATATGCTGACTCGCATCCGGAATGCCTGCTTTGCGGGGCACCGGCGAGTCGATATTCCGGTGTCAAGACTCAAGACCGAGATGGCGCGCCTCCTGCGCGACAACCATTACATCCAGGACTACAAGGTCTTGGATGATGGGCGTCACGGGCTCCTGCGCGTCTACCTGAAGTACCATGGCGGCCGGTCGGTCATTCGCGAGATGCGACGCGTGTCGACCCCAGGACTGCGACGGTACGTGAAGGTGCGTGAGATCCCCCGAGTGAAGAACGGTCTCGGTATGGCGATTCTCTCGACCCCGCGTGGCCTGATGTCGGACCGGGACGCCCGCCGTGCCCACATGGGCGGCGAAGTGCTCGCCGTGCTCTGGTAGGGGGAGCGATGTCACGTGTCGGCAGAAGACCGGTGACGATTCCCAGCGGCGTGCAGGTGACGCTGGATGGAACACACGTCAGGGTGAAGGGGCCCAAGGGAGACCTCGAGCGCGATTTGCACCCAGATATCACCGTGACGATTGACGATGGGACGGTTACGTGCACGCGGTCCAACGATGAACGGGAGCAGCGCTCGTTGCACGGTCTGACCCGGGCCCTAGTGGCGAACATGGTCGAGGGCGTCTCGACGGGGTTCTCCAAGTCCCTCGAGCTGCACGGTGTAGGATACAAAGCAGAAGTGACGCCAGACGGCGTGCGTCTCATCGTCGGATTCTCCCACCCGGTGGACTATACGTCACCCAAGGGGATCACGATCTCCGTTGAGAATCCCACGCTCATGAAGGTCGAAGGTATCAACAAGCAACTCGTTGGGCAGGTCGCCGCTGAGTTGCGGCACGTTCGCCCGCCGGAGCCCTACAAGGGCAAAGGCATTCGGTACGTTGGCGAGCACGTGCGTCGGAAAGCGGGGAAGACGGGAGCAAAGGTATGAGGCCCATTCATAGACCGAAGACACGCGCCGAGCGGCGTTATCGCCGCCACATGCGAGTTCGCAAGAAGATATCGGGTACGGCGAAGCGGCCGCGGCTGGTGGTATTCCGCTCGCTCAAGCACATCTATGCGCAACTCGTCGATGACGACAAGGGGCACACGCTGGCTGCGGTCAGCGATCTGACCAAGGGGGTCGAGGTGGAGGGTTCGGGGAAGGTCGGCGTGAGCCGGGCGGTCGGTAAGCTACTCGGCACGCGTGCGCGCGCGTTAAAGATGACGAGAGTAGTGTTCGACCGGAGTGGATACCCGTATCACGGGCGCGTCAAGGCGGTGGCTGAGGGCGCGCGAGAAGCCGGATTGGAGTTTTAGCGCGATGGCAAAGCAACGAGACCGTGGCCAACGCCGCGATCGGCGGGATCGCGAGTCGGACCTCATCGAGAACGTCGTCTCCATCAACCGCGTGGCTAAAGTGGTGAAGGGTGGCAGACGGTTTTCGTTCACCGCACTGGTCGCCGTCGGTGACGGCAACGGTAAGGTGGGGGTCGCCATTGGCAAGGCGAACGAAGTCGCGGAAGCGGTTCGCAAGGCCGTCGAGGGCGGTCGCCGGGCCATGCAGGATATCCCCCGCGTCGGTACGACGATACCGCACGAGATCATCGGCGAGCACGGAGCGGGGCGCGTGTTGCTGAAGCCGGCCTCGTCCGGTACCGGCATCATCGCAGGCGGGCCGGTGCGCGCCGTGCTCGAGTGTGCCGGCGTGTCCGATATCCTCACCAAGTCGCTCGGCTCACCAAACCGTCTCAACATCGTGTGGGCGACGCTGAACGGGTTGCTGAATCTGATGACGGTGGAGCAGGTAGCGCGTGAACGCGGGGTAGACGTCTCGGAGATCGACTTCAGACCGCGTCAACGGGAGGTACAGCGTGCCTCACGCGGCTAAGGAGACGACGAAAAAGGCCACCAAGAAGACGACGGCCAAGAAGGCGGCCGCCAAGAAGCAGGCTGCCAAGAAGCCGGTTGCCAAGAAGACCGTTGCAAAGGCAAAAACGGTGAAGAAGGCGGCTCCGTCGCAAAAAGGTGGCGGCGCGAAGCTGCGTGTGAAGCAGGTCCGATCTGAAATCGGACATGCGGGCACGTATAGGCGAACGCTCCTGGCGCTCGGTCTACGCCATTACCAGTATGAGGTCACGGTCGCCGACAACGCATCCATGCGGGGAATGCTGCACAAGGTGCGGCACCTCGTCCGCGTGACTCCCGAGGAGGCATAGAGGCATAATGGCGGAGGAGAAAAAACCCGCGCTCGGGCTGCATAATCTCCCGCGTCCCAAGGGCGCAGTGAAGACACCGAAGCGGAAAGGTCGGGGTCCGGGTTCGGGTCTCGGGAAGACGGCCGGGCGCGGACAGAAAGGACAGCGGTCGCGCGCGAGCGGCAACGTGCGCCCGGGATTCGAGGGCGGGCAGATGCCGCTCATCCGTCGGTTGCCCAAGCGCGGGTTCCACAATCCGGCACGTGTTGAGGCGCAGGTCGTCAACATTCGTGATCTCTCGCGTTTGCCGGGCACGGACGTGAACCCAGGAACGCTGATCGAGGCGGGATTGGTCAGCAGACCCAGACTGCCCGTGAAGATCTTGGCCGTTGGGACTGCTGAGCGGGCGTATGTCGTGAGTGGGTGCCTCAGCTCCGCCAGCGCGCGTACCAAGATCGAGGCCGGTGGGGGCCGTTTCGAGGCCTAGGTCATGACCGGTCCACGCATTCCCAATCTGTTCAAGGATCCCGAGCTCAAGGACAAGATCCTCTTCACGCTGATGGTCCTCGCGATCTACCGAGCGGGTGCCCACATCGCGACGCCGGGCGTGAATGTCCAGGTCCTTGCGGACTTCATGCGCAATCAGGCTGGCGGCACGCTCTTCGGCGTGTACGACCTGTTCGTTGGAGGCGGGCTCTCGCGCGCCACGGTGTTCGCGCTCGGTATCATGCCGTACATCTCGGCGTCGATCATTTTCCAGCTCGCCGGTGCGGTGTTTCCGCTCATCGACAAGCTGCAGAAAGAAGAGGATGGGCGGAAGAAGATCACGCAGTGGACCAGGTACGTCACGGTCCTGCTCGCGCTCGGACAGGGTTACGGGTTCGCAATCTTCACCGAGTCCCTGCAGGCGGTTCTGAGCCCGGGTCTCGGATTTCGCCTTCTGACGGTACTGACGCTCACGACCGGCGCTGTCTTGATCATGTGGCTTGGCGAGCAGATCACGGAGCGGGGTATCGGGAACGGAATGAGCCTGATGATTTTCTTCTCCATCACGGAGGGGATGTTGCCGGGGTTCTTCCGCACGATTGGATTCGCGAGGACGGGCATCATCAAGCCGTTCCATCTCGTCTTGCTGGGCGCGGTGATGCTCGCGGTCATTGCGGGCGTGATCGCGATGACCGTCGCGGCGCGCCGCATTCCCATTCAGATACCGCGCAAGGTGATGGGACGCGGGCGTATTCGTGAGGGACAAAAGACTTTCATCCCGATCCGCATCAACTCCGCCGGGGTCATGCCGATCATCTTCGCGCAATCGTTGATCATCGTGCCAGGTACACTCGCGGCCTTTACGACAGTGCCGTTTCTGCGCGGCCTTGCGGATGTGTTCGCACCGAACACGTGGGCCTACTACATTTCGTATGGGTTGCTGATCATCTTCTTCACGTATTTTTACACGTCGATCATCTTCAATCCGGTCGATCTCGCCGAGAACCTCAAGAAGCAGGGCGGCTTCATTCCCGGTGTGAAACCGGGAGCGGCCACGGCCGACTACATCGACGACGTGTTGTCGCGGGTCACTTTGCCCGGGGCGTTGTTCCTGACTCTGATCGCGTTGCTTCCGTTCTGGGTCTTCAATGCATTCAATGTGCCGTTCTTTTTTGGCGGAACGGCCATTCTCATCATCGTGGGCGTGGCCCTCGACACGTGGATCCAGATGCAGCAGCATCTCCACCTGCGGCACTACGACGACTTCATGAAACAGGGACGCGTGAAGTTCAGAGGTCGCAGGCGGTATATGTGACCAGGAGTGGGTGCGCTGCACGCTGCACGCTGCACGGTCCATGAATCTGATCCTCCTCGGCGCTCCGGGATCCGGCAAAGGGACGCAGGGTGTACTCGTTGCCGAGCGACTCGGCATCCCCAAGGTGTCCACCGGGGATCTCCTGCGGGCTGCTGTGCATGATGCAACCCCGCTGGGGCAACAGGCCAAGGGATACATGGAGCAGGGGCTCCTCGTCCCGGACGAGATCGTGCTCGGATTGATCGAGGAGGTGCTGGAATCTCCCGACGCGCAGCACGGCATTCTCATGGATGGATTCCCTCGCACAATCGCACAGGCCGAGGCGGTGGACCGGTTGCTGGCCGATCGCGGCCGCAGCGTGGACCGGGTACCGGTGATCGATATATCGGAAGAGGAGTTGGTAAAGCGACTACTGGGTCGTGCGGCCGAGCAGGGTCGGGCGGACGACACGCCGGAGGCCATTCGCAAGCGCCTCGTGGTCTACGAGGAGCAGACCGCGCCGCTCATCTCCTTCTACGATGACAAAGGGCTCGTGGTGAAGATCGATGGCATGGGTGCGATCGACGACATCGCGAAACGCGTGCGCGAAGCCCTGGGCAAATGATCACGATCAAGTCCGCGCGCGAGATCGAGACGATGGCCGCTGCCGGCCAGATCGTCGCCGAGACGCTGGCGTTGGTAGCGCGGAACGTGCGGGACGAAGTGAGCACGGAGGAGTTGGACGATCTCGCCGAAGAGTTCATTCGCAGCCATCCCGGCGCCATCCCGTCGTTCAAGGGGCTGTACGACTTCCCCAAATCACTCTGCACGTCCATCAACCGCGAAATCGTACACGGTATTCCGTCGAAAAAAAGGGTCCTTCATGAGGGCGACATCGTCTCTGTCGACTGCGGCGTGTGTATCGAGGGGTTGCACGGTGACTCGGCGGTCACCATTGCAGTCGGCGAGGTGAGCGACGAAGCGGAGCGTCTGATGAGCGTGACGCGGGAAGGCCTCGTTGCGGGTCTCGCGCAGGCCAAGGCCGGCAACCATGTGGGGGATATCGGACACGCCGTGCAGCGCGTCGTGGAGGCGGCCGGTTTCAGCGTCGTGCGCGAACTCGTCGGTCATGGGATCGGTACGAGCTTCCATGAGGAGCCGCAGATCCCCAACTACGGCAAGCCGCGCCGGGGGCCACGGCTCTCGCCAGGCATGACGATCGCTATCGAGCCCATGGTGAATGCCGGCGGTCCCGACATCCGCACGCTGAGCGACAAGTGGACCGTCGTCACGCGCGACGGATCCCTATCCGCGCACTTCGAGCATACCGTGGTTGTGGAAGAAGGCGGTAACCGGATCCTGACCGCCGCACCGGCGCCGGCGCCCGCCTAACCAACCAGGCCGCGTGCCGGCCTACCGGGATGAGACTACCCGCTCTCTTCCTGTGGGCGTACTGTCGCGATTCGTCGGGGACCCGATACTCCCCCCCCCCCCCCGCGGCTTGGACGCCACAACGGTCCAGTAGCTTGAGCATGACCCATCCCGCACCAAGCAGCCTCACCTCTGACCATGGGCGGCCCGTGAGCTTGCGGACCAGCCTCCAAGACCCACCGCAACACGCGCAGCCAGCCGGCGAGTTCGGTCAGCTGCGGCAGGCCCTCCGCATGTAGGACGCGCCCCATGTGCTGTCGGTTGCGGAAGCCCGAGAGCCGCGCCGCCATGTCCGCGGCCTCGAACTCCCCGCCGTGCTCCGCGAGCACCCGCACTAGCTGACAGGTCTCCGGGGACCGGGCAGGTACGAGCGCGGTAAGAATTGTACAGAGAGTGTCCATTTGGCCTCCCGTAGCGCGGACCGATAAGAGACGCACGCGCGTGGTGCGACGCAAGAGGTCCGCGCCGCCCCGGGCGAGAGGTCATAGCGGCCAAACTGGCCCTTCACGTATAGTGCGGAATCCATTGCCCCGCACATAGGCGAGTAGCTCGAACTGATGAATGCGATGGAGGGCGTCATTGAGTCCGATACCCTGGCCGAACACGCGTTGCCCTGAGCGTGAGATTCTAGTGTGGTGTCGCCGAAATAGTGCTGCTATTCGGACGCCCCTGCATCCCGCCCCGCGGCATCTGATGAACGTGCGTGTCGTCCTGGATCTCCGTGTGGTGCGCTCGATCCCGAAACGCTGCTGGGTGAGACCGCGCGCACCTCCTTTCGCGCCATAGGTCATAGTGTGCAGGTGGAACAAGACGTTGTTTTTCGTACTCGGGGGCACGGACCCTGTTACCACAGAAGAGGCGATTCACAGAAAGGGAGTAAGACCATGAGACTATCGGCGATGTGTTTGTGCTTGGTGTTTCTAGGGATCGTGATGGCGTCGTCACCAAGATTTCTCGAGGCGCAAACCTGCGATGAAGCCTGCTACACGATTGTGGACCAAAACGGCCGGATCATCGGAAACGCGTGCGTGCTGGGCCCTGACGGGTGGGATTGCAACGCGGGAACGCATTACTGCAGCATCAACCTATGCGAAGGTGGTGGGGTTCCCGAAGCGCTATTGAGTACGCCAGACGGGAAACAGTTCTACGCATACGTGCCCTGTGGGCAGACGAGCGTTGTTGCGATCGCCGAAGTGCGCCTCACCCTCGTCCTACCAGCCGACCGGCCGCACCTAGGTACGGGGACTGTGACTCGATTGTAGCGCGAGACGACGATGCGGAGTTCGGCCCCGCCTCTTCTCTATGTCCTGCTAATCTCTGCGCTTGTCCCGGTGTTCTCGTTGCGGGCGCAGTTACCCCACCGGATCCGCACGGACCCCACCGCGCCGTCGGCAACAGGAATGCCGCACGTCGATACCTTGTGGACTGTTGGAGAGGAGGACTCGCAGCGCCCCGAGTTGGTGTTCGGGTGGATATTGCAGATCGCGTTCGACAGCTTGGGGCGCATCCTCGTGCTCGATGGGCAGGAAGCAGCTGTCCGGGCGTTCACTCTGAGCGGGGAGCACGTGACCTCCGTGGGGCGCAAGGGCGAAGGCCCTGGGGAGTTCCGTCTTCCGGTGCTCTTGGCCGTTGCGCCCGATGGGGCGGTCTTCGTCTACGATGCCGGACTCGGGAGGATCACGGAGTACGCCGCCGACTTGACGTTCATTCGGACCTTCCGCCCAACACCTAGTGTGGCGCCACGCCGGATGCTGGTGACGGAGGATCGAGTCTACGTGTCCGGCATCATGTCGGTCGATCCCTGGAGGCAGCTAGCGGTGCACGTGTTCGCCCGTGAGGATGGGACGCACATTACGTCGTTCGCACGACTCCCCCCAACTGAGTCGCCGACGATCGGAAGGCGCATTGGATCGGGTCGGGTGTTTCCGGCGAGGGATGGCGGCGTCTGGTACACCCAGCCCGCGCCGTATCTCGTCCAGAGATACTCACGGGAGGGCGAATTGCTTGTCGAGATCGAGCGCCCGAACGACTTCCTGCCTAGCGCGGAAGACGCCTACCAGTCCCACGTCGCTGAAGGCCGCCTCACCATAACCTCGCGCCCGCACCCGATAGCGATCGCCATTGAGGAGTTCGAAGGTGGTGGCTTGCTGCACCAGGTAAACCTCATGGACGGCCGAATGGTCGTAGATCTGTTCGACTCGACGTACCGCTTGGTGAGCAGCGTAGTGGGTCCGCTGCCTGCGCTCGTCACTCCACTCGGTAAGGGACTCTACGCGATCGCAGGTGGAGGCGACGACACGTTTCCGTGGATTGGGGTCGTGCGCATAACGTGGCCCCGCACGGGAGCGGGGATACGCTAGTCTACAAGAGCGTCCATTGCGGCATCTCTAAGGGACCCAGCGGCAGAGATATCCTGCCTGATCCCGTGCCGCGCCGCGATACCTGGCCTATCCTCTCGGGCACCGCGTTCAGCAGAGACGGGTGAACCCGAGAAGCCTAGACAGTACACGGCCAACCGTTGCTCGTCAGACGAGGTCGTTGATGCCGCCGCCTCCCTTACGATGAAGATGCCGGTCGTTAATGCGCCACGGTGCGTACGTCGACTGGTCAAGACTACGGATCCCTGTCCGCGCACTTCGAGCACACCGTTGTAGTGGAAGAAGGCCCAACCTCTCAGTTTGCGAGAATGAGTGCATGCGTCCATTGATTGTCATCGCGTTCACGGGTCTGGCTCTCTTCGGTGGCGTGGAGCCTCAGCGATTCTGACCAGCTACTGGTATCGTACATCGATCCTACCACCGACGAGTGGGAAGTGGCGATATTCCAGCTGTTCTAGCGAGCGCACGTGGCGACCGGCTTCAGCGTCGTGCGCGAGCTCGTCGGTCATGGGATCGGGACGAGCTTTCACGAGGAACCGCAGATTCCCAACTACGGCAAACCGCGTCGGGGTCCAAGGCTCTCGCCGGGCATGACGATCGCGATCGAGCCCATGGTGAATGCCGGCGGCCCCGACATTCGCACGCTCGTTGCGGTGGAAGAGGGCGGCAACCGGATTCTGACCGGCGCGTCCGCGCCGGCACCAGCCTAACCAACCAGGCCGCGTACCGGCCTAGCGGGATGAGACTACCCGCTCTCTTCCTGTGGGCGTACTGTCGCGATTCGTCGGGGACCCGATACTCCCCCCCCCCCCCCGCCTGGACACCACAACGGTCCAGCAGCTTGAGCATGACCCATGGTCAAGTCCCGATTTTTGTGTAAAAGCTGAGGAAGCTCCTCGGTTCGATCATCACGCCGCCTGATCCAACTCTTTGTTCTCGAGCAACGACACATCGACGTAGCGACGGGCGCTCCATTTCGTCGTGACCTTCAAGGCGACGGCGGTGATGAGCCGTAAGGCGCTCGCACGATCGGGAAACGCACCCACTGCCTTCGTGCGCCGCTTGATCTCACCGTGCAACC
>JAZDCY010000087.1:0-23359 GCA_036679645.1 Gemmatimonadota bacterium | reverse complement strand
GCATTGTGCACGTCTGGAGTCGGTCCAGCTCCACCATCGACTCCACGTCGACGACCGACACGGTGCTCGGGACGTGCTCACCGTAAAAGTTGGAATTCACCACGAACGCGAACCTGGAGGACGGCGATACGACCGCGGTCGCTGGGAACAACCCGAGATCGACCCAACTCACGAGCGTGTCGACACCCGTGCGGTATTTCAGCAGCTTCCCGAACGGAAACCCGTGGCCCAGCGTGAGATACCAGTACTCACCCGAGGGATCCATGTTGATGCCGTGTGGTCCCTCCATCTCGGCCGGGAAGAACCCGACCGAGATCACCTTATCGACATGCAACCCGTCGCCGGGCGTGAATCGCAGCAGCGACACCTCGTCCGCCGACTCCGACGCGACGTACACGAAGTACGACGGCTCCTGCCCGGCAGCCGGTGTTCCAACGAGCAAGACGCACGCGGCCACCGCCCAGAGTCCCACCGCCAGGATACGGCGGAGGGGCTGCTGCGGGGTCCCTGTCAACACCGGCGGCGGCTCCTGCAGTTTGATCGACCACAGACCGCTGTTGTGCTCGGCGATGAAGATGTGGCCCTTGAAGAGCTGCGGGCCCCACGAGAACGGCGCATTGGCAACGTACGCGTCCGGATCGAACGCCATGAATCGCGCGATCTCGCGTCCCTGCCGGCCGAGATTCCCTTTCAACTCACCGCTGATGTCCACGACCCGCGTCCCGCCGTTGTAGAACGACGCATAGAGCTTGTCGCCCTCGATCCAGAGGTTGTGCGAACCCGCTTCCGGCACCTCGTAGCGGGCCACCTCCTCCGGGCTCTCGGGATTAGTGAAGTCGACCACGTGGATCCATCCCGACATCGCGTCGGGGGTGTTGGGCACGGCGCGGCCGTTCTCGCCGGTCGGGCCGCCGTTAGAGCGGCCAATCTCGTCGCCCATGAAGACATAGAACCGGCCCGTCGGGCTGCGGTACGGAAACGCGGCGTGCGTCGCACCGCCAAAATCGCGGTACTGGGCGAACTGCACCGGGTGAGAACGACCCCGTCGCCCCAGTTGGACGAATAGGCAATGCCGTCAACGATCCACACATCGTGGACCGCGTGGCCCACCGCGTCCAGCTCGAACACGCCGACGCGATGCGGGTTCCGCGGATCCTCGATGTTGATGATGTCGTACTTGCGACCGTTGTTCACGGCATAGATATGGTCGCGATACACGAACAGGTTGTGGACACCGCCCGTAAGCTCGTCGTCGAAGGTCGCGAGAATCTCCACGTTGTGCGGATCGGTACAGTCGAGAATCACGAGCCCGTTGCGCCGGTTGGACGCGCCCTCGCGCGAGATGACACAGACGCTGCCATCTTCCGACACCTTGACGTCGTTCACGGTGCGTGCATCGACCACGATGCTATCGATCAGCTCGATTGCCCCTGGGTTGGTGACGTCCCAGAAGTAGGCCGTGCCCTGCGCACCCCACGTTCCGGTGACGGCGTAATCGCGTCCGTCGACGCCTTCCCACACCCAGAGATCGGAAGTGCGCACGTCGCGCACGGCACCCTGGCCCACGGTCTGTACCAGCTGGCTCACGTGCCGGTTCGTGATTCGCACACTGTGGTACGCGACCTGCCCCGGGGAAATCGCCATCACCGTATACGCTCCCGGTCGCTCAGCCACGAACCGTCCCCGGTCGTCGATCTCCGCCGCCGGTGAGTGCGCCACGATCGAGTCCTCAGTATCCGCGAGCAGCGTGAACGTCACCGGTGCGTCCTCAACCGGCCGGCCACGTGCGTCGAGCGCAGCTGCGGAGAACACGATGACGTCACCCGTGCGCGCCGAATCCGCGCTCGCCGACAACGTGACTGTCCGGATGGGATTCGCCACCACGTCGT
Organism: Gemmatimonadota bacterium; assembly: GCA_036679645.1. Lineage (GTDB taxonomy): Bacteria > Gemmatimonadota > Gemmatimonadetes > Gemmatimonadales > GWC2-71-9 > JADFNB01. The sequence goes on along the minus strand of JAZDCY010000087.1, from coordinate 21,470 downwards.
AGCGATGCTCACCGGTCACGCCGTCTGCGGTGGCCCGTAACGAAACGGTGCCTTCCCGATGCGCTGTCATGAGCCCCGTCTGCGACACGGTCGCGATCGACTCGTCCGATGTGCTCCACCGTACCGGGACCTCGGCTCGCTCCATCCCGGCGGCGTCGATCACGGTCGCGTTGTGCCGCACCGTGCCGCCTACAAAAAACCGGTCGCCCGAAGCAGCGATGGCAACCCGCTCGATGGGCGGAAACGCAACGATGACCGCAATGCGCGTGGAGACCCGACGTCCCGTGGTCACGAACGCGAAGATCTCGAACGTGCCCCCACGCTTGGGCATCGCGAGACCGTCGCGAGAGACGGCCAGCGCGCGCCGATTGCGCGAAAAGAACCGGAGCGGTACGTCGCTCAGAACGTCGCCGTCGGCGTCGAGCACTTGGGCCTCGATTCGCACCGAGTCGCCCACTGCCAGACGCAGCGTATCGGGGGCGACCTGGATGCTGGCAGGTTCCTGTGCGGCCGCGGATGCGAGCGTAACCGCGAGCGCACCGGCAACGAGGGCGAAGGACTGGGACAGCTTCATGGCCTACCTCAGCGTGCAAAGGGGACGATCAGGAAACGATAAGATACGGGCTGTGACGCGGGCGGCGCCAGCACACCCCCGCCCTATGCGGTGCCGCCGGGAGCCATGCACCTTATCTTCTCAGAGTCCCCGACGCACTCAGCCGCTACGGAGAGCCACAACCCAGTGTTCGAGAACGTATTCGAGACCGTCAACTCCGGATTCGCGCAGGCGCTGTACGAAGATTTCCTGCGCGACCCCAACTCCGTGCCGCCGGAGTGGCGCGAGTTGTTCGAGCAGGGACTGCAGGGCGAGCCGCCCGCAGCGGACGTGCTCCCGGTAGACCGCGGCAAGGCAGAGACCCCTCCACACCGAAAGGACGAGGACAAGTCACCTCCCAAGTCTCCCGCCGCCACTTCGGGCAGCCCGATAACCGGTCCCGCCCTACGATTGCTCCAGAACATGGAAGCATCGCTCGATCTGCCCACCGCGACGTCGTTCCGCGAGATCGAGGTCACACGGTTGTGGGACTTCCGGAAGTTCGTGAACGGAGAGATAGCGGCACGCAAACTCAAGCTCTCGTTCACACATATCATCGGCTGGGCCATCGTGCGGGCATGCGAGCAGTTCCCGTCGATGATCTCCGCCGTGCTCGACACGGAGGACGGACCGCACCGCACACAGCCCGACGCCGTGAACTTTGGCCTCGCGGTAGACGTGGAACGCAAGGACGGCAGCCGGGGGCTCATGGTCCCCATCCTCAAGGCTGCGGATACCATGACGTTCGCCGAGTACCACCGGGAGTACGAGCGGCTCGTCGCGGGCGCGCGAGCGAGCAAGCTGATGCCCGACGCGTATATGGGCGGGACGATCACGCTCACCAAGAAGGGCCAGGGCTCGATCATTGCCTCTGGGACGATCCGTGAGTTGGCAGGACGCCGGCTCATGATGATCACGTCCACCTACGACCACCGCATCATCCAGGGAGCCGAGTCGGGACTGTTCCTGCAGTACGTCGATGCGCTGCTGCAAGGCGAGCACAGATTCTACGACGAGATCGCGGAGGAGATGGGCGCGGAGTGGGAGAGCGGCAGGGCGGTCGCCGCCGCGTCCGCCCCGGCCACGACCGCCCTGGCTCCCGCGCCTGGTGGCGTACCCGCGGAGCAACTCTATCACGTGGCCGCCGCCATGTCGCTCGTGCGAGCCCATCGAACACACGGGTATCTGGCCGCACAGCTAGATCCCCTCGGCACGGCACCGCGCGGCGATCCCGCGCTCGATCCCGAGTCGCTGGATCTCACGCCCGACATCATGCGCGCGCTGCCGGCCCCGGTGTTCCGCACCTACGTGGGCGGTGAAACGCTCGCGGACATCCTCCCCCGACTGCGGGAGACATATTGCGGCACGATCGCCTACGAGATCGAGCACATCTCCATTCACGAAGAGCGCGTCTGGTTGCGGCGTGTCATCGAGTCAGGGGAGCACCGGACTCCGCTGACCGACGAAGAGAAGAAACGATTGCTGGGCCAGCTTACGTGCGTCGACGTACTCGAGCGATTCCTGCACAAGAACTACCTCGGCCACAAGCGGTTCGGCATCGAGGGACTGGATATGCTGGTCCCGATGCTGCACGCGACACTCGACGTGGCGTTCCATGATGGGCTGCCGGCGGGACGGGAGACGTGAAGTACCATCACGGCGCCAGCGGGACCTACACGACCGTGCACGGCGAAGAGATCGGCATCACGCTCATGCCGAACCCGAGCCATCTGGAGGCGGTGAATCCCGTCGTCGAGGGCAACGCTCGCGCCAAGCAGACCGATCGGTCCGGCCCCGAGGCGATCCACGACCCCACCCCGGTGCTCCCGGTCTTGATTCACGGCGATGCCGCGTTCGCCGGCCAGGGCATCGTCGCGGAGACTTTGAACCTCGCGAACCTCGAGGGCTACGACACCGGTGGGACGCTCCACATCATCACTAATAACCAGGTGGGGTTCACCACAGATCCGGCCGACTCGCGGTCCACCGACTTCGCAAGCGACTTGTCAAAGGGTTACGACGTGCCCATCGCCCACGTGAACGCCGATGACCCCGAAGCGTGCCTGGCCGCGATACGGCTGGCCCTGATGTACCAGAAAAAGTTCCAGGAGGATTTCGTAATCAACCTGGTCGGATACCGCCGGCACGGACACAACGAGGGCGATGAGCCACGCTACACGCAGCCGCTCATGTACCAGCTCATCGACGGTCATCCGCCGGTGCGCGATCTGTATGCGAAACGGCTGGTGGACTTGAAGGTCCTTACCGCCGACGAGGCGGAGGCCGAATCGGCACGAGTCTACCAGGAACTGAGCGACACTCAGGATCGGTTGCGCAAGGACATCGAACGTTTGGAGGAGGGCGAAGAACCCGACCGCATATCGAGCATGTTTCGCGCAGCCGGCGAACCGGACACCACCGTCGACGATACACGCCTGCGCCAACTCAATGCGGAATTGTACACCGTCCCCGACGGCTTCCACCTGAACCGCAAACTCGTGCGTCAGTTCGCGCAGCGTACGGCAGTCGCGGAGAACGGCGGCGGGCTGGACTGGGCACAGGCTGAAGCGCTGGCGCTTGGCTCGCTGCGGCAGGATGGAGTCCCGCCCGAGCGCGGCACCTTCAGTCAGCGTCATCTCGTGCTGCACGATGCCGAGACCGGTGATGAGCATGTGCCGGTACAGCAGATCACCGGGGCAACCTCGCCGCTCGAGTTACACAACTCGCCGCTCTCCGAGTACGGCGCGCTGGGATTCGAGTACGGGTATGCGTCGGATGTTCCCGAGGCGTTGGTGATCTGGGAGGCACAGTTCGGCGACTTCGTGAACGGCGCGGAGATCATCATCGATCAGTTTCTCATAGCGGGTCTCGCGAAATGGGGACAGACATCGCGTCTAACCCTCCTGCTACCTCACGGGTACGAAGGACAGGGCCCGGAACATTCCAGCGCGCGTATCGAACGGTTTCTCGCGCTGACCGCCGAGGGCAACATCCGTGTAGCGAATTGCTCCACGCCGGCTCAGTACTTCCACCTGCTGCGCCGCCAGGGATTGCACTCGGAGGCGCGCCCGCTCATGATCTTCACGCCCAAGAGCCTGCTGCGCCATCCAAAGGCGATCTCGTCTCTCACGGACCTCGCGACCGGCGGGTTCTCCCCGGTGATCGACGACGCCGAGCGCGCCAATGGCCGCGACGCCGTCACGCGTCTCGTGTTCTGCTCGGGTAAGGTGTACTACGATGTAGTGGCCGCGGAACAACGCGAGCAGTCGGTGCACGTCGCCGTCGGGCGGATCGAGTTGCTCTACCCACTGCCGGACGAGCGGCTCGAGGAGGTGATCGAGCAATACCCCAAGCTGCAAGAGATCGTGTGGTTGCAGGAGGAGCCTGAGAACATGGGCCCCCGCAAGTGGATGGTGCCTAAGATCGAGATGATCGTGCATGACCGCCTTCCCGTCCGCTGGATCTCGCGGCCCGAGCGCTCGAGCCCCGCCGAGGGGTATCCGGCCGCGCACAAGGCAGAACAGCAACGGATCGTGAGCGAGGCGCTGGCCTAACCGACCACGGAGCCGTCTGCATGACACGGCCTTACGACGAAGCCCAAACACGCCAGCAGATCATCGACGAGAAACTCGCGCTGGCGGGTTGGGACGTGCGCGACCCGTCGCACGTAATTCAGGAACTGGATATCGAACTGCGCAAGGCAGGACTCTTCGTGGGGGAAGAGCGACCGGATCATCCCTACGAGGGCCACCAATTCGCCGACTATGGGCTGCTACTCCGCGGGAAGCCCACGGCGGTCGTTGAAGCGAAGCGTACCTCGAAGGACGCGCGGCTCGGCCAGGAACAGGCGCTGCGGTACGCGGAGAACCTCCAGAAAATCCACGGTGGGGCAACGCCGTTCGTCATGTACACGAACGGCTACGACATCTACCACTGGGAGTCGGATCACTATCCGCCTGTCACCGTGCACGGCTTCCCCACACCCGACGACCTCGAGTGGCTCGTCCAACGACGCGAGAGCCGGAAACCGCTGTCGGTCGAGCTGATCGATACAGATATCGCCGGTCGGGACTACCAGATTGCCGCTATCCGCAGTCTCCTCGAAGGGGGCTCTTTCTCGTCGACCGGATTGCACTCAGAGATCAGGCGCTGGGCGCGTTCAAGGAATTCATGCCCGCGGCACCGCCCTGGCCCAAGCAGGGCGAGCACACGTGGGCCGCAAACCGCCGCATCTACGTGACCACGTATCCCACGATGCTGAGCCGCATCCAGGCCGGTACGAGTCCGGGAACCTGGATCTCGCCTTTCTTCTTCGATCTCATCATTGCTGACGAGAGCCACCGGAGCATCTACAACACGTACCAGCACGTCGTGGACTACTTCCACGGAATCAAACTTGGCCTGACCGCGACGCCGCGCGATCACGTAGACCACGACACGTTCCAACTGTTCGAGTGCGATCCGGGTGAACCGTCGTTTGCGTATTCGTATCAGGAAGCCATCGAGCACGATCCTCCCTACCTGTGCAACTTCGAAGTGCTCAAAGTCCGCTCGAAGTTCCAGCTCGAGGGAATTCACGGCGGCACGCTCCCACCGCCCATTCAACAGAAGCTCACAGCGGACGGACTGGACGTCGAGGACATCGATTTCGCGGGCACCGATCTCGAGCGCAAGGTCACCAACGCACCGACCAACGCACTCATCGTCCGCGAGTTCATGGAGGAGTGCATCAAGGATTCCTCGGGTACGCTGCCGGGGAAGACGATCATCTTTGCGATTTCCAAGAAACACGCGCGGCGCCTTCAGGAAATCTTCGACGCGCTGTACCCGGAACATCGCGGACGCCTGGCCCGCGTGTTGGTCTCCGAGGACCGATTCGTCTACGGTAAAGGCGGACTGCTGGATCAGTTCAAGACGTCTGACATGCCGCGCGTTGCGATCTCGGTGGACATGCTGGATACGGGCGTCGACATCCTCGAGGTCGTAAGCCTGGTCTTCGCCAAGCCGGTCTACAGTTACGTGAAGTTCTGGCAGATGATCGGCCGGGGCACGCGAATTCTCGATGCCGATCCGGAGAAACGCAAACCGTGGTGCACCGAGAAGGACCGGTTCCTGATCATCGACTGCTGGGGAAACTTCGAGTACTTCGACATGCAACCCGAGGGCCGGGAACCGGGCACTCAGGTACCCGTGCCGGTGCGGCTCTTCAAGGCGCGGCTGGACAAGCTGGAGGTCGCGTTCGCCGAAGGTGCGACTAACGTAATCGAGACCATCAAGACGGACCTCAGAGCGGGGATGATTCGTACTGGGAGAGACTCAGGCCTGAGGACCTTGGCTTTCTCCGGACGGTAATCGCTCCCGTCATGCGCGTACGCACGGACGCCGAGTTCAAGGCGCTGCGGTTCGAGACGGACGTGGTGGAGTTGGGGACCGCCTTGCTATCCCGCAACGACGATGCGGTCGAGGCGTTGAAGGAGTCCGTGCGGACGCAGGTGGAAGAGCTGCCCCTCACGGTGAACGTCGTGGCGAAAGAGAAGCCGCTTATCGATCGGGTACTCAAAGAGGCGTGGTGGAAGGGGGCGGATGACGCTGGCTTACGCGAGTTGGTGCAGAGGCTCGGTCCGCTCATGAAATACCGGCAGCGCCACCGGGACCCGATCCTCAAGCTCGATCTCGAAGACGCGGTCGTGCTGAAGGAATACATCGAGTTCGGACCGGAACACGAACGCCTGTCGACCGCCGCGTACCGGGAAAGGGTGGAGACGTACATCCGCACTCTCGTGGCCGAGAACCCGGTGCTTCAGAAGATCCAGCGGGGCGAGGAGGTGAGCGAGACGGAGTTGCGGGAGCTGGCCAGTCTCCTGCGCGGCCAGGACCCGTACATCACGGAGGAGCAACTCAGACAGGTCTACGACGCACGGACAGCGAACTTCCTCCAATTGCTGCGCCACGTGCTGGGCCTGGAGCTGGTGGAGAGTTGGTCCGCGGAGATCACACGCGCGTTCGACGACTTCATCGGGAGACACAACGACTACTCGGCGTTGCAGATCCGATTCATCCAGACGCTCCGAACGTTCATCCTTCAGACCGGCCTGGTCGAAAAGAGCCATCTCATCGAGCGGCCGTTCACCCAGATTCACCCCCAGGGGATTCGGGGAGTTTTCCGGCCTGCCGAGATCGAAGAGATCCTGCAGTTCGTGGGGAGGCTCGCGACGAGTTAGAAATGCGTGGCGATTGACAATAAATGCGTAATTACATAGCTTTGTTGTCACGTTTATTTACCTTATTACGCATTTCATGCTCTCCATCGCCTCTCCGTACCTGGACCGACTCCGGCTCCCGGCCGACCTCGCCTCGACTCTCGCGACGCTAGGCGAGTATCGGGGTAAGCAGGAGCTGTTTCGCAGGCAGACCCCTGAGGTCCTCGAGGCCCTGCGGGAGGCCGCGGTCATCGAGTCGTCGGAGTCATCCAACCGATTAGAGGGAATCAGCGTCCCTCGGGACCGCATCAAAGCGCTCGTTCTGAGACCTACCGCCCCGCAGGACCGGCCGGAACAGGAAATCGCCGGCTATCGGGATGCGCTGAATCTCATTCACGAATCGGCCATGGAGATGACGCCCTCGGTGAACGTCATTCTCCAACTCCACGGCATCCTCTATCGCTACTTGCCGGCAGATGGCGGTCGGTGGAAGATGACACAGAACGAGATCGTGGAGCGGAATTCGGACGGCACGGTCCGCCGCGTGCGCTTTACGCCGGTAACTCCCGTCGCTACCCCGCCGGCCATGGATGCCCTTGCCGACGCCTATGCTCAGGCGGTGGATCAACAACGCGAGCCGCTCCTCGTCATTCCCCTGGCGGTGCTCGACTTCCTGTGCATCCACCCGTTCACCGACGGGAACGGCCGCATGGCACGGCTCCTCACGCTGCTACTGCTCTATCAGGCCGGCTATGCCGTCGGGAAGTACATCAGCATCGAGCGCATCGCTGAGGAGTCGAAGGAGAGCTACTACGAAACGCTCGAGACAAGCTCACAGGGCTGGCACGAGGGAACGCACGATGCGCTGCCGTGGGTGACGTACTTCTGGGGCGTGTTACTACGTGCTTACGGGGAATTCGAAGCGCGCGTCGGCGCGGTTCAGGGCGGGCGCGGTTCCAAGACAGACTGCATCGAGCAGGCGGTAGCCCGGCGGGCACGCCCGTTCGGCATCGCGGATATCGAGGCTGACTGTCCCGGTGTGAGTCGGGAGATGGTTCGGCATGTGTTACGGAGGCTCAGGGATGAAGGGAAGATCGAACTGGAAGGTTACGGTCGGGGCGCGCAATGGGTGCCGCGGGATTCGTAGGCGCCAGCGTCTTTCAAGACGCGCCGGCCGTCAGGCCGCCGAGCGCGCCCTTCAGGGCGCGAACCGAGTTGGCGGACGCGGTCTCACCTCATTGTGGCGGATTCGAACGCCACTACCCCGGGACGCGGGCGGGGCATCACCGTGGGGTTCGCGGGTTGAAACCCGCGCTCGGCGCTGCGCGGCGCGCGATGAATCGCGCGTGAACGCACGGTTCATGGAGGACGCATGCTGACCCAGCCAATCCAATCCAAGGTCGACAAGCTGTGGGACCATTTTTGGTCGGGCGGCATCGCCAACCCGCTCACCGCCGTCGAGCAGATCAGTTACCTGCTGTTCATGCGCCGGCTCGACGCGCTGGACGACAAGAAGCGGGGCGACGCCGAGTTCCTGGACCGGGAGCACACGTCAATCTTCGCCGGCACCTACGAAACCCGAGCGCGCGAAGAGCGTCCTTGCGAGGACCTGCGCTGGAGCAAGTTCCGCCATCTCCCCGCCGAGGAGATGCTGGACCACCTGCGCGACAACGTCTTCCCGTTCATCAAGAACCTGAAGGACGGCGGCCAGGTCTTCACCGCGTACATGCAGGATGCCGTATTCATTATTCCCAAGGCATCGTTGCTGGTGGAGGCGGTGGGGATCATCGACGAGATCTACGCCGAGATCGAGCGCGAGCGGCAGGACACGGGACAGACCTTCCACGACGTGCAGGGCGATCTATACGAGTACCTCCTCGCCGAGATCAGCACATCCGGCAAGAACGGCCAATTCAGAACGCCGCGGCACATCATCCAGATGATGGTGTCGCTGGTCGATCCCAAGCTGGGCGAGGAGGTGTGCGATCCGGCTTGCGGCACGGGCGGGTTTCTGCTGGGTGCCTACCAGCACATCCTGACACAGCATACCAGCGCCGAGCACTGTCATGTCGGTGAGGATGGAATCGAGCGGGGGCTGTTGGGCGACAAGCTGACCGACCCGCGCCAGTGGGAGGTATTAAGGGAAAAGACGTTCCACGGCTACGACTTCGACACCACCATGGTCCGCATTGGTCTCATGAACCTGCTGCTGCACGGGATCGACCGGCCCAGGTTGGGCTACATGGACACGTTGTCGAAGCGCTACGACGAAAAGGATCGCTACGACGTTGTGCTCGCCAATCCACCGTTCAAGGGGAGCATCGACAAGGGGGACATCCACGAGGAGCTGAAGCTCAAGACCACCAAGACGGAGCTGTTGTTCGTGAACCGGATCATGAACCTGCTGCGGATTGGCGGTCGGGCGGCGGTGATCGTGCCGGACGGCGTGCTGTTCGGGTCGAGCAAGGCGCACAAGCAGCTCCGGCAGATGCTGATCGAGCAGTGCGAGTTGCAGGGCGTCGTGAAGATGCCGAGTGGCGTATTCAAGCCGTATGCGGGGGTGAGCACTGCGGTGTTGATCTTCGTGAAGGGCGGCGACACGGAGCACGTCTGGTACTACGACATGCAGGCTGACGGCTACTCGCTGGACGACAAGCGCGAGCGAACGCCTGAGAACGACATACCGGACGTGTTGCAGCGGTGGCGGGAGCGGGATCCGGAGAAGGACACGGACCGCACTGCCAAGGCGTTCTTCGTGCCGGTCGGTGAGATCGTGAAAAACGAGTTCGACTTGTCGATCAATCGGTACAGGGAGATTCCGTACGAAGAGGTCGAGTATGAGACGCCCGGCGAGATTCTAGCGCGCCTACGCAAGATCGAGGGCGAGATTGCTAGCGATCTGCAGGACCTCGAGGAAATGCTTCCTTGAGCACCCGACTCGTGCCCTTGAGCGCTGTCGCGGAGATCAACCCGTCCACCGCAAAGGGAGTGAGGGAACGCGCGTCTGAGCGAGTGACATTCCTGCCGATGTCTTCGGTGTCGGAGGACGCGACAGTCAGCTACCACGAGGAGCGACAAATCGCGGACGTGCTCAAGGGCTACACGTACTTCGAGCGCGGCGACGTCCTCCTGGCGAAGATCACACCGTGCATGGAGAACGGAAAGGCAGCCCTACTCGATACGATGCCAACGAGTGTGGGATTCGGCTCCACGGAATTCCATGTGCTGCGACCGGGCCCTGAGATCGACGCGCGGTACTTGTTCTACGGGGTCTGGAACGCCCGCTTCCGTTTCGTGGCCGAGCGCAATATGACCGGGACTGCCGGGCAAAAGCGCGTCCCGACGTCGTTCCTGCGAGCCCAGCGAATTCCCCTCCCCCCCTTGGCCGAGCAGCGCCGAATTGCCGCGATGTTGGACAAGGCGGACGCGGTGCGGCGGAAGCGGCGGGAGGCGGTGGGGTTGTTGGATGAGTTCTTGCGGTCGGTGTTCTTGGAGATGTTTGGGGATCCGGTGCGGAATGAGAAGGGGTGGGAGGTCCGTACGCTTCGAGAGCTAGTCGATCCTGACCGTCCCATCACGTACGGCATCCTAAAACCTGGCCCCGACCAACCCGACGGAATTCCTTACGTCAGAGTCGTCGACATGGTTGAAGGCACGGTGAGAGATGCGGTCAGGAGAACCACAAGAAAGATTGCGGAAGCGTACAAGAGATCGATGCTTCGGGCGGGTGACGTACTCCTCTCAATCAGGGGTCACGTGGGACGGATCGCGGTGACTCCGAAGGAACTCGAAGGCGGTAATATCACCCAAGATACGGCCCGTTTGGCGATCATCGGGACTCACATGGCTCCATACATGCAAATGTGCTTGGCATCTGAGCCGATGCAGCAGCTCATGCAACGTTTTGTAAAGGGCGTGGCGGTCCGTGGGATCAACCTGGGGGACGTCAAGGAACTGCCAGTCCCTGTTCCGCCACTGAATCTTCGGGAGGTTTTCACTAAGGTATTGGAACGCCACGGCAAGCTGTGGCACGAGGCAGTCGAGGCACAGGATCATCACAACGATCTCTTCAACTCGCTCGCGCAGCGGGCGTTTCGAAGCCTCCAGTGAGGCCGGCGCATATGTCGTTGACACCAATACACTTCTCTGCTAATCTGCAGATCAGCGGTTGAGCATCCCAATCGCTACTACAACCCGCTAGAGGCGTTATGACCTTCGGTCAAGTGATCGCTGAAGCGCGAAAGAAACTTCCCCTGAGTCAAAAGGAACTGGCGAATAGAATCCGAAAGGAGGATGGGGAACCGATATCGCCGCAGTATTTGAACGACATCGAGCGCGACCGCCGTATACCATCAGCACACGTCGTTGAAGAACTCGCCCGGGTGTTACGAGAAGACAAGGACTATCTGTATCACCTCGCAGGTACATTGCCAGCCGACCTAAAGAAGGCTCGCGATAGAAAGAAGGTGGTTAGCGCGTACAAGACCTTTCGCCGGAACCTAGCACGTTAGCGGTCCGGCCCGTGAAGTACATACGTGATCCCACCGGCCGTTTTCCCTCACGGCCCTTCTACGACCGTGCTGAGCTCGATCTTGAGTGCGAACGTACCATCACGGAGTTCATGATTCAGGTTCACGGGCAACCCATGTACCCGATTCCAACAGATACGCTGACGAAGCTGATTGAGCGCGATACCCGGGAACTTGATCTGTATGCTGATCTGCGCCTGGAAGGGGCTGGCGTTGAAGGTGTGACAGAGTTTCAGTCCGGGGAGCGTCCAGTAGTCCGAATAGCCAGTGAACTCAGCACTCAGGAATTCAACGAAAACCGCTTCCGCACCACGCTGACTCACGAATACGGACACGTCTGCTTCCATGACCAGCTGTGGCAGGAAAAGAGTAAAGAACTCGATCTTTTCGAGTCCGAGACTGGTGAGCTGCAGCAGTGTAGGCGCGAGACAATTCTGCAGGCGGCCGTAACCGACTGGATGGAATGGCAGGCTGGTTATGCTTCTGGGGCTCTGCTTATGCCCTCCACCGAGATCGGGGCCCTGGTCCGAAAGGTTTTCGCAAGCGAGCCGCACCTTGGTTTGGTGGCTGCCGATTCTCGGCTCGGTCATGGGCTCGTGCAGCGCGTGGCGGGCGCTTTTTCCGTATCGTCGGCCGCGGCACGCGTGCGGCTCTTGCAACTTGGGCACCTCGCGGAAGCCGTGGGGGCTGAGCCCCTGTTTGAGTAGGGCTTGCGGTTTTTTGGGCCATGGACTACGCTAAACAGCAGATCTGCGGACTAGCATAGTACCGTTTCCTAGGAGGGCATGATGACCGTAGCGATCAAGCTTAAGCTAGTTGTCCATTTCCCGGCAGCCGGCGAGCCCTTCAAGGACGATTCGGCGGACCCGAGCGAGACAGTCGGACAGCTCAAACAACGTGTCCTTTCCGCCTTCGGCCTTACGGAGGGGCCGACAGAAGACGGCAACCTCGCGACCTACACGCTCTTCGCGAAGAAAGAGCCGCTCGAGGACCTCAGTCGGACCCTTGGCGACATCGCCGGCGATCACCACGTTCTGCAGTTGAAGCTGCAGAAGATGATCGTGCAGGGATGACCGCCGACGAACTCTCGGTTTTGAATCTCAAGGACGATTACGAAGCCGTCCTGCAATTGCCCGATGCCGAACGATGGGCGCTCGATCTGCTCGGGTCGCTGGAGGTGCTATCAACCATGGCGCCGACGCCCGCAGCTCACGAACTGTTTCAAGCGAGATGGCTTTGGGGAAAGTACCCCGATGAAGCTCCGTCGCTGAAATTCCGGGATCCGGACACGGGACGATTGGATGTTGCCAGCGCCTGGCCCGTTGTCCGCGGATTCAGACCCCAGAGCCTCGACGCCTGCGTGAACTGGTGTTCGGAGGGCTTTGCGCTCCACCCCGAGTGGCGGCGAGACCCTCGAATGGCGTGGGACTCCCACGGCAATCCTTTGCTGAGAGTGTTGCGGACCCTGCAAGACGAGCTGGACACGCAGTTCCAACGCCGATTCCGATGAGCGAACGCTATTTCCCAAGGGTCGATCGCTGGCGCCTGGCGGCCGACGTTCTCGACGTGTCCCTGGCCGATATGGCGCGCGACGGCGCCCGGGGCAACGAAGGAGTCGCGCTGTGGCTCGGCAACCGGAAGTCCGGCCGCGCCTCCGTCTCGCACGTGGTCTTGCTCCGGGGACCGGGAGTTCGGAAGGGTCCGGAGCTGATGGTGATCGAGTCGTGGCTTCTAAACGACGTGACCGACTTCGCGATCGATGCAGGCGTGTGCCTAATCGGTCAGATCCACTCGCACGGCATCGGTTACTCAACGAGCCTCTCGGAAACGGACCGGAAGTACGGCGTAGCCGTTCCCCACTACCTGTCGATCGTCGCGCCCGACTTCGCTCAACGACCGTCCACGACCATTATGGACTGCGGCGTCCATGTATTCGAAACGGGCACGGGATACCGGAGGCTCGGCACAGCGGAGGTCGAAAAACGAGTGCGGATCGATACGAGTCAGCTCGCCGAAGTGATAACGGTCGGTGCCTAGTTCCGCAGTAGACCGCCAGACGGCCTTCAGTCGGCCGATGGGCGTGGCGGCGGCTCTTGGCGAACACGCTGCGGATCGCCACCGCTTTCCGGAGAAGCGGGTCCTACTGACGGGTGAGCCGGAGGTCCTTCGCACGCCAAACGGTCGGACATGTTTCGAAGCCTCCTTGCGCCTATTGAGGTCGATGACCACCCAGCTAACGGTGCACGTCCCGCTAAATGTGCCTGGGCTTGGCGAGGACATCGGGGCGACCGCTCGTCAGCTCGAGTTTGCATCGCCCATCCAATTCCAAGAGCGACCCACGCTGAGTTCCTTCGACGCCATCCTGAGCGTCGGCGCTACCGGCCGTTCCGATCTTCCGTGGACGACGGTGAACTCGGATGGCTGGCATGCCATGGTCGCTTCCGGCGGCGGCGACCTTCCTGCGACAACATCGAACACCAATCCGGTAGCCGCGCTGTTCGCCGCCAGCCTCGGCACGGCAGAGGTGTTCAAACGCCTGATCGCACTGCGGGAAAGCCGCGGATCGCTCTGGCCGTTCTTGGAGTTCGATCTCTTCTCCTACGACTGCACATCCGAGACGGCAGGACCAGCGATCTCCCCGATGCTGCTCAACGCCGTACTCGTGGGCGGCGGGACTATCGGTAATGGCATCGTCTACCTCCTCCGTCAGCTCCCCTTCACCGGCACGCTAGCGATAGTCGATCCGCAACAGTACGCGGACGAGAACCTCGGTACGTCAGTGCTCGTCGGACGCGAGGCGCTTGGGCAGGACAAGGCTGAGTATCTCGCATCCCGTTTTCAAACCGGGATCGCTGCAACTGGCTTCGTCGAAGACATCGAAACCTTCGACCAGCGACTCGGACTCGAAATCCAGTACCCGGACGTGGTTTTAGGCGCCGTGGACACCATCGAGGCTCGGCACGCGATTCAGGACCTCTGGCTCGATGTCGTAATCGACGGCGCGATCGGGGATCTCCTAGCTGGTGTTGGGAAGCACCCGTGGGGACCCAACATCGGTTGCCTACGGTGCGTCTACCGCGAACCGCGGGCCCACCGTGCGGACCTCCTGCAGAGCCAGATGACCGGTCTGAGTCCCGAACGAGTGGTCAAAGGGGACGAACTCGTAACAGTCGAAGATGTGGAGGGTGCACCGGCCGAGAAGCGCGACCGGCTCGCGGCATACGTTGGGAAGAGGATCTGTTCGGTGGTAGACGAGGCGATGGCTCGGACGTTGACAACCGATCAGACCGCTCCTCCGGCACCGTCGGTCCCGTTCGTCGCATGCATGAGCGCTGCGATGGTGGTTGGGGAACTGATCAAGTACGCGGCCGGACTGAACTCTGTGCTCGAGCCGCAGTTTCAGTTCGACGCTCTGCAGGGACCCCAGGGCGGGCTCCTCTACCCGCAGGCGCGCCACCGCGATTGCGTGTGCACGACCAGGAAGAAGAACATCGAGGCCGTCCGGCGACGCCGGATCTTGGACGCAAGAAGCCGTCCGACCGACGTAGACCTTGTGGTCTAAGCAGGAGGTCACCGAACACGGCGATCACGGGACTGACCTGCGGTTCAACCATCACGAGGAAATCCATGTGACTCGGAGCAAGAAGTCTCAAACGGAGCACGACGAGCGTGTGTGTGAAGTAGCTCGGACGCATGAGAAAGCACGGGTTTGACGTGAAGGCCGATATCGAGGGGTTCTCGAAGCCCGGTACGATCACCGGGTACAGGCCGGATGTTGTCGTGAAGAAGGGTTGGGAACGGAAGATCGTCGAGGTCGAGACACCGGAATCGGTCGACAGTGCGCGTGACGTGAAACAGCAGCAGGCGTTTCGGCAGGCGGCGAAGCGCTCGGCCGACACGACATTCCGTCGCGACATCACTGACTGACGCCTGACAATCAAGGAGAACGAGATGCATGACATCGGGGAGAAACCCGGAAAGGGTCGGTATTGCTGCACCAACTGTGACTGGGCGGTCGTGCTCGACGACGCCGACGATCAGTTGCCGCCGTGTGGCAACTGCGGCAAGGGGCAGAACACGCAGTACCGACGATGCTGAATCGGTCTGTCGAGGCTTAGGAGTTGTCCGTGGTCGGTGTAGCAGCGAAGGAACGCACCTACGGGCGGTGTAACGCGCTTGACACCGGATCGTTGGCCGCTTATCGACGCATCAGAACGTCCGAGCGGTCCGGAGGCTTGTGGCTTACGATACGATTCGTGCCCTGATCTGGGGCAAAACCTATCCCGAACTCAGTGCCAGATACGTCGAGACGGTCTGCACGGCGCCGTGCGCGAAGACGGTCGGCCGATCAGGCTGTATCCTGTCCCGCTTCGCTACCTGGACGGCTCAAAGCAATACGGGCTCTACGACTGGATCGACGTGCCGATCCAGAAAAGTCACAGTGATCCGCGCCCGGAGAGCTACAAGGTAATGAGCGAGGCCATTCGGGTCGTCGCGCACGTGGACACCTCCGATCACTGGCGCCAACGTCGCGAGATCATGTTCCGCCACGTCGGCTGGCAGTTTGACAGCGTTGCCGACCTGAAGGCCGCGCGCCGCGCATCTGGCCTTTCAATGGGCATCGTGTCGGTCAGAACGATCGAAGGTGTAGAAGTGCAAGTACGTCCATTGGGAGATAAGGCCGCTTTCCAAGAGAAGTGGCGAGAGATCCAGGCACAACCGGACCTCTTCCACCCGCAATACAAGGAGCTGGAGTACCTACCTTACACAATCCGGCTCGCTTGGCGGTGCGCTGGGGCATGCGACGAATGTGCCGACGGACCCCACAACATGAGTGTGCTCGACTGGGGACTCTTGGAACTTGCGCGCAAGACGCGAGATCCGGAAAAGGCGGCTAGCCGCCTGCGGTCAATAACGAATCCGGATGAGCATGACTTCAAGCTGTTCATGGGGAGTTTCCGGATGAGAATGTACCAGTTCGGTATCATCGGACTCTGGTATCCGAAACTCGCCGACCAACTCGATCTACTGGACTCGTCGTAGGTCTAGCGAATACGGCAACTGTCGTCGGCGACACGCGCTTCCCGGCATCCAGGAGACGGCCAATCAGTTCGTCGAAGGTCTCGATGATCGCTGCGTTGGATTCAATGTGGCGAGCATAAAGGCGCAAACACTCCCCATGTGACGCGGCTGACTTGCGCAGGTGCTTTGGATTGCCGGCGAACTTCGCGTGAACATAGGCGATCTCGTGATCACCCAAGGCGTGGGTTAAAAGCCACGCTTCGAGAATCCGGGTTTATGGCTCCATGCGGTCTCGCGTACGTCGACGAGTACGTCGATGGATGCTTCGAGGAGCAGCGCCACGAACTCGTCGAGCGAGCGCTGCTGGTATCCAAGCGTGAAAAGGGTCGGAGCAGTCAATGAGATCATGGGCGTAGGAATCATAGTACATCCAGCCGACGCTCCGAAAGCGTGACATGGTCTCTCGCGATCCGGCGATTGCGGGACACGTGCGAACTGCGGTGGGAAGTTGGCGTCCAGCAGGAAGATCAAGCGGCGCGCGCCAGTTGGGCCTCGAAATCGGTAGCGGCCGTCACCTGAGGTCGCGTCAGCTCGAACGCGCGTGCCACCGTGTCACTCTTGTTGCCGGAGGCATACAACGCCAAGACGTCGGTACGAATCCTCGTGCCAACAAGAACCGGTGCACCGAACGCAATGTGAGGATCTAGAACAATGGGGACGCCGCGCCCGAGCGGAAACCAACGCTCGGCTAGCGAGGTCTTCGGGTCGAAATCGACTTCCTCCACAAAGTGCTCGAAAAGGCTTCCCGCTATCACCTGTAGCGTCGCGCGCTTCCCCGTGACCTGCAGCAAGTCGGGCTGCGGCTCTGAAGACGACAGCCCCACGAAGACCTCCTCGTGATCGGTGAAAACACGCCGGTGCGCGAACGCATGCGGGATTCCAAAAAGCTCCTGGATGCGGCGTGCCGCGACTCGCACGCGCTGTAGAGGCACACCTTTCTCGATGAACGCCTTGACGATCCGCAGCTCCATCAGCTCGAGGAAGGAAAGCGCGACGGTGCCGTCGATCGTAGGAAGGTCGGTGCGAACAACGGGAGGCTGCCGCGTGCGACGCGGCGCAGGACCGGACTTGAGCCAATAGGTGTACCCCCGGACCCACCGGCTTAACCGCTGCGGCGTGAGGCGAAGCAAGCGGGCGGCTTCGGCTCGGCTGTAGATGCCGACTCCAAGGGGGACGTGCGGGCGGGTCAGAGGTGCCTCCACGGATACTAGGCGTGACTTGGGACAATAATACAACCTCGGACAGCCCAAGCCAGCTCAAGATAACCGAAGGAAACGGGACCGCCGAGGGTCTCCCGCATGGACTGGCGAGTGCAGACCGTGGGTCCAAGCCGATCCGGCCTCGACACCTACGACTAGGCCTGACTTGCTGCGATCTCACTGCTAATCAAGAAAAACTTGAGAACTCCCAACAATGAGCTAGGTTGTAGGCAGTATCTTCCCAACCGTTCAGGAATCACCTGATGCCAAAGTCGCGCTCCCGCAAGCCGGCCACTCCCGGATCCCCAAACCTGATCGCTGCGGCTGTCAGACGGGCTAGGGAGCGGGCCGGACTCTCTCAGGACGAGGTGGCCCGGGCCATGGGATGGAAGGCCGGCGAGACGGTATCTGCCCTCGAACGGGGTGACCGACAGGTCAAAGCCTTCGAACTTGCCAAACTCGCCGGCCTGCTTCGGGTGGGTATCGAGGTGCTTCTCGGGCTCGAACCGATGCCCACACCCGCACTCGTGCTCTGGCGAACGGCCGCTGGCCAGCCGCACGCCGACGCCAACCGGCGGATGCAGCGCGAAGCCGCGTTGATAGACCGGGCGTCGCGCTACGCGCTCGTGATGGAGTGGGCGAACGAGTGGCCCACCCGGCAACTCCCTGAGATTCCCCACGATCCCGCACGGGCGAACACCACACTTGCGCGGGGGATCGCCGAGCAGGTCTCCGAACAGCTCAACCTCGGTAACCGACCTGCCCGTGCGCTTCTTCCAACTCTCGAAGAGACGTATGGGGTGAAGGTCTTCTACGAGAGCCTGGGAGACGACCCGGACGGGTCGGCCGCATGCGCAATGGGCGAGTTCGGGGCGGCAGTCCTGCTGAGCCGCGACGAGCCGCCGTGGCGCCGCACGTTCAGCCTCGCACACGAACTCTTCCATCTCGTGACGTGGGAATCTGTCCGCGCGCTCTGGGAGCGAGACCAAGAGACGGCTCCCTGGTGGTACAACAAGCTCGAAGCGCAGGCGAACGCTTTTGCCTCCGTGTTACTGTCTCCCGCTGGTGAGCTACTCGAACGCGTACGTGTAAGGGCACGGGACGGGAAACTGAGCCCCGGGGACATGGCCAACCTCGCTATGGACTTTGGCGTGTCGCTCGAGGCCATGGTCATCCGGCTGTCAACGCTTGGTGTCATTTCAGAAGGAGACAAGGAGCGGGTACGTGGTGACGCCGTATTCCAGGCGGCATGGCAAGCCGCGTCCCAAGACCACTGGACCACGCCGGAACGGCCGTTCACCGACCGCTTCGTGGACCTCGTTCGGTCGGCTTACCAGCGTGGCGAGATCGGGCGCGCGAAGGCCGCTCAATGTCTCGAGGTGCCCCTAGGCGAGTTGTCGCGGCATGGGTTTGACGAGCAGTACGATGACTCGGCCGCGCTTACTATTGGTTGACGCCGACGCGTGCATCTGCGCGCACCAATGCGACGGGTGGCTTCTCCTACGGGAACACTACGGTATCGTTGTGGCCGAGACGGTCATCGAGGAAGTGACATACTTCCTCGACACCGACGGCCAACGGCGCCTCTTGGGTCTCGAGGCCGAGGTCGATGAAGGGGTGATACAGAAGTGCTCGGCCACACCGGCTGAACAAGCCGCCTTCCTCGGACGGCTCCACCCCGGCTTACGCGCGAAACTGGACCCCGGGGAGAAAGAGGCGCTCGCATATCTGGTGCACCACGCGACCGAAGACATGGCCCTGGTAACAGGGGACGGCGCCGCGATCACCTCCGCGCATGCACTGGGTTTTACAGACCAGCTCCTGTCGCTCGAAGCGGCCTATCGGCAAATCGGGCACACGAAGCGACTCAGAGTCGACATGACGGAACAGAAGTTTCAAGAGCAATTGCGGCGTGCCAGCATCATTGTGGCGGAGGGGCGAGCGTTGTCATGACGCCCGAATCCGTCGACAGTGGATGTGACGTGAAGTAGCAGGCGTTTTGGCAGGCGGCGAAGCGCTCGGCGAAGACGACTTCCCTAGCGACATCACTGACTGAAGAACCGGGAGCTTGCGCCGAAGACGCGGGACCCGGAAAAGGCGGCGACACGCGCTTCCCGGCATCCAGGAGACGGCCAATCAGTTCGTCGAAGGTCTCGATGATCGCTGCGTTGGATTCAATGTGGCGAGCATAAAGGCGCAAACACTCCCCATGTGACGTGGCTGACTTGCGCAGGTGCTTCGGATTGCCGGCGAACTTCGCGTGAACATAGGCGATCTCGTGATCACCCAAGGCGTGGGTTAAGCCACGCTTCGAGAATCCGGGTTTATGGCTCCATGCGGTCTCACGCACATCAACGAGTACGTCGATGGATGCTTCGAGGAGCAACGCCACGAACTCGTCGAGCGAGCGCTGCTGGTCCCAAGCGTGAAAAGGGTCGGAACGGTCGATGAAATCATGGCGTCGGAATCATAGTACATCCGGCCACCGAAACTGCGGCGTGCCAGCACCCCTGTGGCTGAGGCGCGGGCGCTGTACTCTCGTGGCAACAACGTAACCTATTATTTCACAATGTGTTAGTCGCTGTACATGGCTTAAGATAAGTCAACATATCTTATCGCACAGTACATGCGTAAGTGACTCCCCACCTTGACAATACGCGCTACTGGAACGATAAGTTAAGTTAATGTTGCTTATATGACCGTCCAGGACATCCCCCGCTCCGAGGTCCGGCGCCGCATCGCCGCCGAGAATCCCTGGTGGGACCCACCGCACCAGGTCGGATCGCTGTACGCCCAACTCCGACCCCGGGCATATCTCGATCTACTCCTCCCCCTGCTCGCTCCCACCGGCATCCGGCGCGCGGTGGTGCTCCTGGGCCCGCGCCGCGTGGGCAAGACCGTCCTGATCCACCACGCCGTGAGCCGGCTCCGGGAACGGGGCGCGCCCCCGCGCTCGCTCTGCTACATCGCGGTGGACCACCCCATCTATACCGGCTGCGGTCTCGATGATCTGCTGGAAGAGGCCGACCGCGCAACGGGCGGCGAGCTGCTCGAGAACCCGTGCACCGTCTTCTTCGACGAGATCCAGTACCTCAAGGACTGGGAGCGCCACCTGAAGGCGCTGGTCGACTCGCGGCCTACCGTCACCGCCCTGGCGTCGGGATCGGCGGCAGCGGCCCTGCGACTGAAGAGCCGGGAATCGGGTGCGGGACGGTTCACCGACTTTCTCTTGCCGCCCCTCACCTTCAGCGAGTATCTCGACCTGCTCGGCCATCACGATCTCCGCGCGGCACACGTCTCGGAGGGTCCGCAGACCGCGCGGGATATCGCGCAACTCAACGAGCGGTTCGTCCACTACCTCAACTTCGGTGGGTATCCCGAGGTGTTGTTCTCTCCAGAGATCCAGGCCGACCCGCAGCGCTTCATCAAGAGCGACATCATCGACAAGGTGCTGCTCTGCGACCTGCCGAGTCTCTACGGAATCCAGGACATTCAAGAACTGAACACGCTGTTCACGACGCTCGCGTTCAACACTGCCGGTGAAGTGTCTCTCGAAGGATTATCAGAGCGAGCCGGCGTGGCCAAACCCACCATTCGCCGCTACCTCGAGTACCTGGAGGCAGCCTTCTTGATCCGCGTCGTGTACCGCGTGAACCGAAAAGGGCGCCGGTTCCAACGAGCCAACTTCTTCAAGGTGTATCTCACGAATCCGTCCATGCGGACGGCGCTGTTCTCACCGCTCGGCGCGGATGATGATGCGATGGGTCATCTCGCAGAGACCGGGCTGTTCTGCCAGTTCTTCCACGCGCCGGTGCAACCGTACTACGCGCGTTGGGCCAAAGGCGAGGTGGACCTGGTGCGCCTCACC
>JAZDCY010000086.1:0-53530 GCA_036679645.1 Gemmatimonadota bacterium | reverse complement strand
GCCTAACGTCCCTGCGCTTGAGTTGTGGGCAACTCGCTGAGGGGCGAGTCGCCGGTACTTGCCCTGCGCATGATCACTCACCGCCAAACGTGCGCAATCCTCGCCCGGCGCACAAGCCAACGACTTCCTTATCAACCGTCAGTGCCCATCAACTCCAAGCGCCCTGTTAGACAGCACGACTAGTCCTCCGGACGCCCAAAGAGGTTCTCGAGGTACCGCACACGAGCGCGAGTCAGTCCGAGGCGGCAGGTCAGCACCGCGACCGGTTGGAGTGTGCCGCCCTCATACCGAGCGCCTTCGGCTTCGCATTGTGCGTCGCGAAACCGCTCCCAGCGGGCCTGAGCGGAGTCGAGCGCCGCGGCGACGCCCGATCGGTCCCGAGCGGCCCGAAAAGTATCTGCCATTGCCGAGTCTGCGCGCACGTTGGCCGTGCTGAAACACCGTCGCATGTCGAGTGTCGTCATGGCATCAGCGCACTCGGCAGAACCCGCTGTGGTATCCTGGGCGCATGCAGGCACCGGGAGTAGTGCGAAGAGAAGCGCGGCGATCAGCGTGCGGAGCATTGGTTCGTGCTGTCTAACTACTGAGTATACAGACCAACATATCAGCATATCCTACACCCGATTTGCAGGATAGCAACAAGTCCCGCCACTTGCGCGTCAACCCAAACAGTGCTGCCGCAAGGGCTTGTCTGCTCATACCACGATATCATTGTGGTCCTACGCGGCACTTGGCGCGCAGCGTATCATCACTCGCGGATTTCGGGCGAACCGTGGACTGCTCGTCCATCGAGAAAGTCTGCGGGGCTGCGAACACCGAGCCCCGGACGGTTCAGCACGTGCGTGTAGATCATCGTGGTCCGCACGTCGCGATGTCCGAGGAGTTCTTGAACGGTGCGAATGTCATACCCCTGCTCGAGGAGGTGCGTGGCAAACGAGTGTCGCAGCGAATGGCATGTGGCGCGCTTGGAGAGACCGGCCAACCTCACGGCTTCACGGAAGGCCCGTTGCACCGCACTCGGGTGGTAGTGGTGGCGGCGGCGCCGTCCGGCTTGCCGGTCGCGGTAGATGCGGGTCGCTGGAAACAACCACTGCCACGGCCAGGAGCGATCGGCAAACGGATACGTGCGGCGTACATGGGATCCGTTAGATCGTCCTTGAACTGCTTTTCGATCCAGCCCACGTGCCGTTGAAGGTCTGGCACGATGCTCGTCGGCAAGGTCGTGACGCGATCGCGGCCCCCTTTGGCCTCGCGCACGACGATACGATGCGTTGAAAACTCGATGTCCTTGACGCGGAGTTGGAGCGCTTCGGCCAATCTCAAACCGGCACCGTACAGGAGCCAGGCGACCAATCGCGACGTCCCGCTCAAGTGCGACAGGACGGCGGCTACCTCGCCACGCGTGAGGACCACCGGAAGTCGCCGCGAGCGACGTGCCCGGACTATCCCGTCGAGCCATCCCACTGGCCGCCCCAACACATTGCTGTAGAGAAAAAGCAGCGCGTGCAGTGCCTGGTTTTGGGTGGAGGCGCTGACGCCGCGTCGCACGGCTAGATCACTGAGGAACTGCGTGACCTCGGCGGGTCCCAGTTCCGCGGGGTGGCGCCGATCGTGGAACTCGACGAAGCGCCGAACCCACCGGATATATGCCTGTTCGGTTCGCGGCGAGTAGTGTCGCAGACGCAAGGCGCGGCGTAGAGCAGGAAGGAGTCGGGGCTCGGCCTGAGTGTTTGCCATCGGGATTCACTATGCCACAGGACGGGTCACAACGCTGTGGCCAATTCCGGCGCTGAGGTCCAAAATCACGCAGGAATCGGGTCGCTTGGATCCCCATTTGCAGGGTGCGGCTAGGGCGCAGCTGCCCCGAACCGCCGCCGCCGCGGTCGGCTGCCCGTGATCATCACGACGGCGGGAACTCGATCTCTTCCTCGAGATACGGTAGCGGCTCGGCGGGTTCGCTCTCGCTCCCGGCCTCGGTCACCCCAAGCGTCATGGCGAACGTGCCGCTGATACCTCCCTGCTGAAACGTGCCGCTCACACTGTCACCGGTCCGCGCGCCCTCCCAGACAGCGAGACCGGGACCGCCCTGCAACTCGAAATGCAGCGTGGGCATTTCGTACGACACGTTCAGCAAGGGTACGTTGGTCGCTCCCTGGATAGCCATGGTCGCAGCGAGCGTTCCGTCCGCGTTGGTGAAGCGCACGACGAACGGCAGTTCTTGCCCCATCACCTGGACGGCGCCTTGCCAGTCGCCGTCGATCTCCTGTGCCTGGGAAGGCTCTACTTCGCCGAGCCACATGGTGCCCAGGGCAAGCGCCGTGCGTGATGCCCATGACGTACGACGTCGAAAAGCGCACGTCCGTGATGGCGTTGGCACCGACTTCCTTCGCTTCCGCCTGCATGCGGTCCAACGCCTGCTCGCGCGCCTCAGCCATCATCTTGGTGTATTCCTCGATCTCCCCACCAACGAGACCTTTGAGCAGCGCGAGGATGTCTTTCCCCACATGCCGGGCGCGAATCGTGCTGCCCCGCACCAGTCCGTATGTCTTTACGATGCGTTGTCCCGTTATCGTTGCTGCCGGCGTCATGATCATTTGGTCACGTCCTTGTACGGATTCCTGCGTTGCATGAATACCTTCTCGCGCATCACCGACACGAGCAGAATGACGAAACCGACCAATAGGGCGAAGACGCCGCCCTTCACTGCGGCCGGCATCTCGGCGGCGATCAACTCGTTAACGATCTGCCAGCCACCGTAGCTGAGCAGCACGATCGCGCCGATCGAGATCAGTATCCAACTCAACCCGCGCTCGATGCGGCTGTAGACGGACCCCCAATACTCCTGCCAGATCCGGTCTGCGGGTGCACGATAGCTCATGGTCTGTGTCACCTCCTGTACGCGTCGCATGCGTTCCCACTCCGCGCGGGCGCCTTCACCCCGCTGCAACAACTCCTCGAACTCGCGTCTATCTCCGTCCGACAGCTCGTCGTCGAGTGTCGCCATCATGAGTTGCTGGAGGCGCTCGTCATTACGCTCGGGTGCGGTCACCTGAGATCCTCCAACAATTCGGCCAGGTGCCGCCGCGCCGAGTACAGCCGCGACATCACGGTCCCGTGCGGGATATCCACCAACTCCGCGATCTCGCGATACCGGAGCCCCTCGAATTCCTTGAGCACAAAGACCTCGCGCTCCCGCTCCGGCAGTTGCTCCAGTGCATCCTCCAATCGAGCCCGTAGCTCCGTGCGTTCGGTCACAAGCTGCGGGTTTGTCGCGGCGGCCCGTGCGTGCGCCTGGTCCTCCAGCCACGGGGTCGCTCGCTCCATGTTCTGTGCCCGAGTCCGCCGATCCCGCACATGGTTGAAGCAGAGGCGGCGGATGATCTGGTACAGCCATGCGTAAAACGGTCTTTCCGGATCGATCCGCTCACGCGCGCGATAGGCGCGGACAAATGCCGCCTGCGACAGGTCGAGCGCATCGTCATGCGACCCGATGAGTCCGAGCGCTGCGAAATAGGCGCGGCGCATGTACCGCGTGACGAGATCCCCGAAGGCAGCCCGGTCGCCGGCCTGGCTGCGGAGAATCAGGTCCCGGTCCGAGACATCCTGGTGCGGGGGCGGAGTTGCGTGCACGTGCGCCTTGCCTCGTCCAAGAGGGAATACACGGCTACGGGGAGTTTATTCGCTGGGACCGCACGGGGGCAGAGGTCGGTGTCTCATTGACCGCAAGCCATCGGGACTGCTATCCTCCGGCTCCCGCTCAAAACCGTGACCGCTCCGGAGGATCGATGTCGAAAACCGCCCCATTGCTCGCGCTCGCCGGTCTGCTCGTGCCGGCTGCCCCGGCGAGTGCCCAGAGCTTTCGCAGCTACGACGCCCCCAGCCTGAACGAGACCGGCTACGGCGCGACAATCGCCATCGGAGAAGACGAGATCTTCGTGGCCGAGCCGCTTAACATCAGCCGTGAAGGCGCGGTGTTCGTGTATCGTCAGGACCAGTCCGGCAGGTGGACCGAAGTGGCCCAACTGCGAGCCTACCAGACAGAAGGCGCCGACCGCTTTGGGCGCGCGCTCGCGGCCCGCGGCGATTATCTGCTCGTGGGCGCCACGAGCGCCGACGAGAGCCGCGGTGCAGCGTACATCTTTCAGCGGAACGACGCGGGCCAGTGGGTCGAAGTGCAAAAACTCACTGCCCAGGACGCCGAAGAAGGCGACGCGTTGGGGCGCTCGGCCGCTCTTGCAGGCGAGTTTGCCTTTGTCGGCGCGGCGGGCCACAACGGGGCCGCCGGCGCCGTCTATGTATTCCGGCGTGAGACAGAGAGCGGAGTCTGGGTGCAGCACGCGAAGCTCACGGGGAGCGATGCGGGCGAGAATGCCCTTTTCGGAATGAGTCTCGCGGCAGACGCCAACCACGTTGCCATAGGTGCGATTGGTCTGAACAGCCAGACGGGCGCGGTCTACGTATTTCGCTTCCGTAGCGGCACGTGGGAACAGGAAGCCAAACTCGAGGTGCCCGAGCTGAGTCAGCGCGCACAGTTCGGGATGGCCGTCGATCTCATCGCTGACAGGCTGCTCATAGGTGCGCCCCGTGCCGCGCGCAATGTCGGAGCGGTCTACCCTTTCCTTTATAGTGACGGCGTTTGGACTGCGCAGGATCCGCTCGCACCGTCCGACACGACGTTCCAGCGCTTTGGGTCCGCCATCAGCGTATCAGCCGATGCCGCCTGGATCGGCGCGCCCCTCGCGCAGCGGTTGGGCGCCGTCCACCGGTACGCGTGGCGCATGGGAGCGTGGCAGGCGGAGAGGTCGCTCGAGGTGGAGGGTGTCGCCCGGGGCGATCAGTTCGGCGGCGCGCTCGCACAACGGGGCAACGTCGCGGTCGTCGGTCTCTCGGGTGACGATTATGGCGACGGCACCGCCGTTGTGCTCCAACGAGATGGAGAGGCTTGGCGCGTAGTCGACAGGATCTTCAGCGAAGCTGCCCTGCCCGATGCAGTGGTGAACGGGCGGGTCGACTGCACGGACGGCGAGGCCAACGGTTCCCTTTGCAGCCAGGTAGACATCGTTTCGTTCCTGCCGCTCACTGCTATCGGTGCCCAGCGCGGGGTGCGGCTCAACGATGTGTGGGGTTGGACGGATCCCGAAACGGGAGCGGAGTACGCGCTCGTCGGCCGGATGGACGCGACCGTGTTCCTCGACCTCAGTGATCCGGAGAACCCGGTGTATCTGGGAGAACTCCCCAAGACCGACGGCTCGCCCGGGACCACGTGGCGGGACATCAAGGTGTATGCGAACCATGCGTTCATCGTCTCGGATGGCGCCGGTGAGCACGGGATGCAGGTGTTCGACCTCACGCAATTGCGCAACGTCGCAAGTCCGCCGGTGACGTTCGCGGAGACGGCGCACTACGATGGCATCCACTCGGCACACAATATCGTGATCAACGAGGAAACGGGGTTTGCGTACGCGGTCGGCAGCTCGGGTGGCGGTCAGACGTGTGGTGGCGGGCTGCACATGATCGATATTCGGAACCCCACGAACCCGACCTTTGCCGGATGTTTCGCGCACGAGGGGACAGGACGGCGCGGAACCGGATACTCACACGATGCGCAGTGCGTCGTGTACCGCGGCCCGGATGAAGAACACGTCGGCCGGGAGATCTGTGTCGGTGCCAACGAAACGGCGCTCTCGATTGCCGACGTCTCCGACAAGACGCACCCTGTCGCCCTCTCCCAGGTGAGCTACCCGAACGTCGGGTACACGCATCAGGGATGGCTTAGTGAGGACCAACGGTATTTTTTCTCGAACGATGAACTGGACGAACTGAACGGCCTCGCGGAGACCACCCGTACGCTCATCTGGGACGTGACCGATCTCGACGACCCTGTGTTGGTCAAGGAATACTTCCACGAGACGGGTTCGACAGATCACAATCTATACGTGAACGGCCGGTACCTGTACGAGGCCAACAACACCTCCGGACTTCGTATCCTCGATGTGAGCGATCCGGCAAACCCGGTCCCAGTGGGATTCTTCGACCCGATACCGATGGGTGGAAACGCCGCGGGTTTCGACGGAATGTGGAGTAACTATCCGTTCTTCGAGAGCGGTCTCATCGTCGTGACGAGCCGCCGTGAGGGAGTGTTCATTCTCAGGCGGCGTGAGGTCGTCCCAATTCCGTAGGAAACTCCGGTCACGACGTGCATCGCGCCGGATGCCTTTCCTGACGTGTACATCCAGGAGGAGTGAGTGATGCTTGCACTGCGACGTTCCCTGTTTGCCGTCGTCGCCGGGTTGGCGTTGACGTTGCCCGCGCCGGCTGACGCGCAGAACCGCGGCAGCGATGAGGGAGAACTCCCGACCATCGAAGACAAGACGGAAGGGTTCCGCCATATCGACGGATTCTTGCCACTCTATTGGGATGCGTCTAAGGGAACTCTGTGGATGGAGATTGCTCGGTTCGACACCGATCTCCTGAATCTCAGCGGCATTGGAGCCGGGTTGGGATCCAACGATATCGGCCTCGATCGAGGTCGTCTATCTGGATCACGTGTCGTCCGGTTCGAGCGTGTAGGACGAAAGGTCCTCATGGTGCAGCCGAATTTCTCGTTCCGCGCGTCCACAGAGAACCAGGCGGAGACGCGGGCGGTCGAGGACGCCTTTGCGCGTTCGGTGCTGTGGGGGTTCACGGTGGCTGCCGAAACCAACGGGCGCGCATTGGTGAACCTCACTGATTTCTTGCTGCGGGACGGCGATAACCTGGGTGCGCGCATGCGTCCGGGGCAATACCGAGTGGACGCGAGTCGCAGCGCGGTTTACATGCCGATGACGATGGGATTTCCCAAGAACACGGAGATGGAAGTCGAGTTGACTTTCACGCGTCGTCAAGGTGGTGGCGGTGGCGGTGGTGGCCGGTTCTTCGAGGGGGTGGGGAGTGTCTCCCCAACATCCCAGGCCGCGACCGTGCGGGTGCATCACTCGTTCGTGGAACTTCCCGACGACGGATACACACCGCGCGCGTATGACCCGCGGGCGGGCTACGGTGCCATGACCTACCGCGACTATGCGGTACCGCTCGGCGAGCCGATGGTACGGCGCTTCGTCCGGCGCCACCGACTCGAGAAAGTCGATCCATCGGCTGCGGTGAGCGATGCGGTCGAGGCAATCGTGTACTACCTGGATCCGGGCACGCCCGAACCCGTCCGGTCGGCCCTGCTCGAGGGTGCCGGCTGGTGGAACCAGGCGTTTGAAGCGGCGGGCTACCGCAACGCGTTTCGCGTCGAAATGCTCCCCGAAGGTGTCAGCTCGCTCGATATTCGGTACAACGTGATCAACTGGGCGCATCGCTCTACGCGCGGGTGGAGTTATGGCGCCTCGGTGACCGACCCGCGCACCGGAGAGATCATCAAGGGCGTCGTCACGTTGGGGTCGTTGCGCATCCGCCAGGACTACATGATTGCGGAGGGCCTGCTCGCCCCATACGAGAACGGCAATGAACGGCCCCCCGAACTCGCGCAGTGGGCGCTAGCCCGCGTACGGCAGCTGTCGGCGCACGAGGTCGGTCACACGCTGGGACTGGCGCACAACTACTACGACAGTCGAGTGGGCCGCATTTCCGTCATGGACTATCCCCACCCGCTCATCACGCTCACAAGTGACGGCCGGTTCGACTTTTCGGATGTGTACGACGCAGGGATTGGGGAATGGGACAAGGTGGCGATTACGTACGGGTACCAGGACTTCCCCGACGGAACGGATGAGGCGAGCGCACTGGGACAGATTCTGAACGGTGCGTGGGACGAGGATATCCGTTTCCTCACGAACCAGGATATCACGACACACCCGAAAGCCGATCAGTGGTCAAACGGCACCGACGTCGCCACGGAACTCGATCGCATGATGAATGTGCGCCGTGTAGCACTCAGACGATTTGGCGAGAATGTCATTCGACGTGGCATGCCGTTGGCCACCATGGAGGAAGTGCTCGTACCGCTCTACTTGCATCACCGGTATCAGGTGAGCGCAACGGCATCCGCGCTGGGTGGAGTGGACTACGTCTACGCAATGCGAGGTGACGGCCGGCAACCGGTGCGGCCCGCGGCGGACGCGCTGCAGCGATCAGCGCTGCGCGCGTTACTCGGAACACTCGACCTGTCGGAGCTAGCGCTCCCGGAGGCGCTGCTCCGGTCGTTGCCGCCCCGACCAATGGGATACGGCAGGCATCGGGAACTCTTCCCGCGGTACACGGGCATGATGTTCGATGCGGTGACACCGGCCGTAGTGGCCTCGTCCCATACCGTCTCGGAGCTCCTCGATGCAACCCGAGCTGCGCGCCTCGTCGAACAACATGCACTCAACGCGTCCCTGCCGGGACTCGAAGATGTTCTAGATGCCCTCTTTGCGCAGGTGTTTGAAGCAACGCCACGCAACGGTTACGAAGCTGAGATCAAGCGCGCCGTCGAGCGTGTTCTCACGGAACGTGTCATTGCGCTCGCGGCAGCTGGGCCGATGCCTCAGGTACGTGCAGTCGCCTCATTGCGGCTCGAACGGAAGCTGGCGGGAATCAAGGACGGTGCCGGTCGGGGTGGCGATGCCGACGCGGCGCACAACTCCATGCTCGCCCGTGACATAGCGCGATTCCTCCAACGGCCGGCGGATGCGTTCGCCGCCCCTAGCGTACCCGGCGCACCGCCGGGCGCACCCATCGGTGAGCCAGCCATGCGGTGGCTCTCGGCGTTCGAGCCGATCTGTGCCTGGGAGGACGCCGGCGTAGACTGGTAACGCGCAACACGATTGGGCTCGCCCCGGAACCGCGACACACCGTGACCGGTTAGTTGGGTAACGGGCTGTCGCGGG
The DNA here is from genome assembly GCA_036679645.1 of Gemmatimonadota bacterium. Lineage (GTDB taxonomy): Bacteria > Gemmatimonadota > Gemmatimonadetes > Gemmatimonadales > GWC2-71-9 > JADFNB01. Next base: position 44,678 of record JAZDCY010000086.1, on the reverse strand, counting down.
CCGAGGGCGAGCGACGTACGGCAGTCGGAAACCGTATCAGGGAGTGATCACGATGAGCGAACCGAACACGCAGCGAACCGTCCTCGTTACGGGCGGAACCGGGGCGCTCGGGCAAGCTGTCGCATGTCGGTTTCTCGAGATGGGCGCGCTCGTGCACGCGACCTGGATGCACAAAGGCGAAGTTGAGAAATTCCGCGAAGTCGCGGAGCCGCATGCGGAGCGGTTGTTCCTGCACCAGGCGGACGTCACCTCGGAGGCCGAGGTGCAGACGCTCATTCAGGAGATCGCCGATCTGTCGGGCGGCGTCGATGTGCTGGCCAACATCGTGGGGGGGTTCGTCTTCGCACCGGTGGAGGAGACGGACAGCGGCACGTGGAACCGCATGATGGCAACCAACGCTACCAGCGCGTTTCTCTGTTCCCGCGCGGTGGTGTCCCATATGCGCGAGCGTCGGTGGGGGCGAATCGCGAACGTGGCATCGGGGCCGGCACTTGGCCGCGGCGGTGCCAACATGAGCGCGTATGCCGCATCGAAGGCGGCCGTGCTCAACCTGACCTATTCGCTCTCCGAGGAGTTGATGGGTGACGGGATTACCGTCAACGCGATCGTGCCGTCGATGATCGACACACCAGCCAATCGCGAGGCAATGCCAAATGCGGACACGTCCACATGGCTCTGCCCGCAGCAGATCGCGGACGTGGTCGTGTTTCTCGCGAGTGAGGCAGCGGGTATCGTGACGGGCACGGCCGTGAAACTCGCGACAGCTGGGCGGAGCTAGACTACCGCTACACTAGTTGTGCAGCGCGCGGCGCCTCGCGCGGGAATGGGCTGCCGTACCGTTCCATGTGCGCATGGTGCTTGTTCCATTCCTCGCGGTAGCAGAACGGATCGAGCCCCACGGGGTGATCGACCGCCAGCACGCCATCGAGATGGTCGATCTCGTGCTGCAACAGCTCGGCCAACTCCCGTTCCGCGGTCAGTTCGTGGGTCTTGCCGGCGAGGTCGCTATAACTCACGACGACCGAGTACGCTCGCTGGACACGTACCAGGAGATCGGGAATCGAGAAGCAATCGTCCCAAACGTGGAGGTCTTGTTCACCGACATCGACGATCTCGGGGTTGACCAGATACAGCGGCTCGTACATCTCGATATAGACGAGGCGGATGGGTGCGCCGATCTGTGGAGCCGCAATACCGCGGCCCAACCCGCAGCGAGCCTGCCGGTCACGTAGTGTTTCCTGAAGGTCGTCCGCGACCACACGGACGGCCGGTGAGCGCGGATTCTTGACCGGGGTGCACTTTGCCCGGAGAATTGGGTCACCCAGTAATCGAACGCGATGCACAGCCATGATGCCACCCAGTATAGGGGGCCTCCAATCTAAGGCGAGACGATGATCGCGGCCATCATTTTGGCAGCCGGCGAGTCGTCCAGGATGGGCCAGCCCAAGGCCCTGCTGACCTACCGTGGCGAGCCTTTCCTCGTGAGTATCCTCAAGGCCTGCTATGCAGTTGGGCTGGTTCGGCGTGTGGTCGTCCTCGGACATCATGCAGATAAAGTGTTGTCATCTATTGATTTGAGTGATGTCACCACCGTGAGGTCCGAGGATCTGACCGTTGGGCCAATTGGCTCCATCCGGCACGTCGCGACGGCGACGGTGGCCGCCCTGATTGACGGATTCCGTTCCGGGGAGGAGGGCCGGCCGATCGTGTTGCCCGTCCACGCGGGTCGGCGCGGACATCCGGTGCTGTTCGGACGGGCGATGTTCGACGAGCTACTCGCCGTGCCCAAGGGAAGTGAGAGTGAGGGCGCTCGGTCGGTGGTGCGCGCGGACCCGGGCAGGGTTTTCATGGTGCCGGTCGATGACCCTGCGGTGTTGGAGGACTGCAATACACCCGAGGAGTATCGGGATCTACTCGGGCGTGAGAATCAACTCGGGGAGTGAGCCCCGCTCCCCGCCAGCTAGCGCGGCCTCGTGCCCGCGAACCGGCGTGGAGGTCGCCGCGCCACGCAGCTGGTGTCGAGGTTCTCGACGGAGCCGGCTTCGTAGAACTCCGTCACGAGCCCGACCTCGCACGCCGATAGGATGTCGAGGTGACCGGCGTTCGGGATTCTCACGTGCAGGTGATTGGTGAGAAAACGCCCCGCCTCTTCCGCATGGCGCGGTGGGGTGACGGGGTCGGCGGCGCCTGAGAGCATGAGCGTCGGTATGTCCGACCGTACGTGCTCGGAGTAATCATTGGGAAGCGGTGCCCGGGGCCATCCCTTGCACGCGTCGAGTACCGTCGTGTTCAGACTGTTTCTCAGGAACGTCCCGTCGGCGGCCCGTCGCGCCGCTGGCAGATCGATGAACGGCGCATCCTCGGCGCAGATCACCGTGAGGGTCATACCCGCGTATAACTGCACGGCGAGCTGGTCCACGATGGGTTGCAGCACCCGTACGAACGGATCGAAGTCCCCTCGCTTGGCGCGGTACACGACGCGAGGAAGTTGTGGGGTGAACGGCCCGCCGTAGAGCATGAGCAGGACACCCGCCGCAAAGAGATCGCGGGTGACACGCATGGTCGTGTTCCGGCCGGTGACGGTGTCGCGCACGATGGCGGTACCCGGCTCGCGCTCCAGGCGCTCCAGTGTGCGGTGGACTTCGTCGATAAGGAACGGGTACTTCGCCAAACACCGTGGTTGTGTGTGGCACTCACGTTGGACGTACGCGAGGGCGTCCTCGGCATCACGCGCAAACGTCACCGGGAGCTTCACCGGCGTCGGTGCGACGCCCGCCAGGACGGCCGTGCGGACCCGTTCGGGGTGGCGGCGCATGTAGACAAGCGCCGCGCGCGTGCCGTACGAGCCGCCGTAGAGGTTGATCTGCTCGTAGTCGAGCGCCTCGCGGACGCGATCCAGGTCGTCCATGGCCGTTGGCGTGGCGTACCACTCGAGGGAGGCCTCGAGCGAACGCAAGCAGTTTCGCAGGCGGTCGGTGCTCATGCGCAGTTCGAGCCCGAGGTGGAAGCGCTCGACCGGATCCGTCACCGCGCATTGGAGCGGGTTCGACTCGCCGGTGCCCCGTTGATCGACAAACACGATATCCCGCTGCGCCCCCGCCTGCGTGAGCACCCGGGACATTGGACCCGCCAGTTCGGTTGCGGCCTGCCCTGGCCCGCCGGCGAGGAAGAAAATGGGATCTGCGTGCGGACGGTCTCCGGACGCGGGAACCACGACGATGTTCAGGTTGATTGTACGGCGGTCATTGGGGTCTTCGGGAACCGGGACGATGCCGCACAGGGCCGCACCAACCAGGGGGATGCTGCACGGTTCGAGAAAGGCCCGCCGGGCCACATTCGGCGTACCTATCTGTGCGATCGCGGGGCTAGCTGCGAGGGCGCTCGCTGCCACGGCGAGCAAGAGTCGGTACATCACGTACTCCCAGCTCCTTCGTGCTTCGTGAGCGACTACTTGCCCGAGGCGGCTAGCACACTCCGCTTACAGCTGGTGCAGCGGATCTCGTGTACAGGAGGGATGGTTCCGCCGGCACCCAGCGGCTGCCCGATCTCGAGCGTGGTCCCGCACCTAGGGCACCGCAAGTCCGGGATGTCGTCGGAGAAGCCCTTGCGCAGAGCAGCCATCTCCTCGTGGGAGAACGGGGCTGGCGTAGCCGACTGTTCTCGACGTGACACGTTACCTCACCTCCACCTGCAGGAGTGCCAACTACGGAAGGTACTGTCATACACGCCGGACAGCGAACGAATCGCTCTCGACCGCCACCAATTGCCTATTCCGTACTGGGATGGAGAATGACTTACGTGGTAGGCTCGGACCCGAGCAGTTCCGTCCCCGCGTCCGCCCCCATGGGCCGTGCGAAGAGGAACCCCTGTGCCTTGTCGCAGCCCAACTCGCGAAGGCGCTCGTGTTGCGCCTCCGTTTCGACGCCTTCGGCCACGACGGAGACGCCCATTCCACGGGCGAGTCCGATGATCATCTCGACCAGTTCCCACGCCTCCTCGTCGTCGGGCCCGCCGAGGAAGGACCTGTCGATCTTGAGCGTATCGACGTGGAACTGGCGCAGGTAGCTGAGGGACGAATACCCTGTGCCAAAATCGTCGATCGCGACGCCGACTCCCGCTCCGAGAAGCGCCTTCAGCACCTGGAGCTGCGCCTCGGCGTCCTCCATCAACATCGTCTCGGTGATCTCGATCTTGAGACTCTGCGGCGGTAATCCGGTCTCGCCGAGAACCAGGAGCACTTCCTCGACCACGTCTACCTGGCCAAGGTGTCGCGCCGAGAGGTTCACGTTGATAATGAGGTCAGCGCGGTCTGGGAACTGCCCGCGCCAGTGGGCCATCTGCGCGCAGGCGGTGCGCATAACCCACGATCCAATTGGGATTATGAGACCGGTCTCTTCGGCGACGGGAATGAATTCGCCCGGCGAGATGAGTCCGCGGTCTTTGTGTTGCCAGCGGACCAGCGCCTCGAACCCCACGACCCGCGCGGTGGCGACATCGACGATCGGCTGGTACAGCACGAGCAGGTGCTCGTGATCGATCGCGTGGCGCAGATCAGTCTCGAGTCGGAGACGGCCGGTTGCACGCCGGTGTACTTTGCGGTCGAAGACCTCGTATGTGCTCTGGCCGATCGTGCGGGCCCGCTTCATGGCGGCACTTGCATCGGCGAGATACTGCTCCGGATCGTCGTGACCGGAATCACCCATCGCAATCCCGATGCTCGCGTCGATGTAGAGGTCTCGTTCGCCGATACGCACGGGCTCGTCGAATGCATCGATGAAGCGTTCAGCCACGCGTGTCCCGTCCGATTCGTCTCGCACGCCGTCGAGGAGTGCCGCGAACTCGTCGCCCGCGAGCCGCGCGATCACGTCGGTCGGTCGGATCGATAGAGCAAGCCGCTCAGCCACCGTGCGCAGCACAATGTCTCCGGCATCGTGTCCGAGGCTTTCGTTGATCATCGTGAACCGATTGAGATCGACGTACAGTACGGCGAACAGATGATCGGGATGACGCTCGCGCCTGTGTATGACGCGCTTGATGAGCTGTAGCAGGAAGATCCGGCTGGCCAGGCCGGTGAGCGGATCGCGCAGCGATTGGAGTGCGCCCGACTCTTCTTGTTTCTTGCGCTCGGAGATGTCTTCACAGAGCGTGATGATCCCGAGGGTGCGATCGTCGTTGTCCTTGAAGACAGCGGACATCAACAACACCGGAAACGTGGAACCGTCTTTCTTTCGGTTCAGCGTCTCGCGCTTCCATCGCGTGACTTCGGAGAGCGATTGGGTCGTGAGTGTTTGGCGCGCCGACTGAGCGCCAAAGATGCGTGACGGTTTGCCGAGCAGTTCTTCGGGCTCGTACCCGTGCATCGCGGCCAGGGCGGCGTTTACGTACACGATGAGGCCCACCGGATCGGCGATGGTGACGCCGAGCTGCACGGCGTCGAACGCGTCCCGAAACGGCACGGCTCCGACCCCGAGGGCGGGGGCGGGGTTGGTACGGGGAGTTGAGCTTTGGTCCGGCTGGTTCATGTATGCACGCCGCGCGGTGAGCCACCGGCCAAGATGCGTGCTGATGAGTGAGATTGCTAGATGGGAAACACCATTTCCCTCAAACGCTCGGTGAACTCGATCCGCTCGAAAAGCTCTCCGCAGATGGGGTTAGTCTAAGTAGGTCGACTTCATGAAGAGCCCAGATTCTTGAAAATAATGAATAGTTCATTCATTATTGTACGTGGCTCGAATAGCCGATCCGCAGACGCTCGACCGTATCATCGACTCCGCGCGGTCCATCTTCATTTCCGACGGGTATGGGCATGCCCGGATCGACGTGATCGCGCGGCTGGCCGGCGTGTCGGTCGGTACTGTCTACCGATACGTGGAGGGGAAAGAGGCTCTATTTGAGTTGGTGTTGCGGCGCGTGGCCGGAGACGTGGCCGTCGTCCCGCGGCAGAGACCGTTCAGGACGGGACCTGCTCCGGCATTGGTTAAGGACCTGCGACGTTGGTTGACCGAGTCGGCACCGCTCGCTCGACTGCGCACGGCGGCAAACACCGACCGGCCGGCCGACGCAGCCGGTGAGTTCGAAGAGATCGTCCGGGCCATCTACCACTGGTACGTCGAGTACGGGGACGCGCTCTCGCTGATCGCGCGATGCGCGCGCGATCGGCCCGATCTTGCGGCCATGGACGATGCGCTACGCCGCGATCTTCACGCGCAGCTCACGCGTTACGTGGAGCGACGCATGACGTCCGGTATTGTGCGACGCCTCGCTGACGCTAATCTCGCGGCGTGGGTCCTTGCGCTAAACTGCGCGGCGCTCGCAGCCGAGCACGAGGTCTCCCGCAGTGCGCAGGCAGCGGAGGCGGCCGAGGCCACGCTCGTCGGTTTGATGAGCGGCGCGTTCCTGGTCTGACGGTTAGGTCGGTGGTCTTTCCTTCACGCGAATTCGGGTCTATCGTTGCTTCTGACGTGACCGACGTACCGTACATGAGAGGATCGCACTGTGCCTGAGATCGGCTTTCTGTATTTCGCGTGGTGGACACCTTTGGTGTTCCTGCTTATATCGGGACACCTGACCAACGTCTCCACGACGATCTACCTGCATAGGGCCATGACGCATGGTGGCGTCAAGCTCAACCCCGTTGTTTCTCTTTCGATGCGGGCGTGGCTGTGGCTCTCGACCGGGATCGTCACCAGAGAATGGGTCGCGTGTCATCGCAAGCATCACGCGTTTGCGGACAAAGAGGGCGATCCGCATAGCCCCGTGCTTCTGGGCTTATGGCAGATACTCCTATTGGGGTGGAGGCACTACCGCCGCGGCTACCAGGAGCCAGGTGTCCTAGAGAAGTATGGTAAGGGCTGCCCGGACGACTGGATCGAACGGTGGGTCTTCTCGCGTGTCCACGTCACCGGTATCGTGCTGTTGGCGCTGGTTGATGTAATCTTGTTCGGCTTCGGCTGGGGCATTGGGATCTGGCTCATGCAGGTCGTCTGGATGCCGATCTTGGGTGGGATTGTGAACGGCATTGGGCACTGGTGGGGCTACCGCAACTATCAGACGAAGGACGAGAGCCGAAACTTCTTCCCATTCGGGCTCTTGCTGGGCGGAGAGGAACTCCATAACAACCACCATGCCGATCCCAAGTCGGCTCGCTTCCGCCGCCGCTGGTTCGAGTTCGATATCGGCTGGATCTACCTCCGGATCATGAGCCTACTCCGTCTCGCAAAGGTGTCACACGCGGGATTCGACCGGCCGTGCGGACGAGGCGCGTGACAATCTAGCTATCCCCTCACCACTATCAGGAACCGGGAGCCCGCCCAAAAATTCTCAGGGTCGGCAATCCGGATGGTGCCGTTCACCCGACCGTCGTTGACGGGCTCGGCGAGTGCGCTGAGATCCTGAGTCGAGACGATGCGGTACTCGCGATTCGCGTCGGGCAGTTCGATCTGCGCGACCTCGCGGATGTCGATCGCGGTGAATACACTCGGGTCGAGGTCGCCTGCGGGAACCAGTGTCGTACCCACTCGCTTGAAGATGAGCGGGAACCTGCTCCCGCCCTCCTCGAGAATGATGCCCTGGTCCTTTAACTCGTCCTTCGTTCCGATTACGAAGTACGCGGTGTTCGCTTGTATCTCGACGCGACGCAGAGAATCTGCAACCGCAGCCTTTTCCTGCGCGAGTTGCACGTTCCGCAGGCGGAGCCCTTCGAGACGCGAGTTCAGGCTGACGATCGTCTCCTTCTGATTGTCCAGCGTCGTCTGGAGTTCGGTGAATATGGTTTCCATTTGCCGGATCTGGGTCCGGAGGCTGTCGGAGACGCCGCCGAGGCGTCGCACGCGTCGCTGACTTCTGGCAAGTCGCTCTTCTGCGTCCTGCACTCGGGCCGTGACGCCACGCATGAGAGCGACGATGCTGTCGCGTGAGAGCTGGTACGGCGACTCGACACCGGTCGCAAGCCGCTCACCGCCTGGCGTGACGCGTGCCAACTCCGCCGAGACTTCGCTCATCAGTCGCGTGTTCTCGACGACCAACTGGAGCAGGCTGTCTTTTTCAGCCGAGACGACCTGAAGTTGCTCGAGCTGCCGCTGCACCTCCTGCGACGGGCCGCAAGCGGCGGCGAGCACGATGGCTCCGCTCAGTAAGATTCTCGCTTTCATGATGTCCTCCTCCGACGACGCCCAGTCCCCGGGTTGATGTTGCATGTGCGTATATCGGTGTGACACAGCAAAATACGACTGGTTCCTGGATGGAACATTACAGTCTGTTCATGCTCAGACGCTCAGGTGCTCAGGTGCTCAGAGGATCCTCGGGTGGACACCGGGACGTTGACTGGTGAGGTTACGTGACTCCCGAGAACGCCTTTGTATATGGAGCGCCGGACATGGCTGTAACGCCGACGATTGAGCCCATTGCCGACCCGGGAACCGAGCGACGGGACGGCAAACAAGTCGAGTGGAAGAAGGGAATCTGCGGTATCTGCCCGGCGGGATGCTGGGTAGAGGTAGGGCTCGAGGACGGGCAACTCGTTGATATTCGTCAGGATACGGGCCATCCGCTGGGTATGATCTGCCGGCGTGGGAATCACGCGCCCGAGATCATCCATTCCAAGCACCGTCTCCAGTATCCGATGAAGCGCGTTGGCCCCAAGGGGACGCACGATTTCGAACGCATCTCCTGGGATGAGGCGTACGACCTTATCGTCCAGAATCTCGAGAAGATCAAGCGGGAGTCGGGTCCGGAGGGCTTGGCCGTGTACGCGGGGCGTGGCGCGTTCGAGCTGTCGCTGTGCGACATGTTCCAGCCCAAGGACGTCGCCGTGTCGTCGGCATCGAGCGTCCTCTTCCCGTTCGGGTCACCCAACACGATGGGCGTGGGCGCGTTGTGCTACGTGTCGTTCGCGATGATCGCGCCGCATGTAACGCTGGGACGCATGCTCGTGAACATGTTCGCGGACATGGAAAACGCCGAGTTGCTGGTCGTGTGGGGTGCCAACCCCGCGACCGACTCGCCGCCACTGGACATGCATCGTCTGGAGGCTGCGGCGAAGCGCGGCGTCCACATAGTCGTCATCGATCCGCGTCACACCGAGACGGCCAAGCGCACCGGCGCAAAGTGGATTCCCATCAGACCGGGAACAGATGGCGCCCTGGCGTTGAGTATGATCGACGTGATGATCGACGAAGAGTTGTACGACGAGGACTTCGCCGAGCGTTGGTGTCACGGGTTCGAGGAACTGAGGACGTACGTGCAGCACTTCAGTCCGGAGGTAGCCGAGTCGATCACCGGTGTGCCGGCCGACACGATTCGCGATCTCGCGCGCCGCATTGCGGTGGCGACGGGCGCGTGTCCGGTGATGTACACGGGCCTCGAGTACTCCAATAGCGGCATCCAGGCTATCCGCGCCGTGTTGAGCCTCTTCGCGCTCGCCGGGCAGCTAGATGTCCCGGGTGGAATCGGGCTTGCGATGCTGGATGCTCACTTCCCCATCAACCGCTCGTGTAACCAGCCGAATCCGGACCTCGACCTCGCGGTCGCACGTGAGAAGTTCCCCATCTACTCGCACTACCGCGGCGAGTCCCATGCAAGCGGGCTCGTGAACGCCGTGCTCGAGGGTGATCCGTATCGCATCCGCGGGCTCATCGTGCACGGCGCCTCGTTGCTGACATCCTGGCCGCAGACATCCGTTTGGCGCGAGACGCTCTCGAAACTCGACTTCCTGGTCTGTATCGATCGCCAGCTCACCGCCGACTCGGCGTATGCAGACGTCGTGCTGCCGGCGACCACGATGTTCGAGATCGATTCGTACATGGTGTACGGGCCGATCTTCCGGTTGCGGGAGAAGATGATCGAGCCGGTGGGGGAATCGCGCAACGACTACGTCATCATGGCGGAACTGGCCAAGCGACTCGGCTACGGGCACCTGTATCCCCAGACCGAGGAAGAGGTGATCCGGTTTGCGCTCGATGGTTCGGGTTACACACTCGAGGACGTGAAGGAAGCCGGCGGGTGGGTGAAGAAGCCGACCGCCATGATGGAATACAAGAAGTGGGAGAAGGGTCATCTCCGAGCCGACGGCCGGCCGGGGTTCGAGACACCCACGCGCAAGTTCGAGTTGTGGTCGATGACGCTCGAGGAGTACGGTCACGAGCCGTTGCCCAAGTACGTGGAACCCACGGAAGGGCCGCTGGCCAATCCGCAGCTCGCCAATGAGTTCCCGCTGGTCTTCAACTCGGGCGCGCGACCGCACACAGATTTCCGCTCCCAGCATCACGGCATCAAAGGACTTGCCAAGGACAACCCAGAACCGACAGTCGAGCTGAACGCGGCAGATGCCAAGGCGCGCGGAGTCGAGACCGGTGATCTCGTCGAGGTACGCACGCCGCGCGGGTCGGTCCCGTTCCGGGCGCGTGTCACCAACGACATCGTGACGGGTGCCGTCGAGTGCAATATGGGAGGTGGCACGCCGGTCGGTTCCAAGGCGTGGCAGGAGTGGAACGTCAACGAGCTGACCGATCTCGAGAACTACGACGAGATCTCAGGGTTCCCCGTTTACAAGGCGTTGCTCTGCGACGTGGTGAAGGTCGAGGCGGGGACGGCGCGAAGCAAACGCACGGCAGTAGCCGACGTCGCTGCCTGTGGTCCGGTGGCGGTGCAATCGAGCGCGCGCGTCACGCGCGCGCCCAAGCGCCGCATCTATCTCGACAACAACGCGACAACCCAGGTCGCGGACGCGGTACGCGAGGCGATGCTGCCGTTCCTCGGCGACGTGCACGGGAACCCGTCATCCATCCACGGGATGGGTCGTGAGGCGCGGGAAGCACTCGAGAGTGCACGCGGCCAGGTTGCGGCGCTCATTCATTGTCGCCCGCGACGCGTGCTCTTCACCGGCGGCGGATCGGAAGCGGACAACCTCGCGATCAAGGGTGTCGCCTTTGCGAACAGCGATAAGGGCCGGCACATCGTCACGAGTTCGGTCGAGCATCCCGCCGTGCTCGAGACGTGCAGGTTCATGGAACGGATCGGCTACGAGGTCACGTACATCGACGTCGATCGTGATGGTCTGATTGGCGTGGACGCTCTTCGAGCGGCAATCCGCGACGACACCGTGATCGTCTCGCTCATGATGGCCAACAACGAGGTCGGCACGATCCAGCCCATCGCGGAGCTGTGCGCGGTGGCGCGCGAGCGGGGTGTCGTGTTCCACACCGACGCGGTGCAGGCGGCAGGCAAGATCGAGGTCGACGTCGAGCAACTGGGCGTAGATCTCTCGAGCCTGTCGGCGCACAAGCTGCACGGGCCCAAAGGCATTGGCGCCCTCTATGTAGCCGCTCATTCATGGTGGGAAGCAGGAGGCGGGACTACGCGCGGGGACCGAGAACGTGCCGGCGATCGTCGGTTTCGGCAAAGCCGCGGAGTTGGGGCGCCGTGCGGTGCGCGGCGCGGACGAGTTGGCGCGCCTGCGCGACCGCCTCGAAGACGGGATCCGCAAGCTCATTCCCAACGCGGTCCTGAACGGGCATCGGGAGTATCGTCTGCCGAACACGCTGAATCTCACGTTGCCCCATCTCAGGGGTGAGTCGCTCGTTGTCGCACTGGACCAGCACGGGATCTCGCTCTCATCGGGTTCGGCGTGCAAGTCGGGCTCACCCGAACCCACGCACGTGCTCATGGCAATGGGCCGAAGTGAAGACGAAGCGCACTGCGCGGTACGGCTCTCCCTCTCGTCGTCGACCACGGAAGAAGCTATCGACGAGACGATTGCGGCGATTGGGACGGTGTTGGACGAAATGGAGACGACCGTGCGGTTTCTGCCGTGCAAGTGATGGGTGGTGAAAGGGGCGATGATAGGGGCGATGATAGGGGCGATGGAGGGGGGGTGGCTACTGTTCTGGCGCCCAGAGGAGTGACATGGCGGTAGGGGCCGCCTGCGTGGTGCCGGGCCCGCCGTGACGGAAATCGGCCGACCACGTACCGACGTTCAGGCCCAGTCCGAACGCCAGGAATCCGAGCCACCCGTCTGACGCGAACGGGTCGCGCTCAGTGCCCACTGCCACTGAAAACGACACGAGATCGGCGAGCGTACTGCGCACCGACGTGGCAATGACCCGTCGTCCGCGGCCGCGCGACCACGCGTCGTCCGCGATGACGCCCGCCCCCCACGCGAGGGAGAATCGGTTGGCGCGTATATGACGCGCGACGCCCATCGCGGCGCGGCCGGTGCCGGCGGGCATGCCCGCGGTGCTCATTGCGCGCTCGGCAGAGAGAGATAGCCGGAACCCCAAGGGGAGTCGTGCCGCCGCGGACCCGCGCGCCAGCCATGCGCTCGCCGCGTCGCCGAGCAGCTCATCTCGCTCATAGCGCCATCCCAGGGACACGCTGAACATGCCCGGCCCGAAGATGACGTCGGCACCCAACTGTGTAGCCGAGGCCCCGAGTTGTGCGAGCCCGGGGTACTGGTCGAGCAGCGTCGCGTCGAACAGGTCTTTGACGGACGTCTGTGCGACTGTGAGCTGCCACATGGGGCCAAGGCGAAACCGCGCGGCGGCCATCATGCTCGTGACCGCCGCGAACCCGTTGTGCTCGACCCCAATCAGAACACCCGTGGCGCGTCCGCCGGCAGCCGGCGCGAGCCATGCGCTTGCCCAGCCGCCCACCGCCACCGCACCGGCGGACTCAACGGAGATAGCCGGTGCCTTGCGTTCGAGTTCCGCGAGGTGCGTAGACTGCCCCGCCAACGGGCGGACGAGCCCGAGGGCGGCAACGAGAATCAGCCTACTTGAGAATGAGCCGCCGTACACTGCGGAACTCGCCGGCCGTCATGATCGCCAGGTAGACGCCGGGCCGGACACTCCGGCCGCTCTGGTCGGTGCCGTCCCAGCCCACCAGGTACGAGCCCGGATCGAGCGTTTCGTCCACGAGGATGCGAACCGGTCGTCCGGCGAGATCATAGATCCGAATGCGCACCGGGGTTGACGCGTTTGCCGCGGGGATATCGACGGTGAGCGCGCGAATGCCCTGGGCTCGGACGGACGCGACGGCCTCCGCGCCGGACATCCCCGCGGTCGCGGGGGTGGACGCTGCCACACCGTCACGGCGGAACAGCGGCCCCGTGTACGACGTGATGGCCTGGCCGAGACGGAACGCGGACGGCACGGACGTCACGACGAGGTCGTCGGGCAGCAAGGCCACGTTCCGGAGTTCCGGCGGATTGCATGCCGGGCTTTCCGGGTCCACGCACAGTTGGTGCTGGAAAAAGTTCGTGTACTTCGTGCGCTGGCAGTACGACGGCCCGCTGCAGTATGGGGATCTGGCGATGATCCTGAATTGGTACGTCCCCGAAGCGAGGGGAACAGTGTGTTCGTATACACCGTACGGACGAGCTGTCCGAGTAGGTTCAGGACCTCCACCGTAAGGAGGGAGTGCTCGGTGAGGAAGAAGGTTGCGAAGTGCGTGAACGCTCCGCCAGCCGTGGCCCACTTGATATCGACGCCGAGGAAGTGCTCGAGGCCACCCGACCACGCTCCCCAGTCCTCGGCGGTGAGGATCCGCCCCTCGCCATACCAGACGTTCTGGCCGCCGACGGTCTTGATCCCGAACGGGACGTGGACGGCGTGCGGGTTGGCAAAGGTGTTGTAGTTGGTGGCCCCGGTCCCGTAGGTCCCGTAGCGGTCCAACTCGTTGAGGAACTCGTCGTACTTGACGAGTTGGCTGTTGAGACGGTCCGCGACGTACACGTTACCGAAGTGGTCGACGGTGCAGTCCGCGGGGGTCCAGCCCTCGGGGAGACTGCGGGAGCGCTTCCAAGTGACGGTGTTGCCATTCCGTCGTAGCCAGACGATCCGTTGGTTGCCCGCATCCGCGACGTAGAAGCTGTTGGTGAAGAGGCTGGAGGAGCTGGCAGACGATGCGCTGTGTCCGGCACAGATGCCGGTCGGGTTAGAGAACTGACCAGTGCCGGAGCCAGACGATCCGTAGGTCCAAGGCCGCGACCAGAACGTGGAGCGAACCCAATACTCGACTGAGCTAACGTCCTGATTGACTACATAGACGTGCTCCTGTGTCAGCGGCGAGCTTCCGCCGTCCCACGCGAGGGCAACCGGCGCCCCGACAATGAAACTCCCGTTCGGGGTGAGGGCCTCGTTGTTGAAGGCGGCAAAGAACACCCGGTTGTTCTGGGTGTCCGCGATGTACAGCCGGCGTTGGCCAGACATCGCAACGTCCTGCGGCCCACGGAGAGCGCCGCCCGGTCCGCCCGAGTTCGTGAAAGCGCGAATCCAACTGTCTTTCTTCCCGAAGACGATCCGCGACCAGATGGGATCAGCGCTAAACTGATAGATTGTCGCGGGGTTAGTGCTCACGTCTGCCCAGCCAGTGGTCCCCCGCAGAACACCAAACAGTTGCCGGTTCCAGTTGCTCTCACTTACCGTCCGAGTCAGGCGTGGTCCAACGCCGGACCCAAGCTGGAGGATCTGGGAAAACGTCTGCGCCGCAAGGCGATCTGACACAGAGGCCGTGAGGCATCCCAGGACCAGTGACATGCTCAACCATCGGCCGCGCCTAATCCGACTCCAGCCTCTGTTCTCAATGTGCATGAACGCTGCTCCGGTTGGTGAACGCAACGATTGACTTCCCATCTACTCGGCAGCTAGCCGTAGGATCACCGCTCAGGTCGCGGGATGACGAGCACCGTGCTGTCAGGTCTCTGTACCACGAGCGCGCCATGGGACGCGCTCGAGCCCCGCACCAGGTGACCATCGAACTGGTTTACGGTGGTGCGCCGCGAGACGTCGAAGACAGTGTAGTGCATCCCTCCGCTGGGAAGATGTCTGTGCAGTAAGAGCCCATCTTGGTTCCCGTGCGGAAACGCCCAACCTACGACGCCGCCTAGCGACCTATTGGGAAGTGATATTTCTCGATTGGACTCGCGCTCATAGAGATGCCAATCCCCGTCTCCGTCACTATCGGAGTGCAGGTAGTATCGGCCCGATGGCGAAAACCGGATGTCACGGTACGGCGTGCCGCTGACAGTGCCGGAGGGAACGTGGTAGCGGAGCACCTTGCTCTGGCCCGGAAGCGGCGGGCCCATGAAGTAGAGGGAGCTATCGAAGGCAGCCCAACGGACTCCATATAGATACTCCGGAGTATCCAGCTCAGTTATGGACTTGGTTTCCGGGTTGAGCAGGAGTACGCGGTCAGTAGTGAACCCGACCCCGCCCTCACGGTAACTCCCGGTGATCGCGGCGATCAGGTCGCCGCCGCAGCACCACACATACTCACGGACGTCCTCCTCGAACTCGGCGACGACCCGCCCTTCCGCGGTGATCACGACGAGGCGGTTGCGTGGCAGTCTGATCCACCGTAGACCCTCATCAATACCGCTCGTGCCTTCCAGTAACGCGGCAAGACGGCCGGACGGCGCAACCTTCAGGTCGCGTCCGTAGTCGCGTTGCACACGATAAACCTCACGAGCAGTACCCGTGACCGGATCAACAACAGAGATGATGGATTGTAGTTCGTCCCACCGCATCACCACGGGACTGTCTTGTTGCGCCTGGGCCTGCAGAGGGCCAGGCGCGACGCTGTGAACCAGCACGGAGACGATGAGCAGTGATATACGCATCAGTTGTTTCCCCCATCTGGGTCGGCGATCCGCACATGGAAGTGATCCCTGTGCCTCCTATTCTCATCATGGTCCATAACGCTATCGGGGAAGGGCGGATCGAACTCCGTATCAATCGAATCGTACAGTACCTTGATAACCGTCACATCGCTCAAGAAACACTCGATGAGATGGCGCGTGGCGGCTCGATCATAGAAGGTCCGGTTTGCTGGGATACTTAGATCAAGCCCACCGATGGCATCGTTGCGGAGGTACCGGGCGTCAACTTCCGTACCGTTCTGGTGTGAGAGTCCAGGGTGGTCTGGCAGCCACGGCCCGCCGGGCCGCAGGCTCATGTCACCCGACTGCATGGGTATCGCTCCGGCACTGGCACTATCCGAGCACGCCTGCGCAGCGTACTGCCGGCCGGCCTGCTCTATGGTGTTGATCAGGGCCAGAGTTCCCCAGTCGTCGGTGTCTTTCGGATCGTTGAGATAGTGATAGTAGCCCATTCCGGTATCCGGAAGGTTGATCCCCCAGTCCAGCAAGCCGCCGTTGTAGACCCCCAACGCCCGGCTCCTGTTGGAATCTGGAAAGTTTATGTTGAAACCATGAAAGTCGTTTTTCGTATTCGTCTCGACGGAATCGCTGATTCCATCACCGTCTGTGTCCCAGGGCGTGGGGGCGTCATCAACGATATCGCCCGGCCCACATGTGCCGGGAGCCAGGGAAAAGGAGGCCGCCGCCGTAAGGACGAGCAGCTCGCGCAGTGTAATGGTCCTGATCACAGATGTTGCCTCCGAGTCAACTATGCATCGACCACTGTGTCGAGGGACTCGATCAGGGGTCAGCGGTGGCGTGTGGTGTCTTCCGCGGGCCGGCTGTGCGTCGACGTGCTCTCTCCGTGGAATGGGAGAGCGCGACAGGAGCCGGCGGCCACGTCACGGCCGCGTCCGTGCGAACCCACACGCCCCCACCAACACTCCCCGCGCTGTCGCCACGCGTATTCGGTCGCCCTCAAGCGTGAACGCAAGCTCGATCGGCGCGTAGCGCAGCTCTCTTCGGGTACGCTCTTGGATACGCGCCGCCACGAACGCCACGGTATCTCCTCTGACCGTGAGATCGGATGTGATGTTTCCAAGGCGGATCATCCGCAGTGGCACTCGCGGGTTCGTTGACCGCCCAGCCCGTGCAATCCGAAGCTGCCGCACCGCGTCCCCCACGCTCGCGCACCCCGCGCGTTGCGCGACAGGTTTCTCGCCGGCAGGGATCAACTCGTCCCCCACGAGCGCGCTCAGCGCCGCCGTGTCGGCGGTTTGGACGGCCTGAATGAACTTCGCCAGGTAGAGTTGCACCGCCGCCTCGATCCGCTCGGCCCGCGAGACGGCGAGCAGGTATGGTGGGCGCGGCACGTGCGGGTCGTCCCGGCCACTGCGACTGTAAGGACGATCAAACGAACCATGACGAGTGCCTTGATGTCGTACCCCTCAATGATGAGACCGACGCACGTCCTCGCCAGAGTCCATACGGACGTTCAGGGGGTCCATACGAACGGATCGGGTGCCTGAGGTGCGCGAAGCCGAGGCCTCATCGCGGCCCGGCGCCAGAACGGGAGCCGCACGGGCGCTGGTCTTGTCGCGTCGACCCTCCCCCTCCCCCCCCCCCCCGTGTTTGGGGCCGCCCATGGCGGGAGGCACCCGGCGCGGCGACAGGCGCGCCGGAAGTTCGCGAGATCTGTAATGCCGAGGTACCGCATGATCGGCCCGCGTTCCAGCCCGCCGTCTTTCAGCCACCGCCAGGCGGCGGCGCGCATACGGGTGCGCCAGTACTCGAATCGGCAACAGCCGGTCCTGCGGATCAGATGTTGGGTCGCCTCGCGGGAGAGGCCCAGCGCCAGACTCAGGTTGCGGAGCCGATTCAGGTGACGCGGTGCGGCCAGGAAGGCGCCGACGACGGGAAGCGGTATGCCCGGGAACATGGCTGACAGCGGGCCCGGATTGCCGCCGAGTTGTGCGGGCATCATTGCGCGCAGAAGATGTTCTGATGTGAGCTGCTCTCGGGACAGGAACACGGTGGTGTTGTAAGGGGCGATGATTGAGGCGATGGAAGGGGCGATGAAGGGGGCGATGATGTGTTCCAGGAGTCGTTCCTAGGAAGCAGGTGTGGGGAGTACGCCGGGCGTCAGAACAAACAAGCGCGCACCGTTGTATCAGTAGTCAGACGTATGCTTCGTTCAACGAAATGAAACGAATCACGAGGTTCTTCCTTCCCCTCGTCGCGGTCGCAGTGGCCGTATCGTGCCATGATGCCTCCGGTCCCGGTGACGATGGACCGATCACCGAGCTGCCGCGCAGCCTCAGTGTGTCCGAGACCGAACTGGTGGCCGCGGACAATGCCTTCGGTCTCAAGCTTTTTCACGTCCTGGACAGCACAGCCGGTCCGGACGACAATCTGTTCCTGTCACCGTTGAGCGTGGCGATGGCGCTGGCGATGACCTACAACGGCGCTGCGGGCGCGACGCAGGGCGCGATGGAACGCACGCTCGAGTTGACCGGCCTGTCCCGGGACGAGATCAATCAGGCGTATCGCGATCTGATCGACTTGTTGAGGGATCTCGATCCGGTCGTGGAGTTCGCGATCGCCAACTCGATCTGGTACCGGGACGGTATCACGATCGAGCAGCCGTTTCTCGATGACAACCGACAGTACTTCGACGCGACGATCGAGGCGCTCGACTTCGCCAGCCCCGGTGCGGCGTCCACGATCAACGCCTGGGTCCGGGATCGCACCCGTGGGCGCATAGAGGAGATCGTTGCCAGTCCGATACCGAACGATGTGATCCTCTATCTGATCAATGCCATCTACTTCAACGGAAACTGGACTTATCAGTTCGATCCCGACCGCACGGCGCCGCGCCCCTTCATGCTCGCGGACGGAAGAGAGGTAACGGTACCGATGATGGCGCAGTCCGAGAAGATCCCGGTCGCGACCGCGTTCGTCGATGGGGTGAGGATTCTGGATCTCTCGTATGGCGGTGGCGCGTTCCGTTTCACGGTAGCACTTCCCGAAACACCGGTGGGCATCCACGATCTTGCGGCGAGTCTCACTGAAGATCAGTGGTCCGGCTGGGTCAATGCGCTCGATTCCACGGAGATCATCGTGCGGTTACCGAAGTTCTCCCTCGAGCAAGAGTACGCTCTCAGAAGTCCGCTCGAGGCCCTCGGCATGATCCCGGCGTTTTGTGATACCGGTGCCGACTTCACGCGCATGTATCGCGGGGTGCCACCCGCGTGCATCTCGCGCGTGAAGCACAAAACCTTTGTCGAGGTTGACGAGGAGGGTACCGAGGCGGCTGCCGTCACCTCGGTTGAGACCGTTTTCGATAATGCGCCACCGGTGTTCGCAGTGGACCGCCCGTTTCTGTTCGCGCTGCGCGAGAGGTTTTCAGGGACGATCCTCTTCCTGGGTAAGGTGGTCGATCCGCGGTAGCTCCGTCCGAGTAAGTGATGGGCGATGGTTGGGGCGATGGTTGGGGCGATGAAGGAGGCGATGACCGGGGAATGGGTACCCGGGTCCTTATTTCGGTAGACCGCCGAACAGCTTGTCCAGCTCGATACTCATGGCCGGCGCTTCCGTCGCGACTCTCCACGTGAGCGCATCGGTCACGATCTCCGGGCGCTCGTCTTCGGGGTGCCACACCTCCACCGTCTGTGCATCGATGTCCACTACCCAGTATGTCGCGACCTCCTGTGCCTGATACAGTCGCCGCTTGACCACGCGATCCGCACGGGCGGAACTGGGTGAGAGTATCTCGATTGCGAGGAGCAGCGTCTTGTAAGTTCGCCAGTCATTGGTCACTTCGTCCGGCGGTACGACGAAAATATCGGGCTGGACGAGCGTGGCCTCGTCCCACGTGATGTCGGCAGGGGCGTGGAACACCGTCTCCCCGTGCCCAGCGTGATCGAGATACCGAGCGAGCGTGAGCTCGAGGCGCGCGGAAAGCAATTGGTGACGGGGCATGGGTCCTGGCGTCACCAGTAACTCGCCGTGCGCAAGCTCGTAACGATTCCCGTCTTCCGGGAAGGCGAGGACTTCGTCGACCGTGTAACGGTGAGCCGTGTCTGGCATACCCATACGATAGAGTCTCCTCGGCCGAGGGGGCAAGTGCGGCGCATGCCCGAACATGCGCTCGGCTGAGGCTGCTCATTGCATCAATTGTGCGCGCGGCGGGAGCGAATCAACTCATGCTCGCCCTACGGCGAGCGTATCACGAGGGCGCGGCTTACAGTGGCCACACTCGGCTCCGTAAGACTCCTGACGGTTACCGTGATCTCGTAAGTCCCCGGTTCCCAATCCGCGGCGAGTGCCACCCACTCGATCACCGTCCCATCTTGAGGTAGCGCTGCGCGTTCGAACTCGATCCGGGTTGCCGGTCGTTCGCCCGCGATGGCCCGACCGACCGATCGAACGATGCGCGCGAAAAGCGGACGACGCGTGGCGTCAAGCAATTCAAGGGTGACTGCGTAACGCGCTAGCCCTTGAGGATCAACCGGCGCGTTGTAAACCTCCCAGTACAGGCTCAGCGTGTCGAGTTCGGCGACCTCGGTGTCATACAAGTACTCGAATTGCAGCTCACGACGGCGGCGCGGCATGTCGGGTCCTTCGATCCGTCTCGCGAGGAGAAGGTCGCTCAAGGCAAGCGCCGTGTCTGGGAACGAGGCCGTCAGCGTGTCCCGTCGCTGAAAGAGCACGCGACGCGTTCTGTCGAGGGCCTCGAGTACGACGTTGTATCCGCCTTTCGAGAGTTCGGCGATCGTGATGGCGAACCCGCCACCCGGTTCGACGCCGTCGGTCCACCGGGCTATGGGAGCGAAGCTCTCATCGAGGACCGTTGCGCCAGCTACGATACGGGTCGTATCCTCGTGCGGGTACGGCGCTAGGAGCAGGAGATCAGTTGTCGCGGAGCGGCGAGACCGGAAACGGACGACCTGTCCCCCTAGCGGGAGCACGCTGTCCAGTTCAGAAGGCCGGAATCGCGATGCACCTCGCTCGCGGAGTTGTTGGAGCGCGGGACCCGCGTCTTCGTGGATGCGGAATTGGGAGTAGGTAAGAAAACGGGTGAATACGAGGTCAGGGTCAGGCCCGTAGCTCCAGAAACTGCCGCGACCGTTCTCCATTGCCAGATCACGGATCTTGAGTGGACGCCCGAACCGGACCCAGACCTCACCCGCGTTGGTGTTCCATCCCGCTATCCCAGCCGATGGGTCGCCGAAGATGAGATCAGCCGCGGTCACTCGTGCCTGGTGCTCGAGCAACCGCTCGTTCACCTGGGTGAGGAAGAGTACCTCCCGGGATCGCCAATAGGCCCCACCCATTTGCTCTTTGATGCCCGGTGGCAGAGTCTGGAACGTTCGAGCATCCGAGATGCTGAGGACGAGTTCGGGTGAGGTGTAAACACTTCGTGTGGAAGGCGGCGCGCGAGCGATCGCCTCGTCAAACAGGTTCCGCGCAACGGAATCACGGCCAAGGCGGTACTCTGCGAGTGCCAAGTACGCGACCGGCGCAAAGCGCTCGGGCCATGTGGACACACCCTGACGGGACAGCTCACGCAGGGCGCGCCAATCGGTTTCGAATACGTACTCGGAAGCGAGGCTCTGAAATGGCAGCCAGTACTTGGGCTCGAGTGCCAGTGCAGTGCGGTACTGCGTCTCTAGTTCCGAACGAGCGTCACTCTTCAAGTCTGCAAAGGACCTGAAATCGAGATCCATGAGCCGCTGGAAGAGCGCGGGACAGCCAATGTTGAACGTGACGAGGCTCGGCAGGATGCCGGTGGCTGCTGTCTGGACTGCGCCAGCTCCTGCTCCGACATTCATCTCTATCTCGAGATCGAGAGCCTTACAGTCCCATTGACCTCGCGTGCTGCCCATCAGTTGGCCGAACCGACGCCAATCGCGCCAGTCGTCCTGGCTCATCCTCCCGCGGACGTAGGCTATGACCGCCCGCTCGCGAGGCGTGAGCGGCGGAATCGAACCGTGGGCGCGGGCGGTGGCTCTGGCGAGCAGCCGCGCAGCGTCGCTTCGCATGCCCTGTTGCAACCGGAGATAGCCAAGGGCAAGAAACACGCGGGCTTCGTTGGGGAACGTGCGAAAGGCGCGCTCCAACAGCGAGTCAACGCGTATGCGGCGCTGGAGATCTTCGGACCGCGACGTAGTGGTCAACGCCAGGATGTAGGCGGTGACCATGCGAGCACAGTCGCTTTCCGATTGAGCAAGGGAGTCGGCTACTCCCAGGCTGTCCTGAAGACTGGGAGCTGGTCGTTCCTGGAGGACTCCCCACTCCGCGGCACATGCGATCGCAATGACCGGGATGCCAATGCTCAACATCTGCTCACCCGACTATCTACTCCGAAGACATCTGCACCCTACTTCGCGCGCAACGCCCGTGCAGCACGCAAGTAGTCCTTGGGTTTCACCCACAGGATCATGCCGTACTGGCGTTTCCCGGCAGACACGGCGTCGGCGGCGACCACGTTGATCTTCTTCGCGGCGAGCTTGTCGATGATCCGATGCACCGCGCCCAGGCGGTCGGTACCGCGAACGAGAAACGCCTTCTTCACCTTGCTGAGACGCCACCCTTCCTGCCGCGCCAACCGGCGTAGAGCCGCCATGTCCTCCGGGATCAGGTCCAACTGCGCCTTGCCCTTGCTGGGGAATCCGGAGTACGCGAGCAGATTCACCCCGGCGTCCCGTAGTGCCTGCAGCACTCTGATTCCCTGGCCGGCACGATTCGGTACCATGACGTAGCAGTAGCTGATCTTCTTGACGGCCATCATGACTCCCTTTTGCGGGTCGTTGCGATAGTAAGGCGTGGGACCGTCTGGAGCCAGTATCGCAGTTTCCGGCGCGACTCGTTTTGTGTCGATCGCCTCGATCCATGACATGTGCCGCACCTGCTGCGCCGGTGGAACGCGTTATCCCTGCACGACTTCGTACCCGGACTACGCCGGTACGGCGATTGCGTGCGTCATGGCTCAAGCACCAACCCGAGACAACCGCAATGATGCTCCAGCAATCCTACTCGGATGTTCTGACGGCCGGCGTGGAAGCGCTCCTGAACGCCCTCGAAGCACGCGACCACGGCACGTGGCAACACAGCCAGCGTGTGAGCCGATACGCCATCGCCATTGGGCGCCAACTCCAGCTCGATGCTACCGCCGTTGCCGAAGTTGGGCTGGGCGCCCTGTTGCACGACGTGGGGAAACTCGGTGTGCCCGAAGCCATCCTCCAGAAGCGCGGCCGACT
Organism: Gemmatimonadota bacterium; assembly: GCA_036679645.1. Taxonomy (GTDB): domain Bacteria; phylum Gemmatimonadota; class Gemmatimonadetes; order Gemmatimonadales; family GWC2-71-9; genus JADFNB01. The sequence continues at coordinate 21,785 of JAZDCY010000086.1, read as the reverse complement.
CAACGAATACGAGTACCGTCTCGTCTGTGAACACATGACCGCCGGCGAACGGATCCTCCGACCGCTCCTGGCACGCTACCCGAGGATCCTGCGCATTATCCGCTCACATCACGAACACGTCGACGGAAACGGGCTCCCCGATGGACTGAAAGGACGCGCCATTCCCTTGGGGGCGCGCATCGTCGCCGTGGCGGATGCGTTCGACGCCATGACCGCCAATCGCCCATACCGGAATGCTAGACGATGCGCCGCTGCGCTCACGGAACTCAGGCGATGCTCCGGAAGTCAGTTCGACGACTGGTGTGTCCTGGGATGCCGGCGCGCACTGCCGTGCAACGACACGAAATTCTCACCGTCCAACACGCGTCGCAGCGCCGTAACACCCTTCTTCACAAGGAGTTATATTAGCCAACAGAATTGTTGATTTAATTCGCGGGTGCGGTTAGTTTTCGTCTCCCATGACCGAGCCGAATTCGCTGTCGCCGGGCCTTGTCGCTCACAAGGGCCTCAGAGGCCAGATTCTCGTCGCGCTAAAGAGAGATCAGCCGTTGACGGCCCAGGAACTGGCCAGTCAACACGATGTCACGGCCAACGCTATCCGCCGGCACCTCAAAGAGTTGGAGGTTGAGGGGCTGATCGAGTCCGGGCGCGAGCAGCGCGGTCAGGGAGCCCCGACCTACACCTACAAACTGAGCGACGGCGGCGAAACGCTCTTCCCCAAGCGATACGACACCGCGCTCACAGCGGTGCTCGACTACCTCGAGCGCAAAGGCGGACGCGAAGAGATCCGCCGCTTCTTCGATCTCCGCTTCCAGCAGCAGGCCAACGAGCTGCTCGCCCGCCTCGGCGACGTAGATACCGAGACCAAGGTAGTGGCCGTCGTGGAGTATCTCTCGAACGAGGGGTTCATGGCGGACTGGTCGAGGGATTCCCACGGGATCACGATCGCCGAGCGAAACTGCGCCATGCATGCCGTCGCCGAGCGATACCCGGAGCTGTGTGAGAGCGAGCTGCGCTTCCTGCAGAATCTCTTTGGGCCCGGCGTCGTGCGAGAGCAGCGTATCGTCGATGGCTGTAACGCGTGCGAATACGCGTTCCATCTCCACGACACAGGTAAGAGTGTCCCCTCGTCAAGTACGGAAAACGCATGACAACCCCCATAGAACAGCAGGTCAACAAAGCCTATCAGTACGGGTGGGAGACCGATATCGAGTCCGACAAGGCTCCTGTGGGTCTCAACGAAGACATCATCCGGCTGATTTCCGACAAGAAGAGCGAACCAGAGTGGCTGCTCGAGTGGCGCCTCAAGGCGTACCGTCACTGGCTCACGCTAGAGGAGCCGGACTGGCCCAACGTGAAGTACGGGCCCATCGACTACCAGGCCATTCATTATTACGCGGCGCCCAAACAGCAGAAGCGCCTCGACAGCTTGGACGACGTCGATCCCAAGCTACTCGAGACGTTCGACAAGCTGGGCATTCCGCTCAGCGAGCAGAAACGCCTGACGGGTGTAGCGGTAGATGCCGTATTCGACAGTGTCTCGGTCGCGACGACGTTCAAAGCGACGCTGAAGAAGGCGGGCGTCATCTTCCTGCCGTTCTCGGAGGCGGTGCAGGAATACCCCGATCTCGTGCGGCAGTACTTGGGCACGGTCGTGCCCCACACCGACAACTACTTCGCGGCTCTGAACTCCGCGGTTTTCACCGACGGTTCCTTCGTGTTCATTCCGAAGGGCGTGCGCTGTCCAATGGAGCTGTCCACCTACTTCCGCATCAACGCCGCGTCAACCGGGCAGTTCGAGCGTACGCTGATCGTTGCCGAAGATGGCGCGTACGTGAGCTATCTCGAAGGGTGCTCGGCACCGATGCGTGACGAGAACCAGCTACATGCCGCGGTAGTGGAGCTCGTCGCGCTAGACGACGCGCAGATCAAGTACGCGACCGTGCAGAACTGGTATCCGGGTGACCCGGAGACCGGCGTTGGAGGGATCTACAACTTCGTGACGAAGCGCGGGGCGTGTCGCGGTCGCAACTCGAAGATCTCGTGGACGCAGGTTGAGACCGGCTCGGCAATCACGTGGAAGTATCCGGGCTGCATTCTCCAGGGTGACAACTCGATTGGTGAGTTCTACTCAGTGGCGTTGACCAACAATTTCCAACAGGCCGATACGGGCACGAAGATGATCCACATCGGCAAGAACACGAGGTCGACGATCGTCTCCAAGGGCATCAGCGCCGGCAAGGGCCAGAACACGTACCGCGGGCTCGTGAAGATCATGAAGGGCGCCGAGAACGCGCGCAACTATTCTCAGTGCGACTCGATGTTGATTGGCGACCAGTGCGGTGCGCACACCTTCCCGTACATCGACGTGCGCAACAGCTCGGCGGTGATGGAGCACGAGGCATCGACATCCAAGGTGGGTGAAGATCAGATCTTCTACTGCCAGCAGCGCGGGCTCTCGGCGGAAGACGCCGTGTCGATGGTCGTGAATGGCTTCTGCAAGCAGGTGTTCAAGGAGCTCCCGATGGAGTTCGCGGTAGAGGCGCAGAATCTGTTGGCGATCAATCTCGAAGGAAGTGTTGGGTAACTGCATACGGATACTACGAGGGAAACTTGAATGCTGAAGATTACGAATCTCCATGCCTCCGTCGGGGGCACCGAGATACTCCACGGCGTCGATCTCGCCGTTGATGCGGGCCAGGTCCATGCCATCATGGGCCCCAACGGATCTGGTAAATCCACGCTGGCGCAGGTGATGGCCGGTCACCCGGCCTACGAGGTGACCCAGGGATCCATCGAGTTCCAGGGCGAGGACCTGCTTGCGTTGGAGCCCCAGGAGCGTGCCCAGAAAGGGCTCTTCATGGCGTTCCAATATCCCGTGGAGATCCGCGGCATCACGAACGCCTACTTCTTGCGATCGGCCGTGAACGCGATTCGCAAGGCACGTGGCGAGGAAGAGTACGATACGATCGACTTTCTCGACGTGCTCGATGAGAAGCTCGAGGCAATCGGCTGGGACGACTCGTTCCTCAATCGTGCGGTGAACGAAGGGTTCTCGGGCGGCGAGAAGAAGCGCAACGAAATCCTACAGATGGCGGTTCTCGAGCCGACGCTTGCGGTGCTCGATGAGACCGATAGCGGTCTCGACATCGACGCGGTGCGGGTCGTGGCCGAGGCGGTGAACAAGTTCCGCTCACCGGATCGGTCGACGATCGTCGTGACCCACTACCAGCGTATTCTGAATTATCTCGAGCCGGACGTCGTGCACGTGTTGCATGAAGGACGGATCGTGCGGTCAGGCGACAAGGCTCTGGCGGTGGAGCTCGAGGAGAAGGGGTACGACTGGCTTCGCGCGGAGGTCGCGGCAGGATGACCGACGCGAAAGACCTGTATCTGCGCCAGCACGAGACGTTTCTTGCGAACGGTGGGTCGGTGGCGCCCGAGTGGGTGCAGCAGGTGCGGCGTGCGGCGATCGAGCGTTTTGGTGAGGCGGGTTTCCCCACCGTCAAAGAAGAGGCCTGGCGGTTCACCAGCGTTGACGGGCTCACCAAGCAGGAGTTCACCCGAGCACCAGGTGCGGCGTCGCCTAATGAGGCACGGTTGGACGAGTACCTGATCGGCGATCGCGAGAGCCGTATCGTGGCACTCACGGTCAATGGGAGATACGTCCCGCCTTCCCGCCATCCCGCCGTCCCGCCTGGCGTCATTGTGACTGGCCTGGCAGCGGCCGTGGGCGGCGAGCATGCGGATCTCCTGCAAGAGCATCTGGCAAAGTATGCGCGTCCTGACGGGAGTCCGTTTGCCGCTCTCGGGACCGCGTTCATCGAGGACGGTGTGTTCGTGCACGTGCCCAAGAACGTGGTCCTCGACCAGCCGGTACAGATCGTCCACTACACGGTGGCTGGTCCCGAACGGGTCGTGACCCATCCCCGAACGCTGGTGCTGGTTGATGAGGGAGCACAGGCGACGTTCGTCGAGACCTACTCGGGTGATGACGACACGTTCTACTGGACGAATGCAGTCACCGAGTACGTCATTGGCGAGAACGCCGTTGTCGACGCGTATCGGGTGCAACGCGAGAGCGGCCAGGCGTTTCACACGGCGGTCTCTCACTCGTATCAGGCGCGCAGCAGCGTATACTCGTGGAATGCGTTTGCGTTCGGCTCCGCGCTCACGCGCAACGACGTGCACGCCGTGCTCGATGGCGAGGGGGCCGAGGCGACGCTCAACGGCCTGACCGTGATTACAGATCGGCAGCACGTCGACTACCACACAACCATCGATCACGCGCAGCCGCACTGTAACAGCTGGGAGTTGTTCAACGGCGTGTACGACGGGCGCTCGCGCGGCGTGTTCACCGGGCGGATCATCGTTCGGCCGGGCGCGCAGAAGACAGACGCCAAGCAGACGAACAACAACCTGCTGCTTTCAAAACAGGCACGTGCGGATAGCCAACCGCAGCTCGAGATCTACGCCGACGACGTGAAGTGCACGCACGGGGCGACACTGGGACCAATCGACGATGCCGCGATGTTCTATCTCCGTAGCCGGGGTCTTGGCGAGGTCGAGGCGCGGAACCTGTTGACGTACGGCTTTGGCGCGGAGGTGCTGAACTCGGTATCGATCGAGGAGCTCCGCGAAAACTTGAACGCGCTGGTGCACGCCCGATTGGACAGATGACCACTGCTGCTGGGAGTACGCGGCAGGGTGCGACCTCCAGGAGGCGCTTCGATCCGGAGACCGTCCGGACCGATTTCCCCATCCTGGCGCGCCGCATGCGTGGGAAGCCGCTCGTCTACATCGATAACGCAGCCACGAGTCAGAAACCGCGCCAGGTGATCGAGTCGATTCGTCGTTATTACGAGTCGATGAACGCGAACGTGCACCGTGGCGTCTACCAGTTGAGTGAAGATGCCACGGTGGCGTACGAGTGGGGCCGCGCGCAGATCGCACAGTTCGTGAACGCGCCGTCACCGGCCGAGGTGATATTCGTGCGGAACGCGACGGAGGCCATCAATCTCGTGGCGTCGAGTTTTGGCGACATGGTGGTGCGGGAAGGCGACGAGGTGATTGTCTCGGCAATGGAGCACCACTCGAACATCGTCCCGTGGCAACTGCTGTGCGGGCGGACGGGTGCGACGTTGCGTGTGATTCCGATGGACGAGCGCGGATCGCTCCGGATCGACGAGCTTCCCTCGATGCTCACTGATCGGACGCGGATCGTATCGGTAGTGCATGTCTCGAACTCGTTGGGCACGATCAATCCGGTGAAACAGATCATCCGTCTGGCGCACGATCATGACGTACCGGTCTTGCTGGACGGCGCGCAGGCGGTTCCGCACGGGCCGGTCGATGTCGTCGATCTGGACTGTGATTTCTATGCGATCAGTGGCCACAAGATGTTCGGGCCTACCGGAGTGGGCGCACTTTTCGGCAAGCGGAAGTGGCTGGAACAGATGGAGCCGTATCAGGGCGGCGGCGAGATGATCCGGTCGGTGACGTTCGCGAAGACGGAGTACGCGCCTATCCCTGCCAAGTTCGAGGCGGGAACGCCGAACATCGCGGGCGCCGCTGCAATCGGGGCAGCGGTCGACTATCTGCAGAAACTCGACTGGGACGCCGTCGCCGAGCACGAGCGCGAGTTGTTGGCGTACGCGCAGGAGAAGCTGACCGCGATCGACGGATTGCGGCTCATCGGTACGGCCGAGGAGAAGATAGCGGTCGTCTCATTCATCATGGAGGGCGTGCACGCACACGATATCGGCACGATTGCCGATCAGGAGGGCGTGGCACTGCGCACTGGACACCACTGCACGCAGCCGGTAATGGACTTCTTTGGAGTGCCCGCGACGGCTCGCGCGTCGTTTGCGTTCTATAACACGAAAGACGACGTCGATCGGTTGGTGGATGCGTTGGGAAAGGTGCGCGAGGTCTTCGGTTAGTGGCCGATCTGAGGGAGTTGTATCAGCAGGTCATCCTCGATCACAACCGGTCGCCGCGCAACTTTCGGGTGCCGGACGGCGCGAACCGGGAGGCGCGCGGCGACAATCCGCTGTGCGGTGACAAGATCACGGTGTATGTCAGGGTTTCACCAGACGGGAAGTTAGAGGACGTGGGTTTTCAGGGTTCCGGCTGCGCCATTTCTCAGGCGTCGGCATCGCTGATGACGAGTGCCGTGAAGGGGATGTCAACCGCCGAGGCGGAAGAGATGTTCGACGCGTTTCACGGCATGGTGACGGGGGAGAATGACACGCCCACACTGCCGAAGAAGCTCATGGCCTTTGCGGGTGTAAAGGAGTTCCCGGCCCGCGTGAAGTGCGCCAACCTCCCATGGCACACCCTCCGCACGGCGCTTGCAGATGCCGGGCGAACGGCGACGACGGAGTAACCGCCGGGCTAGTCCTGCCCCCTGACCGTATCTCCTTGTTTGGCCTGACCCTCGACGATACGGCAAATTGCGGACTGCGATAGCACGCGCGTCACTTCGATGACACCGACTTGCTCGGTCACGCGGTCCAGTTCGTTTCCGTCCGCGTCACGAATGATATCGACCACACGGTGTACGTCGAATCGCTGGCCCACCGCCACGCCGAAGTTCCCGCCGCGGTCGATATAGACGGACCCGTCGCGGACGCCAACGATGCTTCCGGCGGCCACTACAGGGGCAAGTGCCGCGAGATCGTTAATGCGATCTACCAATTCCTCGACGATGTCCTCGATGGCGGGCCGCAGCGCCTCTTGCGCGAGCCCGGCGTCGAAGTTCCGCTGGAAGTTCACGTCACGGAATCGGACACCCCCGAAACGTTTCTTACCGTTGCCTTCCGCTACGGACATGATCTCGGCGGTCGATGTGTTCACCACTCTGACATCCATGATCGTCTCGGCCTCCGAAAACGACGCTGACAAGCGGCCAATACCGCCCGACTTCCGCTCGATCGAGAACTGCGTGATCGATCCCATGAGAACGATCTGGACGCCCAGTACCTCACCAATCTGAGACGCGGTTGCGGGGTTGATGCGCCCGCTCTGGCCGAGATTCTGTTCGGCGATAATCGCATCGAGTTGGCGTCTCTCGATAACGGAAAAGCGTCCCGAGTTGACCAACTGTGTGATCATCTCGTCTGCAGCTGCTTCACCAAGCTGATCTCCCCAGTAACCCCAGGAGGAGTTGTTTTCGAAACCGAGCACGGCGACGCGAACTCGCTGTCCCTGAGCCTGCAGTGCGGTGGGTGTGGGCGCGGCGACGAGGGCAAGCAACGTGGCGACAGCGGCCATCGCCCGAGAGGGGAATGACATGGGGAGAAAGTACGGCACCGGTCCCGCGGCCGATAGGGTAAATGTCCCATCGCGGCGTAGAGAGTACCGCGGGCGTCGAATGTGTTGTACTGTGTCCGGCATCTACGTTGATGGCCAACCCACAGCCCAGGAAAGGCGCTCGTGCGTGACGACGGCTTCGAACAGATCACCGCGTTGAGCGATCTCCCCGACCGCCAACCCGTCGGGGAAACGCTGGCGAGCGGAGAGAAGATCGTCCTCATCCGTTTCGGTGGCGAGGTTCACGCAATCCAGGAGTGTTGTTCCCACGCCGACTTCCCCATGGAAGACGGGGAAGTGGTCGACGACTACGTGGTCGAGTGCGCTCTGCATGGCGCGCAGTTCGATGTGCGCGATGGGAGTGTAGTAGAGGGTCCGGCGTGGGAGCAGCTCGCGACCTATGAAGTGAAGGTCGAGGGTGACGTGGTGCTCGTGAAGGCGAATATCAGATCGTGAGCGACGAGGTGTGGTGCGCGGCGGCCCACCCGAGCCGGCGACCGAGCGCTTCGAGATCGGCGCTCTCGAAGACGTAGCGTAGCTGATGCGCAAATAGAGAGCCGCGGTCGCTCACGTCGAGACGCGACCAGACATGAGGTGGGAACACCGTGTGCGTCCCGGTCTCCCCGCGGAGCATACCTGCGGGATCATCCACAACCCGACTCGTCACCCGGAATGGTGGGTTGGGAAACAGAGAGATCAGATCGGCCATAACATCGTGTGCCCGGCCGTCCTCCGCATCGAATAACACCACGTCGAGCAGTCGGTCATCGCGCGCATGCCGCTCTAGCGCACGACGCAGGTGCAGGTCCGGCCTGGCGGAGAGAAAGAGAAAGTCGGTTCCCCGATCGGGCCAGGCGCGACGGACGTCGTTGTAGTGGAAGAAGGTCGTCACGATCCGCCCGGGTGGGGGCTCACCGGGCCATTCCAATGACCACGGCTCCGCCACCACTTTCCACCGCTCGCTAACTTGATGGGCGTAGGAGCTAGCTTGTCCCTCGGTACACTCCACTACGGTGACGATATCTGATCTCCGGGGAGTCGCCGACTCGAGGATGGCTTCCCCCAGTTGAGCGGCGGACATCTGAAAGCGCTCACGGGCCTCGCGTACCAGCCGCCAGACGAATCGCTGAAAAGCCGTCTGGCGCTCGGCCGGTGTCCGGCCGAGCCCGGCCGTCGCGATACGGGTGCCGGTGGCCCGCCCCGTCTCCACCACGCCTGTCTTGGCCAACTCGAGATATGCCCGCCGGACAGTATGAAGATTGGCGTGCCATAGGGCTCCGGCGTCTGTAAGCGACGGCAGTCGGTCGCCCGGCCGGAGATCCCCAGTGGCTACGCGGTAACGGATCTCCTCCGCAATCTGATGGTATAGGGGGATTGGGCTCTGGCGATCGAGCCGTATGATCATGGTTTTCATGGAGTTGCCATATTATAGTACAGTATAATAAGCAAGCCGAAGTTGGACGAGGGGAGAATCGCTGGTGCTGATAGATGAGTTCCTTCCTCGCTTCGATGTCCGCTCTCAGCGGACGCGGCACGTGCGCGCTCCGCCGAAGTACACGTACGAGGCGGTCACGGCGCTCGATCTGCGAACTTCGTGGGTAACTCGTCTCCTTTTTCGGCTGCGCGGTCTTCCTCGCTCCCCACTCACGCTCACGGGTCTCGAGCGGGTCGGGTTTCGTGTGCTGGGACGGCTGGAGGGGCAGGAACTCGTGCTCGGACTGGTGGGTCGGTTCTGGACCCCAAAGGGCGACATTCGGGTCCTCGATCCGGCGGCTTTTGTGGTCTTTGATGAAAAGGGGTACGCCAAGGCAGTGCTGAATTTCCGCGTCACGCCCAGCGGCGAAGGGTCGGTTCTCTCGACCGAGACACGGGTGCGGTGTCTCGACGACTGGAGTCGCAAGGAATTCCGCGTCTACTGGATGCTGATCGCGCCATTCAGTTCGAGGATCCGGGATGATCTGTTGAGAGCGGTTGGTCGGAAGGCTGAGCGCGCGTGGCGCAAGGACGCCGGGCTCGAAGGCAGTCCGAGCGAAGGTGCCGGCTAGGTTGGACGGACGGAAAGGGGTTCACAGGTTGTCCTTGGTAAGCGAACGTTCGGTCATGAATTCGCTCGGTTACGTGGTGATTGTCGCTGCGGTGCTGCTGGGAGGTGGGGCGGTGACGTTCCCTGCACGCGCACAGGCTCAGGTCAGCGAGCGGCACGCCCCCGTCGATACGGTCTCTGACGCCGGCGTAGTGCGAGCGGCTGCGATGGTCGATTCCGTATTCGTCGATCGGCAGCTGACCGAAGGCTTCGTAGACGCCGGCGACTTCGCGTCCTATCTCATGGCCCGTCTGAACATCAGACCCATCCCGGCGGGCATGGGGCTGCGCGTAGAAATCGATTCAACGTCGATCGTGCTGTACGGACGTATTGGCGATCTGCCACCCGAGGCGTTGGCGGCGTTGGGCCCGTTGGTGGGCATGTTAGCACCAGAGACAGAGTACACCGGCGTGATCTCGCTCACGGCGGTTGCGCGCGAGGTGGTTCGATTTCACTTGGCGCGCGTCACCGTGGGCGGTATCGGGATCCCAGAGCCGCTCGTGGCCGCGGCCATGCTCGAGGTCGGGAAGCATTACCCGGCGCTGAGCCGCAGCGGGCGCGCGTTGTTCGTCGAGATTCCCACGGATGCTGTGGTCGAGCTCGCACCGAGCCGCGTGCGCCTTGTGGGGCCGCCGGCGGATACTACCTCTCACACGCAGATCTAATTCCCATGCCGACACTCATTGAAAAACCGTCTGTTGTGGAATCCGTTGGTAACAAACCCAAAGTCATTGAAGAGTTCGTCGGGCGCGTGAATACCGCCACCGAAGGCGTGAGCGTGGCACGCATGCGTAGCCCTGCGGGCTGGGAGGAACCCGGGCAGACTCCTGAGTTCGACGAGTACACGGTGGTCTTGCGCGGAATGCTCATGGTCGAGACGCAGGGCGGTCTGCTCGCGGTGCGCGCAGGCCAGTGCGTGATCGCCCGCGCGGGCGAATGGGTGCGGTACAGCACCCCAGGTGGGGAAGGCGCGGAATACATCGCGGTGTGTCAGCCGGCCTTCTCACCTGAAACGGTGCATCGGGACGAATGATACGCGCCGATCTCGAGACCCAGTTTGTCGCTGAGTCGCGCCGGTATCTTCGCGGAGAGTACCTGCCCAAGATTGCGGCGTGCGTCGAACGACTGAGTGATGAAGATGTCTGGTGGCGACCGAACGAGGAATCGAACTCGGTCGGCAACCTGATGCTGCATCTCTCGGGAAACGTCCGGCAGTGGATCATCGCTGGGATCGGAGGGGTGCCCGACGGGCGCAATCGGCAAGCGGAATTCGACGAACGGCGCCAGATCCCCAAGGACGAACTGACGGAAGAACTCGGCGGTACGCTACGCGAGGCCGACGCAGTGCTTGCCGCACTTCTGCCGGAGGCCCTGGGCGAGGACCGGACCATTCAGGGAAGGACCATATCGGTCTTCGACGCGATCTATCACGTCGTCGAGCACTTTTCGATGCACGTTGGACAGATCGCGTATCTCACGAAAGCGCGCACGGGGGAAAAACTTGGGTTCTATCGCAACGATGACGGAGGGTTGGCTATCCCCACGTTGTCGGGTGAGCTTCCAGACGACTGAGGGGACGCGGAGATGATTCGAGATTAGAGATTGGCGATTTGAGATTGGGTGGTCCCGCACAAATCTGCGATCTCCAACTTCCAATCTACAATGGCCGAAGGATTGCCTTGTCGCGGCACTCCTTGGCTACCGCGTGCAATTCCGCTCGTGGCATCTGCGCCGCGACGGCCCTGAGTCCACCGCTCTCCGCCCAGATCGCTACCTCGTAGCCCTGGGCTGCGGCCGACTGGATACCCGATTCGACATCCATCCGCAGACCACCCATCTCGTCCGTGCTCACTGCGAAGTAGGTCAGCGGCATGCCGTCATAGTCGTACACGGCGGCGACTCCCGGCACGCCGTCCACATCTACAACGCGTCCTCCGAGAATGGTGGCGTCGGAGATGTCGGGCACGTGTATCTCGTCGCCCATCTGGCCCTGTAGCCAGTCCTCCACCTGGGCCAACTGGGTGGATCGGAACGTGTTGGCAGGCGGGAGCGCGTGCGTCGCCTGCGCCACGAACGGTATGGCGAGGGCGTCGTCACCGGGCGCGCGGAGCCCAATGGCGATGGCGACCGCCGCCGCGACAGCGAGGGTGCTTGCCACCCAGCCGGCGAGCCGCCGCCGCACCCTGCGCTCGGCCGCGACCGCCACCACCACACGGTGGCGCAGCGCGTCGGGTGCCCCGGGACGGGTCAGGTGCGCGAGCCGCTCCCCGAGCGCCGTCTGGCCGCGAAAGAAGGCGCGGCAGTCCGCACAGCGTTCGTAGTGGTCGCGGGCCTCCGTCAGCGCTGGCAACGAAGGTTCCGGCCACAAGGTCCCTCGGGCCAAGTCGCAGGTCATGGTCTGGTCAGTCATCTCTCAGATTGGTAACCGTTTGGGGGCCTGGTCGGTTCCTGGGCCGACACGTCGCATAACGTCTTGCAGTCTGTCCTCTCGTGCCGGTCAGCGGTCAGAAGAGACCGTTGGGCGTGGTGTGGTTGCGCGCGGAGCCGCAGCGCGCGAAGCTCCCGTGGCCCCAAGAAACAGGAGATTCATGTCCAGTTCGCCAGTCATCGACGTCGAGGGCGTCACCAAGCGTTTCGCGGGACATACGGCCGTGCGCTCTCTCTCTCTCTCCGTTCCCTCGGGCTCCATCTATGGGCTCCTGGGGCCGAACGGCGCGGGCAAGAGCACGACGCTCCGCATGATCATGGGCATCATCCTGCCGGATGAGGGACGGATTGCGCTGTTCGGGGGCCGTGGTGACGGGAAGGTCCTTAGCGCGCGGATCGGGTATCTGCCCGAAGAGCGTGGCCTCTACAAGAAAATGAAGGTGCTTGAGATCCTGATGTTCCTCGCGGAGATCAGAGGGGTCTCTCGTCGGGTTGCCAAGACCAAGGGAACCATGTGGCTGGAGAAGCTGGGTTTGGGCGACTGGGTCGACAAGAAGGTCGACGATCTCTCAAAAGGGATGCAGCAGAAGGTGCAGTTCATCGCGACGGTCTTGCACGATCCCGAATTGGTGGTGCTCGATGAGCCTTTCGCCGGACTCGATCCGGTCAACAGTCAGGTGATGAAGGATACGGTGGTGGAGCTGGCCCGCGGCGGGACGACGGTGCTCTTCTCGACCCACATCATGGAGCACGCCGAAAAACTGTGCGACGCGGTCTGCATCATCGCGCGCGGTAAGAAAGTACTGGATGGCGGGATGGCGGAGGTGAAGCGGGAACATGGCGGCCAGCATCTGATCGTCGCGATCGAACGGGGAGACGCAAGCACCGATCGGATTCTCGCGGATCCGAGCATCGTTTCGAGATCGAACAGTTTCGGCAACTACGCAGAGCTCGAGCTCGTCGACGACGCCGATCCGCAGACCCTGCTGCATGCGCTCGTTCAGGCCGGAGCACGGGTCTCTCGCTTCGAGGTGGCCGAGCCCACGCTCCAACAGATATTCATCGACAAGGTCGGGGCTGAGGCAGCCACGGCGCAGGCGTCGGAGGTGGCGCATGCGTAAGATCTGGGCGGTCATGCGACGGGAGTTCATCGAGAAAGTCCGCACCAAGTGGTTCATCATCGGAACGGTGCTCGGGCCGGTGTTGATGTTGGGCATGGTTGCGTTGCCGATCTTGATGGCAGACCGCACGACGAATCGGGTCGTGGGTGTGTTGGATGCGACCACCGAGGGTTTCGGCGACCGGTTTGTGGGGATGCTGCAGCAGACCGGATCGGTAAAACCTGAAAGGATCGCGGTAGATGTGCCCGATCTCGAGGACCGGGCGGTGGAGCTTGCCCGACGTGTCGGGCCGGGTTTTGACGGGTTCATCATCTTGACGGACGCCGTCACCGACGATGGTCACGCTGAGTATCGCGGACGCAACGTCTCATCCTTCTCGGACATGCAGACGATCAGTGTCGTGCTCCGGAATGCGGTATTTTCGGAGCGTCTTCGTCGTGAAGGCGTCGATCCGCAGATCGTGGGACGCGCACGCATATCAGTTGACCTCGATACGAAGAAGGTGCAGAAGGGCGAAGTGACCGAGGAGTCAGGGGAAGCCTCGTTCTTCCTCGCGTACGCCATGTGGCTGATGTTGTACATCGCGATTCTCCTCTACGGCATTCAGGTCATGGGCTCGGTGGTGGAAGAGAAGACCTCGCGGGTGGTCGAGGTGTTGGTGTCGAGCCTCAAGCCGTTCGAGTTGCTCGCGGGGAAGATCGTGGGTGTGGGTGCGGTGGGGATTCTGCAGATGGGCATCTGGGCGGGATTCGGCAAGTTGATGATTGACAAGCGGGAGCTGTTGGCGAACATGCTCGGTCAGGGAGAAGCGGGACAGGCGTTGGCCGGTATTCCACTGCCGGAGATCTCGTTCACGACGATTGTCGTGTTCCTCACCTATTTCATCCTCGGCTACTTCCTGTACGCCTCCATGTTCGCGGCCGTCGCCGCCATGGTGAACAGCGAGCAGGAGGCGCGGCAAGCCCAGACGCCGGTCGTCATGCTGTTGGTGGTTCCGACCGTGTTGATGATCGGCATCCTGAACAACCCCGACGGTGCCATGGCGGTAACCCTGTCACTGATTCCGTTCACGAGCCCGATTGCGATGCCGGTTCGTTGGGCGGCGGCACCGGTGGGTACAGATCAACTCGCCGGCTCTATTGCCATTCTCGGCACTACGCTGGTGGGGATTACATGGTTGGCGGGGCGCATCTATCGGGTTGGGATTCTGATGTATGGGAAGAAGCCGGGGGTACGGGAGCTGGTGAGGTGGTTGAAAGGATAGACGCTCAGAGACACAGTCTCTCAGTTTCTCAGTTTCTCAGGTGCTCAGGGATTTGCTGCGGCTGAGATCTTGCGCAGCAGACCAAAGAGTGTCTTGCTCGTTTCCTCGACGATGGCGGTGAGGTCTGAGTGAGTTGTGTCGTCTAGGTATCCCAGTTGCGCCTGAGCGCCTGAGCGCCTGAGCGCCTACTTTTCTAACCATGTCGTTTGACCTCATCGTCATCGGGGGGGGCCACGCCGGCGCGCCCGCCTCGGCGCCACCACGCTGCTCCTTACTTCGAATCTCGAAACCATCGGCCAGATGTCCTGTAATCCGGCCATTGGCGGGATCGCCAAGGGCACGGTTGCGCGGGAGGTTGATGCCTTCGGTGGCGTGATGGCGCGCGCCACCGATTCCGCCACGATTCAGTTCCGCATGCTGAACCGCTCGAAGGGCCCCGCAGTGTGGGCGCCGCGCGCACAGTGTGACCGGTCGCTGTATCGCAATGCGGTGCGGGCCGAACTGGAAAAGCATGAACATCTCGCTTTCATGCAGGGCACGGCGCATTCACTTCTGCTGGAGAACGATCGGGTTGTCGGCGTGCGAACCACACAGGGCGAGGAGATCACTGCTCGTGCCGTGGTGCTCACTGCCGGCACGTTCCTTCGCGGGCGAATTCACATGGGAGCGGACACGCCGATTACCGCGGGAAGAGCCGGCGATCCCGCCGTCGTCGATATCGCGGAACAGCTCGAGGCGCTCGGACTGTCCGTCGAACGCTTCAAGACGGGAACGCCGCCGCGCATCGATGGTCGCTCTGTCGACTACGAGAAGACCGAACGCCAGGACGGTGAACTCGACGACTATCGCTTCTCGCACTTCGAGCGTGTGCGGCGACCGGAGCAGCGTCCCTGTTGGATTACCTGGACGGGCGAGCCCGTAAAGCAGATCATTCAGGAGAACCTGCAGCGCTCGGCGCTCTACGGTGGCGAGATTGCGGGGCGCGGGCCGCGATACTGCCCGTCGGTCGAGGACAAGATCGTCAAGTTCCCACACGCGGAGCGCCACCAGGTGTTTCTCGAACCGGAGGGCCTGCACACGAGCGAGCTGTACGTGAACGGCCTGTCGACGTCGTTGCCGGCTGACGTGCAACTGGAGTTTCTCCACGCGGTGCCAGGACTCGAACGGGCGCGCATGACCCGGCCGGGGTATGCCATCGAGTACGACTATTACCCACCGCAGCAGCTCACACCGTGGCTCGAGGTCAAGGCACTCGAGTTTCTCTTCTTCGCCGGACAGATCAACGGCACGACGGGATACGAAGAAGCTGCGGGCCAGGGCGTGATCGCAGGCGTCAACGCCGTCCGTCGCGTGCGCGGCGACGAACCGTTGGTGCTCGGTCGCGACGCGGGCTACATCGGTGTGCTGATCGATGATCTCGTGACGAAAGGCGTGGACGAGCCTTACCGGCTGTTCACGTCGCGCTCGGAGTTTCGTCTCATGCTGCGGCAAGACAACGCGCTCAAGCGTCTTGGCCCGCTGGCGAGTGAGTTGGGTTTGCTGGGTGAACGCGAGAGAAACGAGTTGGACCGCCGCGTGCGTCTCGGGGAAGAGATCGTCGCGCTCGCCGAGCGCACGAACGTATCCGTCGACGCGACCAACGCCTACCTCGAGACGATTGGCGAGCGAGCGATCACAGAACCGCAGCGCATCGCGGAGCTTGCGCGCCGTCCCAAGACGAATCTCGCGACGTTGCTTGCCCTCGCGGGAGTGGCTCCGCAGGGCGAACAGGACGCGCTCCAATCCGCGGAGATCGAGATCAAGTACTCGGGTTACCTCGAGCGAGAACGCGATGCGGCGCGGAGGCTTGCGGAGCTGGTCGACTTCCGACTACCCGGCGACCTCTCGTACGGAGAATTGCTTAGCCTCAGCACCGAGGCTCGCCAAAAGCTGGACCGGGTGCGGCCGGAGTCGTTGGCTCAGGCGGGTCGCATCCCCGGAGTGAGCCCGAGCGATCTACAGAATCTCGTTATGGAAGTAGTGCGGCGGAGCAAGGCCGTTGCATAGATAACAATATATAAGACATCTCTTTATGCAACCATCGAGGCATCTGAACTGGTGCCTCGTTTCACGTGAAACACGTTGGCGGCCCCGCCCCTTGCGCCGAGAGCCCGCTGCGACAGATTCGGGTACCCTCATACTCGTCCAGGTGCTGAGGCACGCAATGAAAGCTGGATCCAGACGAGCCGTCGCTGCGGTAGCGCTACTCGCGGCGGGCCTGTCGATCGCCGGGTGTGATACGCCGGACGACGAGATCTTCACGCCGCCGATCGTCGCGCCCATCGAGGTGGACGGCCGGTTCCGCGTCACCTTCAACACCGGAGCAGATGTTGTTCGGGGGGTTACGCGGGATGGTGCCCGGATTCTCTATCGGTCCCAGGGCCTCACCGGTTTCGGCCCGGAGTGGCGGATTCTGAGTATCCCGGCGACTGGAGGTGAAGTACGTGAAGAGGCGGGGCTCTATAGGGCAGCGCTCCGGGACAGCATCGCGCAGCTGCGTTTTGATGCGGGCGGAAGGACGTTAGTGACGTGGAAGTTCGGACCGGCGGGCATCGGCAGTTGCGGGCCCCCGGCAGCGGTGGGACCAACGGCGATGTTGCTCGTCGTCTTCCGGCTCGATGAAGTGGATGGTCGCCCTGTGGCGGCGCTCCCGACCCGTGTGATTCCGACGCCGTCGGTGATCCGATCGTTCATCGGACCGTTGCGAATGCTGCACCTGCAAGTCACCATTCTCCCAGCTGAACTGGAGATTCGGACGTTTGGCGTCGATCCGTACGGGCCCGCCGTGGATCAGGTAGGGATCGGATACCTGTCTGACGGCACCACGATCTGGCGCCTTGATCTCGCGGATCCAACCCTATCACCCGACTCGATCGCGCAAGGCGTGTTCCCCGCCCTCTCGACCCAGGGCGACCAACTGGCGTTCTCCGTTCCCACGGGGCTCTCGAGCGTAACCGACACGACGGTGGTCCCCTTTGGTCTCGGGTCCTGCACGCAAGAGACTATCACCATCCGGGCTTCAGGATGGGATGTAGTGCTCTACGATCTCGCTGCGGGCACATCCGTGTTGCTCGGAGAGGGAGTCGAACCGCAGTTTGATCCGGCCGGCGGGCGCGTCGTCGTTCGCCGGCCCGACGGTCTGTACTGGATCGACGTGGGCACCGGGGGCGCGTCTTTCATTGCTGGTACCGAAGGCGCGTACTCAGCTGCCGTCTCGCCCGACGGATCCTTTCTCGCCTTTTCGGCGCGCGGAGGCGGAAGCGGACACGACGTCTTCCTGCTCCCGCTCAATTAGGCCTCATGTTTCACGTGAAACGCCCTTGCTTTACCGCCCGCGATGGCGCGGGTATATTCACGGCTGCGGTGGGCGCAGGTGATTTCGAGAAGCGTGAGTACAGTATAAACCATTTAGTGATAACAAGTTAACTATGGGTAGAGTGCTGGCGATCGCAAACCAGAAGGGGGGCGTCGGGAAGACCACCACGGCGGTCAATCTCGCGGCGTCGCTTGCGGCCGCGGAGCGCCGTACGCTCCTCGTGGATGGGGACCCCCAGGCGAACGCCACCAGCGGAGTTGGCATTCCAGCGGGTTCGGTTGGGGATTCGCTCTACGACGCGCTCATCGGCGACGCGGCCATCACGGACGTCGTGCGGCGAGAGGTCAACTTCCCGCTCCTCGACGTGGTACCGGCCACGCAGGATCTGGTGGGCGCGGAGATCGAGCTGGTCGAGCGCCGTGGCCGCGAGTCGTTCATGCGACGTGTCTTGCAGCCGGTGCGCGATCACTACGACTTCGTGCTCATCGATTGTCCGCCGTCGCTGGGACTCATCACGCTCAACATGCTCGCGGCGGCCGACGCGGTGCTCATCCCTATTCAGTGCGAGTACTACGCGCTCGAAGGCCTCTCGCAACTCCTCAACACTATCAAGCTCGTCCAACAGAACTTCAATCCGGCACTCGCGATCGACGGCGTGTTGCTGACGATGTTCGACGGCAGGTTGAACCTGTCGCGGCAAGTCGTGGCAGAGGCAAAGGAGTACTTTGGCGCCACGGTGTTCTCCACCATCATTCCGCGGAACGTGCGCCTGGCCGAGGCACCCAGTTTCGGAAAGCCGATTCTGCTCTACGATGTGCAATCACCGGGAGCCAAGTGCTACCTAACATTGGGCCAGGAATTGGTACGGCGAGTTGCGACCCAAGCGCGCCGCACGGCGAGCGCTGAACGTGCAAAGGGTGTTCCGGCGTGACCAAGCGCGGTAAGAGCCGGCGCCTCGGTCGAGGGCTCGAGGCGTTGCTAGGTCCTACCTCCACCACCGCGGAAGCGCGCGCCGATGGATCGTTGAAGCAACTCCCGGTCGATCAGGTCCAACCGAATCCATATCAGCCGCGCCATGTGTTCAACGAAGACGCGCTCCAGGAGTTGGCCAGATCGCTTGAGACGTCGGGCCTGCTGCAACCGATCGTCGTGCGCCCATCCGCGAGCGGCGGGTACGAGCTCATTGTCGGTGAACGGCGACTCCGTGCGGCGGAACGTCTTGGATGGACAGACATCGGCGCGCTCGTGCGCGACGTCGACGATCAGACGCTGCTCACGCTCGCACTTGTCGAGAACATCCAGCGCGACGCGCTTTCACCGATCGACGAAGCGCTCGGGTATCAGCGACTGATCAACGACTTCGGCGCCACGCACGGTGACGTTGCGGCACTGGTTGGGCGCAGTCGCCCCACAATCGCCAACGCGCTTCGCCTGCTCAAGCTCCCGGTTACGGTGCAGGAGATGGTGCATCGGTCGGAGATTTCCACGGGACATGCGCGTGCCCTGCTCCAGCTACCGGTATCGGTAGAGATGAATGCGCTCGCTCGACGCGTGGCAAGCGAGGGACTGTCCGTCCGTGAACTCGAGTCCTTGGCGCGCGGTGACCGTGCGCCTGTTCGACGCCCGCGGGTTGGCAAGGGCCGCGTCCCGAAGCGACCGGATCCGGAAGTGCGCCGTCTCGAAGATGCCCTGCGTCGCTACCTGAAGACAGACGTCTTCGTCTCGAGGCGGGGCAAAGGCGGGCGCATCACGTTGAATTTCTACTCCAACGACGACCTCACCCGTCTCCTCGAGTTGGTGTTGGGAGAGCCATACAGCGGATGACCCCGAGGCGCGCAGTCACGTTCATGATACATCGCGACGGTGCCCTCGAGTCGCGGTCCTACCGGGTTTCCCTCTGGCTACTCCGGACGGGAATCATCGTGGCGGCGCTCCTGGTAGTAGGGGTCATCGTGGGCGCCGTTCTGTACACGCCGATTGCGCGCACGGCCGCGTCGGTGCCGGGCCTTCGGCGCGAACTCGGACAACTGCGAGCGGAGAACGCGCAGGTAAAGGAACTCGCGCGCACATTGAACGAAATGGAGTCGCGCTACGCGCAGATGCGCGCCATGCTCGGCGGTGATGTCATTCCGTCGCCGCAAGGCGTGGGACGGATACCGGTGACGGAAGCGATGTTCGCAACAGAGCCCGGCGCGGAGCCGCGCTACGAGTCGGGCCAGTCAACTCCGTCGCACTGGCCGCTGCAGGCGAGCGGCATCGTGACTCGTGGGCAGGTAAGCCCGGGGACGGATGACGAAACACACGTGGGCATCGACATCGCCGTGCCAATGGCCACACCGATCAAGGCGTCGGGTGGAGGGGTGGTCGGAGAGATAGGCGAAGATCCGGAATACGGCGTCTTCGTGTTGATCGATCACCCCGACGGATACCAGACGCTCTACGGCCACGCGTCGCGACTGCTGGTAGCGCTGGGGGACTCGGTCGCTGCGGGCGAGGTCGTCGCCCTGTCAGGATCAACGGGTCGGTCGACGGGACCGCACCTGCACTTCGAAATCAGAAGGAACGGCCGGTCGCTCGACCCCCGATCCATAGTCACGGAAGGACGGTAGAGGATGGCGAAGGACAACCGGGAATCTGCTGCGGCTCAGCACGGTGCACCCTCCCTGACGATCATCGCGACGGGTACGCGGTTCGTCGGTGAAATCATCTCGGACGGCGTCGTGAAGATCGAGGGTGTGGTGGAGGGAACCGTGCGCGCGGAGCACCAGGTCCTCGTCGCACGCGGCGGGCTGATCGAGGGTGACGTGATCACGCGCGAAGCTGTGCTTGGAGGACAGGTCAAGGGCGGGATCGTGGCGGAAGAACGCGTAGAGGTGCAGACGGGATCCGTCGTGTCCGGCGATATCGCCACGGAACGTCTGATCGTGCAGGAAGGCGGAGAGGTCAACGGCAATGTCAGAATGGGCAAGACCGAAGGCGTGAAGGGGAACCATAGTGCTCAGGCGCGGCCCTCCCAGCCACGCGCAGCGGTCGTTCACTAGGACACTCCGAACACTGTTTCAACACCGTCATCAACATGTGACCCACTAGGCGACTTGTGTCCCGTAATATCTTGCTACATAAGTGGTTAGACTCACGAGGCCTGCGCAATCCGCCGTGTTACTGTATCGTTAATGTCGTATAATAGCACTGTAACTGTCTCTATAATTGTCCTCTCCAAATGGTGAGCCAGGACGAAATCGTCGCATACCTGGACGAGTACCTGCGTGTGACGGAGATCCCCGACTACCAGCACGCCCTGAACGGGCTGCAGGTGGCCAATTCCGGGGTGCTGACCAAGGCGGTCGTGGCAGTGGATGCGTGTCTCGCAACCATCAAGGCCGCGGCGGAGCTTGGCGGAGATCTGCTACTCGTCCACCACGGACTCTTCTGGGGTGGGCTCCAGCCGATCACCGGCGCCCACGGTAGCCGGGTTCGGGAGTTGATCGCGCGCGACGTGGCCCTCTACTCGGCGCATATCCCCCTGGATTGTCATGCCGACGTGGGCAACAACGCCGTACTCGCGCGGGATCTGGGGCTGGGCGACGTTGTGCCCTTTGGGCGATATGAAGGGGTAGAGATCGGCGTCTCGGGGACAATCGATCTCAGCGTGGCGGAGCTTGCTGGAAGGCTCTCGTCCCGACTCGGTGCCACACCGCATGTTCTGGCACATGGTCCCGAGACGGCTCATCGGGTCGCCATCGTGACGGGGGCCGGGAGCGATCTCCTTCAGGAGGCCTGCCGTGCCGGAATTGATACGCTCATCACCGGAACCTGATCTTCGGAGGCCACTACGCAACCGAAACGGTCGGTGTGCAGGCGCTCGCCAAGCATCTCGAGCAGAGGTTCGGGTTGAGCTGGGAATTCGTGGATCACCCAACCGGACTGTGAGTGGTCATCCCTACCGATCCAACGGCAACACAAACGTCACCGTCAACGTATCCCGAGGACCTCGGCTTCCTCGATCCGGGGCACGTCGCGATACACAATCTCCAGCGTCTGCCCGGAGATGATCTGGTAGCTCACCGGGTTGTCGCCCGTCACGGCTCCGGCCATCATGCCTCCTCATGGCCCTGGTTGGCGGAGGCCACCGTCGCATTCCGTCGCATCCCGATAGCGCCCGGGCGTTCGAGCGGCGTAGAGCCAAAGCGGTGGTCGAAGGTATCGTCGTCGATGGTACGC
>JAZDCY010000085.1:0-2059 GCA_036679645.1 Gemmatimonadota bacterium | reverse complement strand
CGCCTCCTCGACCGTCTTCATCAGTCCGGCCGGGCTGAGCCGAAAACACCCCGGCATGGCCCCGATCGGCCGGTCATCTTCCTTCTCGTGGATGAACAGGGGGTAGATGAAGTGCTGCGGGGCGACCCACGTCTCCCGGTGAAAGGAGCGGATGGCTTCGCTCTTGCGGTTGCGGCGCGGACGCGACGGTAGATCCAGCCTCATGGCGGACGGCAAGCTAGCACGAGATCAGCGCCGGCGGGCGTGTCGGATCCGGCGGAGCGGAGCCAGGGTGGCGCGCTGGGAAACCCACGCAGAGTCAGCATCCGCGAAACGCCACGCCAGCGCCCGATCCCGAGCATCCGCGTAGTCGATTCCGACGCGCGGCCCGGCGAGCACCGCCGTCGGCGCCTCCCCCTCGAGCACGCTGAGCCCGTCGCGGCGAAAGAGCAGATGGTTGGACCAAGTCGTGTCGAGATCCAGCGCTTGACCCACCTTGCCGGGCCCCGTCAAAGACGCCGGCCCACTCTTGTTGCCTCGACGGGAACGGATCACATCCCGGCCCACAACCGGTTCACAGCTGCGGATCAACACCGCCGCTGCCCGGCCCTCCTCGTCCGCGACGAAGTTGAGCATGTTGTGCAGCCCGTAGCACAGGTAGACGTACGCTCGCCCCGGCGGCCCCCACAACGGTGCGTTTCTGGGCGTGCGACTCGCGTAGGCATGGCACGCGCTGTCGAACTGATCGTAGGCCTCGACCTCGGTGATGCGAAGGGTGACCGGCCCCCGACGCACGTGTCGGCCGAGCAGCGCGCACGCGACCTCGACGACATCGCGCGCGTAGAAGGCTCTGGGAAGCAGCTTCATGGGTCTCGCGCACCGTGCGCTGCTGGAATAACCGGCGCCGGCTCGAGGTTGCACGAACCGCGACCGAGTTTGGCCAAGGCGGACCTCGCCCACAACCACCCCGTCGCGAACACGAGTGCCATCCCGATCCGATAGCGACGAACCCCCCAGGTGCCCGAGAGCGAGAGCCTGCACCGCGCGGCCGCTCCCCCGAGGGAAACCGGCCAGGGAGTTCGTCAAAATCGGCGTTCAAAAACGTGAGATATTGGCCGGCCGGACGCCGGCCGCAGCTGGAGGGAGTCGATGCTGACGAACATCTATCTATTTGCGCTGATCCTGGGTGGCATTCTGCTCGCCGCCTCGATCTTCTTCGGTGGCGACGCCGATGCCGACGCGGACGTCGATCTGGATGTCGACGCGGACGCCGACATTGATGCGGACACCGACGCCGACCACGGTGAGCACGGGGCCACCACCGACCACGTGGATGCCCTGGGCGCGCTCGGTGGTTTCGTTGCGAGCTTTCTTTCGCTGCGTTTCTGGACCTTCTTCGCGGCCTTTTTTGGCCTCACGGGCGTCTTGCTCGAGCAAGTCAGCCCCGAAACCTCGACGGAGACCGCACTCGGACTGGCGGTGGGCATGGGACTGGTCATCGGCCAGATCGCGACCAGGGTTTTTCGGGTCCTCGGAAGAAGCGAGGCGGGAACCGTGGCCTCCGAGCGCGACTATGTCGGCCTCACCGGCCGTGTGCTCGTCGGTTTCGCGGCGGGTGACGTTGGCAAAGTACGGGTGACCCTCAAGCGCACGACTGAGGACCTGCTCGCCACCACCGACGAGGATGATCCTTTCTCGATCGGCGAGGAGGTCCTCGTGATCCAGATGAACGACACCAAGGCCATGATCGCCCGTGTGCGCCCCAAGGCCGAGCTCGATGCCAGCCACGAGGCGCGCGCGTAGCTCGATCGAGTAACACAGTCAGTTTCGCGACCGGACGAACCGGACGCAGAGAGGGAAAAGGGGGAAATGAACACATCAATCATCGCCACTGCGCTGGAGGGTCCAACGAGCCTGCTCGCCGACATCGGATTCGGATCCGTGATCGGAGGGGCGGTAGCGTCGGGCGTCGGCATCCTGTTCGTGCTGATTTTGATCAAGAACTTCCTCTACATTTGCCGACCCAACGAGGTCCTGATCTTCACCGGTCGCCGCCGTCTCGACGCCGCGGGCAACGACA
>JAZDCY010000084.1:0-44298 GCA_036679645.1 Gemmatimonadota bacterium | reverse complement strand
GATCCATCCGGATCGATACGCCAGGTGAGATCTATCCAGAATTCGTTCTCCTCCCACACCTCCCCGACGTTCACCTCGCGCGTATCGCTGATAGTCTCGCCCTGTCGTTCCCGGAAGGCCCGTAACACCGGCTGCCTAAACCCGATCCACCGCGCATTGTGCGTCTCGTACGAGTGCATGTCGTGGCGCTCCGCGCTGTGCCCCATTGGCAGCACGTAGTCGGCGAAGTACGCCGTTTCGTTCCACGTGGGTGTGAGGGCGACGTGGAGACCCACACGTGCCTCGTCCGTGAGCATCTCCACCCAGGAGAACCCATCTGGGTTTGTCCACACCGGGTTGTACACGCGGGTGAAATACACGTCGAGCTTCCCGCGCCGCTCTTTCAGGAAGTGCGGCAACAGGAAGGACAGCTCGTTCATGGCCAGGGGATACTCGCCCGGCCACGTGAGGTCGTTCCATATCTTCGGGTGTGGTGGTGTGTGGATGGGTTTGGGAACGAACTTGTTCCACGCATTGGGATAGGTGCCGCCCTTCGTGGCGACCGCGCCGAGCAGCGCGTTGAGCAGAAAGAGCGTGCGGGATACCTGCCAACCACCTTCGTTCCCAGCGGCGGCACTGCGCCACGTGTGGGTCGCGAGACGGGTCCCGGCGTCGGCGATGATCTGCGCCGTCTCGCGCAGCGTCTCGGCGGGGATGCCCGATTCCTCGGCCGCGAACTCGAAAGTGTACTCCGCGTACAATGTGCTCAGGATCAGCTCGAAGTTGGCGAATGTGGGTTCGACCTCCCGGTGTTCGCTGCGGAGGTACTGTTCCCAATTCCACCACCTGCGCACGAAGTCGCGGTCGTAGCGCCGCTCCTGGATGATCCAATTCGCGACTGCCAGGAAGAGTGCCGCTTCGGATCCGGGGTAGGTAGCGAGCCACAGGTCCGCGTGCGTGGCGGTGTTCGACAGGCGCGTGTCCAACACGATGAGCTTGGCGCCGCGTTGCTTGGCTTCGAGGACGCGCTGTGCGTGCGGATTGAAATAGTGGCCCGTCTCCAAGTGCGCCGACACCATGACGATCACGTCGGCGTTGGCGAAATCCGGACTCGGCCGGTCCATGCCCATCCAGTAGTGGTACCCGGCACGCCCACTCGACGAACAGACGTTGGTGTGCGAGTTGTGTCCATCTACTCCCCACGCCGCCAGGATGCGCTCCGTGAAGCCGTCTTCTCCGGGGCGGCCCACGTGATACATAATCTCATTGTGGCGACCGTCCTGAATGGCGGCCCGGATACGTCCGGCGATGTCGTCGAGCGCCTCGTCCCACGTGACCTGCTTCCACGTACCCTCGCCCCGCGCGCCCGCCCGCTTGAGCGGGTGAAGAATCCTGTCGGGGTCGAGGATCTGATTGAGCGTAGCCGGTCCCTTGGCGCAGTTCCGGCCGCGCGAACCGGGGTGTTCGGGGTTCCCCTCGAACTTGCGGATCTGGCCGGTGTCGTGATCGACGTAGGCCAGGAGCCCGCACGCGGACTCGCAGTTGAAGCATGTCGTGGGAACGAGCGTGTAGTGGTGTTCCGCCCGTTCCGGCCACGCGTGGCTATCCAGCTCGACCCAGTCGTCCCATCGCTCCTTGGGCGGAAACGCCGCGAGCTGTCCACCACTCGCGCCTGGGTAGAACGTCTCCCCGCGACGCGTTACATCCTCGCGCGCCGCGCGAACTCGCTGGTGGAGTTTGTCGCTCACGCCTCGCCTCCTGAAGGTCTTTCCGCGCCGCGGCCCGCATTGCAAGCGCCGGTACGCGCGTTCATTCGCGTTGCGAGAATCACAAATGGCTGTCTCATGCCAACGGAACCGCCTGGCCGGCCTGAACGTAGGCGTGCTCATGCGCCAGGAGTCCAAGGAGCGCCAACAACGCTGCGGGCGTCCCGATCCATGGGGCAAACACCGACCCAAACGTCAAGACGATGCCCACCCAGAAGTACCTGGCGTACCGCCCTCGTAGCATCTCCCACATGGCGAGGCGCGCGTGCTCCGTCGGATGCGGCAGCGCGATTTCACCGAGCACCAGCGTGAGGTGGGCGAGCCCGGCGATGACGAGCAGCCACTCGAGGACAGGTAGGGCGAGCGGTTCCAATTGGGTGGCCAGCAGAATGGTCACCGCCGCACCCGCAAGCACGGCCTGCACGGCAAAGTGCGGAGGGAGTAGCGGGTTCTGCCACAGGTCCCGGGCGCGTGCCTGCGCAAACAAGAACGCCGTGTACGATGCCGTCATGATCGCGACCGGGATGCCGAGCCACGTGAGCATCCCGTGCAGGTCGGGTCTATTCAGCAACGTCGCGACGAGATGCACGCCCAGGATGATCGCAAACGCCGTGATCACGTACGCGCCCTTGACCAGCCAACTCTTTTGTTGCGCGCGCGTGAAGATCATGTAGAACCGCATCGGATGCTCGAGATCAGCGATCAGTAGCACACCGGTGAGGGCGAGGAACGCGCCCCCAATGAGTGGGACACCCCACTGCCACAGAGGACTGGTTGGTGGAATCGTGCCGAGTAGTAACAGTATGAGCGGCGCGAGGTAGGCGCCGGCCGCGATGCTTTTTGTCCAGGTGTAGAGGCTGACGCGCCAGTCCCACGGCATCCGGTGCGGGACGTCATAGGACAGCAGTGCTGCGGCGGATGAGTTCCCGGACGTAGGGTGTCCCGAGACGACGGTGCCCGCTCCCGTGGCCTGTTCGCTCCACATGAAGAGCCCGCCCGTGGGGCGCGACGCGGCGAGTGGATCGAGGGTTGCCTCATGCGCGCCCAGGTAGAAGAGCTTTGGGCGCGTGCCCTTCTCCGGGCGACGAACCGTCACCGGCTTTTCCTGGACCAGACGGCCTACCGAAGAAGTCGGATCGTGTAGATCGCCGACCATAATTGCCTGCGTGGGACAGACGACTACACACGCCGGTTCGAGACCCATGTCCAGCCGGTGTGCGCAGAAATTACACTTCTCGGCCGAGTGATCTTCGGGGTTGATGAAAATCGCGTCGTACGGGCAGGCGGCGATGCACGCTTTGCAGCCAATGCAGATTGTCTTGTCGAAGTCCACGATGCCGTCGTCGCGCTGATACATTGCCGCCGTCGGGCACGCAGTGACACAAGGGGCATCCTCGCATTGGTTGCAGCGCGTGACCTGGAACGCTCGGCGGCCGTGGGGGAAGACGCCCACGTCGACGTACTTGACGTACGTCCGATTTACTCCGACCGGCACCTCGTTCTCGGACTTGCATGCGGTGGAACAGGCATGGCACCCTATGCACCGCGTGTTGTCGATCACTTTTGCCCACGAGGCGGAGCGCGTCTGGGCGACGATGTCGATCATTATGCCCGTCCGTGAGCGATCGGGACGGCTTCTCCGCGGTCAGGCGAGATCACAAGATCGTATGCTGGAGAGAATGGCAGTGACCTTCGGTTCGATGATCTAATAGTACCCGTGCGCACCGTCACGGCGACAATGGACGATCGCATGTGCCAAGTTGCAGACATATGAATATTGCAGTGTGTCCCTGCCGCAACCCCACGGGTGAAGACGCTGACTGAATCGGCGGGGGGAGGGGGGGGGGGCGTGACCCCGAGACTCCACGCCGCCGATGTCGTGGCTGGTTGGTGCTCATTCCCCAATCGCTCTCGTTGGCAGAACTCGCGGGCGGCGGTTTGCTGCCGCGCGTCTTGGGACCCGATTCGCCGTTTCTCGCCGAAGACTGGTCCCTCGCGGTAAGAGCCCCTAGTCCCGGCAGATGGCGCGGCCCGCGGGCTGCGGCTACCATAGCAGAACGCCCGGTGCGCGTGGGGCGAGCCGGGAGTATCAAAACGGTGTAACTCCCTGTGTCGTAAAGCGTTGCGTAGACGTCACGATGCTGTTCCCATGGTACGGTTTCTGCGCGATGGTACCGGCGGGTTGCGTTGGGTGCTGCTCCCAGCACGGAGGGGTTTAGTGTCACCTGAGGTGTCAGTCGTCGACGAGATCGAGGCGACAGTCCGGTCCGCGCTCGCGAGCGAGTACCGGATTGAAGGTTTGCTGGGTCGTGGTGGGATGTCGGTCGTGTTTCTGGCGCGCGATGTCCAGCTCAACCGGCCCGTGGCGCTGAAGGTGCTGCCCTTGAAGTTCGCCGAGGAGAAGACAGCGCCCGAGCGGTTCCGACAAGAAGCCACTATCGCGGCATCCCTCGATCATCCGCACATAACGCCGGTGCACCGGTATGGGACGACGCCGGAGTTCCTGTGGTACTCGATGAAGTACATACGGGGCCAGTCGCTCGAGGAGACGCTCCGCGATCTCGGACGTCTCGGCCTGCACAGTTGTTTGAGTCTCGTCGAACAGGCGGCGAGCGCACTGGAGTACGCGCACCGGCGAGGCGTCGTCCATCGCGACATGAAGCCCGCGAACGTCATGCTGGACGAAAACAGCTGGGCATATGTGTGTGATTTCGGTGTCGCGAAGGCGACGGGCAACGTGAAGCTCACGCAGACCGGGGGGACGATTGGGACGCCGGCGTACATGTCGCCCGAGCAGCTGTACGGACAGTCGGTCGATGGGCGCTCGGACCAGTACTCCCTGGCGGTCATGACGTTCGAGTTGTTGGCCGGACGTCACCCGTTCGTAGCGCACTCGGTGGGTGAGGTGGTCCGCATGCACTGCGTGGAACCGGCGCCCCACCTCTCGGATATTCGGCCGGATCTGCCTGGGCGCGTTACCGAAGGGGTGCTCAAGGCGATGAGCAAGCAGCCGGACGAGCGGTTCGACTCGGTATTGGATTTCCTGAGTTCGATTGGCGGACGGCGCCCCCCCCGTGCTCCGCAGCCCCGTGCCTCAACAGAGGTCAGCGAGGCCATCACCGAGCCTATCGGGCAGGAGACGCGCGTGATCGCTCCCCCCCTCCTACCGCGCCGGGCGGGGCATCTGACGATCGGGATGGTGGCGGCAGCGATCGTGTTCGCGACGCAGGCCTTGGTCGGGGGACGCGGTGCGGAAGGGACTGTCGATCCAATGGCGGTCACGGTCCCGGCACAACCTGCCGCAACCGCGGACTCGAGTGCCCGTCCAGTGGCGTTTGGATACGGAAAACTCTGGCTGAATTCCCAGCCCTTGGGCAGACTGATCATCGACGGCGAGTTGATCGGCAACATTCCTGTCATCGGCATCAGTGTGGGTGAAGGGCGGCACGTCCTGAGCATCGTGCAGGACGGGTATCGCCGGTGGGAACGCGCGGTGGATATCGAGGCGGGGCAGGAGATCCGGTGGACCGATATCGTGCTGGAACGCGAGCGCTGATGCGCGTTGCGCACCTTGCGGTGCTCGCCGCCGTGATGGCTGCGCCGGTTCCCGCCGTCGCGCAGACAGGCCCTCAGTTCCTCGTGCAGGGTATTGACGCGTTTCGCGCGCTCGAGATGGAGGCTGCTACCCGGATGCTGCGCCTCTCGCTCGGCGCCCACGATCTTCCAGAGGCAGATCGGACGCACGCCCTCGCGTATCTCGGCGCGGCCGAGTTCTATCGGGATCGGCGCGACTCCGCCTTCGCGGCGTTCGAGCGTCTCATTCAGACGGATCCCAGATATCGTCTCGATCGGCTCGCGTTTGCCCCTCGCGTCCTCGATGCATTTGACCAGGCCCGCCGCCAGACTATGGTCGTAGCGGTGGAGACGGTCCGTCGTGTCACCTTCGAACCGGGCCGAGGTGGTCTTGCCACGCGGCTATATCCTAGCACACCCCACCACGTACGTGTGCGTATCGAAGACGCGGCCGGTCGCGCCGTGCGTACACTCCATGACGGGCTGGTGGAGGACAGCGCGCGCGTCGTGTGGGACGGGCGGGGCGCTCGCCGCCGCCGGTTGGCTGAAGGTCTCTACAACATGAGTGTGTCGTCGATGGGGGATGGTGACGAGCCGGTGCGCACCGTCGACGTTCCGATCCGGCTTGCGCGCACCATGCGCGATTCGCTCGTGCGTCCTCCCGCGCCCGATTTCCTGCCCCAGCGCGAGCCGCTGGGACCGGGTCTTCTCCGCCTGGGTCTCGGGCTGGGGGCTGCTGGGGCGGCGCTCGTGGTCGTACCGGTCTTCACGGACAACGACGGACCCAAGTTCGCGACCGCGCTGGTCCTCGCGGCCGCAGGGGTCATCGGCTTCTTCGAGCGGAGGCCTGGCCGGCCGTATCCCGACAATGTTGTCGCGAATGAGGTACGTCGAGCCGCCTGGGAAGCGCGGGTTGCAGAAGTTGCCGCCGAAAACCGACGTCGCCGGCCCGGCGAACGAATAGTCCTCGAAACGGGACGCGTGGCCATACGGCGGTAGGGGCGCATGGCGTGCGCCCGGAGGCGGGGGCGGGGGCGCACGCAGTGCGCCCCCTACCGCGCACGCAGCCCGGGGGCGCACTGCACGCGCCCCTACCGCGCACGCAGCCCGGGGGCGCACTGCACGCGCCCCTACCGCGCACGGCATGCGCCCTGCGCGTTATTTGGCGGTCGCGCCGCCCAGGATGGCTCCGACCAACAGCGGCAACACGTTCAGCACTGACAACATGACGGACCCCATGCCGACGATCATCATTACGAGGTTGCCGATGATCGGGATCCATCCGAGCAGGCCGCCGAGCAGCAGCGACAGTACGAAGAGCAAGAGCCCGGGGAGGAACACGGCGATGATGGCGGGACCAACTCCTCCGGCTTTCCGGCCACCTACGAATCCCGCGACCAGGCCGCCCACCACGGGTATCCAGAAGAGCGCGGCGGAGAGCCCAAGCATCCAGCCCATGGCGCTCATGACGTTCCCGCGGCGTGCGGGATAGCTGTTCATCTTGTGCTCCTGATGGTATGAGTCATTTCGCCCTACGCAACATGGCGCCGCGGGGTTTCGGCGCAGTGGTTGCAGCGTGTGACGGTGGGCGCGGGAGGTCGCGCCGCCGGCCCTGCCTACACGTACGATCGATAGACCGGATCCCACATCAGCGATCGCACGCGGGCCATCATGTCGTCCGGTGCCGGCACCGTGGCGAGGTTCGCCGCATAGGCCTCGTTCGCTACGGCCACGGCGATCCGGGCCGACACGTCGCGTATAGACGTGAGTGACGGGTACACACGCGCTTCTTCCCGAGTCCCCTCATCGGCGTACTCGGCAAGGGAGAGCGCGGCGGAATAGAACATGTCGTCGGTGACGCGCGTGGCACCGGATGCCATAACGCCGAGTCCCACGCCCGGGAAGATGTACGCGTTGTTCCCCTGTCCGGGCACGAGGCGTTGGCCGTTCAGTTCGACGGGATCGAAGGGACTCCCACTGGCGAAGACCGCTTTGCCGTCCGTCCAGCGGTATGCGTTCTCAGCCGTACACTCCGCCTTGGCCGTCGGGTTGGACAGCGCAAAGATGATGGGCCGCTCGTTGAAGCGGGCCATATCGCGCACGATGGGTTCGGTGAACGCCCCCGGCTGGCCCGAGACGCCAACGAGTACGGTAGGCTGCAATCGTGCGACGGCGCTTGCCAGGTCGGGCAGGAACTCGTGTTTGTGCGCGTAACGCAGCTTGTGTGGTGCGAGGTGGTCGCGCCCGTCCACGACCAGTCCACGGGAATCGACGAACCAGATCCGCGACCGCGCGGCAGGCTCGTCGAGACCGTCCCGTACGAAGGCGCTGACGAAGAGATCGGCAATGCCAACGGCAGCAGCGCCGGCCCCCTGAAAGAGAATCGTATGCTCGACGAGCTCATGCCCTGTCACGCGACTGGCCGACAGAACTCCAGCGAGCGTGACGGCAGCGGTGCCTTGGATGTCGTCGTTGAAACAGCACACGCGGTCTCGGTATCGTGCGAGGAGACCGAACGCGTTTTGCGTGGCGAAGTCCTCGAACTGGATCAGGGCGTTCGGAAACGCGTCCTGGACGGCCACCACGAACTCTTCCACCAAGTCGTCGTAGGGTTTACCCCGTAGGCGCTCCTGCGTCAGGCCCGTGTAGAGCGGATCTTCCAACAGTTCTTTCCGATTCGTTCCCACGTCCAGCATGACGGGAAGACAGACCGCGGGGTGAATGCCGGCCAGCGCCGTGTAGAGCGCCAGCTTGCCGATTGGGATACCGATGCCGTAGGCGCCAAGGTCTCCCAGCCCCAGGATCCGTTCTCCGTCCGTCACGACGATTACGCCGATATCTCGCTCCGGCCAGTTCCCCAGCAGCTCTCGGATTCGGCCGCGGTGCTTGGCTGTGATGTACAGGCCGCGCGACCGCCGGAAGAGATGCCCGTACCGCTGGCACGCTTCGCCCACGGTCGGGGTATAGATGATCGGCATCATCTGCTCGACATGATCGACTACAGCGCGGTAAAAAAGCGTCTCATTCCGGTCCTGGAGCGCGACCATATAGATGTACTTATCGATATCCGACGGCTTGAGCCGGAAGTTCTCGATGATCCGGGCCAGCTGGTCCTCCATCGTTAGCACGCGCGGGGGCAAGAGGCCCTGCAGGCCGAGAGTGTCACGCTCACGCTGGGAAAACGCAGTTCCTTTGTTCAAGGTCGGGTCATACAGCAGCGCCACGCCCGTGGGCAATGGATGCGGCAACGGTCTCATGTCGCCCCTCCCGGAGGCCCCATAGTGTACCGGCAAACCTACGGCTTTTGTGAGGGTTGTGTGCGGACAGATTGTACGAGTGGTGATCCCGCCGGACGGTGTGTAATTTGCGGATACGTGCGCCCACACGCAGGAGAAGGCCCATGAATCGACACGCGGTTTGTTTGTCGTCTGTTGTACTCGCTTTGAGTGCGTGCGGGTCCGAGCCCGTCGCGCCCGTGACGGTGCCGGTAGACCCGGTGGTGGTTGAGACCGCCAATTTCCTGATTCTGGACCAAGCCGGGACGTCCCCAGCCCTGCTGGATTCACTCGCCGTGCGGCTCGAGTTTGAGCGGGAACGCGTCGCGGCTTTCTTTGCGGAGTTCGTCCCGCCGGAGACCATTGTCTTCAACCTGCGCGCCGGAGATGGTCTCCCGTTCGTCGATCCCGGCGACAACAGCATGAACCAGTGGTTGGAGTCGCTGTCGTTGGACTACATCCCGCATCAGCTGACGCACCTCTGGACGAGATACACGCGGCGCGCCTTTCTGGAGGAGGGTATTGCGGTCTACGTTACCGAGATCCTTCTCCCAGCCGGCAGGAGCGTCAATCCGTACCGGGGGCAACCGCCGCACGCCTGGGTTTCGTTGTTTGCCGACCGGGGGACTACGATTTCTCTTTTTTCTGCCTATCGGGCAGGGAGTTTTTCGTTTTCGCTGCACGGTTCGAGTGGGGACGCGTTTGCCTGGCAGGTCTTTGTAGAGGCGGGGAGTTTTACGCGTTGGGTGATGGAACGTTTTGGGCGGGATGTCTGGCTCCAGCTCTTCCAGAGCCAGAACCTGTCTGTGTCGCTTGGCTCGTCGACGGATGACCTGGAACGTGAGTGGCTGGCCGCGGCGCGCCTCGAAGAGCCGACTCCCCGGCCATGCTCGGAAGGGGTTGGCACGCTGGGCCCACGGGAGGAGTTCTGGTGCGCACGGGTGGATCCCGAGTAGCGGGTTACGCTCTCCGCGGTTCACATCTGGCATCCTCCTTGCC
The DNA here is from genome assembly GCA_036679645.1 of Gemmatimonadota bacterium. Taxonomy (GTDB): domain Bacteria; phylum Gemmatimonadota; class Gemmatimonadetes; order Gemmatimonadales; family GWC2-71-9; genus JADFNB01. Next base: position 34,706 of record JAZDCY010000084.1, on the reverse strand, counting down.
GATACTCGAAGGAGGCCCCGTAATTCGCGGGGAGTTCAGTCTCTCCCTCGAGGATTGAGGAATCGACCGCATGTCGTTGGATCGCATTCACGTCGATCTGCATACACACACGTCCTTTTCGTGCGACTCGGTGCTACCGCCCGCGGTGTTGGTCGAACAAGCGGCGGCGGCGGGGCTCGAGCGGGTGGCGGTCACCGATCACAACGAGATCGAGGGCGCCTTGGAGGCCCGCGCGCTCGACCCGCACCGCGTGGTCGTTGGTGAAGAGGTGCACTGTTGGGGTGGCGTACACCTGATAGGACTGTTCCTGCACGATCGGATTCCTGCGGGTTTGCCGGTCGAGGAGGTGGCGGAGCGCATTCGCGATCAGGGTGGTGTTGTCTACGCCCCGCATCCCTGCGCATACCCGTTTCGCAAGGCCGAGCGATCGCGCGCGGTCCTGAACGTGGCGGATGTCGTGGAGGCGGCGAACTCCCGGGCTTTTTGGCCGCGCTGGAACCGACTCGCGACCAGGGCTGCTGCGGCTCGTAGGCTTCCCATTGGAGGAGGGTCGGACGCGCATTTTGCGACAGAAATTGGACGCTGCCGGACGGAAATGCCGTCCTTTACGGATGCCGCGGGGTTCCGCACGGCCATTCGCGAGTCGCGCGTCCTCGTGCGGACAATTGCCACGCCCTTGTTGCCCGCCGCGTCTCTCGCGATCCAGTTGGGTCGGTGGGCAGGTCTTCGATCGTTGCGTGCTGTGCCACAGCCGGGAAGGGGTCGTCTAGCTCCCGGGGGAAGGTGAGAGAGGGGGTGGTGCGACACCGAAGAACGCGCGTCCGTGCCATGTCCCGCGGGCGGCGGTTTCCCACTCTCCCGCTCGCAGTGCAGCCACCGTACTAATAGTGTTGTCGAACACCACGGTATCGAGGTCTACCTGGCCCGTCTCCGCCAGCGCGCCGAACGCCTTGCGCGACTCCCGGCGAATCGCATTGCCCGAACGGTAGAGCACCGGACCGTGGTCCAGCATCGTAACAGCGAAGCGTCGCTCCACCTCCTGTAACAGATGGGTCAGCGCATCGATCGAACATCCCGATACTCCCGCCGCCGCCTCGTCTACCCCAACGACCAGAAACCGGTCGTAGCGCCAGTCCCGTGAGCAGGTGAGCGGCACAGCGTGCGCAGCCCAACCGTCTAGAAACCGATCCACGCCGGTGAGCAGCTCATCACGCTCCGCGGGCCGTAGCTTGCGGGAAGCGGCGAACACCCAGGCGCGTGCGGTACCCGGCAGCGTGGCAAAGTCTACGTGTGGCATCGTCTAGCTCTCCTCCGCGGCGACGAACGCGACGAGTGTCCCGTCTGGGCTCACCGCGATTCTGGTGATCCCGGCCAGTCCGGCCGATGCAAAGTCCCCGATCTCCCGCCAGCCCGCGTCGCCTGGGCGAAACGCAAGCAACCTCGCCCCGTCACCGGAGAGCAGCGTCCCGTCGGGGGTCCACGCGAAGAACTCGTTTGTCGGTGTTTGTGTGAGCCGCCGAAACGCGCCCGACTCTGTTTCTTGTACGGTTATCCACCGTTCGTCGGTGTCCGTGTGCTGGAGAAAGGTCAGGTCTCCGGTCGTTGGATGACGCGTGAGCGTTCGTCCAACATTGTCGGCCAACCAGATGGGGCTTCCCGCGAGCGCATGGAGCACCTGCAACGTACTGGGCGATCCGAGCACGAACAGCGCGACAATCTCCTCACTGAGCCATGTGTGGTAGCCGACCGGCGCGACCGACGGTATCAGGAGTTGCGGGTCGGTGCCGTCGAGCGCGAAGGTCCACAGTCGCTGCGTCGAGTCCTGCTCAACCCGCACGACGGAGAACCGGTTGCCGGCCGGTGTTACCGTCGGTGAGTACTCGCTTTCGGGTGTGTCCGTCACCTGACGCGTCGTGCGGTCGGCGAGAACATAGAGGTATGTGTCCGCCTGCCCGTCGCGGTACGACGTGTAGTACACGAGCGATCCGTCGGGGCTGAACGACGGCTGATTGTCGTACCCGACCCGTTGCGTGATGTTGACGGGCTCGCTGAGCGTGGGCACGCCACCGCGGTTCGTGAGCCGCGCGACGTATATCTCTGTCCCGCCGGGTCCCTGCGCAGCGGCGGGAGCTGCCGAGGCAGCCAGGATGGCGAGTGTCGCGCAGCTCCTGCGTGCCGCGCTCATCGATGCCGCCACACGTTGTTGCCGCGGTCGATATCAGGGAACAGGTTAGCCGCGTCGATCTCGACGCTGGCGACGTCATCGACCGGTACCGTGATCTCCGCCTGCACAGCGCCGGCCAGCCACGTCTCGACCGGCACCTCCCGTTGCAACACCGATCCGTCCGTCTGAGTAATGGTGAGACGTGCCGGCATGGGAAGGAGCCCCCGATCCTCGATCACGATCGTCGTATGGCCGTTGTGCGAGGTGACGCTGCCTACCGCCTGGTCGAGGGTCCAGGTCTCGTAGTACCAGCTCCGCCAGAACCAATCCAGGTCTTGGCCGCTCACGCTATTGAACGTGTTGAAAAAATCCCATGGCTTGGGATGCTTGTAACGCCAGCGGTGCAGGTACTCGCGGTAGGCCGTCACGAATAGCTCCTCACCCAAGAGTGCGCGCAGTGTGGTCAGTCCGGTCGCGGGCTTCGCGTACGATGCGGTGCCGTACGCCGGTCCGGGATACTGGTAGTCCGACCAGCGCATGATTTCACCCTCCATCTCCTGCCGCGCAACACCCAGATACGACTCCCGGTCGGGGAGATCGTGATTGAGACCGGGGAAGAACTCCTTCCGTGCCTGATTCTCGTTGAACGTCGTGGTGCCTTCGTCCATCCACGCCCGGCGTTTCTCGTCGTTGCTCACCGTCATGGGGACCCACATGTGTGCCAGCTCGTGTGCCGTCACGAAGTATAGCGCGCTATCGCCGCGCTCGTTGTAGTCCCCGATGAGCGTCATCATGGGGAACTCCATCCCACCGCCGATGATGCCCCCTCCCTCGACCGCGGTCATGTGCGGCCACGGATACGAGAGACCGGTCCAACGGGAGAGGAAATCGATGGAGTGTTGTGCGTAGCGCCACGTCTGCGCCCAACGCGGTGCCGATGAGCGCCAGATGGCATCGACGCGCGCATATTCCATTTGCCCATCGCCGTCCCGGTCGCCGACGGGCGTCCGCGCGGCGTCCCACAACGAGGCTCGGGTCACGGAGAAAGCCGCGTCGCGGACCGTATCGGCCACGAACCGCCAGCGCAGCGGCCCCCCATCTCGGGTGACGTGCCCGGACGCGATATCGTCCGCGGTGAGGATGTGCACGACTTCGTCGCTCTGCTCCGCCCGCGCCAGCCGCTCACTGATGTTGTTGGGTAGCACCTCACCCGTGTTTTCCAGGTGGCCGGTTCCCATCACGAGCCAGCCGGGGGGTGCTTCCACCGTGACGTCGTAGCTCCCGAACCCGGCGTAGAACTCGGCACCACCGAGGTATGGGTCCACATGCCACCCCACTACGTCGTCGTAGACCGCCATCTGTGGGTACCAGTATGCAATGAACAAGAGATTGTCTTCGCTCCATCCCATGCGGCCGGCGCCGGATTGAGGAATGGTGAATCCCCACTCGATCTCGAGTGTCAGCGTCCCACCCGGTGTGACGGGCACAGGCGGGCGCACGGCCATGATCGTGCCCTGGACCGTCCATGCCGGTCCCCCGGCCAGCGGTCCCTCCCGTAACGCCTGCCCGCCTGCGGTAACCCTTCGCACTTCGATGCCCCCGGTAACCTCCTGGGGCTCGTTTCGCACGGCGCCCTCGGCGTGGATGTTCTGGCGCAGGTGCAGGAACACCACGGGCAGCGGGTCGGGTGCGCGGTTGCGATACATGATCCGCGCCGTACCGTCGACGCGTTTCGTTGCGGGGTCAATCCGTGCGGTGAGCGTGTAGTCGGCCCATTGCTGCCAGTACTGTGGTCCCGGTGCGCCTGTGACCGTTCTGGTGCCACGCTCGAGCGCCCGAGCAAACTCAGGAGACGGGGTGACGGGATAAGGAACGGGGCGCTGGGCCGCCAGGGATGATGTCGTGACGATGGCGGCAACCGAGAACAGGATGGGGATGCGATGCATCCGGCCTCCGTGGTGGATATCGATGGTGCGAGCGCAGGCTAACCGCGTGTCGTGAGCATCCGCAAGGGTGTGTCTCACAGGCGTACCCCGTACGCTATCTTTGGTCGCACGTGCAACGAGAGCGGCCTTGATTCGACGGCGGTGCTGCTGCGGAAGAACGGCGCACAAGCGGGGGACTGATGGCGATGACACCGATGGGGCCACGGGTACTGTTGCGGGTCGAAGGACTTGCCCTGGTGGCGGCGAGTGTGGCCGCGTACTGGGCGATGGATGGGGGGTGGGGGATGTTTGCGCTATTCTTTCTCGCGCCCGATCTCGCGTTTCTTGGGTACCTGGCAAGTGCACGAGTTGGTGCCGCGACCTACAATCTCAGCCACACGAGCACTTTGCCCCTCCTGCTCATCGTGGCGGCGGTGGCCGGTCCGTCCCGCGTGTGGGCGCTGGCGGGGCTCATCTGGTTGGCCCACATCGGTCTCGACCGCGTGCTCGGATTCGGCCTCAAGTATGCCACCGCATTCAAGGACACCCATCTGTCGCGGCTCTAGTGCGTCGTTAACGGCGCGGAACCTTGGCGATGAGCATGTCGTCGGCAGCGCGTACGCGAAGCGGGGCCCCGCAGCGTCACCGCGGAGCCCCGTGAGACAACACAACCGGCAACGGCTCAGCCGCGGCCTTGTGCGACCTGCCGGTCCTCACCCGTCTCGAAGTACACCCGGTTCTTTGCGATGAAGGTCTCCCACTCCGGAGGCACGTCCTCCTCCGGGAAGATGGCGGTGACCGGGCACTCCGGCTCGCATGCACCGCAATCGATACACTCGTCTGGGTGGATGTAGAGCTGGTCGTCGCCCTCGTAGATACAATCGACCGGGCACACGTCGACACATCCACGGTCCTTCACGTCGATGCATGTCTCGGCAATGATGTAGGGCATATTCGCTCCAAAAAACATCGTTATGGTCTAGGTCGCCGTATGTTGGACAGTCACCGCGATACTGTCAAGTGACCGCGTTTGCCACGGTGATGGGGGCTGGCCATCTTTCGCTGGTGCGTATCGCCTCACTGCTGGCCAGCGCCACGGAAATCGTGTGCGCGCTCGATCTTGCCGATCAGCTCATCGCAATCTCGCACGAGTGTGACTTTCCGGCGGCCATTCTCGATCGGCCGCGGGTCAGCCGGCCTCGTTTCGATCCCGCGACGTTGACCAGCGCGCAGATCGACGTCGCCGTGCGGGACGCGATGCGCGCGCACGGCAGTGTCTACCAGCTGGATGTGGATGCGCTTCGGGAAGCGGCGCCCGATCTGCTCCTGACCCAGGACGTGTGCGAGGTGTGCGCCGTACCGACGTCGCTTGCCCGACAGGCGGCGTTGGCCGTTGGAGGCGACCCCGCCGTGGTGTCGCTAGATGCGCATTCCATCGAGGAGATCCTGGGCACGGTCGAGCGTGTGGCCGAGGCGGCTGGCGTGTCGCATCGCGGCCGTGCGCTGGTTTCCCAATTGCGAAAGCGGATCGACGACGTACGGGAGCGGGTGGCGTGCGATCCCCATCCCCACGCCAACGTGATGGCACTGGAGTGGCTGGACCCGGTTTTCGTGCCGGGACACTGGGGTCCCGAGATGATCGAGGCGGCTGGCGGGCGCTCGCTCTTTGGGTCCCCGGGTCGCCGGTCGCAGCAGGTTGAGTGGGGGGCGCTCGACGGCGCGGATCCCGATGTCGTGCTGGTGCTGCCGTGCGGGTACGGGCTGGATCGGGCACGAGAGGAGGCTGACCGGTATCGGGAGCGGCTGCTCGCCGTCGCGCCGCGCGCGATAGCGGCGGGTCGCGCCTTTGTCGTCGATGGTTCGGCCTACTTCAATCGCTCGGGCCCGCGTGTCGTGGACGGGATCGAGTTGCTCGGACGGCTGCTACACCCGGCACAGTTTCCCGACATCGACATTACGGGTCGGGCCGCAGTGTGGCAGCCCACACGCGCCGCATCTCACCCTGCCTGAGCTCGGGTGTATCTTTCTTCACGAGGCATCATCTAGAACGAGGGAGTACCCGTGCGATACGATCCGCAGCTTGTTCAGCCTATGCGTGACGAACTCACCACGCTCGGCTTTCAGGAACTGAAATCCGCCGCCGACGTTGATCAGGTCCTGGCGGCGCGGGACGAGACCGTGCTGTTGGTCGTGAACTCGGTGTGCGGTTGCGCGGCAGGGAAGGCCCGGCCCGGCGTCGCGCTCGCGCTGCGGCATGGTGTGACCCCGGTGCGTCTCACGACCGTCTTCGCCGGGATGGATCTGGAAGCGACCGATCGTGCGCGGCAGTACTTCGAAGGGTATCCACCGTCATCCCCGCAGATCTCGCTCCTCAAGAACGGGCGGTTGCTCCACATGCTCGAGCGGAAAGACATCGAGGGCCGCGAGGCGCCGGAGATCGCCGCCGACCTGACCGCGGCGTTCGATACGTTTTGCGGCCAGCCCGCCTGACGTTGCGGCGGCCGATTGGGAGGTAGCGACGGAAATCCGAGACCTAGTGCTAGCGGCCGTGGCGGTTGTCGCCGTCGCGGCGCTCTTGCTCAACCGCCGCGGCGCACGGTACGCCAGGGAAGCGGACGACACGGCGCAGGCGCTCGTCGCTCTCCAGTTGGGCGGTGTCCCGGGAGCCGAGGCCGGAACCCGAGCACCCGGCGTGCTGATGGCTGCGTGGGTGCAGTTTCTCCGTACAGAAGTTGCCGATGCGGCGAACGCCCTCAACAACCGGCTCGCCGCGATCGGCGGCATCATCGCTAACGTCGAGCGGGCGCGGCTCGACCGGATCTTGGTTGGATACCTCGAGCAGGTGGATACGGAGATCAAGCGGGCGAATGCCATCACCGCCGGTCTCCTACGCCGCGTCAGCTCCTTTGCGCCCGATACTATTCCTACTACCTACCAGATCTTGCGGGACGCTCCGGTGCGGCCCGCGAACATTCTTGTCGTCGAGGACGACGCGAGCAACCGCGAGGTGATCACTCGCATGCTCGAGAAGCTGGGACACCGGGTGACGCCCGCGCGCGACGGGGTCGAGGCGTGGCATGTCCTGGAAGGAAACGACATGGACTGTGTCATCTGCGACATCAGGATGCCCGTGCTCGGTGGCCGCGCGTTGTTCGAACAGGTCGAGGAACAGCATCCGGAACTCGCCAGTCGCTTCGTGTTTGTGACGGGCGACTACACGCGGCCGGAAACCCGCGCGTTTCTCGAGCGGTCGGGGTGTGCGATCGTCCCGAAACCCTTCGAGGTCGATACGTTGCTCGGCGCGATCGCAGAGACGCTCGAACGGGTCGGCATCATCAAACCCTCGAGCGACACGTAACTCCCAATCCAACGAGACATTACATGCGTGCAGTACTCTCTGGGCTCGTCGTCCTATGCAGTGCCGTCCCACTCCAGGCACAGGACGCCCTGACCGTGCAACGAATCTGGGGCTCCTCCGAGTTTGCCAGCGATCTCGTATCCATCCGGTGGATGCCCGACGACCGGTACTACAGCGCGCTGGAGGGCGGGGACCTGTACCGGATCGATATCCGTTCCGGAGACCGGACGCTCCTTCTGCGAAGAGATGATCTGATTCCATCAGCAGGTGACGGCCCGATCGATATCGAGTCGTATGCGTTTTCCTCCGACGGTAAGAAACTCCTGATCTTTACCAACTCGCAGCGCGTCTGGCGCCAGAATACCAAGGGGGAGTACTTCGTCTGGGACTTCGAGCGGGAGCGACTGCAACCCGTCAGCCGTCAGCCCGGCTTCCAGATGTTCGCCAAGTTTTCGCCCGACGCCGCCCTGGTCGGTTTCGTGCGCGACAACAACCTGTTCGTGACCGAGCTGGCGACCGGTACAGAGCAGCAGCTCACAAACGATGGTGACGAGAACATCATCAACGGGACGACGGACTGGGTATACGAGGAGGAGTTGGGCCTCCGCGACGCCTTTCGGTTCAGCCCCGATGGGCACCGTGTGGCATTCTGGCGACTCGATCAGAGTGCAATCCCGCCGTTCTATCTCATCGACGAAATGCAGCTTTATCCCGAAGTGACTCCCGTACGGTATCCCAAGGCGGGAACCGACAACTCGACGGTCCGGATCGGGGTGGTAGATCTCCGGACCTCCGAGACGACGTGGGTCGATCTCGGCCCCGACGCCGATATTTACGTAGCGGCCATGGATTTCGCGGGGACCGCGGACGAGGTGTGGCTCACGCGGCTCAACCGGCATCAAAACCGGCTCGACCTCATGCTTGCCGATACGCGAACCGGGACCGCACGGGTGATCATGACCGACGCGGATTCCGCTTGGGTCGATGCCAACGAACCGATCTGGTTCGATGAGGGGCAGCGCTTTCTCTTCCGCAGCGAACGAGACGGATTCTACCATCTGTACGTGTTCTCACGAGACGGAAACCTCCTGCGGACGCTCACGCCTGAGGCGTGGGACGTGACCGCCGTTCTCGGCGTCGATGACGACCGCGATGTTGTCTACTTCATGGGGGTTGGTGAGGGCCCGCTCGACCGGCAGCTCTACCGCGCCGATCTCGAGCGACCCGGGGTGCGGCGCATCAGTGAGGGCGCGGGCACGCACGGTGTGAGTTTCTCTCGGTCGTTCGACTACTACGTCGACAGGTATTCGACGGCCGCCCGTCCGCCCGTCCAGACGCTGCACCGCGCCGATGGCCACATACTTCGGACCATTGCCGACAACAGCACGCTGCAGGAACGATTGTCGCGTCTAGCGATGGCCCCGCCAGAGTTCCTCACGGTGCCTGGTGCGGACGGAACGGACCTGAACGCATGGGTCATCAAGCCGGCGGATTTCGACTCGACGCACCAGTATCCACTGCTGATGTATGTCTACGGTGGACCCCGATCCCAGACGGTGCGTGACGTTTGGGGAGGTGGGCGCTACCTGTGGCACCAACTGCTGGCACAGCAGGGATTCATCGTGGCCAGCGTAGATAACCGCGGGACTGGCTGGCGCGGTCGCGACTTCACGAAGGACGTCTACCGCCGGCTCGGCCAGCTAGAATCCGCGGATCAGATTGCCGCGGCCCGCTATTTTGCCGAGTTGCCGTATGTCGATGAATCGCGAGTCGGTATTTGGGGATGGAGTTATGGCGGATACATGTCCTCGCTTTCGCTCTTCCAGGGAGATGGTGTCTTTAGCGCGGCGATATCGGTGGCACCGGTGACAGACTGGCGGTTCTACGACACGATCTACACCGAACGGTACATGCGCACGCCCGAGGAGAACGCGGACGGATACACGCGTGGCGCGCCGCTGGAGTATGCGAACCGGTTGCGCGGACGTTTTCTCCTGGTACACGGGTCGGGAGACGACAACGTGCACATGCAGAACACGACGCAGCTCGTGGAGCGGCTCGAGAACGCGGACAAACAGTTCGACCTGCGCATCTACCCCAACAAGACGCACTCAATCGCAGGCCGCACCACACGTGTCAACCTGTACACGTTGTTCACGGACTGGTTGGCACGGAACCTCGCGGCGCGAGCTGAGCTGACGCCGTAGAGAGATTAGAGAGTAGAGATTGGAGATTGGAGATTGGAGATTGGTGCACCGTCAGTCCTGCACACCCCGTCAGTCTCCCAGCAGGTCACCGATCGCCGGCCGCAGGTGGTCCAACGCGATCTCCAGCTCCTCGCGCTCGTTGCCGTAACCGAGCCGTAGGTGACCGGGTATGTCGAAATGCTCTCCGGGAACCAGCAGCATGTCGTGCTCGCTGCGGATGCGTTCCACGAGGTCAAGCGCGGTGAGCGAATGCCGATACCGTACGAAGCAGATTGCGCCGCATTCGGGCGGGTGCCATTCAAACAGGCCATTGAAGCTCTTCAGCCATCGGTCGAGCAAGGGGTAGTTCTCTCGCAGAATCCCGCGAGTACGCTCGAGAATGCGCTCGCGTACCGCGAGCGCCTGGCGGGCGAGGTAGTCGCTCGCCGGGCTGGGGCAAATGACGGCATAGTCGTGTCTGCGGATGACCTGCCGCTTGAAATCCGGTGGGGTGACCAGCCACCCGATCCGGAGACCCGGCAGGCCGTACGCCTTCGAGAGCCCGTTGCTGACGATGACGCGCTCGTAGCTGCCCCAGAAGCTGGCTGTCGTCCGCCCGTCGCGCTCCGCGCCCTGATACACTTCGTCCACGAGCAGCCAAGCACCAACGGCTTGGGCCCGCGCCACGATTGCCGCCCGCGCGGTATCCGAGAGCACGTGGCCTGTCGGATTGTTCGGATTGGTCACGATCACGAGTTTCGTATCATCGGTAATGGCGCGCGCAATGTCGTCAGGATCCGGTTCCCATCCGCTGGCAAACGATAGCGCGAAGGTCGAGAGGTCCGCGCCGAAGTTCTTTGCCAACCCCCACGTCTGCTTGTACGCCGGCATGAGGATGGCGACGTGGTCGCCGGGTTCGATCACAGTCCAGCAGGCAATGAAGTTGGCTTCGGAGCTGCCCAGCGTGACGGTGATGTTGGCTTCGGTCGCGCCGGGATAGAGGGCGGCGACGGCGGATCGCAGCTCGTCGGACCCGTCGCCTTGGTTGTAGATCATGCGCAACTCGGCGAGGTCCGCGAGATCGCCACCCGAGAGGTCGAGAAGCTCGCCGATCGACAAGGGGTGGACGCCGCTTTCCGACAGGTTGAAGCGGACGCGATGTTCCCACACGCTTTGCCAGCGCTCGAGCTCAAACGGAACGAAGGGCCTCATGAAGAGGGAAAATGGTGGGCGATGCGGGGCGATGGAAGGGGCGGTGACAAGCGGGTGGGGGGTGCGCAGTGAGCGGTGAGAACGGATCTCCCGCGCACTGCGCACCGCCTACCGCTCACCCCTGCCGGATCGTGATGCTGCCGGACCCCGTGTCGATCGTGAGCCGTCCCCGCCCGTCGCCGATGACCCCACGCACGTGGTCGCGTTCCCAACGCTGAACCTCGACTGGGAAGTCCAGGTCGATCCCGCCCGAGCCGGTCTCGATGTCCACCGTGGCAGAAAATGTCTCCGGCAGTGTGAGCGTGACGCTGCCGGATCCAGTATCGACCGCTACGTTCTCGACGTACCCGTGGAATGTGGCACGGACCGAGCCGCTGCCCGTGTCCATGACGATGTGCTGGGCGCTTGCGTCGGTGACGTCTATCCGGCCCGAGCCGGTGTCGATGTCCAGGTCCGTCACCGTAATCTGCGACGCGATCACGGAGCCCGATCCCGTATCGATACGCAGAGATTCACCTGCGATGCCCGAGACATCGACCCCGCCCGATCCGGTATCGAGGTTGAGATCCCCTTGCGCATCCGTCACCTCGATGCTGCCGGATCCGGTGTCGATCGACAGTGGGCCCTGCATCCCGGTCGCGCTGACACCGCCGGAGTGTGTGTCTATATGGATGTTCCCATCGATGTTGCTGGCCGACACCGTGCCCGCGCCGAGGTTGATGGCGAACTGCTTGCCTCGCGGAATTTGGATGGTGAGATCTGCCCACCCCTCGAACCCGCGGCCCGAGGAATGGATCTCCACGCGACGCCCTCGCCGGCGTCGATCGTGACGGTTGCCGTCGCCGAACGTGCCGTCCTCGCGGACCCGGATCGTGGTTTGCATGCGGCTCCGGCGTCCACGCGGCCGATAGATGATGTCGTCCTCGGGATAGAGCACCCGCAGCGTCTCCCACCCATTGAGGGGACCGGTCTCAACGTCGAGCGCGTCGCCGTCGGCGCCGCCCCGGGTCACGGTGACGATGACGGCCGACCCGGACCCCGGCTCCAACGTGATCTCGCCGGCGAGGTTGTAGACTGCAACCCGCCCACCGCTCAACTCGTACCGTTGCGCAGTTGCTGGAGACGCGGTCGCGGCCAACGCTGCTGCCATGACTGCCAGGCCGATCGCGGAGCGAACGGCGGAAACGGTGCTGTGCATGACTCTCCTCCGGTGCTGCGATGAAGTGGTGATCCGGAGGTTAGATACTCGTTGGCGCGAGAGGGTTTGCAGGCCTCGGCTAGCGAGTATCTGTGAGTTCGGTGGCATCGCGCGGCCCACCCGTTGCTGGCTTGCCTTCCCGGCGGTGCTGTGGTAACGGGGGAGGCGGGTGCTACGCCGATTTGCGTTGAGGTGTCGAGGCCTGCACCGTGCGTACCGCTGTGAGCAGGGTCTCGATATCGTAGGGCTTCTGAACGCCAGGGCCGCCGGCTCGGGCGAGGAGCGCGCGCGCGTTGTCGGTCTCGAGATCGCCGCTGGTGAACACGACCCGGTTGGTCATTGACGGATGCTCGTGCTCCATTCGGGCGTAGACCTCTGCACCCGATAGTTCGGGCATGCAGAGATCGCAGATCATCACGTCGTAGTCGTGCTCTTGGAGGGCGGCGAGGGCGGCGGTGCCGCTCGCGGCGCGTGTGACCTGGTATCCCAGTTTCTGGAGCAATGTCCCGACGACGCGGCGTACCGCGTCTTCATCATCGACCAGGAGGATATGGCCCCGGATTGGGTTGAGTGGTGTTGGCTGTGATGGTGGTGTGACGCCGGTCATGGCCTCAGCCGCCGCGCAACTCGTTGAGGATCGCTCGGGCGACGTCCTCGCGCACCTCGGGCGAATTGTAGTGGCCCTCGGCAAGCCGTTGCGCGATCTCGCGGAGACGGTCCGCTGAGACCTCGAGCCCGGGCGGTCCGGCGCCCTCGATCAGTTTGGCGAGCTCGCGATCCGCGCTGGAAAACTCGACCCGGTCGTGTTGGTCGCTCGGGCGAGTTTTCGCGCCGCGGCTCTCCGCAGCGGGCTCCGGGCTGTCGGGCTGTTGCACCTTACGGTGCCCAAAGGCGGGACCGGACTGAATGGGGTCGATCGTCATTGCGTACTCCCGTCATCCCTCAAGTATCGGCCCTCAGGTAAAGGAACTCAAGGGACGCGGATCGCATCCCTTCGCGTTTGAGTATCGGCATTTCTGTCTGCCGCATGCAGTCAAAATGCGACGCGAGCTTCGCGTCCGCGGGGGGCGCGGTAATTGTGTTTTCCGGCGGCCCGTCTCGCCGATCAACCAGACCGGGAAGGGGACGGAGTGCCGCTGCGCCCCCGTTCTCCGCGGCGTCACCGCATTTGCCTTATTGCCACCCGTCATCCCATTATGATGGAAAGGCGCTCGGTTAAGGCCTTGTGGGCGCGAGCCTTAGAGAGCGCGTCCACGAGCAGTCGGACACGACGGTTTCACCGATGGACCGGTCCGGGGATCGATGCCCACTATTCTCTGCGTTGACGACGAGCCGGCGGTCGGCGTCGTCATTGAACACGTTCTCAGCAAGCTGGGTCACCGTCCGCTGTACGCGCGCAGTGTCAATGACGCACTCGACCTGATCCGTAAGAATCAGGTCGCGCTCATCCTTTCCGATTACCAGATGCCCAAAGCTACGGGTGTGGACCTGCTGCGCCGGCTCGAGGACGAAGGCCACGACATCCCGGTGATCATGATGACGGGGTACTCGAGCATCGAGAACGCCGTTACCTCGATCAAGAGCGGGGCGATCGACTATCTGACCAAGCCGGTGCGCCAGGAGACCTTGCGTGTGGCGGTAGAGCAGGCGTTGCAGGTGATCCGGTTGCGGCGAGAAAACGCGAATTTCCGGCGCGAACTCTGTGAGATCCGCACGAGTCGCCAGATCATTGGCGAGTCGGCCGCTTTGCGCAAGGCATTGCTGACGATGGGCACCGTTGCGCCCACCCGCGCGACCGTGCTGCTCGAGGGTGAGTCCGGGACGGGCAAAGAGCTGTTCGCTCGGGCCATTCACGAGCAGAGCCCGCGCAACGAGCGGCCCTTCGTCACGTTGAATTGTGCGGCCCTTCCGGAGGGGCTGGTGGAGAGCGCGCTGTTCGGGCACGAGAAAGGCGCGTTTACTGGGGCGACGGCCCGATCGTGCGGCGCGTTCGAGCGCGCCAACGGCGGGACGTTGCTGCTCGACGAGGTCTCCGAGATGCGGCTGGACCTTCAGGCCAAGCTGCTCCGCGTGATCCAGGAGCAGGAGTTCGAGCGCGTTGGCGGCTCATCGTCCATCTCCGTTGACGTACGCCTGGTCGCGACGACCAACCGCGATCTCAAGGCCGCCCTCGAGAAAGGGGAGTTCCGTGAGGACCTCTATTACCGTCTCGCAGTCGTGCCGATCCGCACCCCGGCACTTCGCGAACGCCTCGAAGACATCCCGCTACTGGTGCAGTATTTCGTACGCAAGGTTTCGCAGGAACTGGAGGTCCCCGCGCCGAGCGTGTCTCCGGAGGCTATCCGCCTGTTGCAATCGCACCGGTGGCCGGGCAACGTGCGCGAACTCGGCAACGTGATCGAGCGCGCGGTGATCATGGCGGGCGGTGGCGTGATCGGTCCCGATTCGTTCGCGGGCTTTCTCGAGGGGGCGGTCGCCCCACGCGCCCAGGCACTCACCAATGCCGACGGAATGGCCGGTCCGTATGACGGCATCCCACCAGAGTTGTACGACCTGCGCGAGATCGAAGCGATCTTGATTCAGCGGGCGCTTCACACAACCGAAGGCAACCGCTCGCGGGCGGCGAAGCTGCTTGGTGTAAGTGAGCGCACGCTGCGGAACAAGCTGAACACCAAGGCGTCGTAGCGGCAAAAAACGCCACCAACCATGCGGAAACTTTTTCCGCATTGGGTAGTCGGACCCCGCCTACCAGGGCACCTCTCTGACGGCTGGTAACGCTGTCTAACCTCAAGTATATCATGAAGTTGACTCATGCTGCGATGGTGTTCAACCAGCGCGTGCGCGCTTGGTACACGCCTTGCTTTTTCGAGAGCCCCAACTCAGGGAGGTGCGGATGATTCGGGGACTCTTTGGTGCAGGTACGATGCCCGCCAAGGTGCGCGATGGTCTCGATGAGGTCAGCGCGACGCACTGCGGCATCGCGTCGCGTGTCGCCAACGCGCTGGCTCCTGCCGACGCATCCGATTTCGCATTCCCGCTCGGCATCGCTGAGACGATGCCTGCCTCCCAGTCGCTCGCGAGCGTCATGACCGACGCGCTTGGCCTCGACGACACCCCCGTGTACGCCGCGGCTCACGCAGGAGGGGAACTATGAACGAAGTCGACGAACGGCTCTGGCAGCGTTATCGAGATCAGGGCGATGCGACCGCTCGGGCGCAGCTACTCGAGCGCCACCTCGGTCTGGTGCACCACGTCGCGCGCGCGATCCACGTGAACCTTCCGGACGAAGTCGAACTCGACGACCTCGTCAGTTCGGGCACGCTCGGGCTGGTGCGCGCGCTCGAGTCGTTCGATCGGTCACGTGGTCTCGCGTTCAGTACCTATGCAACGCCGCGGATCCGCGGCGGGATCCTCGACGACCTCCGAGCAACCGACTGGATACCTCGGTCGGTTCGATCGAAAGCCCGCGACACTCGGAACGCCCAGGAACGGTTGCGGGGCGTGCTCGGCCGCGCGCCAACCGATGAGGAGACCGCCTTTGAGCTCAATCTCGAGCTGGAGACATACTGGCGGTGGCGGGAAGAGACGGAAGGCGGAACTCTCATTCCTCTCGATGTCCCAGGCACGGGCGACAACGAGAATGCGCTGGCGCTGGGCGAAACGCTGGCGGGCTCATCCGGGCTCGAAGCGCACGACTCGCTGCAACACGAAGGGGAGGTCGCCGCGCTGCAGAACGCGCTGCGCGATCTGCCCGAGCGCGAACGCACGGTGTTGGCGCTCTATTACTTCGAGCATCTGAAACTGCGCCAGATCGCGGGGCTCCTGCATCTCACCGAGTCACGGATCTCGCAGATCCGCAGCCAGGCGCTCCGTAGACTGCGGCGGGTGCTCTCGCCAGTGCTCGAAGTCTGAGCGGAAGGTCTTGAGGCGGCGATACCAGCCGCATGGTTCCAAGGAGGATGCATGTCTTTACGAAGCATCATGAAACCCGATCGGTTGTTGCGTGATCTGATGCAAGAACTCTTGCGGATGGTCTGAGGCGCGTCTCGATGCTCGTACTGAGCCGGCGGCCGGGTGAAGCGGTGTTGCTCGGTGGCGGTATACGGATTGTCGTGCTGGACTCGTCACGTCGGGGCGTCCGCCTCGGCATCGATGCCCCGCGGGAGTTGATTATACGGAGAGCGGAGTTGGTGGAGGACGAGACTGCCGCACAGCCCGAGGCGACGCCATCTGAACCGCCTGTTTCCTAGGCGGTCTCCTGCCACACGGGGATCTGGAACACAAACCGGGCCCCGCCGCGCGCGCTCTCGCCCGCAAACGCCAGCGATCCGCCGTCACGCTCCACGAGGTACCGCGCCACGGTCAGTCCGAGGCCGGCGTGTGGATCGTCCTTGGTAGAACCGTGCGGTGTGAAGAGCCGCTCGCGCACCTCCCCTGCCACGCCGGGCCCGTTGTCTTCTATGGCGACTTCGACGTACGCGCTGCGGCGCGCCGCCGAGAGCCACACAGCGCCGTCCGTCTGATGCTGCAACGCGTCCTTGGCGTTCGTGATCACGTTCAGCAATGCGTGTTGCAGTTGTGGCTCGCGTGCCTGGACGAGCGGGAGGTCCTCCGGAAGATCATCGTGCACGGTGATGATCATGCCGAGGTGCTGGTACTGCTGGATGTCGAGCACGTACGCCACAACATCGTGCACGCTCGTGGGCTCTGGTGCGGTCGCGGTGGGGGTGGGCGGCGTGAGACCAGCGAGCTTGTGAAGGACCGCGGTAAGCTCGGCGGTCTGCTCCTCAACCAGGTCGGTCATTACGGCATCGGCGCGCTCGCCCGCGTCCTCGGCAATCGAGGTCGCGGCAATCACGATGCTCTGGAGCGGGTTCCGTACGGCATGGATCAGACCGCGCAGGAGCGATCCCGTTGCGGCCGCCCGGTCCACCCGCACGAACAATTCCTGCTGCTCGGCTTCGGTGAGCAGTTCCGTCATGGCTCCGGGGTCGTCTGGCGTGATGTTGTGTCTTCGAAGATGCGTGTGTCAGAGGGAAAATCGCAACCCACCTCTCTGGCGGACGATGACGCCGCATGGGGAGATGGGCGGCGGGGCCGGCGGCGGCGATCACGCAGTGAGGTAAGACTCCAAGATCTCGGAGATTTGGGCGAGCGTGAACGGCTTCCGCAAGAACGATCGATCGTCGAGCGAACAGGCCTCGAGATCGAACGACTTCCAGTAACCACTCATCCCGATCGGAATGACGTTGGGGTAGTGGGTGCGCATTCGTTGGATCAACTCGATGCCGGTCATTTTGGGCATCGCGAAATCGATGAACGCAAGATCGAACGCGCGCCTACGTAGCTCGGCAAGCCCCTGATGGCCGTCAGCGGCCACCGTCACTTCGTATCCGAGCCGCTCCAGGTAACGCCGCAGATTCCTACGAATGCCCTCTTCGTCATCGACGACGAGGATGGAGATCGTCTCGCGCTCCGAGTTCACCGTGAGTTCCCTCCGCTGAATCCGGCCGAGTCACATCCGAAGGCTCGCTGCGAACTGTACCGTGAGGACCACGGAATTGGATTCTGTAACCGCTTTAAATACAACACTTAAGACGTATGTGCAAGCTGGGTGAGCGCCGCCGGCGCATCCAGCCAATAGTCGGGTGCTTGTGGCGTGAGCTGCGGTCGCCCGAAAGGGCCCCAGAGCGCGGCGGCTGTCCGCACGCCGGCCGCCCGCCCCGCCGCCATGTCGTGCGGCGAATCTCCCACGAAGACCGTTGTCTCCGGCGTGCCGTCGAGCAGGCGTAGCGCGTGCTGGACCGGCGCAGGGTCAGGCTTGTGGCGCGTCACATCGTCCGAGCCGACGATTGCGTGAAAGATGCCGTCAAGACCACAGGACCGTAGGCCCCGCTCCGCGCCCTCGTGCGTCTTGCTCGTGACGACACCGAGCTGAGCGTGCTGTGCCACCTTCTCTACTGCGTCGACTATGCCGTCGTAGGGTCGGACCATGCGGTCGTGATGCTCGCGGTTGTAGGCTCGATATGTAGCGATCATCGCCTCGACTTCGGCTGGGTCATCCGTGAAGTCACGGAACTGCGCAGTGAGCGGGGTCCCCAAGCCGGCGAGCCAGAGGTCGTCCGAGGGCTCGGTGCCGCGGTGCACGCGCATTGTGTGGCGGTACGATGTGAGAATCAGCTCGATCGAGTCGATGAGTGTCCCGTCGAGATCGAAGAGATACGTCTCGAAAGGAACGGCCATTAGGGAACGATGATCGCCTTCGTCACCCGCAGCGCCTCCACGTCCGCGAGGGCACGGCCGGCGTCCTCGAGGCCGTACCGCCCGCCAATAACATCCGCAAACGGGAGGCGCTCGCGGCACTTGGCGTACAGCGTCAGGGCGCGGACCATGTCGGCGAAGTCGGTACCCCACTGCCCGCGTACGTCGGCGTGTTTGCGGTTGACCTCGGTGTGGAAGTTCACGTTCACAGTGCCGACGTCGGTATAGTGGCCGGCGATGACGTACGTGCCGCCGTCTCGGAGCAGGCGGAACCCCTCCGTGATGGCGGCTGGGTTACCTGCGGCTTCGATGGCGACATCGACCCCCCGTCCGCCGGTCAGTGCGCGGATCCGCTCCTCGCGCTCGTGCGGCGGACCCTCGTCGAGCGAGAGCGTCACGTCGGCACCAAGACGTCGAGCGAGATCGAGTCGTGTCTGTGGCGCGCCGATGACGATTACCTGGGCCGCGCCGCGCAGGGCGGCGAACGCCGCTGCCGAGAGGCCAACCGGTCCGGCTCCCTGCACGAGGACCGTATCTCCCAACTCGATATCGGCGCGTCGCACGGCGCCGAATCCCGTGAACAATCCGCAGCCGCCGCCGATGACGTCATCGACCGTGAGCCCGTCTGGAAGTCTGAGGACTCGCACGCCCGGTTTCAGGTAGATGCGCTCGGCCCAACCGCCCAGGGGACCGTCATCGGCGGAGTACGTGATGCCGTACACCTTGCGGGACGGACACCGGTTGGGCTGCTTCGCCACGAGACAGTGGTAGCACGCGTTGCAGATCTCGTGCACGTCATAAAACGTGACGATATCGCCGAGAGCTATAGGGCGTTCCAACGCGTCGGTCGTGACGTCGCGCAGCTCGACGATGCGTCCCACGCTAATGTGTCCCGGAATGATCGGGTACGGCACGCCGGCCAGCCGCCCGTGGTGCAAGTGCACGTCCGTTCCACACACCTCGCTCGCCAGCGTTTCCAACAGGATGCCGCCGGGCTCGACCGTTGGGTCTGGGAGTTCCCGTACCTCGAGCGGTTTCATCGGTTCGGTCATGACGGTCGCGCGGATCATCCACTACTCCGGGAGTCGAGAGGTCTAACGGACCTGGCATAAGGTAGCACGCCCGCCGCACTCACGGGATCGATCGTTCGCTCTCTGACGCACAATCAACTCGCACCCTACATTTGCTGCATGCTCACACGCACACTCCTGGTGCTGGGTGCCTTGCTCTCCACCACGGTACTGGGGAACGCGCAATCGGTCGATGTGTTGATCCTCGGCGGACGAGTGATCGACGGGACTGGGAATCCCTGGTTTCTGGCGGATGTTGCCGTGGGGGACGGACGCATCGTCGCGGTGGGCCGGTTGTCTGATCTGACGGCGCGGCGCACCATCGATGCGCGCGTACCGAAGAATTGGTCGCGCTGGCGGAAGAAATTGTCCCGTTCCGTGGCGTGTATATCGCGCACCAACGGAGCGAAGGCGCTGACCCACTCTGGTACCAGCCCAGCCAATCCGAGGCGCGCCCCCCGTCGCTGCTCGATGCCGTGAGTGAGACGATCGCGATCGGCGAGCGGACCGGCGCGGTGGTGGTGGCATCGCACATCAAGGCGAATGGTGCTGCCTAGCGGCCGATCCACGCCGAGACTTCATCCGGGCTGTGGGGGCCGATCGTACCAATGACGGATTGTAGTAGCTCCTGCGCATCGTAGACCACTCCCGCCTTCACGACCAGGCGAACGTTCCTCGTGTTCCGGATGTCGGCGAGCGGATTCCCCCGTACGACGACGAGGTCGGCGAGCTTCCCGGGCTCGATCGTACCGAGCCGGTCGCCCACACCCAGTGCGCGTGCGCCGTTGATGGTTGCAATGCGGAGCACGGCGGCGGGGGGAATACCTGCAAGGACCATAGCGTGCATCTCGCGGTGCACGCTGAAGCCCGAGACGTATTCACCCCAACTCGGATGGTCGGTCCCGAGTGTGATGAGATGGCCTCCGCCGGCGTCGTAGAACGCCTTGATCGTGCGTCGCTTCACCCAATAGATCCGCTCGAACTGGTCGAGCACATCGCGGGGTAATCGTTCGGCAATACGCTCGCGCGCATATGGGGTGAAGAACCCTGGTTCGTCAGCGAAATAGGTGTACACCTCGGGGTCGCGTTCGCCG
Source organism: Gemmatimonadota bacterium (assembly GCA_036679645.1). Classification (GTDB taxonomy): domain Bacteria; phylum Gemmatimonadota; class Gemmatimonadetes; order Gemmatimonadales; family GWC2-71-9; genus JADFNB01. The sequence goes on along the minus strand of JAZDCY010000084.1, from coordinate 14,238 downwards.
AAATACCCGTAGGCGGTGAGGGTCGCGTCGAAGAAAACGTGATGGCGCAGATAGAGTGCTACAATGGAATCGAACTCGGCCGTGTTCGGCTCGAGCGCCTCGAGCGACGCGTATGCCGATTGTGTGGCCGGCATCGCGTCCCCGCCCAGGAAATGCTCGACGCGGTCGATCCCCATCAGGATGGCGTCCCGCGGATTGACGCTGTTGCGGAAACCCGAACCCAAGTGACCGGTGACGGTGAGCCCGTGTAGATGGGCCCGCGCAATGAGTGCTTGTAGGTGACCCGGCGTGATACCCTTGGCCTTGAACCCCGCGACACCGGCCGTCGCGAGCGAGTCCACTTCACGATAGATGTCTTCCGCCGTCGCGTCCCGATCCCATCCCTGCCGCCACGAGCCGAAGTAGGGACCGGAGCTGAAAATGTGCGGGCCGGTGGCATCTCCACGGTCGATGCGCAATCGCAGCCGCCGCATGCGCTGCGGGCTCACCTCGCCCGCCGGAAATGTCGACGTAACCCCGTTTGCCAGGAAGATGACCGGATAGGCGGTCGTGTCGTCGACGCGCCCACGACCGAACAGATCCACGGCATAGTGCGCGTGCAGGTCGAACAAGCCGGGAAGGATGTAGTCGTCATTCCCGAGCTCGAGGACCCGCGCCCCGGACAATGCGGACGGTGGGAGGCTTACACCAACTTCGAAGAACTTTCCCGCAACAATAATGATACCGGTGTTGGGGATTAGGGTGTCGCGCGTGCCGTCGAAGAGTTGGCCGCCTCGTATGAGAAGCGGGGGTTGTTGGCCGTGCGTCGTGCCGGGCGCGGTGCCGGACATCGCCATCACGAGGAGTGCTACGTGCCACGGCAGCGAATTGCAGATTACTGATTGCAGATCGCAAATTGCAGATCTAAAAGACGCTCGATATCGCGAAGTGGGCCTTGCCATGCGCCAATCTGACATCTGCAATCTGCAATCACTAATCTGCAATCGTTCTACCGTAGCTTCGTCATTGGTGGTGGACAGAGAGGCGGACTCTTGTCGATGCAAAAAACGGGTGGGGGTCGCGACGCCCCACCCGCTCACTGATACGTTTAACTAGAAACCGTCAACCATCAACCATCCGCCCGCCCGATCCCCAGTCGCATCGGCAACTGTCGAGTGGGCTCACCAGTCAGCGCCCGCATGGCGTTCACTACGGCGGGTGCAATGGGAGGTGTGCCGGGTTCCCCAATACCGCCCGGCGCGTCGCCATGCACGGCGATCTGCACATCGACCGTTGGCGCCTCGCGCATCCGGACGACGGGGTAGTCATGGAAGTTGCTTTCCACCACGCGCCCGCGCTCGATGGTCAGCTCGCCATACAGCGCGGCCGACAACCCGTACATGATGCCGCTCTCCATCTGGGCACGAACGGTGTCGGGGTTCACCACGATGCCGCAGTCCACCGCGCAGGTGACGTGATGTACCCGCGGAAGTCCGTCATCGCGCAGCGATACCTCTGCTACCTGCGCCACGATGCTACCAAATGACTCGTGGACCGCGATCCCACGCGCACGCCCCGTCGGGAGTGGCGTGCCCCATCCCGAGTGCTCAGCGGCGACGTTGAGCACCCCGCGGTGTCTCGCATGGGAGTCGAGCATGCGCAGCCGGGCTTCGAGGGGATCGACGCCTCCTAGAGCGCAGAGTTCGTCGAAGAAACACTCGGTGACGTACGCATTCTGGGAGCTCCCGACCGATCGCCACCAGTGTAGCGGGATCGGAATCTCGGGGTCAGCCCACGTGACGTGCAGGTCGGGGAAACCGTAGGGGATGTTCGCGGCCCCCTCGATCGCCGGGGCATCGAGTCCGTCCCGTAGCCCGTAACCCTTGCTCATGAGAATCGACGGACTCGCGATACGGTGCACCCACGCACTGGGCCAACCGTTGGCGTCAACCGCGCCCACGAACTCGTTGTACGCGGTGGGCCGATAGTACCCGCCCCGCGTGTCGTCTTCCCGCGTCCAGATGATCTTCACCGGCCGCCCGACGGCTTTGGAGGCGTGAACGGCGTCGGCAACGAAGTCGGATTCCGAGCGCCGGCCGAATCCCCCACCCATGAACGTCGTATGCACCGTGACGCGGTCGGCGGGCAGGTCAGTAATGCTCATCCCCGTGCGTTGCGCGCCCGAAGGTGATTGTGTAGGGGCCCAGATCTCACACCGGTCGACGCGCACATCGGCAGTGCAGTTCATCGGTTCCATGGTCGCGTGGGCCAGGTACGGCACGTGGTACGTCGCACTGAGAGTGCGGCTGGCGTTCGCGATGGCCGTTTCCGCATTCCCGTCGGTACGAGCCGTGGTTCCGGAACCCACGATCTCCCGGCACCGGGCGGTGATCCCGTCTGATGACAGGTTGGCGTTCGCGCCCTCGTCCCATGTCACATCGAGTACGTCACGGCCCTTCTTGGCCGCCCAAAAATGTTCGGCTACTACTGCGACGCCTGTGGGGATCTCGACGACGTCGAGCACGCCCGGTACATCCTTGGCGCGGCTGGCGTCGAACCTCGCCACCTGTCCCCCAAACACCGGGCAGTGCACTACCTGTGCGACCACCATGTTGGGAATCCGGACATCAATCCCGAACGTGGCGCGGCCCGTCACCTTGAGCGGGGTGTCGAGGCGCTTGGTGCTGTGGCCGATGAGACGGAACTCAGATGGTTCCTTGAGCCGCGGGTGTTCGGGGATCGGCATGGCGGCCGCAGCGGTTGCCAGCTCGCCGTAGCGCAATCCGCGATTCGTCGGCGTGTGGATCACAACGCTCTGCTCGGCGCGGCAGTCGTCGGCGGGTACACCCCACCGGTCGGCGGCGGCCGCGATCATCATCTCGCGGGCGGCGGCACCGGCCTGGCGGAATCGCTCGTAGCCTGCCCGGATCGAGGTCGAGCCGCCCGTCGACTGACTACCATATTTGTCGCGGTCGGCAAGCGCGTGTTCGGCCCGCACGTGCGACCAATCCGCTTCCATCTCGTCTGCGAGCAGCATGGAAACCGCCGTCATGATGCCCTGTCCCATTTCCGATTCACTCACGAACATCGTGATCGTGTCATCCTGGTCGACGCGGATCCAGGCATTGATGTCGCTGCCCACCGAGGAGCCGGCAGGTGTGGCGGGCCGGCTCGTCGGGATCCGGAACCCGAGGATGAAGGCCCCTCCAATCGTAGACACTTGCAGAAAATCGCGGCGTTTCATCGTGAGGGCGGTCATCGGTTCATCTCCTCAGCCGCCACATGAATGGCCCGGCGAATCCGGTTGTAGGTACCGCACCGGCAGATGTTGTCGGACATGGCCCGGTCGATGTCGTCATCGGACGGTTGCGGGTTCTGGGCGAGCAGGGCGACGGCAGACATGATCTGGCCGGGCTGGCAGTAGCCACACTGGGGCACGTCCACGTCGATCCACGCACGCTGTACCGGATGGAGCCCGTCTTCCGACAGTCCCTCGATGGTCGTCACTGTCTGGCCCTCGACGGCCGAGACCGGTAGCTGGCAGGAGAACGTCGCGTTGCCGTTCAGGTGCACGGTGCACGCGCGACACTGACCGATACCGCACCCGAACTTGGTGCCCGTGAGACCCACGAGGTCGCGGATTACCCACAACAGCGGCATATCGGCGGGTGCATCGACGGTCTGTGCTTGACCGTTCAGCGTAAACGTGATGGCAGGCATGAACGTCCGGCTCCTCCGATGGGACGTTGTAGAGTTGGCCCGCGGCGGAGTTCAGTCAAGTCCCCGGAGATCAGCCAGCACAGAGAAACCCCTCTGCCCGATGAGATGGGGCAGAGGGGTGGAGAGAGGGGACAGCCGGCCCGATGGGGGGTGTCCGTTTGCCATGCTCCGTGGCGACAGGCCGTAGATGGCCATCCCTTCCCCTGCGTTATAGACGCACGAGGGGGGGAGATGGTTTCAAAGGGGGTGGTTGGCGAGCCAGCGGCTCGGTGGGTCGGCCGGGGTGGTGTGTATTCCCCCACCCCGTCAGCCCACCGAACCGCCGCTCATGCGCTGGCGCGTTGCGGAGAAGCGGGGTGCTCCTCGAACTGCTCTTCTTCGGTGGATCCCTCCATGGCCAGGACCGCCGATTCTCCTTGTGTGACGATCTGCGTAATCTGGTCGAAGTATCCGGCGCCGACGAACTGTTGGTGCTTGATGGCCTCGTATCCTTCCTCTTCGGTGGCGAGCTCTCGCTCCTGGAGATCGGCGTAGGCGGCCATGCCGCGGTCCCGGTAGCCACTGGCCAGTTCATACATGGCGTGGTTCAGGGAATGGAATCCCGAGAGGGTCACGAATTGGAACTTGTAGCCCAGACTGCCAAGCTCGTGCTGGAACGTCGCAATCTCCCGATCGCTGAGGTGCATTTTCCAGTTGAATGACGGCGAGCAGTTATACGCCAGGAGCTTGCCGGGGAACCGCGCGTGCATGGCCTCGGCAAACTGGCCCGCTTCCTCGAGATCCGGCTTGCCGGTCTCGAACCAGAGCACATCCGCGTAGGGAGCGTAGGCCAACCCGCGGGCGATCGCTGCCTCGATGCCGCACCGGATGCGGGCGAACCCCTCGGGCGTGCGCTCACCGGTCAGGTACGGTTGGTCGTTGGGGTCGATATCGTTGGCCAGGATCGTCGCGCTCAGGGCGTCGGTGCGCGCGATGAGCACGGTATCGACGCCACACACGTCGGCTGCGAGCCGGGCGGCCACGAGCTTGTTGATGAACTCCTGGGTTGGCACGAGCACCTTACCGCCCAGATGGCCGCACTTCTTCAGTGAGGCGAGCTGATCCTCGAAGTGCACGCCGGCTGCACCTTTCTTGATCATGTTCTTCATTAGCTCGAAGGCGTTCAGCAGGCCACCAAAGCCGGCTTCCCCATCGGCGATGACGGGAACGAGCCACTCCGTCGCGTCCTCACCCCGCTGATGGTGAATCTGGTCGGCGCGGAGCAGCGCGTTGTTGATGCGCTCGACGTGGTTGGGACAGCTGTTGGCGGGGTACAGACTCTGGTCCGGGTAGACTTCGCCCATGTCGTTGGCGTCTCCCGCCACCTGCCAGCCACTCACATAAATTGCCCGCAACCCGGCGCGGACCTGTTGGATGGCTTGATTGCCGGTGACGGCACTCAGGACGTGCACGTACGCTTCGTCGAGCAGCAGCTTCCAGAGGCGCTCGGATCCGATTCGTGCCAGCGAGTGGTCTATGCGGACCGTACCCGCGAGTCGCCAGACGTCCTCGGCGCAGTAGGGGCGCTCTATTCCTTGCCACCGCGCCTCGTGGGTCCAGCGGTGTTGCAGTTGATTGACGAAGATCCGCTTGTCCATGGAGCCCTCGCGTCCCGGTTTCAGTCGATGTGCTCGTAGGCTACGGTTGTGAGCCACTCCCCCAGCTCGGGGGCGATCATCATGTCCTTGTAGAGTCGTCCGGCGAGTGTGAACTGCGAGTTCGCAAACTGTGACGCTCCCAACCGATCGCGTATGGATTTGAGCACCTCGAGGATCGTCTCCTCGACGATAGCCGCGGACACTGTCGCGCCGTCGTCGAGCGTGGCCGCATGCCGCACCCACTGCCAGACCTGCGTACGGGAGATCTCTGCTGTCGCGGCGTCTTCCATCAGGTTGTAGATGGGAACGCAACCCGACCCGCGCAGCCACGCTTCGAGGTACTGGATGCCGACGTCGACGTTGTGCCGGAGACCAGCGCGCGTGATCGTTCCGTCGGGGACGGCCAGTAGGTCGGAGGCGTCCACGTCGACATCGTCGCGCGTGTTGTCGATCTGATGCGGGGTCGGCATGTGCTCGTCGAAGATTGCCCTGGCCACCGGAATGAGGCCGGGATGCGCGACCCACGTCCCGTCGTGGCCGGCCCGCACCTCGCGCAGCTTGTCCTGGCGCACCTGCTCGATTGCGCGCGCATTGGCCTCCTCATCGCCCTTGATGGGAATCTGGGCGGCCATGCCGCCCATGGCGTGGATGCCGCGCCGATGGCACGTGTGGATCAGCAACTCGACGTACGCGTGGAGAAAACGGCTGTCCATCGTGACCTGCCCGCGGTCGGGCAGCAGGAAGTCGGGACGATTGGCGAACGTCTTGATGAAGCTGAAGATGTAGTCCCAGCGCCCGCAGTTCAGACCGGCGGAGTGGTCCTTCAACTCCCACAGGATCTCGTCCATCTGGAAGGCGGCCAAGATCGTTTCGATCAGTACCGTAGCGCGAATCGTACCGCGCGGCACGCCCAGGGCATCTTGGGCAAAGACGAAAACGTCATTCCAGAGCTGGGCCTCGTGCGCATCTTCGAGTTTGGGGAGATAGAAGTACGGCCCGGTCCCAGCCTCGATGAGCGCGTGGGCATTGTGATAGAAGAACAGGCCGAAATCGAACAGTGACCCGGACATGGGGGTGCGGTCGACCAGACAATTCTGCTCTGAGAGGTGCCAGCCCCGTGGCCGGACGAAGAGTACGGCTGTGTCGTCACCAAGTGCATAGTGCTTGCCGTCGGGGTTGGTGAAGCTGATCGTGCGGCGCACGGCGTCGTGCAGGTTTACCTGCCCGTCGATGACGTTCTGCCAGGTAGGACTGTTTGAGTCCTCGAAGTCCGCCATGAAGACGTTTGCGCCCGAATTGAGCGCGTTGATGATCATCTTGCGATCGACCGGCCCGGTGATTTCGACGCGCCGGTCCTGGAGGTCGGCGGGAATGGGTGCCACCGTCCAGGCGGCCGTGCGGATGTGTGCGGTATCCTCGCGAAAGGCCGGCAGCTCACCGTCGCGGATTCGCGTACGGACTTTCAATCGGCGGCCCAGGACCTCTTGCCGACGGTGCTCGAACGCGCGGTGGAGATCCACCAGAAAACGGAGGGCGTCCGGCGTCAGCATACGCTCATGCTCCGATGCGAGCGCACGAGTCAGCTCGAGGCCCGAGGCGCCTGAGGGGCGCCGGCGGCGCGTCCCGTCCTCTGTGTGACCGTCCGTCCTGCCGCGTTCTTGCACAGCCCGCATTCATCCCGCCTTTCGTAAGGTGACGACTACCCCTTCGGCCGGTGAAAGCGCAAGACGTATGCCGATTGCGGAGATAGGCTTACTCGTTGTAGCACATGGTGTTACCTAACCCCCACGAGTGTCGCTGAAGAGGTGCGGGTTGGAACCCCCGTTGCGGCATCGCGACAGGTCGCGAGGCGTTGCGGCGGCCCAGGAACTGTCTAGCTTCGGGACCAATGGCTGCGATGACATCCACCGTGGCCGTAGCCGTCCTTCACTGGAGGACTTCATGGCTGACGCAGGTCTTCAAGTCGCTGCGGTGCTGGGGACCGCGCGCGACGGGAATTATACGGGACGCGCGTTGGCGTTGGTGGTTGACGAGTTGCGCCGGCGCGATGTAACGGTAACGCTGCTCGATGCCGCCGCGCTCACGTTGGCGCTTCCGGGAGGTGGTGAATCGCCTGATGGGCCCAGGCTGCGTGAGGTGGTGCAGGCTGCCGACGCTGTGGTCTTGGCCACACCGGAGTACCACGGGTCGTTCAGTGCGGCCATGAAGCTCGTTATCGAGAACCTCGGCTTTCCGTCTGTGTTGGCGGGCAAGCCCATCGCCTTGCTCGGCGTAGCCGCCGGCAGAATTGGGGCCATCAAGTCGCTCGAACACCTGCGTAGCGTGGCGTCGCATGTCGGTGCCATCGTGTTACCGGGCCCCGTTTCCGTGGCTGGAGTTCAGGGTGTGTTCGATGAGGACGGCACGTGCACGGACAACGCCGTGGAGAAACAGGTGCGCGGCTTGGCTACACGGCTTCTCGAGTATCTCGGGACCCATGTCTGTCCGCGTGCGGCACTCGAGGCGATGGTAAGAGACGACGGGCGCTGAGCGCGAGGAGGCACGGTGCACCTCGATCCGGTGATCATCGAGCGAGCGACCGATCGGGATCGGGACGCCGTGCTGGCATTGCTGCGTGCCAGCAATCTCCCACCGGACGGTCTCGAGGGACATTGGCGTACGGTGCTCGTTGCGCGAGTGGGTGCGCAGGTTCTTGGCAGCGCGGCCGTGGAATGCCATGGGACGCATGGGCTGCTCCGATCGGTCGCGGTGGGCGCGGCGCTGGACCTGGCGCGCACGGAGGGCGTATCGACACTCTATCTGCTGACCGAGACGGCGGAGCGCTTCTTTCCGCGGTTCGGGTTTCGCGTGATCGGGCGCGGTGACGTTGCCGAGCCGGTGATGGCGTCGGCGGAGTTCCGGGGTGCGTGTCCGGATACCGCGGTGGCGATGGAGTTGGTCCTGGGGTTGAGTGGTTCGTTCGCGTAAGGCATAATGCGACCCATGGCCCTGCTGCCGCGGAACCTGTCCGAAGAGCGTAGCTGGCTCGTCACGGCGTCGATGATGGTGATCGCTGCCGTGGCGGCCGCGTTCGCGCTCGCGTACACGCGGCCGGTGATGGTGCCGTTCGTGCTCGCGATCTTCGTGTATTATCTGGTCTCACCGGTCGCGACCATGCTGGAGAGCCACGCCAGGTTCCCCCGCTGGGCCTCGGTCCTGGTCACGTTCCTGCTGGTCGCAGCGCTGCTGGGGCTGCTGGGGCTGTTGATCACGTTATCGGCGAGCGGGCTGTTGGACTCCGCCGACATCTACCGCGAAAAACTGGTCAACTTGACGCAGCGCATCTTCGGCGTGCTCGACCGATACAACATCGACCTCGGCCAGGCCAACGTGCTCGAGTCGCTCCGCCAGCTGCCGCTCGCCCGTCTCGTGAGCGGTGCCGCTGGGACGGTGTTCGGTCTCGTTACCAACGGCTTCCTGGTGTTGATCTTCGTGATCTTCCTGCTCATCGGGCGGCGCGCCGACACCGTGCGGACGGGGATCATCCAGGAGATCGACGAAAAGATCCGCCGCTTCCTCGTCATGAAGTTCATCATCTCGGCTGTCACCGGCACCCTGGTGGGGACGATTCTGGCACTCTTTGGGCTGCCCCTGGCGCTCGTGTTCGGCATGCTGGCCTTCCTGCTCAACTTCATCCCGTCAATCGGCTCGATCATTGCCACGCTCCTGCCCCTCCCGATTGCGCTCGTGCATTACGACAGCATGTGGATGGTAGGCACGGTCGTGGCCCTGCTGGGTGTGGTCCAGATCGTGATCGGCAATGGCATCGAGCCCAAGGTGATGGGGGAAGGACTCGACCTCAGTCCCATCACGGTGTTGTTGGCGCTCGTGTTCTGGGGGTTGCTCTGGGGTGTCGTCGGGATGTTGCTGGCAACGCCCATCACGGCGGTACTGCGCATCGTGCTGGCGCGGTTCCAGACCACCCGGCCCCTGGCTGAACTCATGGCGGGACGGTTTTTGAGCTCGAGCCTCCGCACAGACATGCCCGCCAGTGTGAGCCGTGGCTAACCCCCTCCATCGCCCCTAACCCCGGGCTCACGCCCGGGGTTAGGTCGCGCGAGCGAGCATCGCCCCTTCTCATCGCCCCTTTCATCGCTCCTATCATCGCCCGTATCATAGGCCATGACCCGCGTCCCGTTTGCCCGTCTGGAGAAGCGCCTGACGCTCTTCGACGTCTACGTCGTGAGCACGGGCACCATGATCAGCGCAGGGCTCTTTCTCCTGCCGGGCATCGCGGCGTCGTACACGGGGCCGAGCGTAATCCTCGCGTATCTCTTGTCCGGGCTGTTGATCGTTCCTGCCATGTTGAGCCAGGCGGAGCTTGCTACGGCGATGCCCCGTGCGGGAGGCGCCTACTACTACCTCGATCGCACGTTGGGCCCATTGGTAGGAACGATCGGTGGGGTGGGGACGTGGTTCGCGCTCGTCTTGAAGGCGGCGTTCGCACTCATCGGAATGGGCGCCTACATCGCGTTGGTGGTGGACGTCCCCGTTAAGTCTACTGCACTGGCGTTCACGGCGTTCTTCGCCGCCCTCAACGTCGTCGGGGCCCGGGAATCGAGCAGATTGTTACGGGCACTCCTCTTCGTGCTCCTCGCCGCGATGGCGTTCTTCATCGTCCTCGGGCTGGTCGATGTCGGGGCGCAGGCCGATACCGTGTCGCACGTGCGCTTGCGGCTGACGCCCTTCCTGCTCGACGGCGTCGACGGGCTAATCGGGACTATTGGCATCGTGTTCGTGTCCTATGTCGGGCTCACCAATGTCGCGAGTCTCGCTGAAGAGGTGGTTGACCCCGAGCGGAACATCCCATTGGGAATGATGTTTGCCTTGGGAACGGCTCTGGTGGTCTATGTTCTGGCCGTGTTCGTGATGGTCACGTCGCTCGGCGCCGACCGGATGAGCGGTAGTCTGACGCCCATTGCCGATGCGGCCGCTGTGTTCACGGCCTGGATGCCGGGACGTCTGGGAGTATGGGTCATGGCGGTGGCTGCCGTTGTGGCGTTCGCGGCGATGGCCAACGCCGGCATTCTCTCCGCGTCTCGGTATCCGCTCGCGATGGCGCGTGACCGGGTGTTCCCCGACCGGTTCGCGGGGTTGAGCGGCAGGGGACAGCCGGTCCTCTCGATTCTCCTTACGTGCGCGCTCCTCGCGGCGTTCTTGCTCACGCTGAACGTCGAGGGGGTGGCCAAGCTGGCGAGCGCGCTGCAGCTGATGCTGTTCGGTCTTCTCAATGTCTCCGTGATCGTGATGCGTGAGAGCCGGATCGAGTCCTACGACCCGGGCTTCCGCTCGCCGCTCTACCCTTGGATGCAACTCGCCGGTTTGATTGTGCCTTTCATTCTGGTTGCGGAGATGGGGTGGCTGACCGTGCTGTTCACGCTCGCCGTAGCTGTCGGATCGGTGGCCTGGTACAACTACTACGCGCGGCCACGTATCGAGCGCGAAGGCGCCATCTTCCACGTGTTCGAGAGGCTCGGGCGACGACGGTTCGCGGGGCTCGACCGCGAGTTGCGCGACATCATGAAGGAAAAGGGCGCACGCGCCGAAGACCCGTTCGATCATGTCGTCGCGCACTCCGATGTGATCGACTGCGCGGTATCCCAGGAGATACATCACCTCATCGAGGAGGCGAGCGGTCTCCTGGCGCGCCGGCTTCCAGTCACCGCCGAGGCTCTCGTGGCTGGTTTCGAGCGTGGACTTGCCGCAGGGGGGACGCCGGTCTCGCACGGTGCCGCCCTGGTGCACACGAGGCTTCCGACCGTCGACGATTCCGAGTTGGTGATTGTCCGCTGTGGTGCGGGGGTGCACGTATCGGAGACTGAGACAGATGCGGAGTTCGCGCGTCAGGCAGCCGCTCAACCTATCCGTGCTGTGTTTTTCCTGGTGAGCGGGGAGGCGGATCCCGGCCAGCACCTGCGGATTCTGGCCCAGATTGCCGGCCGCGTCGACGATCAGGGCTTTATGCCGGAGTGGCTCGCGAACGAGGACGAACAGGACCTCAAGGAGACGCTCCTGCGCGATGACCGGTTTCTCTCCCTGCAGGTACGCAGCGGCGCTCGCAGTGAGGTGCTCATTGGGAAGGCGCTGTGTGAATTACAGATGCCGGAGGGCGCGCTGGTCGCTCTCATCCGGCGGCGCGGCGTCTCGATCGTACCGCGCGGGCAAACGGTGCTCATGGACAACGACCGGCTCACGATTATCGGCGAGCCGGCCGGTGTGGTGCAGCTTGCCGAGCGGTACGGCGAGCCCCGCTGAAGGAATCCAGCTGAATCTTGGACGGCTAGGCGGCTACCGAACTGGGCGCGCTCACGGTGGCTTTCCGCTCCATGCGCAGCTGTCCGTTCAGCTCGCCGCCCTCGTGAATCACCACGCGCGCGGCCGTTACGTTTCCGTGGACGGTGCACCCGGCCTGTAGCTCGAGGCGTTCGCGGGCTGCGATGTTGCCGTGGACCTCGCCGGCGACCACCGCTACAGCCGCCTCGATATCGCCCATTACCCGTCCACCCTTGGAGATCAGCACCTGGTGGCCGGCTACGCGTCCCTCGATTCGGCCCTCTACCTTGATGACGCCGTCGGACACCAGGTCGCCCACCACCGAACTCCCCGGCGCGAGTATCGACAGTGCGTGCCCGTTGTCGATGCGGAATTCGGATTGATCACCGTTCCGTGGGCTCGAGAATACAGCCATCGGTAACGCTCCTCCGCGCGTGTCTGTCATCGACGGCGGGGCCTTGTGCCCCACGTGTCTCCTCGACACTATGGCGTCGCCGGACCGAAGAGTGTGATCCGACTCACTAGAGGTATCGGCAGTCCGCGATCAGTCCTGAGGCGTTGGGGGGGGACGGGAAGGGGAACAGTCGGGAACGTACCGGTCGCCCTGGGGTGTTCGAAGAAGGAACCTTCATCCACGATGGTGCGTATGCGACAATCCGTGTATTCGGCCGCCTTGCTGGGGCTCGCGCTGCTCGCGACGGCGGGGTCCTCTCGCCTCGCTGCCCAGCAGAACCCGATGGCCGGGAATTGGGAGCTACGCGACAGGGCCGCCATCGACTCGGCGAAGAGCGCGCGCGAGGAGGAAGCGCGTGACACGTTCCAGCGCGATAGCGGACCGCCGGGCGAGGCACGGCGTGGGGGACGCGGCAGTCGCCGGGGTCTCAGCGAGTCTGACCGGTTTGGCATTGGCCTGCTCATCGGGATGGCCCAGGCCGTACCGGCCTTCCAACTAGCCATCGACGACTCTTCGGTCGTCGTGACTAACGAAGATGGATTCACCTACCGAGTTTTCCCGGACGGCCCCAAGACACAGATGGACCTGAACGACGATGTGACCGTCGAGGTGAAGGCCCATTGGGATGACGGGGATCTCATTATCGAGTACGAGCCGAATAGTGGAGGCAAGCTGATCGAGTCGTACTTTCTGGCCGACTCGGGGCTGTACCTACGGCTCGAGGTCACGGTGGAGCACGGGAGCATGCGGCGCCGGTTTTGGGAGTCGCGGATGTATCGGCGAGTCGAGGGGGCTAGTCCGAGCGGATCTCCTTGATTTCTTTGCCGTCGAACACCCAGCTGGTGCGCGGCTTCTTGGGGTTGGGGGTGCGCGGCGTCGGTTGCGCCGCGGGTGGAGTGGTCTGATCTTTGAGTTCCTTCATTGACGCAACCGCTTCGCGGTTGATCAAGATGCGGACGTTGTTGCTCTTCGGGTCTATCGGTAGCACGAAGAAGAACGGCCGTTTGGGTGGAAAGGAGTTTGCCAGCCCGCCTAAGGTCTCTCCATCATGGAACGTGATCTCGATCATCTTGCTGCCGCGCAGACGAATATCACCCTGGCTGGGCCGCTGTAGCTCGGTGTAATTGGGGTTGCCCCCCAGTTCCTTCACTACGTAGAGCGCCTTGCACAGCGACAGATCGACCTCTACGGTACCGCGGTCTTCCGTGGTGATGTGGCAGGTCGGCCGCCCCGGATCGAGGTCCAGGCTCGTACCCTTGACGATATCGTGATCGATGAAGTGTGCGACGACCTTCGTGGACATCATGGCCTCCGGCGATCAGCGCGCGAGCACGAGTATGCACGCCAAACCGCCACAGCGCCAGAGGTTATGCGTCTGGTGTAACGTGAGAGCTGGTCTACTACCGTACAGCGGATACGATGTACTTCCCGACCAGTAGAAAACAGGGTTGGACGGCGTACGGAGTCAACAAGTCTCCATCGTCGTGACGGTCAACGGCACGCGGCGCGAGTGCGTGGTCGAGCCACGTGTGTTGCTCAGCGATTTTCTTCGTGACCAACTGAACCTGACGGGCACGCACGTGGGTTGCGAACACGGCGTGTGCGGGGCGTGCACAGTGTTGCCGGACGGACAACCTATGCGCGCGTGCTTGCTGTTTGCTGTACAGGTCGATGGGCTCGATGTCCAGACCGTCGAGGGAATGACCGACGTCGGAAGCGACGATCTCCACCCGATCCAGATGGCGTTTCACGAAAAGCACGGGCTGCAATGCGGGTTCTGTTCGCCCGGTATTCTGATGACCTTGACGGCATTCCTCAAAGAGCAGCCAAATGTCGCGATGCGTTTCTCGCATTGAGAGCGTACTGGTTTGCGTCGGTCATGCATCGACGGCTCGACAGGATCGAAGACTTCGGCGTCAACGTCGCCAATAATACGAAAGCGGGACTCGCGATCACGGGGGAGCAACTCGGAGCGGCCGAATACGCGCGTGCGCGTGCGTGGCATCACTTCAAGGAGTTCTTCGAGCGGTTCGATCATCTCCTGACGCCGGCCATGGCGGTCCCGCCGTTTCCGGTCGAGCAGAACTATCCCGAGACCGTCGCCGGGAAGGAGATGGAGACGTACGTGGACTGGAT
>JAZDCY010000083.1:0-3080 GCA_036679645.1 Gemmatimonadota bacterium | reverse complement strand
CGTCGTTTCGGTGAAAGGCTTGCCGAGCAACAGCTCGCCCGTGATGCGGTCGAGCACGTAGAAGAAGCCATTGCGGTTCGCCACCATCACCACACTGCGCGGCTCCCCGTCGAACTCGATGTCGGCCAGTACCGGTACGTGGTTGGAGTCCCAGTCGTGTAGGTCGTGAGGCGTGAATTGGTAGTGCCAGCGCAGCCTGCCCGTTTGCGCTTCGAGCGCCACGATGGAGTTCGTATAGAGATTGTCTCCGGGGCGGTCGTCGCCGTAGTAGTCTGGATTCGGGTTGCCAGTGCCCCAATAAATGAGATCGAGCTCCGGGTCGTAACTGCCCGTCATCCATGTGCCTCCGCCGCCACGGGCCAGGATTTCCGGATCGTCCGGCCAAGTCTCGCTGCCAGGCTCACCGGGCCCGGGCACCGTGTTGAACCGCCAGATCCGTGCGCCCGTCTCCGGATCGTACGCATCGACGAATCCGCGCGTAGCGTACTCGCCGCCGGAGATCCCCACGATGACTTTTCCGTCGATCACGAGAGGCGCCATCGTCGCGGCATACCCAATGCGGTAGTCCGCGAGCTCGATCTCCCATAGTACGCTTCCGGTCTTGCGGTCAAGCGCCACCAGGTATGCGTCGAGCGTGACCATGAAGAGACGGTCTCCGAGCAAGCCGAAACCGCGATTGACGGGCGCGCTCGCACCGTAGGTCAGGTCATCCGGGAGATTGCGCCGGTACTGCCAGAACCGGCGCCCTGTCCTCGCGTCGAGCGCCCAGGCGAAGTTGTTCGACCCGGTCACGTAGAGCACACCATCCAGAACGAGTGGGGTGGTCTCGAAGCCGCGACCTCGCGTCATCGTTCCGGTCTGAAAAGTCCAGATCGGAGCCAGTTGGTGCACGTTCTCGGGCGTAATCTGCGTGAGCGGACTATGGCGTCTACCGCTGTAGTCGCCGGAAAAAGTCAGCCAGCTCGCCGGATCGGACAGGCCCTGGAGCAGATCGGCGTACGTGACTCCGGCGTCACCGGCCTGGCCCATCAGTTGCGTAGGACCGACGACGATGCCGGCGGCCAACACGGCGATCACACCGAGTCTTCCGAGTTGCATCAGACCCTACCTCTCACCGTCGACCCGCCTGTCGTAGCGTGCCCAGATATCGAAGAACGTCGTCGAGCTCCGCATCACTGAGGCGCTCGGGCCCGAACTCGGGCATCAACGACTCCTCCTCGTGCGTGAACTCCTGGAGATCGGCTTTCAGGTATCCTTGGAGCCGCTCGCGAGTGTCGACGACCTGAAGTGAAAACGCGTCCTCGCCCTTGGTGACACCCCGGATGCGACGCCCGTCCCGCGTCACTACCGTGACCGCGCGGTATCCGGCGGCCACCGACGCGCTGGGCTCGCGAATCGAGCGAGCCAGCATATCTCGCGACCGGATCACGGCGATACGCGACAAGTCGGGGCCCAAATGCCCACCGGCGCCATCGACGCGATGACAGCGGGCGCACGTCGCCGAGAACAATTCCTGGCCTCGCGACGCGTCCCCGGAATCGTCCTCGAACGGCGACACGGTGCTGATGCCACGGAGGTAGGCCACGATGGCCCAGAGCTCTCGGTCCGGCGCGGAGCTGGACGGCATGATGCTGCCAGAAACCCCCGAGCGCACAACGTCGAACACGTGGTCGTCGCTGGTGCCGTCCGCCCAGAGCAGCGTCAGGTCGGGACCGCTGATGCCCTTCGCGTCGGCACCGTGGCAGTCGGCGCACCGGGTCCCGTACAGGGCAGAGCCCAGACGCATGGCTGTCCGGTCTCCCTCGTAGGGATTCCCCGCCTGGGCGCTCACGGAGAGCGGCGCCGAGACACCGAGCATCAGGAATGCGCACATCATCGCCATTCGGACCATCTCGGTACCATAGCGAACCACTCCCGATGCGCAAACGCACGGTCTTGCCACCAACCCCCTGACGGGCTCATCTGGGGGGGTGTGTGATCTGTTGCGGCAGGTTCGGCACGCCCAGCAAGACGCCTAGGAACCCCGAAAGCGAGGCAGAATGGCCCATAGTTACGTGCACGGCGCGTCGTCTACGCCATTCCTGGACATGACCATCGGTCGCCATTTCGACCAGGCCGCCGAGCAATATCCGGCACGGGAGGCGCTCGTCGTGCGCCACCAAGCGGTACGCTGGACCTACGCGGAGCTCAAGGAACGAGTGGACCGGTGCGCGGCGGGACTTCTGTCCCTGGGTCTCGAGCCCGGTGACCGGGTCGGCATGTGGTCACCGAACAACGCAGAGTGGACGGTCACTCAGTTCGCGACGGCCAAAGCCGGACTGATCCTCGTGAACATCAATCCCGCGTATCGCCTCTCCGAACTCGAGTACGCGCTCAACAAGGTCAGCTGCCGAGCGCTCATTACGGCGACGAGCTTCAAGACGAGTGACTACCTGGGCATGTTGCGAGAGCTCGTGCCGGAGCTGGACGAGGCCGAGCCGGGAGCGCCACCGGCCGACCAACGGCCGAGCCTCCAGTCGGCACGATTCCCCGCGCTCGACTTCGTGATCCACCTCGGCTCAGGAGACGAGGTCGGAATGATGCGCTTCGAGGACCTCATGGGCGCGGGCACGAGCGAGGACACGCTCCGGCTGAGCGCGATCGCAGAGACGCTCCAGTTCGACGAAGCGATCAACATCCAGTTCACCAGCGGCACCACCGGCCTACCAAAGGGCGCGACCCTCACCCACCACAACATCCTCAACAACGGCTACTTCGTGGGGCAGGCGCTCGGGCTCACGCATGAAGACCGCATCTGCATCCCGGTGCCGCTCTATCACTGCTTCGGCATGGTGATCGGCAACTTGGCCGCGATCACGCACGGAGCCACGATGGTCTATCCGTCGGAGGGCTTCGAACCCGGCGCCGTGTTGGCGACCGTGAGCGAAGAGCGCTGCACAACGCTGTACGGCGTGCCGACCATGTTCATCGCGCAGCTGCAGCACCCGGACTTCGAGTCCTACGACCTCTCTTCGTTGCGCACCGGCATCATGGCTGGCAGCCCGTGTCCCGCAGAGGTGATGAAGCGCGTGATCGCCGAG
>JAZDCY010000082.1:0-15120 GCA_036679645.1 Gemmatimonadota bacterium | reverse complement strand
CACTGTGCCAACTCCTCGGCATCGTCGTCGACCAGCAGAACGCGTTCGCCCGTGACTAAGGACTCCGTCATCCGGACGCTCTATACATCGGACGGGGTTGCACAGCGATTGACCCGCAGCCAATAGACTGCGACCTCACCCAGTGTCTCCATGAACACTTCGTACTGCGACGGCTTGACGACGTAGCTGTTTGCCCCAAGGGCGTAGGCTGTCTTGATATCGCAGTCCATATGCGACGACGTCAGTACGACAACCGGTGTGTACCTCGTGCGGTCATCATGCTTGATGCGGCGCAGCACCTCGAACCCGTCGACCTTGGGCAATTTCAGGTCGAGCAGTATCAGACGGGGCGGCACCAACGTACCTGAACCAAAGAGAACGTCCAGCGCCTCCACGCCATCGCGCGCGACGTCGCGACGCTCCTTCAGGTGCTGCCGCTCGAGGGCATCTGCTATGAGTTCCGCATCGTGAGGGTCATCCTCGACGATGAGAACCTCGACGGAGGACTCGCTCATGTTGTTCCTTCGGTGCGGGGCAGCCGGAAGAAGATGGTGGCCCCGCGATCGACCTCACCCTCAGCCCACGCGTCTCCTCCGTGTCGCTCGACGATCCGTCTCACGGTTGCCAGACCCACTCCGGTTCCCGGGAACTCATCCTCATAGTGGAGCCGCTGAAACACCCCGAACAACTTGTCCCCGTACTCCATGTCGAATCCCGCGCCGTTGTCCCGCACGCTGAACACGTGCCCATCTGCATCCTCCCGATACCCGACCTCGATGCTCGCCACCTCACGCTGACCGGTAAACTTGATCGCATTGTCCAACAGGTTTGCCCACACCTGCCGTATCAGATCGAAGTCAGTACATACGGTGGGCAGGTCGCCCACGGCGAACTCGATGTTGCGCCCAGCATGCGTCGCGGCAAGCTCCTCGAACGTGGTCTGAGCCAGCTCGTGCATGTCCACGTCGATACATGTCAACGTCACTCGGCCAATACGCGAGAATGCGAGCAGCTCGTCAATCAGCCGGCCCATGTACTGTGCTCTTTGCCGCACCACATCCAGCAGGCGCCGACTCTCCGGATTAAGGCGCCCGTCCAGTTCCTCCGCGAGCTTCCCGGAATATCCATCTATGGCACGGAGTGGGGCCTTCAAGTCATGGGAGACCGAATACGCGAATGCCTCGAGTTCACTGTTTGCCGCCTCCAGCTCCGCCGTTCGCTCGGCGACACGGTGCTCGAGAGAGATGTTCAGCTCCTCGCGTTTGGCAGCCTCGCGTGTCAACTCGGCGTTTGCCAAGTGCAAGTACATGGCCTGCGTCTCCACACGCCGGGCGAGCGGGTCGATGCTCACCATGGTGGCGCCGGCGCCAATCGCGATGATCACGAGCGCGATGGTCGCTGTCAGGAAGGCGCTTCCTACAAATGGTGCGCGAACCTCGGCGAGATTCATCTTGGCCACGATGCCAAGATCGAGCGGGGCCACAGGCGCGTAGGCCGCAACTACGCGTTCGCCTGAATAGTCGATCCCGATGAGTGTGCCAGATTCACCGTCCAGTGCACGTCGCATTGCCTCGACTCGAGCCGAGCCGAGCCCCACGTCTGCGACGAAATCCGGACCTGCGCGCGGAGGTCTCACGATGAACATGACCTCGTCGCCTTCCCGCCTCCCAAGCGTGAACTCGCCGGTCTGTCCGAAGCCTGGAGAGCCCTCGAGAGGCTCAAGGATGTGCCTCAGGATGGCCGCGCGCGCGCCGCCAGGCGCGTCTTGCCTGGTTCGCTCCTCGATCCGAGCCACTGCATCGATCATCCGAATCCGGCTTCGAACCAGTTCGGCAAGACGGTCTCGCTGCGCTTCGAGCCCAGTGCTGTACAGTTCTCGTATGATGGTCCATCCCACGACCATCGAGAACAGTGTCATGATGCCGACAGACGCGGCCACGATCTTGCGGCGCTCGTGCACCAGCTTGTCAGAAACGAGCGCACTCGACGTAGCTGCCCAGATAACGCTCTCACGGAATACGATGGTTAGGATGCCCAAAGAGAGTGACACGAAGCCAGCGGAGGTGTGCACCGCCATTCGCGTCATTTGGCCCCACCCGTACGCCGTCCCCGCTCGCGTCACGTATCCCAAGAGAGCAATGCTGCTGAGAGAGAGCACGACCACCCCGAGAGCACCGACAAGCTTGAAGTGCCGGCCCGGCTGCTTCGATCGGGCCGCAACGATGAGCGCGGCAGCGGTCAGCGAGAAGGACAGCGCGGTGTTGGGCGCCATGCGCCCGGGATGGGACGACTGGACCGTGATGTAATGCTCGAGGAAGAGCTGATCGATCCCGAACTGCACCCCAAAGGCGTACTCGATCAACGTCAGGAGACCGACCGCCCCGGCAACCGATCCCAAGACCACCGCCAGTCGGGTACGGTCGTGCACCAGAGCTACCAACCCGATGCCGCATAGCAGGAAGCCCAGCGCAGTGTTGTACTGCATCGGTACCAACGCCGGCAGTACCTGTATCAGGATCACCGTGTGGGTGTACCAGCCCACCAGCACCACGACTCCGAGTGTCGCGGTGACCGCTCCCGCAACGCTTGCCACCAGCTCCCAGCGGCGCGCGGCCCATGCCCCCCCCTGGCCGGTCGCGCGGTCAGCCATGGTGATGCCCATCACGACGACTTGCCACTGAAGGGTGCCGAACTTGGGGTCCTGCGTAACGGCCGCAGTCTGCTAGACTGGGGGCGGTGGTGGAGGTCGGGATAGGATACTCAGCAGACGACATACATGGCGGTCAAGGTGTCTTTTCTTGCATAACCGCCGAACGGGACCTACGGTTCCTGCACAAGCGTCGTTCAGTGCAAAAACGCTACGTATTGCCGCGTTGGTGGCACCACCGGCCGCTACTGCGTCTTCGCCGCCGCCTCCTTGGCCAACGGCGTCGCCGGACTTGCCGGGGGCAGCGGAGCCGTCACAAACGGGCTCGGCGCTCCCGCCCCTGCCCCCGCTTCTTCCTCGACCGGAGGCGGCGGGGGCTCGAAGCCCGCAGGCGGCTCGATCTCGATCTCCGAGTACCGGTAGATTCCGGTCCCGGCGGGGATCAGGTGCCCAATGATGATGTTCTCCTTGAGCCCCAGGAGATCGTCCTTCGCCCCGCGCATGGCCGCATCGGTGAGCACGCGAGTAGTCTCCTGGAAGGAGGCTGCCGAGATGAAGGACTGCGTCGTGAGCGATGCCTTGGTGATCCCGAGCAGCAACGGCTCGCTGACGGCGGGCGTCGCGGACTTCTTCATCACGCGCTCGTTCCGGTCGCGGAACACGACTTTATCGACGTTCTCTCCTTCCAAGAATCCCGCGTCGCCCGGACTGACCACCCGCACCTTCTGGAGCATCTGCCGCACGATGACGCCGATGTGCTTGTCATTGATCTTGACGCCCTGAAGCCGGTAGACCTCCTGCACCTCATTGAGGAGGTACTCCTGCACGGCCCGCGGTCCCTTGATCCGGAGAATATCGTGCGGGTTTACCGGCCCCTCGGTCAGCCTATCGCCCGCCCGGACCTTGTCGCCCTCGTGAATGCGCAGGTGCTTGCCAGCGGGGACCTCGTATAGCTGCGGATCGCCCTGCTCCGGATGCACGAAGATCTCGCGCTTGCCACGCTTGATGTCGCCGAACTTCACCACGCCATCGATCTCGGAGATCGTCGCGGGGTCTTTTGGCCGCCGTGCCTCGAACAGTTCTGCCACCCGCGGGAGACCACCGGTGATATCACGCGTCTTGTACGCCTCGCGGGAGATCTTGGACAGCGTGCTGCCCGCCTCCACCAGCTCACCATCCTCGACCGTGAGCTGCGCGCCTTCCGGGATGACGTAGTCGCGAATCCTACGCTCTTTGCCGCCCTTGATCGTCTGCACCATCTCGATGTGCGGGTGGAGCTTCTTGTCGCGATCCTCGATGATCACGCGCTGCCGTAGACCCGTGATCTCGTCCAGCTCCTCGCGCACCGTCTCGTCATCGACGATATCGACGAAACGCACCTTGCCGGCAATATCGGTGATGATCGGGTTAGTGTACGGGTCCCATTCGAAGAGCAACCCGTTCTTGGCGATCTCAACGCCGTCTTCTACGGCGAGCGTCGCGCCAAGCGGCACCTGGAAGCGCGAGAGCACCTTTCCGTCCTCCTCCGTGAGGACGAGTTCCCCTTCGTATCCCGTCACGATCTTCCTGCCGTTGACCTCCACGACAGAGAGGCGGTCGCCGAAACTGATCTTGCCGTCGAGCTTGGTGTGGCGTTCGGTCCGCTCGGCGATGCGCGCCGAGGTACCGCCGATGTGGAAGGTCCGCAGCGTGAGCTGCGTACCCGGCTCCCCGATCGACTGGGCAGCCAGAATCCCAACGGCCTCGCCCAGGTCCACCATCTGCATCGTGGCGAGGTTCCGCCCATAGCACATCCGGCAGACACCGCGTCGTGCCTCACAGGTAAGCACCGATCGAATGGTCACCGCGTCGAGACCGGCGTGCTCGATC
Source organism: Gemmatimonadota bacterium (assembly GCA_036679645.1). Taxonomy (GTDB): domain Bacteria; phylum Gemmatimonadota; class Gemmatimonadetes; order Gemmatimonadales; family GWC2-71-9; genus JADFNB01. Next base: position 10,604 of record JAZDCY010000082.1, on the reverse strand, counting down.
TCCGGCGCCGTGTCCTCCCCGATCAACTCACCCGCCGCAGCCAGCAGCTTGGGGTCCCCGTGACTGTCCAACTCGTGCGGATCGTAGATATCCTCAGCCGCCACCGTTCCGGAGATCCGTTCCCGGAGCGGCTCGATGACGTCTTCACCCTCCTTGAGCGACGTCACCTCGAGCCCGAGGATCGTGCCACAGTCTTCCTCGGTCACCGTCACATCCTGCGCCACGTCCACGAGCCGTCTGGTCAGGTATCCGGCGTCGGCGGTCTTGAGCGCGGTGTCAGCGAGGCCTTTGCGTGCTCCGTGCGTGGAGATGAAGTACTCCAACACCGTGAGCCCCTCACGGAAGTTCGACCGGATGGGACTCTCGATCACCTCACCAATCCCACCAGTGAGCTTCTTCTGAGGCTTGGCCATCAGGCCACGCATGCCCGCCAACTGCCGGATCTGGTCACGGCTTCCGCGGCTTCCCGAATCGAACATCATGTACACCGGGTTGTAGCCGTCCGCGGCAGTCCGCAGACCTTCTACCATCGCCTCGGCGATGTCCGTGTTGGCGTGCGTCCACGCATCGATGACCTTGTTGTAGCGCTCGCCGAACGTGATCTGCCCCGCAGCATAGGCGCGTTGGAAGCGCTCCACCCGCGCGCCGGCATCATTTAGGATTTGTGTCTTCTCGTGCGGAATAGCGAGATCCTCCACCCCAATCGAGACGCCACCCTGCGTCGCGTAGCCAAACCCGAAATCCTTCAACCGATCGAGAAACTCGACGGTCTCCGTCAACCCAGCGCGCCGGTACGATTCGAACACCACATTGGAGAGCGTTCGCTTCCCCATCACGCTGTTGGCAAACCCGAGTTCGGCCAGCAACTGCTGCGGCAGGATGCTGTTGAACAGCACCCGACCTGCGGTCGTCGGGATCCAATCGTCTTTCCGCTCCGTATCCTCCGGCGGCACCTCATACCAGAAATGGATCGGGGAGTGGTACTCCAGCCGCCCCGTCGCGATCGCCATCTCCACTTCCGCCAGCGACCCGAGCCGCGGAGCCGTATCGATCATCTCCGCAAAATTGGGTGGGGCTTTCGTAACGAAATAGCACCCGAGCACCATGTCCTGACTCGGCTCGGCCACCGGCCGGCCGTCGGACGGCTTGAGCACGTTGTTGCTCGAGATCATCAGCACGCGCGCCTCGAGCTGGGCTTCGAAGGAAAGCGGAACGTGTACGGCCATCTGATCGCCGTCGAAGTCAGCGTTGAACGCAGCGCACACCAGCGGATGGATCCGAATCGCCTTGCCCTCAACGAGGACGGGCTCGAACGCCTGGATGCCCAGTCGATGCAGCGTTGGGGCCCGGTTGAGAAGAACCGGATGATCCTGAATGATCTCTTCTAGGATCTCGTATACTTCCGGGCTCTCGCGCTCCACGATCTTCTTGGCCCGTTTCACGGTCTCGGCGATGCCCTTCTCCACCAGCTTGTGGATGATGAACGGCTTGAACAACTCCACCGCCATCGTCTTGGGCAGCCCGCACTGATGGAGCCGCAGTTCCGGCCCCACTACGATGACCGACCGGCCCGAGTAGTCCACACGCTTGCCCAGCAGGTTCTGGCGGAACCGTCCCTGTTTGCCCTTCAGCATGTCTGACAATGATTTCAGCGGCCGCTTGCCCCGACCCCGGATCGCTTTGGACCGGCGGCCGTTGTCAAACAGCGCGTCGACGGCTTCCTGCAACATCCGCTTCTCGTTGCGGAGAATCACCTCGGGCGCCCGGTGTTGGATCAATTTCTGCAACCGGTTGTTCCGATTGATCACGCGCCGGTAGAGATCGTTCAGGTCACTCGTTGCGAAGCGCCCACCATCGAGCGGCACCAGTGGACGCAGGTCGGGCGGAATGACCGGCACCACGTCCAGGATCATCCACGCGGGGTCGTTGCGCACGTCGCCGCGGTCGCCCGACGTCCGAAACGCGTCGAGGATCTTCAGGCGCTTGAGCATCTGCTTCTTGCGATGCTGACTCGTCTCCGTGAGAACCCCCGCCCGGAGTTCATCGGACACCTTGTCGATGTCCAGGCGACGCAACAGCTCGCGCACCGCCGGCGCGCCAATATCCGCTTTGAACGCCGAATCCCCTTCGGCCTTCGCCTTCGCGCGCACTTCGAGGTATTTCTCTTCGTCCAGCAGCTCCCTGATCTCGACTTCCTGTGCCCCGGGGTCGATTACCACGTAGTTCGTGTAATAGATCACCCGCTCGAGATCCTTCAGCGTCAGGTCGAGCAGGTTCCCCATGGGGCTCGGTAGCGTCTTGAAGAACCAGATGTGCGCAACGGGTACGGCGAGCTCGATATGCCCCATCCGCTCGCGCCGCACCTTGGAGAGCGTGACCTCGACCCCACAGCGATCGCAGATGACGCCCCGATATCGGATCCGTTTGTACTTCCCGCAGTGGCACTCCCAGTCCTTGACCGGACCGAAAGTCCGCTCGCAGAAGAGACCGTCCTTTTCCGGCTTGAAGGACCGGTAGTTGATCGTCTCGGGCTTGGTCACCTCGCCCCACGACCACCACGTCCGCTGTCCCTGGAGCGCCAGCCGATCGCGTTCCTTGGGATCGCGCGGGCCACGGATTTCCTCGGGAGAGGCAATCCGGATCTGAATGAAGTCGAAGCTCGAGCCCCGAGGCTCTCTCGTGCTGCGAAAATCGATCATATAGACTCTCTCCCTACTCTTCGCTGTCCTCGGTGGTCCCAAGCGTGACCTTCAGACCGAGTGCCTGAAGCTCCTTCACCAGGACGTTGAAGGATTCGGGGATGCCGGGTTCGGGCAGGTTCTGTCCCTTGACGATCGCCTCGTACACACGGCTGCGGCCGTTGACGTCGTCCGACTTCACGGTCAGCATCTCCTGCAGGACGTGCGCTGCCCCGTATGCCTCGAGTGCCCAAACCTCCATCTCCCCAAACCGCTGCCCGCCAAACTGGGCTTTCCCGGCCAGTGGCTGCTGCGTCACCAGACTGTAAGGCCCGATGGAGCGTGCGTGGATCTTGTCGTCGACGAGGTGCGACAGCTTCATCATGTAGATCGACCCGACGGTAACCTGCGACGCAAACCAGTCGCCGGTGCGCCCGTCGCGAAGCCGGCACTTGCCCGCCGGCAGCAATCCCGCCACCGCGAGAAACTCGCGCGCGGCCTCCTCGACGTCCGCCTCGCTCTTTGGCCCGAGCAACTTCGCCAGCGCCGGCAGCGCGCGCGCCTCCAGGATCTCCGCCGCGCTGGAGGACACGAGCTTCTGGGATTCCTTGATACCGGCCTTCAGGTTGGTCGTCTCGGCCTTATCGAGGTCCTCGACGGCGAGCCGTCCCTGCTGGTCGGTAACCTGCGTCTCAGCTTCGGCGTGGGCACGCCGTGCCAACTCCTTCGCCGCGGCCTCGAGAAAATCGCGGATGCCGCGAAACAGGTTCCGCGTCTCCTGACCTAGCGTCCGGCTCCCGAGCACGTCGATCCGGAAGCTGGCCAGATCTGGTGGTCCCCCGTTCGTCGGCGGGAGCTTGTTGACGTCGTCGATGACGTGGCGCACGAGGTCGGGCGGGAGTTCGGGCGGCGATCCCGGAATTTGCAGCGCCTCGCTGGCCCAGCGCACGCCGGCAAGCCGCAGGAGCACGCCGATCTCCGCCTCAGACGCTCCCTGGAAGACCGGGGTCTTCGCCTCGAAGCCCAGGATCTGGGCGGCCCACCCCAAATGGGTCTCCAACAGCTGCCCGACGTTCATACGGCTCGGGACGCCGAGCGGGTTGAGCACGATGTCCACCGGCCGACCGTCCGGGAGAAACGGCATGTCCTCTTCCGGGACGATCCGCGCGATGATCCCCTTGTTTCCGTGCCGGCCGGCCATCTTGTCGCCGACGGAGATCTTCCGCTTCTCGGCCAGATAGACCTTCACGAGCTGAATCACGCCCGGCGGCAACTCGTCCGGCTGGAGGATCTTGTCGATCTGGTCCTCCGCCTTCTCTTCGATCTTCGCCCGCTCGTCGTTGGCCGCCTCGATGGCAGCTCGCAGGCGCTCATTGGCCGGCTTCGACTTGACGCGCAACGTCTTGAGGTCTACGTCGGCGAGATTCGTGTCCGCGAGCACCACCTTCGACAGCGTCGCGCCCTCCGAAAGATACTCCTCGACCGTGCCGTTCTTGAGCATGACGGCGACTTCCTGGCCGGTGAGGAGATCGGTGAGTTCATCGAACAGGACCGTACTGATCCGGGCCTTCTCTTCGTTTTCGAGTCGGCGCACGTCACCGATCCGCTCGCCCCGGTCCTTCTCGACGACCTGATCTTCGATCCGCGAGAAGATCTTCACGTCGATTACGACACCTTCCATCCCCGGTGAGACCTTGAGCGACGAATCCTTGACGTCCTTCGCCTTCTCGCCGAAGATTGCAGTGAGCAGTTTCTCTTCAGGAGACAACTCCGTCTCGCCCTTGGGTGTGATCTTCCCCACGAGGATGTCGCCCGACTTGACGTGCGCACCGATGCGAATGATCCCACGCTCGTCGAGATCGACCAGTGCCTCTTCCGAGACGTTCGGAATCTCGCGCGTGATCTCTTCCTGCCCGCGCTTCGTATCGCGGACGTGCAACTCCAATTCCTGAATGTGAATCGAGCTGTACACGTCATCCTTGACCAGCCGCTCGGACAGGACGATGGCGTCCTCAAAGTTGTGCCCGTACCACGGCATGAACGCAACGAGCACGTTGGCACCCAAGGCCAACTCGCCTCGCTCCGTTGCCGGACCGTCAGCCACGATCTGACCCGCCGCAACGCGATCGGCCACCCCAACCAGCGGCCGCTGATTGATGGCCGTATCCTGGTTCGTGCGCCAGAACTTCTTGAGCCGGTAACGATCGTGCTGCATCAGGCGCGCAAGCGGGACCTTCTCGCCCGACGACCGGTCGAGACCGGTATCTATGATGATCTCGTCCGCCGTGACCTTGCTGACGATGCCCTCGCGACGGGCGATGACCACCGCGCCCGAATCGCGTGCGACTCGCTCCTCCAATCCCGTACCGACCAACGGCGCCTGGGGGAAGAGCAACGGCACCGACTGGCGCTGCATGTTGCTGCCCATGAGCGCGCGGTTGGCATCGTCGTGCTCGAGGAAGGGAATCAGCGCGGCCGCAATCGACACGAGCTGTTCCGGCGCCACATCCATGAAGTCGATGCGGTCCGGCGCGAGCAGCGGGTAGTCATCGCGTTTCCGGCAAAGCGCAAGGTCGCGGACGAACCGGCCCTTCGCGTCCAGCGGCGCGTTCGCCTGCGCAACCGCGTACTCCTCCTCTTCGGATGCCGACAACCACCGGATGTCCTCTGTCACGTGCGCGTCCCGGACGTGCCTGTACGGCGTCTCGAGGAACCCGAGATCATTCACGCGCGCGTATGTCGACAGGCTCGTGATGAGACCGATGTTCGGACCCTCGGGAGTCTCGATGGGACACATACGTCCGTACTGCGAGTAATGGACGTCCCGCACCTCGAAACCCGCGCGTTCTCGCGTGAGACCGCCCGGCCCCAACGCGCTGAGGCGGCGCTTGTGTGTAAGCTCCGCCAGCGGGTTGGTCTGGTCCATGAACTGCGATAGCTGCGAGCTGCCGAAGAACGCCTGGATCACTGCGCTCACGGTGCGCGCGTTGACGAGATCGTCGAGCGTGATCTTTTCGGGATCGTTGTTGATGCTCATCCGTTCTTTGATGAGCCGCGCCATGCGCGAGAGCCCCACCGAGAACTGATTGGCGATCAATTCACCGACGGTCCGCACGCGGCGGTTACCGAGGTGGTCGATATCGTCCGTGTGGCCTCGCCCTTCCGACAACTCGAGCAGGTACCGCACGATCGCGATGAAGTCGTCCTCCGTCAGCACGGTATGCGTCTCTGGGACACGGACCTTCAGACGTTGGTTGATCTTGTACCGCCCGACTCGACCGAGGTCATACCTTCTGGGATTGAAGAACAACCGCTCGAGCGCCGCACGGGCCGTCTCGAGATTCGGGGCATCACCCGGCCGGAGGAGCGCGTAGATCTGTTCGAGCGCCTCGGCCTCGGTAGAGGTCGGGTCCTTGGCCAGCGTGTTCTTGATCAGCGCCGACTCGGAGCGGGATGACGAGAGCAGCACGTCCACCTTGTACGCACCCGCCTTGCTCAATTTCCGCTTCGCCGCGTCGGTCAGTGCCTTACCGGCGGCGAGTAGCATCTCACCCGTCTCCGGGTCCGGCACATCGAAGGCGAGAATCGGCTTCTCGTCCGCGTCGCGAATTGTCGTCGGACGATCGTCATCCCGGACATCGATTGCCTGGTATCGCGCGAAGGCTCGGATCTTCTTCACCCCGGCCGTCCGCAGGGCCTCGTACCGCTCCGGGGTCATCTCATCCCCCTCGCGCGCGAGCGGATCGCCCTCACCATCGGGATTGGCAATATCCTCCGCGATCAGCGATCCGAGCACACCGCGGCGCAACTCACGTTCGCCTAGCTGTTTCGTGAGGTCAATCGACCTCGTGGCGTAGAACAGACCCAGAACATCACTGTTCGATCCGTATCCGAACGCTCGCAGGAGTGCGGTCGCGGGGAATTTCTTCTTCTTGTCGATGTGCACGTAGATGACGTCGTGGATGTCCACCGTGAACTCGACCCACGATCCGCGGAACGGAATGATCCGAGCACTGTGCAGATGCTGCCCGTTGGGATGGACCGACTCCTCGAATACGACGCCCGGCGACCGGTGCAGCTGCGAGACCACAACCCGTTCGGCCCCGTTGATCACGAACGTGCCGAGCGGCGTGATGATAGGAAGCTCACCGAGATAGACCTCTTTCTCGATGATGTTCGACGGGCGCTTCTCACCGCTCTCTAGTGTCTCGTGTACGACGAGCCGCAGCGTTGCCTTGAGCGAGGCAGAGTGCGTCATGTCTCGCTCGATGCACTCCTCGACCGTGTACTTGGGTTGGCCGAGCGCGAACTTCACGAACTCGAGCGAATAGTTCCCGTTTACGTCCGTGACGGGGAAGACATCGTTGAAGACCCGCTTCAGCCCGAGGTCGGGCGCGAACCCGGCGTCCTCGGGAGCGAGGAGGGCCCGGAACGACCGTATCTGGATATCGAGGAGATGCGGCATCGGCATCCCCGCCTCCAGCTTCCCAAACGAAATAACCGGCAGCCTAGTGTTCATCAGCGATCCTCACGCAGCGCAAACGGCCCCGTCCCACCCTGCCGTCCGACAGGGCTGGGTTCGGGGCTCGCTTTGCGAGCAGGATGATTCGAATACGTCGTCGTGTGGTGTCATACCGTCCGGGCCGAAGTACGCGTTGCCAGAAACGAGCCCGCCCACAATGGACGAGCACGTGGCGCGCGCTACTTCAGCTCGACGGTGGCACCCTGCTCTTCGAGCTTCTGCTTGATGGTTTCGGCCTCGTCTTTCGAGATGCCCTCCTTGACGTTGTTCGGGGCACCGTCAACGAGATCCTTCGCCTCTTTCAGCCCCAACGACGTCACCTCGCGCACAGCCTTGATGACCTGGATCTTCTTCGACCCGACACTGGTCAGCACGACGGTGAACTCGACCTTCTCCTCGACCACGGCAGCAGCCTCGCCGCCGGCCGGGGCCGCCGCGACCGGCGCCGCCGCAATCGTGACATTGAACTTCTCCTTGAACGCCTCGATCAGGTCGGCTAGTTCCATCACCGACATGTTGCTGATCGCGTCGAGGATTTCTTCCTTGCTCAGAGTCGTGGTCGCCATTGCTCTCTCCAACCGGTTCTACGCAGCGGTGGCGCGCTGCTCGCGAAGCGCCTCGAGGGCGCCAACAACCTGGGTCAACATGCCATTCATTACACCGAGCAGGCCCTGCAACGGGGACTGCAGTCCGCTGGCGAACTCGCTCAGGAGTTGGTCCCGTGAGGGAAGCCTGGCGAGGCGCTGCACGTCTTCAGCCGTCACGGCGCAGCCGTCTACATAGCCAGACTTGACCGTGAGCGTATTCGTCTCCTTCTGAAAATCCGCAATGATCTTCGCGGCCGTGATTGCGTCGTCCGACAGCACGAATCCCGTGGGGCCCGTGAGGTCCTCGTTCGCCAGCACGCTGAGGTCAGTGGCTCGCAAGGCGAGCTGAGCCAGCGTGTTCTTGACCACCAGGTACTCCACCCCAGCCGTCCGAAACCGCCGCCGCAGATCTGTCATCTGTTTTACCGCGATGCCGGTAAAGTCCGTGAGGTACACGTTCGGTAACCGACCGAGCCGTTCCTGCAGACGCGAGACGACCGCAGCCTTGTCAGTACGATTCATCGATACTCCGCGGTGTCTACCGAAACTCCGGGCCCCATCGTGCTCGAAACGGTGACCGACTTGATGTAGGTCCCCTTCGCCGCCGACGGCCTGGCGCGCTGTACGGCATCCACAAATGCGTTGAGGTTCTCGTCGAGTTGTTCGAGTGAGAACGAGACCCTTCCGATCGGCGCGTGGAGGTTCCCCGTCTTGTCCACACGGAACTCAATCTTGCCGGCCTTGACCTCCTTGACCGCGCTCGCGACATCCATCGTCACCGTCCCAGACTTCGGGTTCGGCATCAACCCGCGGGGCCCCAGAATCCGGCCTAGCGGCCCGACCTTACCCATCATGTCCGGTGTGGCCACAATCACGTCGCAGTCGAGCCACCCATCCTTGATTTTCTGGATGTAGTCCGGCCCGATGAAATCCGCTCCGGCCGCCTCGGCTTCCTTCTCCTTCTCACCCTGCGCCAGCACCAGCACACGAATGCTCTTCCCCGTCCCGTGCGGTAGAACCACGGTGCCGCGAACGATCTGATCCGCATGGCGCGGATCGACGCCCAAGTTGATCGCAACGTCGACCGACTCGTCGAACTTGGCGAACGATGCCGTTTGCACCGCGTCCAACGCGGGGCGAGGCGCATGCGCCTCCGATCGGTCGATCGTGCCCGCAGCGGACCGAAACTTCTTGCCGTGGCTCATTAGTCCATCACCTCGATGCCCATCGATCGCGCCGTGCCAGCAATGATCCTCGAGGCAGCGTCCAGATTGGCGGCATTCAGATCCGGCATCTTGGTCTCCGCGATCTTGCGGACCTGCTCCCATGTCACCTTGCCGACCTTCTCCCGATTCGGCGCCGGCGACCCCTTGTCGAGTCCTGCCTCCTTCTTCAAGAGCACTGCGGCCGGCGGCGTCTTGGTGATGAAGCTGAACGTCCGATCCTTATAGATCGACAGCTCGACCGGGATGATCATGCCCGGTTGGCTTTGCGTTTTCGCGTTGAATTGCTTGCAGAAATCCATGATGTTGACGCCGTGCGGACCGAGCGCGGTGCCAACAGGCGGCGCAGGCGTTGCTGCGCCGGCTGGTACCTGCAGCTTGACAAAGGCTACGACTTTTTTTGCCATCAACTCCTCACTCGTCGCCGGGACGCACCGCGTCCCTCAGCTCCCACGTAACGCCGTGGTGTGCGCGGGCGGTCCCCCACCCTGTCCCCACTGCCGCAGTTGCGGCGGCCCGCTCGGTTTCCCGCCTCAGTGCCCCTTCAACTGCAAGTAGTCCAACTCGACTGTCGTCGGCCGACCAAAGAGGCTGACGCTCACACGCACCTTCCCCTTGTCCGAGAGCACCTCTTCCACCGTTCCGGAGAACTCCAGGAACGGTCCTTCCATGATCTCCACGACTTGCCCGACCAAGAACGGGATCTCCTCTTCCGGCTCCTGATTCTCGACTTTCTCCTCGATACCGAGGAGCCGATTGACCTCGTCCTGTCGTAGCGCCTGCGGCGTCCAGCCCTGCCCGACGAACTTGATCACGCCCTGGATGCCGTTGATGACGTGCGTCGTCTCCTGATTCAGCGCCATCTCCACCAGCACGTACCCAGGGAACGTCTTCCGCTCGACGGTTACCTTCTTGCCGTTCTTGATCTCGACCACTTGCTGGGTCGGAACCAGTGCCTGCCGGATGAGCCGATCCTCTTCCGCTCTCGAGTCGGCGTTGATGCGACGCTCGATCAGCGACCGGACCTTGTTCTCATGACCAGCCGTCGTCTGGACGGCATACCACTTGGCATCCATGGCCGTTCCGATCACCCGAATATCTGTCCGAAGAAGTCGATCAGGATCTTGGACGCAACCCAGTCCATGAGCCCGATGATCAAGCCGACTACGATGACGAAGATCACGATCACTATCGTCGTGCGCCGCAGATCGATCCACGTCGGCCACGTGACCTTCCGCACCTCCGCCCGCACCTCGCGCACGTAGGTTCCGGAGCGCTGGGCGAACGATACGACCCCGTTCACCGCTACTTCGTCTCCTTGTGCAACCGGTGCGCTCCACAGCGCGAGCAGAATTTCTTCCACTCGACACGCTGCGGGTGCGTCCGCCGGTTCTTCGTCGTGAAGTAGTTCCGACTCCTACAGTCGGTGCATTCCATTATGACTTTGTCTCGCGCCATTGGACGTCTCTCACTACCCTATTCGATGATCTTCGTCACTACCCCGGCGCCTACCGTCCGGCCGCCTTCCCGAATCGCAAACCGCAGCCCCTCCTCCATCGCTATTGGAGCAATCAGCAATATCGTCATCTTCGTG
>JAZDCY010000081.1:0-2727 GCA_036679645.1 Gemmatimonadota bacterium | reverse complement strand
CGCAGAGACCGCAGAGGCTAAGCGTTGTGATGGACTAGTACCAGCGAACAAGATCTGTTCCCGGAAAATAGGTGTGAAGAATTGTGTCCGCATCTTGGCCGGCGCGGGCGCGGCCGACGGCCCCCCATTGGCACATCCCCACCCCGTGGCCCCATCCACGTCCTGTCACCGTGAGTCGTGTCAGCCGATCGCCCTCGTGTGAGCCCTGTATCTCGACCGAGCTCCCGCCCAATACGGAGCCCTCGGGCGTCTCGAGTACCCGCCGGACCGCCCAACCGGGTACGGGCACCTCCCCATCTGAGACGACGATCCGCAGGTCGGTCACACGCCCCGACCGGCCCGTCCGGCGCACATACACATCCCGCAGGACTCCCGCCACGTCCGCATCTATCCCCAACGTGCCCGGTACAGTACGCCGCAATATATCCCGCAGCGTCGCACCGTCCCACTCGACGCGCCACGAAAAACGCGGCGAGATATCGCAATAGAATCCGCCGGGTTTGCGATCCGACACCGACCGCAGGTACGGCCGCGCACGGACGCTCTGAAACGATTCCTCCGGATCAGCGGTGCGTCCGCCGCACGTGGAGTGGAAGAACGGTGCGATGAGTCGTCCCCGGTATGTGAGTACCGTACCGGCTGTAGCGCGCACGGCCGCACGGCCACTGGCAGTCTCGCGTTCCACACCTCCGTATACCTGATCGGACACGCCAGCCAGGAGATCGTACCCCGCGCTGCCGAACCGGCCGCGATTGGCGAGCGCGTAGGTGCGCGAGACGACGGCCTGGGCCTCGAGGGCGGCGCGTTCGGCGGGCCCGCGCGGGCCCATCTCGGCGTTCACGACACCCACGAGGTATTCCTCGAGCGACACGACGTTCACGAACGTGAGCTGACCGTCGCGCGCCACGACCTCGATGGCTCCGCGGAAGGGACGCCCATCTATTGTCACGAACCGATCGTGACGCAGACTCACAAACGAGAGATGCTCAAAGCGTCGCCTGTCCCCGTCATCGACGACCACCGCACGCCCCTCGGCGGTCAGCGTGACCGACTCGCCATCCGATAGGCGAAACGCGGGGCGCCCACCCTGTACCGCCGCAACGTCCCCCTGGGCTCCAATGCGTGCCCGCGCCGCGTTGACGACGAGTCCCACCCGCAGATCTGGCTCGGCACTGAGGCCCCGTGGCGACGGCGCCGTACGGGCACACCCGGCAAGCGCGCCGCTAAGAATCAGCGCGCTCGATAGCGATCGCGTGAAAATCGTAGTCCTCGTTGCGCTCGATCCGTGCGCGTACAAAGCAGCCCGGCCGGGCCCAGCCGCCCTGCCGTAGGTGCGTGATGCCATCCACGTCGTCCGCTTGCCACACCACCCGGCCGAGATGGGTTGCACCGTCCGCGTCGGGATTGGTGACGGCGTCGATGAGCACGTTCGTCTCACGGCCGACGTAGCGGGCCAGCCGATCCTCCGAGATGCTCCGTTGCATCTCCAACAACTCGTCCTGCCGGTCGCGCTTGATCTCGTCCGGCACGTCGTCCTCGTAGTCGGCGGCGCACGTCCCTTCCTGGGGCGAAAACGTGAAGACGCCGAGCCGCTCGAACTGGATCTCCTCGACGTCGGGGAGCGCCTCCCGGAGCCATTCCACCTTGCGACGGATACTCTCTTGGCGTTCGGGCCGGCGCATGCGCTGCAGCATGCGGTCCGACGCGTGCTGAATGGGCAGATCAAGATAGGGAACGATGCGCGGTTCCCCGGCGAGCAACTCGACAACCCGTTCCGTGAGCCCGGCCGAGTACACATAGAGCAACCGGAACCACGGGATGGATGTCTCGCGCAGCAGCGCTTCGAGCAGGTCGGGTAGTTTCGGACCGGTCGAGCCCAGGTCCCGTCCGTAGTGTCCCAGGTCCTGGGCGACGAGATTGACCTCTTTGGCTCCCTGCTCCTCGAGTTGCTGTGCCTCCCGGATCAGCCGCTCGAGTGGCTCGGACCGGTGGCGACCACGCATGAGGGGAATGGCGCAGAACGCGCAAGTGTGATCGCAGCCCTCGGAGATCTTGAGGTAGCGCACATGCGGCCCATCACCCAGGTATGCGCGAACCCCGGGGTGATCGGCAACCGGATCTTCAATCAGCCCACGCGCCGCCAGTTCGGGCGCGAGTTTGTGCAGGTCGGAGAACCCGAGAAAGAGGTCGATCTCCGGCATGTCGCGTCGCAGGTCGTCCTGATACCGCTGGACCAGGCACCCGACCGCGACGACCGCCTTGACGCCGCCACTCTGTTTAAGCGAAGCGGCCTGGAGCAGTGCTTCGATCGACTCGCGTTTGGCCTCGTCGATGAAGCCACAGGTATTGATGAGCACGACGTCGGCATCAGCCAACTCGGAAACGACACGCGCGCCGTGCCCGACCAGGTCACCGACGAGACGTTCCGAATCGACGGTCGCCTTGTCACAGCCGAGGGAGACAACACCTAGTTTCACGGGGGAAATATAACGGAGACCGTGCGCGGTGAGCGGTAGGGGCGCACGCCGTGCGCCCCTACCGCTCACGGCTCACGCTAAGAAGCTCTCCAATGCGCGGGCGCGACTCACATGGCGGAGTCTCGCCAGCGCTTTCTCCTTGATCTGCCGGACCCGCTCGCGCGTGATGCCGAGCATCCCGCCGATCTCCTCGAGCGTCATCGGTTCCTCGCCGTCGAGGCCGAAGTAGAGGCGCAGGATCCTGGCCTCG
>JAZDCY010000080.1:0-2214 GCA_036679645.1 Gemmatimonadota bacterium | reverse complement strand
CAGTAACTCGCCATACGGATCGTCGCGAAACCGGCTCTCGAGGTATTCGCGGAGGTCCGGCCCCGCGGCGTTCTCGTTCGCGCGCGCAAACGCGACCGCCTCGGCGAGCATGAGGGAGTCCATGCCGACCTGCGTCGGGCGACGATGCGCCCAATTCCCGCCCGCCGGGTAGTATGTCTGCGCAGCAGTAGGAGACGGGAACGACCCGCACAGGATCGCGAGGAGGATCAGGGGTTGTTTCTGCATCGAAGCGTGCTCCGGCAGGAGATCGGTTCCGCACCCGCGGGACGAGCTTTGAGGCACGTCCCCCCTGAATAGAGCGTTCGCGGGCCCCTTGTCCATAGGTGCGACAACCGCGCGATCACGCCGATCTGCGTTGAGTAGCAATCCCGTCGCCTACTCGGCGGTGGCGGGCGTGAGTCGGAAGCGCACGAGGCGTGCGACCCCCAGCTCGTCCTCCGTCGTCGCCCAGACCGTATCGCCCGAAGTCACGATGGCCGGATACGTCTGGAACTCGTCTGGCGCGCGCACAGTACCGAGGAATCGGCCCGTGGGCTCGAACACGTCGAATACCACGTGTTCTCGGAAGCGCCGTTGCGGACGACCGGTGCGGCCTTCTTCCTCTTGCGCCTCCTGCGCGGACCGGTACGCGTAACCACGCTGCGACACACGGACCCAGATCCGTCCCTCGGAGTCCACCGTGATGTCGTTGAAGGGTGGCTTGGTGTCGGGGATGTGCGGCCCGTTCCACCGCCAGCTGCCATAGTTGCGCTTGAAGTTCTCGATGATCGAGTGCTCGCGCTCTGCGCGTTCGTCCGAGAGTACGGGCACTGCCTCCCAGTTCCGCTCGATCCGCAGCCGTGGCTGGTCCACCCGAAAGAGATCGATTCGGTAGCTGTCGCTCAGCCCGGCAACGAAGTATCCCAGCGGGCTGAAGGTCCAGAGTACCTGCGGTGTGTATGGAACGGAGCTAGAGCTGGAGCTGCCTTCGCGCTCCGCAGTGACGATCTGCTGCTCGTAGTCCCACGTGGGAACGGGAAGCGTGTCGGCGAGGTTGCCTTCCGCCGTGAAGTGAGCTAGGCCTCGCCGCCAACGCCAAGGTGTCTGACCGGCCTCGAGCAGCACCATCGTGTAGCTATTGCCCGAGCGATCGATATACAACGGCCGGCTCGTGTTGAACGTCCCGCCGCTGGGCAGACGCCAGCTAGTGAAGCTCGTCCCCTCCGCGTCGTACACGTTGATGCGGCCGTTGCCCGGATCGCGTACGAGCATGCGACCGTCGGGCAGGATGGCGAGGGAGGCGGGCCGCTCGTATTCACCCGGACCGCCCCCTTCCCGCCCTATGTCGCGCACGTAGGTACCGGTTGCGTCGTACTCGCGCAGTACCGGAACCTGCCGATCCAGGACGTAGACGTTGCCGGCCGGACCAAGGGCAAACGCCTGGATATTGCCGAACATGTACTCGTCTGCTCCGTCCAGGACACCGATCGTCAGCTCGGGGGTGAGGCCCATCGTGTCGCCCCACACGCTCCCGCCCGTAGTATGGACGACGATGGTGTCGCCAACCGTGTCCACGGTCGCCTGCCACGACGGCTCCGTGCGTTCGGCGCTCCCGGTTGCGCATCCCCATCCCCAGAGCGCGATCGCCGCAATGGCAATTGTCCCGATCGGATATCTCATGCGTCCTGTCATGTCGCATCTCCCGTGACAGCTATTTCTATAGACGGGGGTTCAGGCGAAAGCGTTGCGCGCCGACCGCCCCCCTTGACACGTAGTCTCCAAGGGTCTCTACTTTTGTTGGGTTTCGTATGTATTCGTACTGAAGAGTCGATGCTAGAGGGTTGACATGGCGCCCGATGAACGCTGGGTAGGCGTAGAGGAAGTGGCCACCCACCTTCAGGTGGGAAAGGACTCCGTCTACCGCTGGGTTGAGGCGAAGGGCCTTCCGGCTCGCAGGGTCGGGCGGCTTCTGCGGTTCCGGCTCTCCGAAGTTGATGATTGGGTCGAGGCAGGGGGCGGAGGGAATGCGTCGGGATCCGAGTCCCAGCTCGGAACGAACGCATCATCACCAAAGACGCGGGGCTCCCGCCTTGTGACCGAGCAACGTACGGCACCCGAATCCTCCTTCGGCAAGCTCAGCGACGAGACCGTCGCCGAGATCGTCGCGCGCGTCCTCGATGCCTGCCTGCCCGAGCGGATGATCCTGTTCGGCTC
>JAZDCY010000008.1:0-7186 GCA_036679645.1 Gemmatimonadota bacterium | reverse complement strand
GTGCTCCAGCCGTCTGCGGTGACCACGCGGACCGCGAGACGTCCGTTCAGTCGGACCGTGTCGATGGACACGTCCCTAAAAATCCCAAGCGTCCGCAAGTTCCGCTCGGTCTCCGTGACGAGCGCCGAGTCGTACGGTTCTCCAGCTCGAAACAACAACTCGCGGCGGACCACGTAGTCCTGCGTCGTGAAACGAATGGCGTTAGTGATCTTGAACAGGACGCTGGCACGGGCCTCGTCGTGCGAAAAGAGGTTGCGCGTCTCGATGACAATCGTATCCACTACCGGAGGCCCCTGAGCGAGGATACCTCGCACAGGGGCAATCAGCGCAGCGAGCCCAATCAGAAAATGGCGATGCAAAAGTTTAGAAAGGTAACGGAGACGACCCGTGGTTCAGCCTATTGAATCGAGAAGATTCCACAGCTCTTGCGCCGAAAATTCCCCGAAACGGGTCTCGATGTCCTTGGCGGACCATTCGAGGAAGATCCACCCGGACAGACGATGGATGTTCCCGCCCACAAAGTGGATTCGACCGCGCAAAACGCCAATTTCGTCATCGCGCGCGACCTCTAGGAGCACGTCCCACCGGCTCTCGCCACGGGCCAGTTCTCCCAGCTGGCGCGCCTGAATCTCGCTGAGCGCCGGATCGAACGCCCCGCTTCTATGCGATTCACTCTCCATAGAGGGCTACGTTAATGCCTGCCTATCCCAGCCACCACCCACGACCGCACGCTGTCAGCGCGGGCCTGACGTCTGCCGTGCGGTGAGAGTAGAGGCAAGTGTCCTCACCTCACCCTGGATCACCTGGGTCACCGTCACGTCGAACGGCTGGCCACCGGGAGCCCGCGTGCCGCTCCAGCCATACTCAACTGGCAGCGAACGGGAGAGCGGGACCGTGAAGTGCATGACAAAGTCGTCGTCCTGGCCGCGTGCCTCGTCGAACGTGCCGTCGGCGCTGCGCCGCACGTCGCCCTCGATCCACGCCCCCTCTACGAAAGCGGAAAACCCTCCTGGCTCCAGATCGTCGAGGAAGAGCTCGAGCTGGAGATCTATGTCAACACCGCGGACGCGTCCCTGCACCCGATACGTTCCCTCTCGCGGGTCATCGACACCGGCGACTACTCGCAACACCCACGAGCGTGCTTCTACGCTCCCGAATACTCCCGTGCCACCCTCGAGACGGTTGATGAATCCCCTGCCGGTGAACGGATCGCTGCGCGATCGAATGAAATCGAAATAGTTGCTGTCGGTCACAGCGATTGTCAGCAGGTATGTCCGTCCGGCGCGGAACACCGTTTCGCCCGAGTCCCCCTCGAAGGGGTTGACCAGGTTCCCCGCGAGCGCTACGCCCAGCGTATCGGTAAACAGGAAGAGGGCAAGATCATCCTGCCGATCCGCCCGCCTGATTTCGATTTGCATGGCACGAGCGAGGATTGGCTCGATCCCAATGCGCAACGTATCCCGCTCCCGATCGAGCACCAATTCCTGAAACTCGAAGCGTGCGGTGTCGTCGCCCACACGCACCGAGACCGACTCTGCGCCGGGAATCTGGGTTTCTCCGGTGACGACGATACCGTCTGGAGTCTCAACTCGCAGAAGAAGCCGGTCGCCCGGATCGAGTTGGCACAGTGAGGCGGTCGTGTACAGGCCGCTCGTGTCTGCCAGCGCGTCGAGTTGGACCGTCGGTAACGCGCAATTCGCCGGCGTGAGGTGGGTTATCTGCACGCGTGCGCCGGTGATGGGAATGCGGGGTTCTGCAGGCGGTATGACGTCGCCGGTGGGTCCGCGACCCGAGCCTGTGAGCGACTCCTCGACGATCACGAATTGCGTCGGGCGTGTGCGCGAGAGGACCGCCTGCACGATCACGACCGGTTCTCCGGGTGGCACGGTGATCTCCGTAAGCTCGCACGCGACCAGCGTTGGTAGCAGGAACACGAACGCGACCCCGCACTGACGCACAGCGGCAACTGGCCCCGGGAGTGGTAGCACGGGGCAGCGGGCGGCGGCCCTCAAAAAGAAAACTCCATCCCGAAGGTTGGTAGGAACGGGAGCTGTGAGACACCGGTGCGTGTTGCCGGTACGTCGAGAAAATCGAAAAAATATAGAAATACGTTCCGGCGATTGTACGCGTTCGCGACCTGGAGGTACGGCTCCCACCGTATGCCCCATCGATCGAAATCCCACCGGACGCTCACATCCAGCCTGGAATACGTTGGGTACCGCTCGCCGTTGATCTCTGTGCTGATCGGCTCTTGATCGAGGTCGTCGAACGTATGGCTCGCGGCGCTGTAGCGCCGGTGATCCCACTCTCCGATGAACCCAGTGTACGGGAGCGGCGAGCCAAGCCCCCATCGGATACCCATGTCACTACCGAGCGGGCCGGGAGTCAGGAGCACGACATTCAGCGAGTGCCGACGATCGTGTGCCGGCGCGAATTCCACACCGCGTGACTCGCGCATGGTCTTGGTGAATCCGTAGGCAATCCACCCTCGCAGTCTCCCCACGTGCCGGCGCAACAGCACATCTACGCCCCACGCGTCTCCCTGCGCGGGAATGAACTCGTCACCGTCGACGCGCAAGTCCTGCTCGCGGTTGGGTGTCACCAGGTTGTGGAATGTCTTGCGGTATCCCTCGACCGAAAGTTGGATATCGCGGCCGAACCATCGTTCGTAGCCTATGACGAGGTGATCGGACCGTGCAACGGGAATGAATTGACTGGCGCCGATCCAGAATTCGAAGATCGTGATCGGCAACTCCTGATCGCGTATCGAGTGGATGGCTTGATAGTAGCGTCCGGCTGAGCCCGTGATTGCATCGCTCGCTCCGAGGAAAACTTTGAACGCCACGCGCGGCGACAGGCCGGTGAATGCAGCGTCGCTCACGCGCTCGAGCCGCAGTCCCGGTCGTATCAGCACCCGTCCGGTTGCATTCCATTGATCGTCTATGAAGGCCGATAGCACGGTTGGCGTGTAGCGCGCACGGAAGAACGTCGTCTCGAGAGTGGTGCTCGAGATAAGGTAGTTCATGCGGAAGCTCTCGAGGGCAATGCCGGTCCGTACGTGGTGCCGAGCGAGAGCCGGCAGCGTGACGGTAGACTGCGCGCTGAGCAACCTGACATCGTTGTCAAACCGCGCGAAGTTGGGAAGCAAGCCCAGGGTTGTCGAGAACTCACTGATCCCAATCCGATGCTCGACCCCGGCCGTGCCCAGCCGATGGCGCCACGTAACACCGCCCAGGCGATTGCCCCAATCGAAGGCGAGCCGGACCTGGTCCCGCCCTGGTCGGGCGCGCACCAGCTCAAAATCGAGCACGTCGCGACCCCAGTACGCCGTCGCTGAGACCGACCCGCCGTCACCGTATGGATAGGTGACCTTGCCGACGAGATCCGCGAAGTAATACGGAAGGACCTCGCTAGTGACAGCGCTCACTACCGCGTCGGCATAAGTACGACGGGCTCCCACGAGATACGTAGCGCCCCCGCCCCCGCTCCTGATCGGGCCCTCGACCAGCAACTTGCTCGAGAGCAGGGAAACCTTGCCGGAAACCGAGGTCCGTTCGCGGTTCCCTTCGCGTAACGAGATATCGAGAACGCTGCTCAGCCGCCCCGAGTAGCGGGCCGGGAATCCGCCCGTCAGGAAGTCGACCCGGCTCACCGCATTCGCATCGAACGTGCTGAAGAGTCCCGCCAGGTGCGACGGGTTGAATACCGTGATGCCGTCGAGCTGAATGAGATTCTGGTCCGCCTCCCCGCCGCGGACATTGTACGAGGTCGTATAGTCGTTCTTGGCAATCGACCCCGGCAGCAGCTGCACGACCCGAATGACATCCGCCTCGAAGAACCCCGGGGTCTGACGCATATCGCGCGGCTCGAGGGTCACGGTAGAGGTCTGGGCCAGCGACTCGAAACGTTCCCGGGCCAGGACCCGCTCACCGACGACGATCAACGGGGCGAGTGTTACCGATGCCGGTTGCGCGAAAACCGTCAGCGTATCGCGCCCCGCCAGCACGGTCACCGTGTCGGATACGATCCCGATCCGGCGATACGCTATGCGCAACGGACCGGCAGGCACTGCCGCCAACTCGAATCGGCCTGCGCCGTCCGAGAGAGTGGTCACGCCGGTCCCGACAACGTGCAGGAACACCGTTGAGAGTGGCAGGCTATCTCTGCTCAGAACCACGCGGCCACGAATCACGCGAGCCTGCTGCGTCTCGGCACTAGCCGGTCCGACCGTCACGACCATTAGTGCGGCCAGCAGCGTACTGCGGAACACGGTGCCTCTAGTCTTTCGGGTCACGGCGTAGTGTTACATTGCGCTCCACACGCGGTTCCCGGGAGAAAATCGACATGAAATGTCCTCGCTGCGGCGCAGACGCGAGCGGCAAGTTCTGTAGCACATGCGGTAGCCAGCTTTCCGGATCGTCGTGTAGTTCGTGCGGCGCGGCGCTCAGCCCCGGCGCGCGGTTTTGTCATGCGTGCGGCGCACGGTCCACCGGCACATCGGCGGGATCGCACACGGGATCGGTGCCGTGGGTCATCGCGGGAGGCGCGGTGGTGGCCCTGCTCATCGTCGTCGCCATTACGCAACTCAACCCTGGCGGCAATGCCCCACCAGCTGCGAGACCCGGCCCCAGCGCAGCGGCTGGCCGCGCGCCGGACATCAGCCAGATGTCCCCGCGGCAGCGGGCCGATGCCTTGTTCAATCGGATCATGACGGCCGCCGAAAACGGGGATCAGCAGACCGTCACCGGTTTCTCACCCATGGCGCTCGAAGCCTACCGCTTGGTAGGCGCGTTGGACACCGACGCCCGTTATCACGTTGGTCTCATCAATCTGGTGAGCGGCGTGTACGATGCCACGCTCGCACAAGCTGATACGATCGCGCTGAGCGCGCCCACCCATCTCTACGCCATCATCCTGCGGGCAGAGGTCGCCGAGGAACGTGGGGATCAGGCGGCGCTGCGGGCCGCCCGGCGGACGTTCTTGGAGGCGTACGAGGCCGAGCGAGCTACCAATCGGCCCGAGTACGCCGAGCATCCGAGAATGCTCGAGCGGTTCCGTGACGAGGCGCTTCAGGCGCTGGGCCAACCGGCCGAAAACTAGGGTGACGCCGCGCGCTGCTGGGAGCGCCGCCGTCCTGGCCTGCGCCACATGCGGCGATCCGGGCCCTGGGATGTCCCATCCCTGGCGTGACCATGAGCGAACAGCCGACACAGGTCCTCGTAGTCGACGACGAAGAGCCGCTGCGCAACGCCCTATCGCACTACTTCCATCGGCGCGGTTTTCGGGTGCAGACCGCGTCCTGCAGCGTTGACGCGATGAACCGTCTCCGCCGGGGCGACGTGAGCCTCATGCTGCTCGACGTCCGGATGCCCGGGATGAGCGGGGCCGATCTCGTGCCCGAGGCGCTGGACGCCGACCCCGATCTGGCAATCTTGATGCTTTCAGGGCTGGGAGACGCCTCCAGTGCAGCGATCTGCATGCAGCGGGGCGCCTACGACTATCTCACCAAACCGATCGAGCTGAGCGACCTCGGGGCGGCCGTCGACCGTGCCCTGCGCCGGCGTGACACGATGCTCCAGAGTCGCGGAATCAACACGTGGCTCCAGGAGGAGGTCGGCCGGAAGACCGAGGAACTGCAACACGAGAAGCAGCGCGTCCAGCAAATGACGATCGCGACCCTCGAGGCCCTGATCAACGTGCTGGAAGAGAAACATGACTTCGTGAGCGGACACTCCGCACGCGTCGCGGCGTACTCGGCGAGCATCGCCCACGAGATGGGCCTGGCGGATGACGAGGTCGAAACGATTCGGTTGGCCGGCCGGCTGCACGATCTCGGTATGATCGGGACGCGCGAGGCGGTGCTGTTCAAAAAGGGCCCGCTCACTCCTAATGAGTACGAGCACGTGAAGCAGCATTCGATCGTGGGCTCCGAAATTCTCGCACCGTTTACGCACCTGGGTCCAGTTGCCCAGTTTGTGCGCGGCCATCACGAGCATTGGGATGGAACCGGTTACCCTGACGGTCTGGCCGGCGAGGATATTCCCGTTGGCGCGCGCGTCATCTGCGCTGCCGAGATCTTCGACGCGTTGACGTCCAACCGTCCGTATCAGGACAGGTTGGGACGCGAGGGTGCCGCCGAACGGCTGCAGGAGCTGGCCGGCTCGGTGATTGATCCCGCCGTTACGGAGGCATTCTCGAGCTCGGTGTCCCGGCGACAGACCCTGGTGTTCCTGGCAGAAGACATCAAACTCGCTCCCGAGTAGACCTTCACGGCCAGCGTCGCAGCCGCCCAAGTCGTGACGTCGTCAGTGACTCGACCGCGGCCCCGCGCCTGAGCAACAGTTTTGTGTTCGCCGCGCCGAAACCCAACCCACTTGGGGCTATCCGCACGACGGAATTCGATGCCGTGAGCTGGACCCCGAATCTCCCCGGGCCCGGCCGTACGGCAAATGTCGAGTCCGTTACCCCCTCGTAGACCGCAGCGATGGAGTCCGTCCCAAACGTGATGGCTACACGCGTGGCGCGAAGCGCCGCCGCGTGCCGCGCCGCGTGGTAAAACGCGGCCAGCTCGAGGCTTGCCCGGTGCACGGCCGCGCGATCCCGCCAACCGCTCGTGAGCGGAACCGCGATCAGCAGCAGTAACCCCAGCAGTGTGAGGGCGAGCACTGACTCGATGATGGTATATCCGTTACGCATATAACAGCATGCAATGCCCGCATCGGCGGGTGTCATCAATTGACCACACGGCGGTGGCAAAAAGCGACTCCTTGCCACCATACCCGATCGAGCGACATACTAGTGTCATGCGGGAGCACGCCATCGGACAGTCAGACGAGTGGACCGAGGCCGAGGCCGACGCACCGGCTGCCGGCCATCTCCACGAAGCCCTCCTCGAACGCGCGGCATCGGCCACTGGCGGTGAGAGCGGCCATGCGCTGGGCGCGTTCCTCGTCATGCGGGTAGTCGATCACTTCGCCGGCGGTAAAGTGTGCGAGTACGTCGACGCGCTCGCGTATCAGATCGACTCGACCCGCGAGTACCTCGAACACCTCCAGCCACGCGACACCGAAGCCAACCACCTGCTCGAGATCATGCGGGTGGGAGGGGTCACGGCTGGCTCGGGGAACGTGCGGCTCGTGTGGGCGCCGGTGCTGGCCTACGCGTACTGGCTCGAGCAGGAACTGCG
>JAZDCY010000079.1:0-22127 GCA_036679645.1 Gemmatimonadota bacterium | reverse complement strand
TCGCGGTCAGCGGACCGTACCTCTGGGTGGCTACAGAGGCCGGCGTCGCGCGGTTTGCGCGCCACGCGCTCATCCCATGAATGCGCACGAGAAGTTCACGCCGCTCGGGCCGGGTGCGGAGTCCGACCGTCTACGCGCCATCTGGCGCCGTATTGGCGAGCGCGGCGCCGGGCTCGGTGATGATGCGGCAATCGTGATGCTCGGAAGCGAGCAAGTGGCGCTCACGTCCGATATGGCAATCGAGGATCGACATTTCCGGAGGGAGTGGCTCGAACCGGTCGAGATTGGCTGGCGTGCATGCGCCGGCGCGCTGTCAGATCTCGCTGCAGTCGCCGCGGACCCGGCGGGCATCATCGTGAGTATCGGTGTCCCGTCGGCCGATGCGGATGCGTTCCTCCAGGAGATCTCGGCCGGTCTTGCCGATGCGGCGGCGAGCGTTGGGGCCGTCGTGTGGGGTGGGGATCTGGTGCGGAGCGATTCAGTCGTGCTCGACGTCGTTTGCGTTGGGCGTGTGCAACGACCGGTGCGCCGCTCTGATGCCTCCGCCGGAGACGAACTCTTCGTGACGGGCCAACTCGGCGGCCCGCGGGCGGCCGTCGAGGCGTGGCAGCGTGGAGAAGAGCCCGGTGCGTCATACCGCGATCGGTTCGCTCATCCCGTCCCGCGTGTACGGGAAGCGCGGTGGCTGCGCGACCGCGGCGCCACGGCGATGATCGACATCAGCGACGGACTTGCCGGCGACGCCGGGCACATTGCCGCCGCATCCTGCGTGTGCTGCGCGATCGATGTCGATCGAGTACCGTTGATCGACGGTGTTGCATGGCAGACGGGAGTCGCGAGCGGGGAAGAGTACGAGCTGTTGGTCGCGATTCCCAATGGAGTTATTGAAGATGAAGGGACGCGCGTCTTTGAAGAGGAGTTCGAGCTTGGCCTCACGAGGATCGGTAGAGTGGAACAGGGAAGCGGAGTTCGTCTCGAGCGAGAGGGGAAGATCGTCGAAACTCCGCACGGGTTTTCGCATTTCTGAATGACGTCACTTCTCCGTTCGATCGCCTTCTACATCACCGTCCCTTTCTCCACGGCCTACTGGGCGAGTGCCGTCGTGATCGCGGCGCTGTTCGGTACCAGACATCGCACGGGTGGTATCTACGATCGCGCGGCGCGGAACTGGTCCAAGTCGCAACTCAGGGCAGCGGGCACCCCGGTCACGCACGTGGGCTTCGAGCGTGTGCCCCAGGATCGCCCGGTCGTGTACATCTCGAACCACCAGTCGTGGTTCGACATCATCGCCCTTGCGGGAACCATTCCCGGCACGCTCCGCTTCGTCGCCAAGAAGGAGATGCAGAAGATTCCGCTGCTGGGCCGGGCAATGAAAGCGGCGGGTCACATCTACATCGATCGGCAGAACCGCGCCAAGGCGATCGAGTCGTACGAGGATGTCGCCGGGTGGATCCGGGACGGGCTCAGCACCGTCGTTTTCGCGGAGGGAACACGGTCGCGTACCGGGCGCCTGTTGCCGTTCAAGAAGGGACCGTTCGTACTCGCTATAGCGGCCCAGGTGCCGGTGGTTCCGTGCTATTGTGCCGGGACGTTCGGCATCTTGCCCAAGGGGTCGCTACTGCTCAGGCCGCGGCCCATCACCATCATGTTTGCCGACCCGATCGACACAGCGGGAATGGACTACGAGGACCGTCATGCGTTGATGGAGCGCGTGCGCGGGATCATCGAGGGGATGCGTGCGCAAACCGGAGACGCCGAGTTCGACAGGGCGCCCGAGGCGCTCTCCCCTGCGGGTACCGAAGAGCCCATTCGCTAGGAGAATTATCTCCGACTAGATCACTCGCGTTTGGGGTGGTGGGGTGATAACTTCACGCCCGTGTCGGAAACCATCGATCGGGTCCGCGAGGCATTCTCAGGGTCCTACGAGATCGACCGGGAGGTCGGTCAGGGCGGGATGGCGACAGTCTATCTCGCCCGGGACCTCAAGCACGATCGCCAGGTCGCGCTGAAGGTGCTGCGCCCGGAACTGGCAGCCGCATTGGGTGGCGACCGGTTCCCGCGCGAGATCCACATCATCGCCCAGATGTCGCATCCGCACATCCTCCCGCTGCACGATTCAGGCGAGGTAGGCGGGTTTCTCTACTACGTGATGCCCTTCGTCGAGGGTGAGTCGCTGCGTGACAAGCTGCGGCGCGAGGGGCGGCTTCCCATCGGTGAGGCCGTGCGGATTCTGCGGGAGGTGGTGGACGCGCTCGCGTACGCGCACGAGCGGAACATCGTGCACCGCGACATCAAGCCCGACAACGTGATGCTGAGTGGGCGCCACGCAATGGTGACCGACTTCGGCGTCGCCAAGGCTGTGAGCGCCGCGGGTGGGGAAAAGCTCACCACCGTCGGTGTCGCACTCGGCACGCCTTCCTACATGTCGCCCGAACAGGCGATGGGCGAAGCGGACATCGATCACCGGTCGGACATCTATGCGGTGGGAGCGCTCGCGTACGAGATGCTCACCGGCGAGCCGCCGTTCGACAAGAAGACCGCCCAGGCGATTCTCTCGGCGCATGTCATGGAGCAGCCGGAAGACATCACCCAGAAGCGTTCGCACGTGTCGCCCGCGCTGGGCGAGCTGATCATGCGCTGTCTCGAGAAGGACAGGGCCGACCGCTGGCAGACGGCGGAAGAGATGCTGCCGATGCTGGAGACCGGTGCGACGCCGAGCGGTGGCATGACGCCGACGGACACGCGGCCCATCAGGGCGACACCTATCGCGAGAAGGCACTCACGCCGCATGTTCATCGGCTCGGCGGCGGCCGCCGTCATCGTGCTGGCGGGAGCCGGAACGATGCTGCTGCGTGGTGCCGGTGGCGGAGGCGCCATCGAGCAGATCGCGGTACTCCCAATTCAGGATCTATCGGGCAGCGATGAGGTTTTCGTGGACGCCATGCACGATGCGCTGATCACGGCGCTGGCACAGGCCAACGTGGTCGGTGTGGTGTCTCGCTCGGCCGTGATGCGGTATCGCGGGACCACCGAAAAGACAGGGGATATTGCCCGCGAGCTGGGCGTGCAGGCGCTCGTGGAGGGGACGGTGTTTCGGGACGGCGACCGCATGCGTATCAACGTGCAGATGGTCGACCCGGGCACGTTGCGACATTTGTGGACCCAGACGTACGAGCGGGACGTCGACGACGTGCTGGCGGTGCAGAACGAGGTGGTTCAGGTCATCGCCGAAGAGTTGGGACAGGCGTTGAACGCCCTTTTGACACAAAAGGATTGATTTTATGACGACGACGAGTCGCGGCTCCGTTTCGCCTAAGAGATTGGCTCCGATCCTCATGGCGGCCGCCGTCATGGTCGCTTGCGGTGGTGACGACGGCGACGAGTTGGAATGGACCGTTCTGACACCAGAGGCCGACCAGTACTGGAACCCGCAGTACTCACCTGACGGGACGCGATTGGCGTACGGACGCGGGCCCGGTTCGTCGGAAGCGGTATGGGTGACCAGCACCGACGGGAGTGGGGCCACGCAGGTATCGGCGAGTGTGGACGACGTAGGCAACATCGATTGGTCGCCTGACGGGGAGTGGATTGCCTTCACGAAAGACCTGGGAGGGCCGCCGTTCATCGCCAAGGTCCCGGCGGCCGGTGGGGATGAGGTGTTGCTGACCCAAGAAGGCGTCGGTGTGGCGGTCCTTCCGCAATGGTCGCCTGACGGATCGCGCATCATGTATGTCGAAATCGGCTCCGGCCAACCCGACATCATGATGATGAATGCTGATGGCGGCCAGGTCAGAACGCAGCTGGCCACGCCGGATGTCGAGGTAGGGTTCTGGTCGCCCGACGGGACGCAGCTTGCCTATTTCCAGGTCAAAGAGGGACGGCGAATCCTGTCGGTCCAGGCCCTCGATGGCGGCGAGGCGCGCGAGCTGGTCGGCGAGGGTCACGAGTCGTTTGAGGAATGGTCGCCCGATGGCTCCGAGATCGCGTACACCTCGCGCCGCACCGGTCTGTCGGACATCTGGACCGTCCCTGTGGGCGGCGGGGAACCGCGTCAGATCACCCGCGACATCAAGTCCGACTGGAATCCCACGTACTCGCCTGACGGGCAATGGATCGCCTACCAGTCGGAGCGCGGCGGGCAAGACGATATCTGGATCGTGCCGGCCGCCGGGGGGGAGTCGATCCGCGTCACCGACACGCCCGCGGAGGAAGGCGGGCTTGTGTGGACGCGCGACGGACAGGGCCTCACGTTCGTCAACTCCGAGACGGTCACGTTGCTGTGGAAGATCGACGTCGCCACGGGTGAGCAGACGCAACTCACCTTCGGGAGCAGCGATCAGGGCGGCGCCCGGGTCTCCCCCGACGGCCGGTGGGTTGTGTTCGGCGACGAGGGGGCCGGGAACGACGACATCTTTGTCGTCTCCATCGGCGGGGGAGAGCCACGCCAACTCACTCACCGGCCGGTGGACGACGGTGCGCCGCGCTGGTCGCCGGACGGGAGTATGATCGCGTTTGGTTCTACCGAGAACGGCCGGCCCGACATCTTCACGATCCCGATCGAGGGCGGCGAACCAACGAATGTCACGTCGCACCCGGCCTCTGATTTCAACGCGCAGTGGTCGCCCGATGGCTCCCAGATCGCGTTCCAGTCGGACCGGGACGGACCGCGGGACATCTACGTCATCCCCAGCGGCGGCGGCACCGCGACCCGGCTCACCCACAACGGCAGTGCAACCACTCCGCAATGGAGTCCGGACGGAGAGTCCGTTCTGTACGTAGATGGGAGGGGTGAAGAGGGCATAGAGTTCGACCTCTACGTGGTGCAGCCGGATGGCGGGGCGCGGCGCCGCCTGACGCACCAGGCGGGGATGGCGTCCGGGAGTGGACAGTGGTCGCCCGACGGAACGCGTATCGCGTACCAGGGCGTCGGGACTTCAGGTGGTGGGAACTTCGACATCTTCGTGATGGATGCGGACGGCGGGAACCAGCGACAGCTCACGGGTCTCGGCGGACGGCGGGCCCGTCCGGATGCTGACGGAGACACCGTCGGTTTCGGAGTATGGGGGAAGGTGGACCCCGGATGGCCGCACCATCGTGTTCACGCTCGGCGACTTCAGCAATCAGATCGTCAACGTGAACGTCGCGCCGCTGCTGAATGGGGAACGTGAGCAATGAGCAGTCCGCGGTAGGCAGTGAGCAATGCGCGGGGGGGGGGGGGAGTTGTTTGACGAGCCCCGGGAGAGATCCCGGGGTTCTTTTTGTGGGGTCCATGGCCCGTGCGTGCGTTGACCCTTGCCCCGCTGCCCCGTAGCTTGCGCCCCATATGATCGATCCGTGTTCTAACAATCATCCGCGGCAGTTCCTCCATACATGACAACAATCATCGATATCACCGCCAGGGAAATCCTCGACTCTCGCGGCAATCCCACGGTCGAGGCCGAGGTCGTCTTCTCGAGCGGGGCCGTGGGGCGCGCCGCCGTGCCCAGTGGAGCGTCCACGGGTGAAAAGGAGGCGGTGGAACTGCGCGACGGCGACGAGAAGCGCTACCTCGGCAAAGGTGTGCTCGAGGCCGTCAAGAACATCAACGACGTGATCGGTCCCCGGCTCGAAGGTGTCGAGGGGATCGAGCAGATCGTGGTTGATGGCGAGATGCTCGAGTTGGACGGCACGCCGAACAAGAGCAACCTGGGTGCCAATGCCATCCTCGCCGTGTCGCTCGCCAACGCACGAGCCGCGGCGCAGCACTACGGCATGCCGCTATATCGGTATCTTGGCGGGCCCATGGCGCAGCTGCTGCCCGTGCCAATGATGAACATCCTGAACGGCGGAGCCCACGCGTCGAACAACGTCGATGCGCAGGAGTTCATGATCGTGCCGGTTGGGGCAGAGACGTTTCCCGAGGCTCTCAGGATGGGCGTCGAGGTCTTTCATCACCTGAAGAAGGTGCTGGCGGGCAAAGGCCTCTCGACAGCGGTGGGAGATGAGGGCGGCTTCGCGCCCATGCTCGAGTCCAACGAGGCCGCGCTCGAGGCTGTCTTGTCGGCGATCGGGGAGGCGGGTTACAAGGCGGGTGACGACATTGCCATTGCGCTCGACGTGGCGGCGAGCGAGCTGTACGAGGATGGGAAGTACGTCTTCAAGAAGGGCGACGGCTCCAAGCACACGGCCGAGCAGATGATCGAGCTGTACGGGGCATGGTGCGACAAGTACCCGATCGTGTCCATTGAAGACGGTCTCGCCGAAGACGACTGGAAGGGCTGGGAGAAGCTCACCGAGGCGCTCGGCCCGCGCATCCAGTTGGTGGGCGACGACATCTTCTGCACGAATACAGATCTCCTCGCTCGGGGAATCGAGACCGATGTCGCGAACGCCATTCTGATCAAGGTGAACCAGATTGGCACGCTCACCGAGACACTCGAGTGCATCGAGTTGGCGCGGCTGAACGGGTACAACGTCGTCATCTCACACCGCTCAGGTGAGACGGAAGACACCTTCATTGCCGATCTCGCCGTCGCGACCGGGGCGGGGCAGATCAAGACCGGCAGTGCATCACGCACCGACCGGATTGCCAAGTACAACCAGTTGCTGCGTATCTCAGAGGAGTTGAGCGACATCGGGCACTATCCGGGCAAGGAGGTCTACGGCTCGTGACCCGTGGGCGGATCGTAGCCGGGGTAGGGGTCGTTGCCGCGGTGGCGTTCGGGTTCTGGGGTGGCGAGTACGGGACGCAGGATTGGTGGACGCTGAGGCAGGAGATCGCAGCCCAAGAGGCGGCGCTCAATCGGCTGTATGTCGAGATCGACAGCCTCGAGGCCTTGGCGGACGCGGTCGAATCAGATTCGGCTACCCAGGAACGGGAAGCTCGCGAACGTTTCGGGATGCTCCGCGACGGCGAGCTGTTATTCAGCGTTCCGCCCGCGCCGTAGCACACCTGCGCGAGCAGCGTCATCGAGGTGTCACGATGGCTGACGTTCTGAACCGCAACGTGTTCCTCGTCAAGGAACATGTGGGAATGTTCAAGGCGGCGAACGAGTACGACGTGTTCGACCCGCACACGGGTGAGCGGATTGCGCTGTGTCGCGAACCCGGACTGAGCGGCATTGGCCAGACGCCGTTCGACATTCACATCACGACACCGCAGGGCGAACCGATTGTCCGTGTCACGCGCGGCTGGACATGGTTTCGCTCGAAGGTGGCGGTGCTGGACGAGGCCGATCAGCATATCGGCTCATTTCAGCAGAAACTCCTGTCGGTGGGAGGAGCCTTCACCGTCCTGGGCCCGAACGACGAAGAGCTGTGCCGGCTCCAGGGGAAGTGGACCGGTTGGGACTTCAGGTTCACGGCGGGCGACACCGAGTTGGCGCACGTTACCAAGAAGTGGGCGGGGATTGGTAAGGAGTTGTTCACCAGCGCCGACAACTACGTCCTGGAGATCTCGGAGGAGGTCCCATCAGACAGCAGGCTACGCCAGCTGATCCTGGCGGCGGTGATGAGCATCGACATGGTGCTCAAGGAGTGACGGGTTTCCGGGGGGAGGCAAGGCGGAGTAGCTCAGCTGGTTAGAGCGGCGGAATCATAATCCGCGTGTCGGGGGTTCGAGTCCCTCCTCCGCTATCGACTAGGAGCCCGGCTGTCGGTTCGGCGGCCTGGCTCCTTGTTGTTTCGGCGTGCGTAGTGCGCGCGGCTTCGCCGCGCTTGCTCGTTCTCGCAACTGCACTCTCTCGCGTCGCCAGCGGGCGCGCTTGTCTCAGAAGAGGGTCGTTGGGTTGTGCGCCCGGAGAACCTTGTGGACGTTCGGCGAGAGTCGATCAGCTCGGGGCAGAATGTGGGACAAGCAAACCCTTGCAGAAACACAGGACCCCGGTCACGATGGTAAGTGAGCCGGGGTCCCGTACCCCGGCGTCGTGCTGCGCCCGAGGGCTTAATGCAGTAGAGGACAATCCGGGGAATTACACCTTAAGTCTCGGGCCTCGTCCTTGAAAAATCAACCCATTTCCCTTGCCAGCCCTAAGTGGGCGCTCTCTGAAGAGCGCCTCCAAGCCTATGCTACAAAAGAGGATAGCGATTCCCGAGACGCCGTGGCGCGCTACATATGGAATCTCGCCCTCGGCGCGGCCATGCAACCCATTCTACATGTGCTAGAAGTCACGTTTCGCAATCACATCTACTATAACTCCGTGAAGTTCATTGATGAGTCGAAGCTGAAGTTCCGCGACGTCGATTGCTGGCTTGATGCTGATCCAACCCTCCTCGAAGACAAAGAGCTTCGGGCCGTAGCTGAGGCGAAGGAAACGCTACTACGAACAAAGAAGCCCCTTACGCCGGGCCGCCTGATAGCAGGCTCGGCTTCGGCTTCTGGGTCGGTCTTTGCAAACGGCCGTACGAGCAGGGTCGCACTTCCGGACCCGCCCTGTGGCCCGCGATGCTGAACACCGGGTTTCCCTTCCTGCCGAAAGCAAAGCGAACTCGCTCCCAGATCTACCACCGCGCCGACCGGTTGCGGGAAGTGAGAAACAGGGTTTCGCACCATGAACCCATCTGGGATCGTGACATGGCTGCTGCGCACACAGAAGTCCTTGAGACCATAGGCTGGATGAACTCAGGCCTCGCGAACGCGCTCATGCCACTTGCTCCGCTACCCGGCGTGTTTGCAGCAGGCCACGTTTCCTACAGAGAGACGGCCGGACAGTTGGTAAAGCTCTAACGTCTCGGTCGAGGATCGAGTAGACTGAGCTGGCGACCTGTGATTTCAAAGCAGCTTCGCGATCTGACCACGGCACACATCGTCCGGGTTAGGAGTCTCGCGGGCTTCAGCGGAATGTCCTGCGCGCACCGCCGTCAATTCTTGCGAGAATGCGCTGTAGAGCACCCGCCGCGCAGCACCGTGGCCGGTTGAACTCGCTCGGTTGAAGGCTTGCGTCCGCAAGCCTTCCCGCCTCACCTCGGGTCGTTCGCGCCGCGAACTCGCTCGGTTCGGCGTCGGCATCGAGTCCCTCCTCCGATATCATTGCAGCGCAAAGGCGCTCTAGAGCTTCTTGAGCAGCGCAGGGAGCGGGAGGAACGTCACCGCTAGCCCCGAGAATCGCCGCACGTATGCGCGGTCAACGTCCCGGGCCACGACGCAGTTATTGCCGGCAGCGTATCTTCTTCGGAACGCTAGCAGGTTTCTTGGGTCGAACGAGTCCGCCGGCGGCGCCCCCCGTTTCAAATAGACGAAGTCGACCTCGTGCCCTCGCTTGTCCCGCCAGTAATTGATCGGCCGGGCTTGCAGAACCGCGTGGATTTCATTGAGGACGAAGTGCTCCCACAGGACTCCCATGTCCTCTGCCCTGAGAGTGTCCCATCCGCGATGGTACGCCACGAACCCAGTATCGAAGCCGTATACCTTGGGGGCGGCAACGATCTCGGTTGCGCGGTGCCGACTGAACGGCCGGACGACGTGGGCAACGTGTGTCGCCGAAAGAACGTGCAGATAGTTCGTGATAGTGGTGCGGGAGACTTCACATGGGCGAGCGTATTTAGTGGCCTCGAAGATCCCGCCACTGTTGGTGAGCAGCAGCTCGATGAACCGGAGAAAGGCACCGCGACGTTCGAGCCGGAACAGTTCCTGAATGTCCTTTGCCCAGAAGGCGTCCATCCACTCCTGGAAGTCTCGTTCGGGGAACGTGCGTGCGAGGAAAAACGGAGGCAGGCCACCGCGCAAGAACCGGTGTTCCAACTGGTCCTGTCCAAAATCAATGAGGTCATGAGTGACCATGGGGGTCAACCAGATGTCGCGCTTCCGTCCCGTCAGCGTATCGCGGAACTTCGCCGTGGCGCCCAGCGTGGAGGAGCCGGTGGCGATGATACGGGTATCCGGGAAATGGTCCGCGGCGATCTTGAGCAACTCGGTCGGATGCGGAAGACGGTGGATCTCGTCCAGGACAACGCGCTTGCCCGCGACGCCGGCCAGGAACGCCTCAGGATCCTGTAGCTCCCTCCGAATCCGTGGCAGCTCGCAGTCGAAGTAGGCGACGCGCGGCAGCGCTTTGCACAAGAAGGTCTTGCCTACGCGCCGCACGCCGGAGAGCCAGATCACCGATCTCTCTCTCCACGCCTGCTCGACCTGTTTGATCCAGAATCGTCTCCGTACCATACGCCAGTAGAATGGCAAATAGTGCTACTATATGCAAGTCTGCTTGCGTTTGGAGCGGTGGCAGACGCACTGCAACCTTTGTCCCGGTATAGGCGTCTGATTCACTGCAGGCCGATTTGAGAATCGTCGCTCACCCCCTGCGGGAGGAACGGTATGTCGCTCGCTGGCCCGGTCATGCTGCTCGCTGCTCTCCAATCGACGGGCCCCGTTCAGGCCACAGACCCGCACGCCTCCGTGCCGACCGTCCAGGCCCGGCGAGTTACCGGATCCATCAGTATCGATGGTCGCCTCGACGAGCCCGATTGGCGGGCTGCCGTGCCGGCGACGGAGTTCATCCAGACGGATCCGAATGAGGGCGAGCCGGCGTCAGAGCCGACGGAACTCCGTATCCTGATCGACGACCACTCGATCTACATCGGTGCCCGGATGTTCGACAGCGACCCGGCGGCTATCAAGGCAATCCTGGCTCGACGTGACGCGCCAGTCTCCGCCGACATGATCGAGTTCTTCATCGACGCCTATCACGACCACCTGAGCGCGGTGCGGTTCCGGATCACGGCCGGTGGTGCAATCCGGGATGCCGTACAGGGGTCGTCGGGCGGTTCCGATGCCTCGTGGGATCCGGTGTGGGACTACGCGACGCGCATCGATTCACTCGGATGGACTGCGGAGTTGCGCATTCCGCTCTCACAGCTGCGCTACAACTCCGAGGATGATGCTGTTTGGGGCATTCAGGCAGGACGCCTCATCTTCCGCAAAGGCGAGATTGCTTGGCTCAACTACATCCCGAAGACAGAGACCTTTGGGGTGAACCGGTTCGCCCACATCGTCGGGCTCGGCCGCGTCGAGCCGCAGCGCCAGCTCGAGGTCATGCCGTACTCGTTGGGCCGGGGCGAATTTCGCGACGTCGCCTCCGACAATCCGTTCCGGGACGGGAGTGATCTCTTCGGGGAAGCTGGCCTGGATCTCAAGTACGGTATTACCAGCGATCTCACCCTCGACGCGAGCTTCAATCCCGATTTTGGGCAGGTCGAGGTGGACCCCGCCGTCGTCAACCTCTCGGCCTTCGAGACTTTTTTCCCCGAGAAGCGGCCGTTCTTCGTCGAAGGCGCCGACGTTTTTCGGTTTGGCAGCATTCGCAGCTTCAACAGCACCGGTTTCCCGACCTTCTTCTTCTCGCGTCGCATTGGCCGACAGCCGCAGCTGGGCGTTGGCGGTCCTGACGTCAACTTCCCCGACACGCCGACGCAGACCACGATCCTGGGCGCGACCAAGCTGAGCGGTCGGACCGCGGGCGGCTGGTCGATCGGTATGATCGAAGCGCTCACGGCCGAGGAAGAGGCACGCTATCTCGACGGGGCGGGCGTCCGGCAGACCGCGCCGGTCGAGCCCCTCACTAACTACTTCGTTGGCCGCGTGCGCAGGGAATTTCGATCGGGCAACAACACCGTTGGAGCCATGGTCACTGCCGTGAATCGCCGGCTGAGCGCGGCGCGGTTTCAGCCGGTGCTTCGGTCGGATGCGTATATGGGTGGTATCGATTTCGCCAACTCGTGGGCTAATCGGATGTGGTCATTCGATGGCGCCATTGCGTTCAGTCACGTTCGCGGATCGGCGGAAGCAATCGGGCGGACGCAACTGTCAAGCGCGCGGTACTTTCAGCGGCCCGATCAGGACGAGGTGCGATTCGATCCTGCGCGCACATCCCTCTCGGGGTATGCCTACCAACTGTCGCTCTCGAAAAACTCGGGCCGTCACTGGATCGGCTCGCTCACCTACCAGGAGGTCAGCCCCGAGTTCGAAGTAAACGACCTTGGGTTCGAGACCTCGGCGGGACGCCGCGGTCTGTCGTGGCTGGGTGGATATCAGGAGACGCGCCCGGGGAAGATCTTCCGTTCGGTACGGGTGCTCCCCTTTGCCAATCTCATCTGGAACTCGGACGGTGATCTCCTGTTTCAGGGCTACGCTACGCTGGCGTCGGGTACGTTCACCAACTTCTGGAGTTGGTTTGTCCGTTTCGATGTTCTGCCCGAGGTGAACGACGATCGGCTGACACGCGGGGGGCCACTCGCTCGGCGACCGAGCCAGATGGACGTGGTGGGCAGTTTGTCGACCGATTCCCGCAGCACTACTCGACTCTCCGGCGATTTCTTCTACCGGTGGGATGTCGAGGATGGCTTCACCGGTTCCTACGGCCTCTCACTCAGCCTGCGTCCGACGGCGGCAGCCAGTATCAGCATCGGGCCGCGGTTCGATCGGTCACGTACGGTCGCTCAGTATGTCCAGACGGTTCCCGATCCCATCGCCTCGACGTTCGGTGCGCGGTACGTGTTTGCGAGACTCGATCGGACCGAGGTATCGATGGTCGCCCGTATTGAATGGACGTTCACGCCGCGTCTCAGCCTTCAGCTCTATCTCCAGCCGCTCATCTCGGCCGTCAACTTCGGGGGTCCAAAGGAGTTGGAGGCCGCGCGGACTTTCGATTTTGTGGAGTACGGTGTGGACCGGGGAGCCGTCGTCGAATCCGGCGGCGGTGTGACCGTGACGCCCGGTGACGGCGGCGCGGATTTCTTCGTCGCCGAGCGCGACTTCAACTTCCGGTCGCTGCGCGGGAACGCGGTGCTGCGGTGGGAGTACCGACCCGGTTCGACGATTTTCCTCATCTGGCAGCAGAACCGCCAGGACTTCAGGGTGGGCGTATCCGATTTCTCGTTTGGGCGCGACTTCGACGCGTTGCTCGGGGCGCCGTCGGAGAATGTCGTTGCCGTCAAGCTGTCGTACTGGCTGGGCATCTAGTGTAGTGTCGCCAAGGAGGCGAAAGTGGGCCGCGGAGCTCAGGTACGTGCCATGGGCTCTTGATCGCAGGGTGGCGAGCCCTATTACCAGCGACTGGGCGGTGTCTGTGATTGGTTCTCTATGACACGCGGAACCCAATGTGCGTTCGCTGCGTTCCATCGACGACATGCCCTCGCTCCTACAGCACAACTGTAGTATCGTACCGCCCGTGCGTATCTGGTTGCTTCTCGGGTCGTCCCTCGGCGCTGCCACGCTCGCCGCCCAGACCCCGCCTGGTGTTCAGGCGGAACGGACCGACTTCGCCCATTGGCTCGAGACCTCGCCGCTCTCGCCGGCGGCTGCCATCTATCATCAACCGCTGGAAGATGAGTTGGTCTTCGGGCCTGGCGGCGCGCCCGGGCTCGAGGAGCTACCCGCCGCGACGCTACACCGGGGACGGTTTCGACTCAGGCTGCGGACTGAAGAGGGCGAGCGAACCGTGCCTCGGAACCGCGCCGTTGCGTTCGGGGAATGGCACGTCCGCGTGAGTGGCAACCGCCGCCACGGTGTCGTCACGGTGTTCGGCCCGCTCGAGGAGACGCACGCCCCAGGATGGTACCCATACGAGCCAGCCCTGATCGTGAGTGGCACGCTGGAACCGCCGGAGCGCAGGGAGCGGCGCCGCATGCTCGGTCTGGACGGTGTCGAGATCGAGGCAACGCTCGCCGGCACGTTCGTAGGCGAGTTGGCCGGCGAGCAAATTCGCCTCATCGTCTACAGCATGCCCGAGCCGGGATCCGAGGAGTCGGAGCTGAACATCTTCTTCCGTGACGGTACCAATGGACACGGGACGTATCCCGCCGGCCGGTTTCTCGCGCTCGTTCCCCTGGGCGGCCGCCGCTATCGTGCTGACTTCAACCGGGCGCGCAACCCGTTTTGCGCCTACAATGGCGTGTTTCCCTGCCCGCTTCCTTGGCGCGGCAACGCCATCGAGTCCGCCGTCGAGGCGGGCGAGCTGTACCACTCGGCGTCGCAGGAGACGGAGCCATGATCGCAAGGATGGGTACGGTGGCCGCGCTCATCTGCGTGACGCTCACGGCCCAAACCGCGTACGCGCAGCGACGCGTTTCCGACCGGCTCGTCGGATCGTGGCGTGCCGCGCTCGACATCGCGGGTGGGCCGTTGCGTTTTCAGATCGTGTTGACCGCGGAGGGCGGACCGGTGGAGGGCCAGCTCTGCAACGCGACCAAGTGTGACGCGTTCTCGGAGGTCACGCCGCTCGAGGGCGACTCGATTCTGCTAGGCATTGCCGACTACGCTGCCGCCATTCGCGCGAGCGTGCGCGGCGACTCCCTCGTGGGCTTTTATCGCAACGTGGGCAACCGGGGCCCGCGCACGATTCCGTTTCGCGCTTCTCGGGGCAATTGGCCTGTCGAACTGCCGGGCGGCGTGCTCGCCGGGAAGTGGGATGCGATCTTCCGTCCGGAGGAGCGTCCCAGCCCGCGCGTGATTGACTTGCGGCGCACGGGGCTGGGGCTGGAGGGGACCATCATCTCCAATTCGGGCGACTACGGTCTCTTCTGGGGAGGCGCGCAGGCGGACAGCTTCGCTATGGCGCACTTCGACGGATCTTTCGTCTATATGCTCACGGGCCGGCTCGACGGCGACACGCTACGCGGCCTCTTCCACGCGGGGCTACGCACCCAAACGCCGTTCGTGGCCGTGCGATCCACTGGTCGGCCGCACCTGACACCACCCACGGAACTCGTGCGGGTGGATACCAGCGGCCCCTTTCAGTTTGCCTTTCCGTCAATCGACGGGGAGATGGTCACGAATACCGACGCGCGCTTCCGTGGCAAGGTCGTGATCGTGGACATCTTCGGCACGTGGTGCCCGACCTGTCACGACGCCGCTCCGACGCTGGTCGATCTCTATCGGCGTTACCACGACCGTGGGCTCGAGATCGTGGGGCTGGCCTACGAGGTGACGGGCGACTCGGCGGTGGATGGAGCGCTGCTGCGGCGCTATCGCGAGAAGTACGGGATCGAGTTCCCGTTACTGCTGGCCGGCGTGAACGACGGCGACTCGCCCAGTACCACGCAGCCACAACTCTCGGGACCGATCGCGTTTCCCACCACCGTCTTCATCGATCGATCGGGCGCGGTGCGGCGCGTGCACGCGGGCTTCTACGGGCCGGCGTTGGTCGCCGCCCACGAGGCGCTGCGGCGAGGATTTGCGGAGCTGGTAGAGGAGTTGCTCGGCGAGCGGTTCGCGCGTTGAAGACACGCGCCCGGCGCTTCGCGGCGCACCATGCAGGCGCGGGCGACGGGGACACCCCTCGAGGTATTCCGCGCGTAGCGCGCCGAGCCGGGGTGCTTCAGCCCGGGAAAGCACCGGGACGGATCGTACCATTGGGAGGCTGACCATGCGGTATTGGAAGATCGGGTTGGCGGGCGCGGTGGCAATCGCTGCGGTGACTGTAGGGTTTGTGGTCACTCAGCCGGCGGGTGCCCAACCGACCGCGACCGTTTACAAGACACCTACCTGAGGCTGCTGCTCTCAGTGGGTGGTTCACCTACAGGAAAACGGTTTCGTGGTCGAGACGCACGATGTGGATGGCTGGGATGCGCTGGCGACCATTCGTACCGAGCACGGGGTTCCGGCCGACCTCGCGGGCTGTCACACGGCGGTGATTGACGGATACGTCGTAGAGGGCCATGTGCCCGCGAGCGCGATCCGCCGGATGCTCAAGGACCGCCCATCCATCGTAGGACTGGTTGTGCCTGGGATGCCTGCGGGATCACCCGGCATGGAAGGTCCCAACCCCGAGCACTACGACGTGTTTGCAGTTGACTCAACTGGTAGCGCGAGCGTGTACGAGCGCCACTAGCGAACGGACGCTCAGTTCTCGATCCAGCGAGATACCAACGCGTTGTGGGAGTGTGCTGGAGCAGTGCGTCGGGTACCGAACCCGACCGGTGCCGCTATGCGGGTGTGGGAGTGCGGCGCCGAACCCAGAACGCGCCCGACGAGCGCGGGGCCTTTTTCTTTTCCTGCGGCGCTGTCTCGACGCACACCAACACCGACGAGACTTTCCCAGCCGTACCTGCATAGATACTGACTTCCTGTAGGCGTGGGATGTTCTGCCAACTCATCACGTGATCTGGGTTCCGGTACGTCGGACGCGACGCTGGTAGGCCGAGTTTCGGCAAAGCATCTTGGTTAAAGGTAAGGCCGCGACAGTCGTACAGCTTGATCCATCTCACGTGATTATCCACGAAAACCACTTCGACCCGACCACGTTGATACGTGCGCTTGACTTGGAGAGAAACCTGCGGTCCATCGGCCGTATCAGGCGATCCGAGCAGGAGTTGCACAGCGTCCGGCGACCGGCGTGCTATAGCCGGCACGTTCAGCACTAGCGAAGGAAGTGAACTCCGGGAACGCATCTGCCGCCAGCCATGCCCTTTTCTTGGAGGAGTAGCATAGTCGCGTCTTTCGGTAGTCGCCACCGTGATGCAGCGCACAACGCGCTATCCACCGTTTTTGCGCACCTCGTGCAGGAGTGCGGCCCAGATCAACTCGCCCGTCGCGTTGAACCGGATACGGGTCTGTTCGATCTCGTCTGCCGAGAGCGTATCGACCTGGTCATCCAGGTCGCGCACCATATCGAGGAGCGCATCGACGAGCTCGCGGAGTCGTGGTCGCCCACCGCGACGATCGGCAACACCTGGGGGTGGGGGCGGGGGCGGAGTCTGGTCTGAGGCCATGCGGACGCTCCATGCGAGACGTTGCAGTCGTCCAATTCACACGCGTGCGATGGCGAATGTCAAACCATGCGGGGCGCTCTCGCCACTATGTGGGTATTTGCCTCGACCAAACCCCGGGCGTCAGCCCGGGGGTCCCGGGGGTCCCGGGGGTCCCGCGGTACCGGTGGCGACCGGGAGCCGAACCCCCTCGACCAAACCCCGGGCGTCAGCCCGGGGGTCCGC
The DNA here is from genome assembly GCA_036679645.1 of Gemmatimonadota bacterium. Classification (GTDB taxonomy): domain Bacteria; phylum Gemmatimonadota; class Gemmatimonadetes; order Gemmatimonadales; family GWC2-71-9; genus JADFNB01. The sequence continues at coordinate 5,225 of JAZDCY010000079.1, read as the reverse complement.
GGTACCGGTGGGCGACCGGGAGCTGAACCTCCTCGACCAAACCCCGGGCGTTAGCCCCGGGGGCGACCGGGAGCCGAATCCCCTCGACCAAACCCCGGGCGTCAGCCCGGGGGTCATCGGGCGTCAGCCCGGGGGTCCGCGGTACCGGTGGGCGACCGGGAGCTGAACCCCCTCGACCAAACCCCGGGCGCGAGCCCGGGGTCCCGGGGGGGTCTACGGGGTCGTGTCGGGGCGCGCGCGCACGAGCAGATCGCCAGCCGCCCAGCCCAGAAGACGGCCGTCGGTGTACACGGCCCACCACCCGCGGCGGAACTCGCCGACACCAACGGCGGTGCCGGGTCGGAGGACACCTACGATCGCGCCGCCGGTTCCTGGGGATTCCCTCACGTTGACCCAGTTGGCGGTCCAGCGAGCCTGGGTCTTGGGTGTAGCCGATGGTGTCTCTGGACCCGGGTGCTGCGGCTCGGTCACGGCGGTTGCAACCTGGGGCGGAGGCGCGGTGACCGCGACGGGTTGTGCTTCAGGTGCCGGTTCAACTGGGAGCACAGGGGACGTGACCGGCGGCCGACTGGCTTTCCGGGCGGCGCTGAACAGCACGACGCCGCCGATGACCAGTACCACCGCGAGCGCCGACCACGCGGCCAAGCGGATCGAACGCCATCGGCGAATTTGGTGACCGCAATAGGGGCAGACAGACTCGGCGCCCGAGACCTGTTTCTGACAGCTGCGGCAGGCGACCATTCCCAGCCGACGGCCCTGCATTGGGTTCTGCACGAGGAGGTGGCCGCAACTCGGGCACGTCGAGGCGACCGAAAGCGCGGTGTGCCCGCATTCGGGGCACTTGATGAAGGCCATGGTGCGTCAAATCTACACCGCCAAGTGCCCCCGGGGTGCTTTTCGCGCGGCCCACTCTGGGGTTAGCTTCGCTAGGACTCGCGGGAGCTAACGATGAGTGACACACGCCGATCCGATTTTGTGCGCCGGCTCTCCACGGTGGGGTGGGGAGCCCGCGAAGCGATCCAGGTGATTCTCGGGCGCGTGGTTTCCGATGTACGGGAAGAGATCGTCCGCAAGCGATTCGACGACGAACTCATCGACGAAGTCGTCGCGTTCCACGATGCGGCGGAGAAGCTCTGGCAGGAGTCAATCGCGACAAACCCGCCGCTCGAGAAGGACGAGCTGACCCGTCGCCTGCGGGAGCTACTCGAGTCGAGTCGGTCGAAGCATCTCGATGAGTTCGAGCGCAGGCTGGAACGAGGCCTGCGGCTGGCGGAGGAGTTCGAGCGGAGCGCCGCCGACTAACTGATCAGCGCCCCCAATCATCGCCCCTTCATCGCCCCAATCATCGCCCCTTCATCGCCCCACCATCGCCCTTTCATTGCCCTCGCTCCCTCCCCACCAGCTCCTCCCCCGCTCGGCGCGCCCGATCGGCCGCATCACGGGCCGCGTTCTCCATCTCGGTGCGCACCGTCTGCACGGCCCGATCGAGGTCTTGATCCGCCCCTCTGTCGCGCAGCACGTAGCCCACGACGACGCCGGCGGCGAAGATGACGATCGCCCGAATCAGCTTGGTGATTGCCTTGAGCATTCTGACCTCCGACGGAGAGTCGGATGCGGGCAGGCGGTGCGCAAGAGGGGTCTGCCTTCAGCCGGTTTCGCCCCACGCGATGGAGCCCCAGTAGCCGCAACCCGGGCATTCCATCGTCGTTGGACGGCCGGTGATCGGCAGGCGATGACCGGAGGCCGGACAGACAATGTAGGTCCGGCCCAGGTCACGATCGGACCCCCGTGCCGGGTTAGGGTCGCGCGCTGTGCGGTACACAAGAGTGAACTTTCCCGGTCGCTGCCCACGCAGTTCCAGCAGCCGGCGCGGCACCAGGACATCGCGGTGCTGTACTTCCAGGACTAACGTGTCGGCCGTCTCTTCGCCGACCACAGGATACCACGCGCCGTTCCGGAGCATGGGTCGTGTCGTCGGGCTGGCTGCGGCCCAGGGCCGGGCCCAGGCTAGTGCCTTAGGCATGGTGCGACTCCGCGCGGTTGGATCGAGCCGAACGTCGCGCCTTAGACGGCGTACGACCGTGACCTGCCTTACATCCGCACCCGGACGCGACGGACGAGAATCTCGAGGGCCACCAGGTCGTAGAGTCCGTGCACGAGCATTACGGCAAGGAGGTCACCGCTCACGTAGTACAACACGCCGATATACGTGCCGATTGCCGCCGCCAGGAAGGCATAAAGTGGTGTTACGAAATGCGCGAGCCCAAACACGATGCTCGTGAGACCAATGCCGAGCGCGGGGCCCAGTGCCTCCGTTCCCCACGTCTGCAGGACGCCGCGAAAGAGGGCCTCTTCACCCACGCCGGCGAGCGCGGCGACGATTGCCAGTTCGACGAACGAGCACGACTTGAAGAACGGCCCGAGCAGCGATTCTGCGGCCGCGATCAGCCGGCGCAACGCGGGGGCCCGTGATTGCAGCAGGAACGTGAGGACGGCAAGTAGCGGTACGGTCGCGAGCGTGCCCAGGATCACCGACATCGGCTGGACGCGCAGCCGTTCGAGCGTGGGAAGGCCAAGCACCTGGCCCAGCAGCACGGCCAAGCCCAGCAGGCCGCCCTCCACCAGGATAGCGAAAACCAATCCCGATCGTGTCCGAAATCTCATCGTCTTTGAAGCTCGTTTCCGACACCATTTGTGGAAAGCCTCCTGACGCCGCAACCCGGCCATTGTGGCGATCACACGAGTGTTGCCCGGACGAGGCGGAAACTCTGCTCACTGTCCTCATCAGGGTACACCGGGACCCATGTGGGTGTCACGGCGCCGGTCGCATAACGTACTATATAACAACGTCTTAGGGTGATAAATGCACAATGTGGGAGTAATTGGCCGGTGAGGTCAATTGGACGAAGCCTTGCGCGGCATGTCTCCTGCGTCACATTGCGGCGAACTCAAACGGCCAGAACCGCTTATGAAACGCTTCAGTCCACTCGCAATCCTGTCTCTGTTGGCGTTCGTATCGACGCCGGCGGTGGCGCAGACCGACTTCTGGTTCCAGGGAACCACTCCTGGTGCCCCGGCGGCATGGGGGGCGCGGGTTGGCCCATATCGCGGCATGGTCGGCCCTGGCTCACCAACGGTAGATGTGTTCTGCGTTGACTACCTCCACTACGTGACGGCGAGCACCTGGCAGGTGTTTGAGACGAGCCTGGCGGGGAACCTGAGCAACACGTACGGCGCCGCCGCCACCGGCGCGACCGGGTTCTTCAGCGGTTACTCCGAGCAGATGGTCCGCGAGCGGTACATGAAGGCGGCGTGGCTGGCCACACAATTCAGGCCGGACAACATGAATGAGTGGGGTGCCATTCACGGCGCCATTTGGTATACGATGAGTAACGGAACCGCCAGTCAGTGGAACGGCACCACAGTCGGAGGAGCCAGCTCGTCGTGGATCACCGCTCTCGGCGGCAACGATTGGCAGAACATCAACCTGAACGAGTGGACAGTCATCACCGACTATACAGGGGTCAATCAGGAATACCTGGTGCGCAATGTCGTGCCGGAGCCCGAGACGTTGGTGCTGCTGGGATCTGGCCTGTTGGCGCTGGGCTTGATCTTCTACTACAAGAGAGGGATGCCCGTCTAGAGTCGGCAAGCCCTACCTTCCAGCGGGCTGAGCCATGTACGGCTCGGCCCGTTTTTTGTAAGATTCGACGCTACAGATCGCTTCCCGAAACCGTCCACATCGAGGCCAACCGATGAACGAGCGCATGTCGGAGTTGTTGCGCGCCATTGCCCGACCCGGGCTGTACTTCGCCGTGCTGTTGATCGTGCTGCCGGCAGTCGATTTCACTACCAACGTTTGGCCGCTTCGGTTCGGCGACGTGCAGTGGCGCTTCGGCGCCATCGGATTGCTCGCGGGCTTTACCCTGACTCCACTGCTGGGAATATTTGGCGCCCTGCTGGCCGCTTCATTGCTCGAACTCACCGCCGTGCAGCGCGTGATCGCCTTCCTGAGCGTGGCGCTGGCCGCGATCCTCGTCCTCGCGCTACCGCTGTTCGTCCTCGATTGGCTTCAAATGCGCGCGAGCGCGCCTCCTGAGGCGGTCGGACCGATGGACGTCGGGAGCATCAAGGCGATGTTCAAGCACCTGGCCGTCGCGGCGTCGCTGATCTGGTTTGGTGTCTTTGCCTGGCGGCAGGCCAAGCGGGAGGCGGCACATCGGCCGCGCAGGCATACCACACCGATCATTCGAACCGATCTCGGGAGTGTTGATTGAACGCCAGGAGTTGGTGCTTAACCGGCGACTGCTGATCCCCTCAGACTTCGGTGACAGTTACTGCACGTGAAGTTCGGGCGGGCGGTCCACCGGTCCGGTGGATCGAATGCCTGTTCGTGGTCGCAGTCGGGGCAGGCTCCGTGGATTGAGACGGCCACTTCCGCCGTACCGCGCCGCCGCACGAACGAGTACATCCCAAACAAGAAGAACCCCGGAACCAGCGCGAAATGTGCGATGGGTATGAGAATCGACACGGTGGACAGCGCCCACCACGTTGCCAGGCCAAACCACGCACGGCGCATACGCTGCCGCCGATCGAACGTGACCAGTTCCGCGGTTGCCGTCGTGCTCCGGCCGCTGTAGCCGGTGAGCTGAACTTCTCGCTCCTCTCGTAGGTATTCAATGCCGAGCACGGCGGAAATCTAGCGCCGGCTCTCCCGAGGAGCGAAGTTCACAAATCACCCGAACACCGGAGTCATGCCGTGCGAAGGTTGCTCGCCGCGCTATTCGTGGTGTCGCTCGCCGCAACGCCGCTGTCCGCTCAACAGGCCGCTGAACCCGCCGCGCCTGCCGCGGCCGACGCGGCCGACGTCGAGAGTCTCGATGCCATCATTCACGCGCTGTACGACGTGATCTCCGGACCCGCGGGACCGCGGGATTGGGACCGGTTTCACTCGCTGTTCGCGCCGGGCGCGCGCCTGATCCCGACCGGTCGCAGTGAGGACGGGATGTGGGGATCGCGCGTGTGGACTCCCGAGCAGTACTCGGAGCAAGCGGCCCAGTGGTTCAGCAGCAATGCGTTTTATGAGGTTGAGGCGCACCGCCACGTGGCGGAATACGGCAACCTGGTCCACGCGTTCAGCACGTACGAGTCGCGACGGGATCCGGAAGAGGATCCGTTCGTGCGTGGGATCAACAGCATCCAGTTGCTCAACGACGGGTCGCGCT
>JAZDCY010000078.1:0-41367 GCA_036679645.1 Gemmatimonadota bacterium | reverse complement strand
GTGACGTTCACCGCCACCGGTGTGGCGGACGCCGCCGCGACGATTTCCATGAACGCGGGCAACAACCAGACAGCGACCGCCGGGGCGGCTGTTGCCGTGCCACCGTCGGTTCTCGTCGTCGATCAGTTCGGCAACGCGGTGCTGGGCCATCAGGTCACGTTCGCCGTTGCGTCGGGAGGTGGGGCCGTCACGGGTGCCGTGCAGAACACCAACGCGTCCGGTATTGCCGCCGTGGGCAGTTGGACCCTGGGGATCGTGGCGGGCAGCAACACACTGACGGCGACCGCCGCGGGCGTGAGTATCACGAACAATCCGCTGACGTTCACCGCCACAGGGCAGGCCGGTGCGGCCGGTCAGCTCGCCATCGATCAGCAGCCGTCCGCCGTGGGATTGGCCGGGATTGCGCTCGCGACACAACCCATGATTCAACTCCAGGATGTGGGCGGCAATCCTGTGACCACGGCCGGGATCAATGTCACCGCGGCAATAACGTCCGGTCCCGGGGGTACGATCGGTGGCACCGTGACGGTCGCGACAGATGCGGCCGGCGAAGCGGTCTTTACCAACCTGTCGATCGACGGACCGGTTGGATCGTACACCATTGGTTTCTCAGCTCCGTTCGTTTCCGGGGTCACGTCGAACCCCGTCACGGTCACGGCCGGTACGGCGGCGATTGTGGCTATCGACGGCGGCGACGCACAGTCGGCCACCGTCAACACCGCTGTGACGACGGCAGCGTCCGCCATCGTGACGGATGCATTCGGTAATCCGGTGGCGGGTGTGGGCGTGACGTTCGCGGTGACCGGGGGTGCCGGCGCCGTTGTGCCGACGACGTCGATCTCCACGAATGCGGCGGGCATCGCGCAGGTGACCTCGTGGACTCTGGGCACGACCGCTGGAGCCAATACCCTCTCGGCGACGTCCGGTACGCTCTCGGGGAGCCCGCTCACATTCACCGCGACAGGGACCGCCGACGCGCCGGCGTCGGTTGCTGTGAACGGAGGTGACGGACAGACCGCGACCGTCGGAACCGCAGTTGCCGTCGATCCATCGGTGATCGTGCGCGATCAGTTCAGCAACGTCGTGCCCGGGGCAGGGGTCACGTTTGCCGTAGCATTGGGTGGCGGTGGAGTCACGGGCGCCGTGCAATCCACGAACGCCGCTGGGATTGCGACGGTGGCAAGCTGGTCGATGGGGACCGCTCCCGGCTCGAACCAGCTGACGGCCACGGTGACGGGTGTGGGCATCACCAACAACCCGATCACGTTCGCTGCGACGGCGACGGTGGGAAGTGCGACGACGATTGCGCTGGACGGTGGCGACGGCCAGTCAGCCACCGTGAACACCGCCGTGCTGACGACCCCGTCCGTCCTGGTGACCGACGTGTTCGGTAACCCGGTGCCGAGTGTCGGCGTCACGTTTGCCGTCTTTGCTGGTGGCGGCGTGGCCACTGGTGGAGCCGCGACGACGAACGGGTCCGGCATTGCTACCGTTGCAAGTTGGACTCTGGGAACGACAGCGGGGACCAACACCCTGCGGGCCACATCCACCGGGCTCAGCGGGAGTCCCGTCGCGTTCACCGCGACGGCCACGGCGGATGTCCCGGCCACGGTAGCGATCTCTGCGGGTGACGGCCAGTCGGCCACGGTCAACACCGCGGTCGCCGTGGCGCCGGCGGTGCTGGTTGTGGATCAGTTCGGGAACCCCGTGCCGGGCGCCGAGGTGACGTACGCGGTCACGGGTGGCGCGGGTGTGGTCGTTCCCACGACGGGAGTCAATAGCGACGCCAGCGGGATCGCGGCGGCAACGTCTTGGACGCTCGGTACCGCGGCCGGTGCGAACACGCTCAGTGCCACCGTGACGGGCGCAGGCGTTACCGGTAACCCGATTACGTTTACCGCCACCGGCACGGTCGCGGCGGCCCAAACGATCGCCATCAATGGTGGCAACGGGCAGAGCGCCACGGTGAACACCGCGGTTGCGACGGCGCCCTCGGTGATCGTCACCGATCAGTTCGGCAATCCGGTTCCCGGTGTCTCGGTGACGTTCGGCGTCACTGGCGGCGGCGGTGGTGTGACGTTCGCATCCCCAACGACCAGCGCTCTGGGTATTGCGACGGTCGGCAGTTGGACACTCGGCACCGCGGCCGGCGCGAATACGCTACAGGCAACCACCGCGCTGGCGCTTACGGGCGAGCCGGTGACGTTCACAGCAACCGGAACGGCAGATGCCGCACAGAACATTGCCGTCAACGCCGGGAACGGACAGAGCGCTACGGTAAACACCGCGGTGGCTGCGGCGCCATCGGTGCGGGTGAGCGACCAGTTCAATAACCCGGTGTCCGGTGTCGACGTGACGTTTGCGGTCACGGGCGGTGGTGGCGCGGTGAGCCCGACGACGGCGATCACGACGAACGCGTCGGGTATTGCAACGGTCTCGAGTTGGACCCTGGGTCAAGCGGCCGGCGCCAACGCGTTGCAGGCGACGACGCCGCTCACGCTCGCGGGCGAACCCGTGGCCTTCTCGGCGACGGGAACGGCCGGGAACGCCGCGACCATAGCCATCAACGGCGGAAACGGGCAGAGTGCTACGGTCAACACGACCGTCGCGACGGCGCCGTCGGTGTTGGTGACCGACACGTTCGGGAACCCGAAGTCGGGGGTCAACGTGACGTTCGCGGTTACCGGAGGGGGCGGAGTCGTAAACCCGATCACGGCGATAGTGACCGACGCATCCGGTCTCGCTCAGGTCACCTCATGGCGGCTGGGCACCGTGGTCGCGGCAAACACGTTGCAGGCGACCTCGGCTGGTCTCACCGGCAGTCCTCTCACGTTCACGGCCACGGGAACCGCCGGCGTCGCATTCCAGATTGCCATGAACGCCGGCAACAGCCAATCAGCGACGGTCAATACCGCGGTGAGCATCGACCCGTCGGCCAGAGTGACGGATCAGTTCGGCAATCCGAAGTCCGGTACCGCAGTGACGTTTGCGGTCACCGGTGGCGGCGGCGGTGCCACGGGGGGGGCACAAACGACGAACGCTGCGGGAATAGCGACGGTCGGAAGCTGGACACTCGGCAGCGTTGCGGGGACCAACACGCTTGCCGCGACGTCAGCCGGTCTCGTCGGCAGCCCGCTGGCGTTCACGGCGACAGGTACGGCCGGCGCCCCGAGCGCGATCAATTCGATCGTATCGGCATCGCCGACCGGGATTACCGCGAGCACCGGCTCGAGCGCGTCCACGGTGACGGTGACCGTGCGCGATCAGTTCAACAACCCGGTCCCCAACGCGAGCGTGACACTGCTCTCGACGGGATCCGCGAACGCGATTACGCAGCCCGCCAACACGAATGCTTCGGGGCAGACTACGGGTACGATCAGCTCGACCGTGGCACAGTCCAAGACCGTTACGGCCCAGGCAAATGCCGTCTCGATCACCGATGACGCCATCGTGACCGTCAGTCCCGCCGCTGCCAGTCTCTCGAGATCTCTCGTCGGCGCGACGTCACCCATCATGGCGAGCGTGGGTCTGGATTTTTCGACGGTCACCGTGACGGTCCGGGATGCCTTCGACAATCCCCGCAGCGGCCACACGATCACGCTCGGGGTCTCGGGTACGAACAATACGATCATACAGCCGTCGCTACAGACGAATAGCGCCGGTCAGACGACCGGGTTGTTCAACACTACGAAGGCCGAGACCAAGACGGTCACCGCGACGATCGCCGGTGTCGGGCTGATCCTCGACAACGCCATTGTACTCGTGGGTCCGAGTTTCCCTGCCATTTCGAACTCGTTGGTCGACGCATCCGAGCCGATTACGGCCAGCACTGGCAGCAGCGTGTCGACCGTCACCGTCACGGTGCGAGATCAGTTCTCGAACCCGGTGAGCGGTGTCCTGGTGACGATAGGCGTCACCGGATCCAATAACACGGTCATCCAACCCACGTCCGCGACCAACGCGAGCGGGGTGGCTACCGGCTCCTGGCACTCGACATTTGCCGAATCGAAGACCGTTTCCGCGGTGGTCACTGGGGCCGGAACGATTGCGCAGACGGACGTGGTCGCGGTCAACGCGGCAACGCCGAGCGTGAGCGCGTCGAGCGTGAACTCGGCGCCGGAACCGATCACCGCCAGCACGGGGTCGAGCTCGTCGACTGTCACGGTGACGGTGCGTGATGTCTTCAACAACCCCGTGAGTGGACGTAACGTGACGATCGCGGTTACGGGATCGGGCAACGCGATCATTCAGCCGACGGTCACTACCAACTCGTCCGGTGTGACGACCGGGTCGTGGTCTTCCACGGTGGCCCAGACCAAGACCGTTTCGGGATTCATCGTGAGCATTGGCACGATTACGCAAACTGATCCGGTCATCGTAAATGCGGCGGCTGCGAGCCTGTCCAATTCGCTGATCTCTAGCGACGACTCGTTCATTATTGCGAGTAACGTGGGTTCGATAAGCAACACCCGGTCGGTCGTTACGGTGACGGTCAGAGACGCCTTTGGGAACCCACGGTCCGGCCACACTGTGACCTTTACACCGTCGGGCGCGAACGACTTCTGGCGGATCAGCACTACGAACGCGACGCTCAGCAACGTGACGACGTCCAACTCGTCGGGTCAGGCGCAGCGTGTTTTCAACTCGACTTTCGCGCAGGCAAAGTTCGTCTCCGGCACCATCTCTGGCTTGGGGTCGAAGAGCGTCATTGTCACGGTGGACCACGCAGCGGCAACTACGACGGCATGCTTTGCGGGATGCTCAACCCAGACGGCCATCGTCGGCGCCGCGGTGCCGACGGACCCGGCCATGCGCGTGACCGATGCATTCGGCAATTTCGTCGATGGCGTCTCGGTGACCTTCAGTGTGTTGAGTGGTGGAGGCAGTCGGACCGGTGCGAATCAGGTCACGAACTCCAGCGGGGTTGCGACCGTAACGAGTTGGACGCTCGGGGAAACAGGATCGCTTTCGTCTACGGGTCGAAGGTCAAACTCGTTGCGGGCGACGTCAACCGGCCTGACCTCGAGAACCTTCAATGGCGACGGGATCTACTCGCTCAGCACACACGTGCAACCCATTTGGAATGCCAATTGCAGCAGCTGTCACAACTGGACCAGAGCGACAACCCTAGGCGTGAACGCCAGCTGCGATAGCCCCAATAACAACATCTGGGATCTCGTGGCGGCCGGCGGGGGCACGACCGCCGAAACCCGCAGCGTGATCATGCATCGGATGGACGGCAACACGAGTGGTATCACCGGGTGCAATTCGGTCATGCCCCCGTCAGGATCGATCTCGGCCACCTTCCGTAATCGGCTCAGGGGCTGGATTCGGAACGGGGCGCCGAATAACTGACGAACGCCGAACGTTGAACGTCCAACGGAGAACAGAATGTCGTTCCTTCGTCGGACCTTCAGCGTTCGATGTTCAACGTTCTAGAAGGCGTACTCCAATCCTACGGTCCACACAAAGTCGGGCTGCAAGCCGACGTCACGCAGTGGCATTAGTCCGTTCATGACGAGAACCGTCCCGCCACGGAGGGTGAACTTGACGCCGGCGGAAGCGTTGAGAATGTTCTCGCGGTCGCTCGGAATGTCGACGCTCGAGAGGCGGCGGTCGAACGGTGTTACGTAGATGATATCGCCCGGGAGCTCGATCTTGTTGTCTCCGAGCTGCCATTCGGAGACGAGGTCGAAAGCAAAGGTCGCCCAACTCGTCATCAGATTGTCGAAGCCTACTGTGGCGAGAATGGCGTCGTTCTCCAGCTCGCCGGAACGGGTGACATACCCGAAGTTGAGATGCGGGCTGAAATTACCGAATTGGAGCGATCCGATGGCCAGGGCACGGACAGCTGACGCTCCCGACCCAAGCAGCTCGTCTTCATCGCCGGTGGCGAACTTCACGTCAGCGAGCAGGGCCGCGCCGGCGCGCTGACTCTGACCGAGGTTGATCTTCAGGCGGCCGACCACGTCACCTATGCCTGTCGAGGAGCCCTCCATGGACGCGGACGCCCGCAGCACGGGGTCCGTGGGTGTGCCGGCGAACCGGTGCAGCGGCGACGTGCCGGTGCCAAACGGCAGAATCTGAGCTTCGCTCGCACCGACGATCGATGCCCGCACGAAGGGCACCACCACGCCGATGTCGACGAAATCGGCAATACCCCAGGTCGCAAAGAGCGTTGCTACCGTGATGTTGAGGTCGAGTGCGAGTCGCAACTGGATCAGATCGTTCTCGAAGTTCGGATCTCCGAGGCCGGGGTTGCCCACGTCCTGGTGCCCAAAATTGATCGTGATGTTTTCGAGCGGCACGCCGCCAATGGACGTCAGGTTGATCCCGCTGACGTTGGCTCCGAGATAGAATCGCCCGCGTCCCAGCGTCTGTGACCGCTCGCCGAAGATCGGGCCGGCGGAGGTCGACGTCCGCACCGGCAGCCCCCCCACGATGGAGAACGTCTCACCGGAGCTGGTGGCGGCGAGGGGGACCCGTTGCGTACTTCGCCCGATGGCCTCGGTCACGAACCCGATGATCCCCAGCTCTCCCGCGGCGACGGCGGGTATGAAGTGTTGGCCGTGCTCGGTTCCGAGATCGAGACACAGCGGGAGCCCGCAGTCACCGAACGTGAAGAGATTGCCAATGCGGCTGCGCAACGATTGCGCTTCCGCCAACGTGGCCGACAGCAGGATGGCTGCACAGATTAGGGCACCGAACCAACGCTTCATCGTTCCTCCGTTATCCTCGACGAGTGCAAGAACATAGGTCCCGCCGGAACCCCGGTCAATTGCGTCGGGTCTAACGGGTCTGACCGGTTAGATTCCGGCGTCCGAATCCAGTTCTCACCGTGGTAGACAAGGACGCATGCGACCAAACGACCTGCTGCTCGTGGCCATCGCCTGTGCGCTCCCGCTCGCCTCGACGGCGGCGCAGGAACGCGAGGCGTTGCGGGTGTTCTTGGATTGCCAGAGCCTGCACTGCGACTTCGATCATCTGCGGCGGGAGATCGGGTTCGTCAATTGGGTACGGGACCGCGAAGTGGCACAGATTCACGTGTTGGGCGTGTCACAGCAGACCGGCAGCGGCGGCCGGGAAGTCACCCTGAATCTCGTGGGCCGCGGTCGGTTCGTTGGCCGTGTGGACACCCTGCGGTTCGTGACGAATACGACGGACACGGACTCCGAAAGACGCGATGCGTTGACGCGGGCGCTCGCGCTGGGGTTGGTGCGCTTCACCGTGGGCACCCCGATCGCCGATCGGATCGAGATCTCCTACGAGGCCCCGAGCGTGGATCTATCGGCCGGACCGACCCACGACCCGTGGAACTTCTGGGTGTTCGAGTTTGGGGCCGGGGGGTCGATCCGGGGCGAGGAACAGCAGCGCAACTATTCCGGGAATGGCCGGATTCAGGCCAACCGCGTGACGGAGGTGTGGAAGCTCAATTTGTTTGGCCGCGCGCGTTACAGCCGTAGCGAGTTCGAGCTGGACGAGACCGAGACGTTCATCAACACGTCGCGGAGTATCTTCTTTGCGGCGACCTCCGTGTGGAGCCTGGGGCCGCACTGGTCGGCCGGGTTTCTCGTGCGATCGAATACTTCGACGTTCGCGAACTTTGATCTTTCCCTCGATGTTGGTCCAGCGGTCGAGTTCAGCCTCTACCCCTACTCCGAGTCCACGCGCCGCGAGATCACGGTCCAATACACGCTCAGCGTTTCGCACTTCAACTATGAAGAGATTACGATCTTCGATAAGGAACAGGAAACGCTGCCGCGACATATCCTCGAGATCAGTGTGGGAGCGCAGCAGCCGTGGGGGAATGTGTTTGGGCGGCTCGAGGCAGGTCAGTTTCTGGACGACTTGGACAAGCACCGTATCGAGCTGTTCGGTGGTTTCAACCTGCGTGTGTTTCGGGGGCTGCGCTTGAACCTGTTCGCGAGCGTCGCCCGGGTCAAAGATCAGATCAACCTGCCGGCTGAGGATCTCTCACCGGAGGAACGCCTGCTCCGGCGCCGGCAGCTCGGAACGGATTTCGAGTACAACGCCAATCTGAGTTTCAGCTACACCTTCGGCTCGATCTTCAACAACATCGTCAATCCGCGGTTCTAGGTGGCGGGAGGGCGGAAAGGCGGGATGTCGGTGCTACTCAGGGGAGCGCATCTCGGAGGTCCGGGAGGCAGAGTCGCGCACTCCGGACACCCACACGTCGGTCGATGATTCCACGTCACTGTCGGAGAGGCTCCGCGTGGCCGGTTCCCGCCGGAGCATGGCACCTCCCAAGAGGAGGCCAATGACGCCGGCCGCGGCGGTCGCAGTGAGGATGCCGAGCTTGGCGATACTCCGCGATGAAGATTGCCATCGTGAAGCCGATGCCGGCGACGACGCCCACCAACGTGACCTCGCGCCATCCCACGCCAGCGGGGAGGACACCAATCCGTAGGCGGACCATGACCCAGCTTGCGAGCACAATGCCCACCGGCTTGCCAAGCAGCAGCCCGAGCGAAACGCCGAGCAGTACGGGCACGGCGCCCGGGGCATCGAACCGCATGCCTTCCAACCGGACCCCGGCGTTCGCGAACGCAAAGAGCGGCATGATGAGGTACCCCACCCACGGATGTAGCGTCGTCTGCACGCGCAATGCCGGAGAAAGCGCCTCGCGACGCGCGAAGGCGATGCGGTCGAGGGGGGCGATCAACTCGTGGTCGTCCGCCTCCCGCTTCATGCGTTCCTCGAAGTCCTGCACGGCCTCCTGTGCCACATTCACGAATCCCTCGCGTCCCACCCACGAACGCGCCGGCGTAGCCAGGCCGACGATCACTCCGGCCAGCGTCGGGTGGACGCCGGTGTGGTACAACCCCATCCAGATCACGAAAAGCGGCAGAATCGTGATCCATCCCGGGCGGACGCCCATACGCGGCAGCAAGAGGAGCAAGATCAACCCGCCCACCACGATCGCGAGTCCTTGCAGGGCGAATCCCGCTGAGTAGAACACTGCTATCACGACGATCGCACCGATGTCGTCGATGATGGCGACCGCCAACAGCAAGACCCGCAGTGCCGCAGGAACTCGGCTTCCCAGCAACGTCAACACGCCGACCGCAAACGCAATGTCGGTCGCCATCGGCACGCCCCACCCGTCCCGTGTCACCGGCGTGGTGTTGAGTGCCAGGTAAATGCCCGCAGGGACGATCATGCCGCCGATGGCGGCCGCGACCGGCAGGGCCGCGCGACGCACGTCCGCCAGCGCCCCCTGCGTCATCTCGCGCTTGATCTCGAGGCCCACGACCAGGAAGAACACGGTCATCAGGATGTCGTTGATCCAGAAATGCAGTGACTCCACGCTCTGGAACCGGCCGATGCCGAGCGTGATGCGCGATTCCCACAGATGCCCGTAGCTCTCGTGCCACGGCGAGTTGGCCCAGATCAGTGCCACCGCTGCCGCCACGAGGAGCGCGATGCCGCTGGCCGCCTGCACGTGAAGAAACCGCTCGATGGGCCGTCGCACGGCCAGCGCAATGCGATGAGCCGGCATCCATACTTCCGGCGGGTTGATGGAGTGGGTGGGTCTGCCCGCCGAGCGCGGGTCCGTCATGCGGACTCGAGCGTCATGATCCCCTCGCGGACGGCCTCGGGGATGGCGGTCTTGGCCAGCGTGTTGTAGTCGAACGAGACGACAATGCCCCGGCCGTCCGCGGCAACCTGGTCCTGCTCGACCGACACGACGCGGTACTCCATAGTGAACCGATCGGTGGAGACATCGAGGGCCCGGCCACCTACCAGCACCGTGTCGGGATAGTAGAGCGGTCGCCGAAAACGGCATTCCGTGGAGTGGAGAATCGCTCCAATGCGGTCGTTGTCGTACGACGCGATGAACCCGCAGCGCTCGAGGAATGCAATGCGAGCGCTCTCGAAATACCGGAACACCATTGTGTTGTTGAGGTGGCCGTACGCGTCCAACTCACCCCACTGCACCGGGATACGTACCGTCACAGGGAAGTTGTCGAGGTCGCGATGCCGCGGTGTCGTATCGGTCATGGCGGCGAAATCTGCCCTCCCCGACGGACAAAACGAAAGGGGAAGTCTTCCCCCCCCTTAGTTCTCCAACCGATACGTCTGAGCAACTGAGCAACTGAGCGTCTATCAGTACTACGGAGAGGGTGGGATTCGAACCCACGAGACCCGAACGGGCCCACCGGTTTTCGAGACCGGCTCCTTCAACCACTCGGACACCTCTCCCATTGGCTGATATCGCAGAAGGACGTTGATCCCTGCGGATGGGGATTATATGAGATTCCGGTGTGGCATTCTACCCCGGGGAGATTGGAGATTGGAGATTGGAGATTGGAGATTGGAGATTGGAGATTGGAGATTGGACCGATCCCCGGGCGGACGTCCCGGGTTGGAGGACCGCGCTACCGCGCTGGGCTCACGGGGCGCTCACGCACGCCGCTTGTCCGTTGACCGAGTGAGGAGCCGCGTCTAACTTCCCCACGACCTATGACCGTTGCCGGTGAGCGCAACGTCCTTCTCGATGCTCGCGCGATCGCGCGAGCACTCCAGCATTTGGCAACGCAGATAGTCGAACTCTCCGGGGGCACCGACCGGCTCGTGTTGATCGGTATCCAGCGGCGAGGTGTGGAACTAGCGGAACGGGTCGGCGCACTCATTCGTGCGGAACATGGTGTGGACGTGCCGCGTGGCGCCCTTGACATCACCCTCTATCGAGACGACCTGCAGACGGTAGGGCCTCGACCCGTAATTGGCGAGACCCGGTTGCCGGATGATCTCGAGGGCAAGGTCGTCGTGATCGTGGATGACGTGCTGTACACGGGACGAACGGCGCGCGCTGCGCTCGACCAGCTAGCGGATTTTGGGCGACCGGCGCGGATTGCGCTCTGTGTCTTGATCGATCGCGGGGGCCGCGAACTGCCCATTCAGGCCGACATCGTCGGGCAGCGGGTCGAGGCCGAGTCCACCGACCGGATCGACGTGCTGATCGAGGAACTGGACGGGCGGGACGTGGTCGAGTCGGTGCGGCGGGAAGAGGCGTGAGCGGATCCCCGCCTCCCCTCGGCAAGGATCTCCTTGGCCTCGAAGAGCTCACCGCAGATCAGATCCGACTCGTTCTCGATACGGCGGAGCCGTTCAAGGAAGTCAGCGAGCGGGCCATCAAGAAAGTGCCGACGCTCCGCGGCAAGACGATCGTCAATCTCTTCTTCGAGTCCTCTACCCGAACGCGCATCTCCTTCGAGTTCGCGGAGAAACGCCTATCGGCAGACACCGTCAATGTGGCGTCGTCGGTGTCGGCGGTGCAGAAGGGCGAGACGTTGGTGGACACGGCGCGCAATCTCGAGGCGATGCGGATCGACATGGTTGTGATTCGGCACCCGTCGTCGGGAGCGGCCAAGTTCCTCGCCGACCGGATCAACTCGAACGTCATCAATGCCGGGGACGGGACACACGAGCATCCGACACAGGGACTGCTCGATCTGCTGACCATACGCGATCACCTGGGGCGCATTGAGGGTCTCAAGGTCTGCATCTGCGGCGACATCCTCCACAGCCGGGTTGCGCGCAGCAACATCTGGGGACTCACCAAACTGGGTGCCGAGGTGGCCGTATGCGGCCCGAAATCGCTGCTTCCCTTAGGGATCGAAGAACTCGGCGTGCAGGTCTTCAAGCGCATCGAGGACGCCATAGCGTGGGCGGACGTCCTCAATATCCTGCGCCTGCAGCTCGAGCGCATGCAGGGTGGATTCATCCCTTCGCTACGTGAGTACTACCGGGTGTTCGGGGTGTCGGTCGAACGGCTCGAGCGGGCGCCCAAGGACCTGTTGATTCTGCATCCCGGTCCCATGAACCGAGGCGTGGAGATCGATTCGCGGGTTGCGGACGGACCGCACAGTGTGATTCTGCAACAGGTCACCAACGGCATCGCCGTGCGCATGGCGGTGCTCTACCTGCTGGCCGGCGGCCGGCCGGACCGGGCGGAAGCGGCGAAGGGAGACACGTCGTGAACCCCATGCTGCTTCGTGGGGGACGGGTGATCGATCCCTCGCGCGATCTCGATGAGGTGGCGGATCTCCTCATTGTCGGCGGGCGCATCGAGGCGGTCTCGCCGCGTATCCCGGGTCCGGACGGTGCGGAAGTGGTCGATGTCTCCGGGCTGGTAGTGGCCCCCGGACTTGTGGATGTACACACCCATCTGCGGGAACCTGGGCAGGAGGACAACGAGACGGTGGCGTCAGGGGCCCGGGCGGCCGTCGCGGGCGGGTTTACGTCGATCTGCGCCATGCCCAACACCGATCCAGTGACCGACAACCAGGCCGCGGTCGGCTTCATCGTGAAACAGGCTGCCGCCGCGGGTGCCGCTCGCGTCTATCCCATGGGCGCGGTGTCGCTGGGCCAGCGCGGTGACCAGCTGGCCGAGTTCGGGGAGCTGGTGGGCGCGGGGGCGGTCGCGGTGAGCGACGACGGGAAGCCCGTTGTCTCCGGTCACATCATGCGTACGGCGCTCGAGTACGCGCAGACATTTGGCATTCCCGTGGCGGACCACTGTGAGGAGCCGACGCTGGCGTCTGGGGGGGTGATGCACGAGGGAACGGTCTCCTCGCGTCTCGGTCTCAAGGGCATTCCGGCAGCGGCGGAGGAGATCATGGTCGCGCGCGACGTATTGCTGGCTGGCCTCTCGGGCGGACACGTCCACCTTTGCCACATGTCTACGCGCGGGTCGATCGAGATCATCCGGCGGGCCAAGGACCAGGGGATCCGGGTCACGGCGGAGGCCTGCCCGCATCATTTCGCGCTCACCCATGAGGCGTGTGACGGCTACGACACCAACGCGAAGATGAACCCGCCGCTGCGGGAGCCGGAAGACGTCGCGGCAATTCGCGAGGGGCTCAAGGACGGCACCATCGACGCCATCGCCACCGATCACGCGCCGCACCACTATGACGCCAAGGAGCGGGCGTTCGACCACGCGCCGATGGGGATCATCGGGCTCGAGACCGCCCTTGGGCTAGCGGTGAAGGTGCTCGTGGAGGAGGGGGTGCTCACGCTCCCGGAGCTGGTGGCCCGCATGAGTACCGTTCCTGCCCGGCTGTTTCACCTGCCGGCCGGATCGCTCGCCCCCGGCCAGGCGGCGGATATTGTGGTGTTCGACCCCAATGCCCGCTGGACCGTCGAGCCAAGTCGATTCTACTCGAAGAGCCGGAACACGCCGTTCGCTGGGTGGGATCTGGCGGGTCGGGTCGCTCGGACCGTCGTTGGGGGACGGACCGTGTTCGAGGCTCGCGCTAGCTGACTGTTTCGCTGTATTTTCATACCATGGCAAAACGCGGCGGGAAGTCCACGGCCCAGATCCAGAAGCTCCTCGACGAGAGGCGCAAGATCGAGCAGTGGCTGCAACGGCTGGACATGGCGGCCGACGAGACGGCTGGGGCGGTTCGTGACAAGGTCCGGGTCGACTACCAGGCTCGGCTTTCGAACGTGGTCACCGAGCTCCAGGGCTTCGGGGATCAGATTCGCGCGACCCTGGAAGATCACAAGTCAGCCCACACCAATATCAAGGCGCAGGAGAAGACAGCCAGCGAGGAGCTGGCGGAAGCCGAGCTGCGTCACGCAGTAGGCGAGTTCGGAGAAGAGGAGTGGCGTAGCAAGAAGGGCGGGATTCTCGAGGTCCTGGTGAAGGTGCGGGAGGAGCTGGCGGGGGAGGAAGGCGAGATCGGCGAGTTGGAGGAGGTGCTGGCGTTGCTCGAGGCACCGGCGCCGGAACCCGAGGCTGCCGAGCCCGCCGCCGAGGCACGGCTGTCGATTGGATCGGAGCTGGGGCTCCGCGATCTCGGCGGCGACGAGAGCGATCCGCTCGATGAGGCGCTCGACGAGGTCCTGGCCGAGGTGCCGGCCAAGCCTGCTGCTACCGCGCAGCCACGGCAATCGATTGGTGACGAACTGGCGTTCCTGAAATCGGTGACGGAGGATTCGCAGCAAGGGCCGCGAGCGTCCGTTGCCACCGGCACGGGAACGGCGATTCCCGAGAGTGTGCCGCCGCCGCGCACGTCCAAGGATCTGGGGACCGAGGATGTCGAGAAGCTGGAGCCGACGCCCGTCACCCAGTCACGCCCGAGCGTGATCAATCAACGCACGTTGAAGTGCGGGGAATGTGGGGCGATGAACCTGCCGACGGAGTGGTACTGCGATCGCTGCGGGGCGGAACTCGCCGCCCTCTGACGTTACTGCTTCGCCTTAACCACCTTCGCGAGTCGAGACTTCTGCCGCGCCGCCGCGTTGCGATGCACGAGGTGCGTACGTGCCGCCCGGTCGAGCAGGATTTCCGCTTCCCGCAGGGCAGCGGCCGCCGCATCGGCGGTCTCGGCGGTGCGGACGTTCTTGATTGCACGCCGCACGCGAGTCCGTTGCGCGCGGTTCTTATCGCGCGCTTTCTCCGCCTGACGCATCCGTTTCTTTGCGCTCTTCGTGTTCGGCACGACGTGTCACTCCCGCGGGTTCTGAGCCCCAAAAAGCGACCGGAAGCTATCGCGCAAGTGTCGAGCAGTCAAGGGAGTAGGGCTTTGACCGCCCGTACGAGACCGATTACGTTTCAGCCGCGCTCCACGGGATCTGCCATCGCCGATACGCATCTGTGACCAACTTTTTTTTCGCTATGCCGGTGCTGCTCTTTTCGGTAGTGGCCCACGAGTACGCGCACGGTCTCGCGGCACTGACGCAAGGCGACGATACGGCGAAGGCAATGGGGCGCCTGACTCTCAATCCGGTCAAACACCTGGATCCGTGGTTGAGCGTGCTCATGCCCCTAATTCTGTGGTTTGGTTCGGGCGGAAGCTTCGTCTTTGGTGGTGCAAAGCCGGTCCCGGTGAATCCCGCCAACTATCGGCACGGGCGACGCAGCGATCTCATAGTGTCGTCGGCGGGGATTGCGACCAACCTAGTGCTGGCGGCGGTGTGCACGCTCCTCGCGATGGTTGTCGGATCCCTCGGGATGGGCGCGACGATGGGCGGCGCCCTTACCGTCATCCAAAGGCTACTCGTCATCGGGATTTGGCTCAACCTCTTGCTGGCGTTCTTCAACGTGATTCCGATACCACCGCTGGACGGGTCGCACATTCTCTACCATTTCCTGCCACTGTCGCTGCGGGAACGGTACCGAGCATTCTCCCAGTACGGCTTCCTCGTTTTGATCGGTATCCTGATGTTTCTTCCCCAGGTGTTGCGCACACTGCTGATCCCGGCGTGGATGCTCTATGATGCGGCGGTTGCGCTCGTCCGTCCGTATGCGCTTGGCCCGCTGCCGTTCTAGACGATGACCATGCCGACGACCGTCGAGGACCGCGGATTCGTCGTCCAGCTGGACGAATACACGGGGCCGTTGGATCTGCTGCTCACGCTCATTCGCGATCAGGAAATCGACATCCGGGACATCCCGATCGCCCAGATCGCCGCCCAGTTCATGGACGCGATCGACGTGCTCGGACTGGACGAGGCCGCGGATTACCTCGAGATGGCAGCGCGGTTGCTGCGCATCAAACTCCAGATGCTCCTGCCGCGACCGTTTGATGCGGAGGCCTGGGACGATCCGCGGGCGGAGCTGGTGCGGCGGCTCCTCGAGTACGAGCAGGTCCGCGAGGTGGTTGAGTGGCTGGACGCGCGCGCGCAGGCGCGTGCCGACCGCTACGGCCGCGGTTGGATTCAGGATCTGCCCGAGCAACCGCCGCGCCCGATTTCGCTCGACCTGGAGCATCTGGTCCGCGCGGTTGAGGACGTGGTTGCCGGCATGCCGCAGCCAATCGTGCACCGCGTCGTGCCCCGGCCGCTGGATGTGGAGGGCGCGACCCGGCGCATCACGGAGCTACTGGCGACGCGGGAGCACGTCGAGCTGCGGGAGTTATTTGGCGAAGCGCCGACGATCGCCGACGTGTTTTCGGTCATTGTGGCCCTGTTGGAGTTGGCGCGAGTCGGACGTCTCCGGCTGACACAGCGAGAACCTTTTGGGACCGTGGGAATTACGCGTGAATCGCCTGACCAGGCTGCTTGAGGCCGCGCTGTTCTCGGCACCGCGACCTCTTGGCTTCGAGGAACTGCGACGGCTCGATCCCGAGGCGAGCGCCGACGAGGTGCGCGGGGCGCTCGAGGCGCTGCGGACGCTGTACGAGGAGGGCGAGCACGGTGTGGCCCTTGGGGAGGTCGCGGACGGGTTCCAGTTCCTGACGCGGCCCGAGCTGGCGGACGCGATCGCGGAAGCCCAGTTCGTTCGCCGTCCCCGCAAGCTCTCGGTGGCCGCAATGGAGACGCTAGCGATCGTGGCGTACCGCCAGCCAGTGGCGCGCGGTGAGATCGAGGAGATTCGCGGCGTGGTGGCGGACGGTGTACTCCGGTTGCTCGTCGATCGCGCGCTCATAGATGTCGTCGGCCGAAGTGATGGGTTAGGGCGGCCTTTGCTGTACGGGACGACCCAGCAATTCCTCGAGATGCTCGGCCTGAGATCGTTACGCGAGCTACCGCGTCTGGACGAGCTGTCCGTTGCCCTGACGCCGCTCCCGACACAGCGGGAGTTGGACGCATGACGGACATGCGACTCCAGCGGGCGCTGGCCCGGGCCGGGGTTGCGTCGCGTCGGGCAGCCGAACGCCTGATCCTCGATGGTCGGGTGCGCGTGAATGGGCGGGTGGCGCACATTGGTATGCAGGCCGATCCGTCGCACGACCGGATCACCGTTGACGGGAAACAGATTCGTGAGGTCCGCGCACGGTGGATTGCCCTGCACAAACCGGTCGGGTATGTCGTGTCCCGGCGCGACCCGGAGGGGCGACCGCTCGTGTTCAATCTCGTGCCGCCCGTTCCAGGGCTCACGTACGTGGGACGGCTCGATGTGACCACGACCGGACTGCTGTTACTCACCACCGACGGAGCCGGCGCCAACGTGTTGACGCACCCGCGCTACCGCATTGAGCGCTCGTACCGTGTTCTCCTGCATGGGCAGCCACCCGATCGCGTTCGTGCGCTGCTTGCGCGGTCGGTCGTGATCGGTGGGCGGCGGGTGGCGCTGACCTCTAGCCGGGTTCGCGCGGCCGATCGGGGGCGCAGCGACGTGCTGCTCGTGCTGACGGAAGGGCGATACCGTATCGTGCGTCGCCTCTGCGATCATCTTGGTCTCAAGGTCGAACGCCTGACGCGATTGAGCCACGGACCGGTGCGCCTCGGGCGACTGCCGGTCGGGAAATGGCGGGACCTCACCCGCCGCGAACTGACAGCGATCGAGGCCCAGACGCGGGCCTCATTGCGGACGGCGTAATGGATATCGCGAATCGAACTGTGCTGATTCTCGGCGGGAGCGGGCTGGTCGGACACGCCGTCGCTCGCCGCCTCCTCCCGTTGGGACCGAGGGCGATCGTGCTGGTCGGCCTCTTCGAGGACGAGGTGGTCGAGACCGCGCGACAGCTGGAACCGCTCCGGGGCGACGCGGAGATCATTACCGATTGGGGCAACGTGTTCATGCCCGCGGGCGCCGCGCACACCTCCCAGCATGACGTGCTGGAGGACGACGTGCTGCGTCTGGAGATGGTCAGCGATCTCCTGGGAGAGTTCACCAAGGACGTGGCCGAGCGGACGTTTCTCTACCAGCTCTTCAAACGGCATCGCCCCGACGCGGTCGTCGATTGCATCAACACGGCGACAGCGTTCGCGTATCAGGACGTGGTGGAGAGTGCTCGCGGGTTGCTGCGCGCGACCCGCGCCGGCACCCTCACGGCAGCGCACGTCGAGCGTCACGTGTTGACGCTCACAATGCCACAGCTCGTGCGTCACATCCAGATCGTGTCGGCGGCGGTCCGCGACTTCGCCACCCGAGCCTACGTGAAGATCGGGACCAGCGGCACCGGCGGTATGGGACTCAACGTGCCATACACGCACTCGGAGGAATGGCCGTCCCGCACGCTGCTAACGAAGTCGGCTGTCGCGGGCGCGCACTCGCTGTTGCTCTTCCTGCTCAGTCGTACGCCGGGCGCGCCGGCTACCATAGAGATCAAGCCCACGGCGACCATCGCCTGGCGGGAGATCGGGTTCGGCCCCGTGCGAAAAAAGGGCAAACCCATTCCACGCTATGACTGCCCCGAACCGCTCGCCTTGGACGCGGCGTTCGCCGATGGGGCGGGAGGCTGGGTGGATACCGGGGAGGCGGTGGAGTCGGTCTATATCGATACCGGTGAGAACGGCGTCTTTGCGCGCGACGAGTTCGAGACCGTGTCCTCGTTGGGATCGATGGAGTTCATCACGCCGGAAGAAGTCGCCGACTACGTCGTGCTCGAGATCACCGGCAAGCCGAGCGGTCGGGACGTCATTGCGGCACTCGACGCCGCGACGGCGGGGCCCACGTACAAGGCTGGGATTCTGCGGGCGTTCGCGAGCGAGCGACTGCGACAGTTGGAATCGGAGCACGGTGTCCGGTCGGTCGCCTTCGAGATGTTGGGCCCCCCACGTCTGACGAAACACCTGTATGAGGCGTATATCTTGTCGCAGTTGGCCGGTTCGGTCCGCGAGCTCGCCGAGGCGGATGCGGCCACGTTGGCCGCCGAGGCGGCTGGGCTGGTGGCTGAGGACGTCACACTCCGCTCGCTGATCGTCTCGGTCGGATTACCGATTCTGATCGACGGAGAAAAAGTGTACCGCGCCGAGACCGTGATTGTGCTGCCGGGTGACCGGGAGATCGAAGCGACGGTCCCACGCGGCTGGGTGGATCTGCGAACGGGCAACTGTGGCACCTGGATCGACCGCGCGCGGCGCATCTCCGATCAGGATGCGACACGGTGCAGGGACGACGGATCGGGAAGCGACCAGGAATGGTGGGCGATGCAGGCCGACGATGCCATCGAGCCGGCTCGCTGCGCCGCTTGGATCTTCGAGCACGAAGACGGAGGAACACGAATCAAGCGATGACTTCCCACCCCGCACCGGCTGGTGATATGACGCTGACGAACGCGGTCGTGCAAGAGGTAGCACGACGCGTCGTCGGGCAGGAGCCTATGGTCGAACGGCTCCTCATTGGCTTGCTCACCGGCGGCCATGTGTTGCTCGAGGGCGTACCGGGGCTCGCCAAGACGCTGGCGGTTCGGACGCTGGCAGAGGCGATCAACACGTCGTTCCGGCGAATCCAGTTCACGCCGGACCTGCTTCCGGCGGACATCATCGGCACGATGGTCTTCGATCAGAAGACGGGGGAGTTCCACGCAAAACGTGGCCCGCTCTTCGCCAACATCGTGCTGGCGGACGAGGTGAACCGCGCGCCCGCGAAAGTGCAGGCAGCTCTGCTCGAGGCGATGCAGGAGAAGCAGGTGACGATCGGCGGCGAGACTCACGTGCTCGCGGAGCCGTTCCTCGTCCTCGCGACGCAGAACCCGATCGAGCAGGAGGGAACCTACCCCCTTCCCGAGGCACAACTCGACCGGTTCATGCTGAAGATCCAGGTCGGCTATCCGACTCGGGACGAGGAAAAGGAGATTCTCTGGCGCATGGCGAGTGGGCATCCAATCCCCATCTCGGCTGTCGCAGAGGCCGACGCCATCCTTGCACTGCGCAACACGATCGCCGAGCTGTACATGGATCAGAAGATCGTGGACTACATCGTGGATGTCGTGCGGGCTACGCGCGAACCGCAGGCGGTCGGCCTGCATGAGGTGAAACCGCTGGTAGCGTACGGCGGCAGCCCGCGAGCATCGATCTACCTGGCGCAGGCAGCACGTGCAATGGCCTTCCTGCGGGGTCGCTCATACGTGGTCCCGGAAGACGTCAAGGCGATCGCACCGGATGTGCTGCGGCATCGTGTGCTGCTCACCTTCGAGGCCGAGGCAGAGGACATGACGTCCGACAACGTCATCGCCAAGGTACTGGAGGCCGTCCCGGTTCCGTGATGCGGGAAGCCCGTATCGTCGGTCCTGAGGTTCTGCGACAAGTCAAGCTGATCGAACTCCGCGCCCGCCGGCTGGTCGCGGGGCTCTTCTCGGGCGAGTACCGCTCGGTGTTCCGTGGCCAGGGCATCGAGTTTGCCGAGGTGCGGGCCTACGAAGTCGGTGACGACTACCGCGCGATCGATTGGAATGTCTCCGCCCGTATGGGTTCTCCCTACGTCAAGATGTTCGCGGAGGAGCGCGAGCTGACGTTGCTCCTCATCGTGGACCGGTCGGGGTCAGTTGAGTTCGGCAGTCCGCGCACCAAAGCCGATATAGCCGTAGAGGTCGCCGCAGTGCTGGCGCTCGCGGCGTCCCGACATCACGATCGCGTGGGCGCAGTGCTCTTTGCGGACGAGGTCGAGCAGGTCGTACCGCCCGCCAAGGGACGGAGTCACGCGCTCCGCGTCATTCGCGATCTGCTGGCCCACCGATCTACGGGACGAGCCACGAACCTGGCGGGGGCGCTGGCGTACGCGACGCGGTTGCTGCACCATCGATCCATCGTTGTCGTCTTGTCCGATTTCCGCGCTGTCGCGTGGGAACCGCAGCTTCAGAAACTCCGCATGAAGCACGAGGTAGTTGCGATCACGGTGGACGACCCGCGCGAGTATAAGCTACCCGATGTGGGGTGGATCGAACTCGAGGACGCCGAGCGTGGCACGCGCGAGTTGGTGGATACGTCTGATGCCGGGGCGCGTTTGCGCCTGCAGATCGCGGCGGAGGAACGGCGCTTGGCTCGGATGAAAGCACTGCAGCGCGCCAACGTCGATCACGTGGCACTGCGCACGGACCAGCCCTACGCGCAGGCCCTGCATGCGGCGTTCGCGGCGCGCGCCCGGCGACTGCGGCGATGATCGTCTTGCTGCTCGCGGTGGCTTTTGCGCAGGAACCGGTGTGGCGGGTGGCGCCGATCGGCGCGACGGTGGGCGACACGGTCCGGATCGAGCGAGTGATCCCCGCGCCCCAGGGTGCCACCGGCCGTACACAGGCCATTGCGGGGACCGAGTGGCTCGAACCGCTCGCCGATCCCGAGTTGGTGGGTCGGGTGGGCGGGCTCCTGGTGCGGCACCGTGTGGCGTTCTTCGTGCCCGGGATTCACCGTCTCCCGATGCCCGCAGTGGAGGTGGTCGCGGCTGACGGGCACGTCGAACTGGTGGTGGGAGATACCGCCATCGTCACCGTCGTGTCCGTGCTTCCCGATACCGGCGATCGACCGGAGCCGCGCTGGTCCCGCGCACCAATGGAACGTCCGATCCGCCGGCCGGAGCCGCCCGTGCTCCTGGGAGGTGGGGTACTTGCGGCGATCGTGCTCTGGGGAATCGCCCGACGTCGCACGCGACCACGTCCCACGCGTCCGATACCGCCCGTCGATGACGAGGACTCGCCGGTCATGCGGTGGCTGTCGGCCGGCGAGACCCGCGCGGTCACGACGCTCTCGACGGATCGTCTTCGTGCGCGCATCGCCGCGTCGATACCGGAAGCCACCCGTGCGCTGGATACAGCGCAGTGCGTTGCGGTGATGCGACGCGAGTGCCCCGAGTGGCCACTCGCCGAGATCGAGGATCTGCTGCGTGCGCTCGATCGGTCGCGGTTCGCGCCCCTGGGTCCGAGCGATGCCGCGGAGTTGGCCGACCGTATGGAGGAACTCCTTCCTCGGCTTCGGGCCGAGAGCGAATCATGAACTTCGCGCGCCCACTGCTCCTGCTCGTCATTGTCGCCGTGCCGCTCTGGTGGTGGGTCCGCGCGCGCCGCCGTCGCCCCGCCGCACGATACAGCGACCTGGAGCCGGTGACCGCCGTGTCGAGTGGGCGCCGCTGGATCGGTGAGATCCCAACCGGTTTGCGTTCGATGACGTTGTTTGCGTGGATCGTTGCCGCAGCGGGGCCCCGGTTTGGCCCCGGGGTCACGGAGGTGACGAGCGAGGGCATTGCCATCGTGCTGGCGGTGGACGTGTCGAGCAGCATGCTCGCGGAAGATTTTGCGCCCTCGAACAGGCTCGACGTAGCCAAGGAACGGTCGGTCGCGTTCGTGCGCGGCCGCGAGTTCGATCGCATCGGCCTGGTCGGCTTCGCCGGTGAGGCGCTCACGCGCGTCCCCATCACGACCGACTACGGCGTGCTGGAGCAAGCAATCCTCGACCTGCGCGTGGGCGAACTCGATGACGGAACGGCCATTGGGACGGCCATCGCGATCGCCGCCAACCGACTGCGGCGCGCCCCGGGAGCCAGCAAGGTCGCGGTGCTTCTTACCGATGGTGAGAACAACCGGGGCCGCGTCGATCCGCGCACCGCTGCCATTGCAGCGCGCGAGTTCGGTGTACGGGTCTACACGATCGGGGTCGGGACCGAGGGTGAAGCGCGGCTGCCCATCGGTCGCGGGCCCGAAGGCCAGCTGCGATATCAGACGATGCCGGTGCGGATCGACGAGGCGCTGCTGCGCGACGTCGCTGAAAGCACCGGAGGTCGGTATTTCCGCGCCACAGATGGCGAGGCGTTGAGTCGGATCTTCGAGCAGATCGACCGGCTGGAGAAGACGCCGGTAGAGGTCACGCGCTTTACCGACATGAACGAGCAGTACCGCGTCCCGTTGCTCGTCGGGTTCGCGGCCCTGGCCTTTGAGCTCGTTATCGCGGCGACGCTGATCGTGCGGGTGCCCTGATGCAATTCGACGCGCCGCTCGTGTTGGCTGCAGCGCCCGCCATCGCGCTGGTGATTCTGGGGCTCGCACTCTGGGCTCGCTCGGCGCGCGTGCGTCGTGCGGCGCGCTGGTCCGGGACGCTAGGGCGTACCGCGCGCCTAGCGAATCGCGGGGCGGCCTTCTGGCTCGCTCTGGTGACCCTCCTGGCAATGGCTGCTCTTGCCGGGCCGCGGTTTGGCCGGCAGCTGGTCACAACCGATACCCGGGCACTCGATCTCGTCTTTGCCGTCGACATCTCGCGCTCGATGTTGGCGGAAGACGTCGAGCCTTCCCGGCTGGGGCGTGCGCGCCGCGAGGTGCGCCGCCTGGTGCAGGATCTCCAAGGCGATAGGCTCGGCCTCATCGGATTCGCGGGCCGCAGCTTTCTTTTCTCGCCGCTCACGATCGACGGGAGCGCGCTCCACTTGCTAATCGACGCTCTGCATCCCGATCTCGTGAGCGCGGGCGGCACCGCGCTTGCCGATGCCATGCGGCAGGGACGTGAAATCCTGCTCGCCAGCGATCGGCTGGCCGACCGGGTGCTCGTGATCTTCACAGACGGAGAGGCACACGACTCGCTCGATGCGGTGGTCGCGGCGGCCGAGCGGCTGCGCCGTGACGGGATCAGGTTGATCCTCGTCGCCGAGGGCGAGACCGAGGGCGCCCGCATTCCGCTGCGCGCCCCGGCCGGTGAGTTGATGGGGTATCATCGCGATCTCGAGGACAACATCGTGCTCAGCTCTCGCCGTGACGACATACTGACGGCCGTGGCCGATGCGGGCCGTGGCGCGCTCGTCGCGGCGGCACTCGACGATCAGGCAGGTGCGGTTCGCGATCTGGTGCTTGCCTACAAACGGGCTCCCGAGAGCACGACTGCCGCCGCGCACGACATACCGCGGGGCTGGATCCCGTTGCTTGCTGCCGTCGGCGTGCTGCTGGTCCACACGGCGACGCGGCGGACGGCTGCGCTGGTGGGTCTTGTTCTCGTACCGTTGCTGAGCGCGCGAGCGGCGGCGCAGGGACCCGAGAACCCGGCGGACGCCGCATGGCGCCGCGGCGCCTTCAATCGCGCGGCGGACCTCTACGGCCAGCAGGCGCGCGCGGGGGAAGGTGGGGACACGACCTGGTACAACGCGGGCACGGCGGCGCTGGCCGTCGGACGGTATCCGCGCGCGTACGAGCTGCTCGAGCGCGCCGCGGAGTCACTCGACCCGGAAATCCGGTTCCGAGCACTGTACAACTTGGGTCTCACGAGCCTGCGGCGTGCCGCAGCCGATTCGGCCAATCGGAACGAGCACCTCGCCGATGCGCGCATCCGTTATCGGGAGGCGTTGTTGCTGCGCCCGGCCGACGGGGCCGCGAAATGGAATCTCGAGTTGGCGCTGGATGTAACACCGCCCGGGCCGGCGCCCGATTCCGGGCCGGCCCCGCCAATGCCGCAGGCCGGGGGCGCCGGCCAACCACCGGAGCAGCAGCCGACCCGGCTGACGCGCGAGCAAGCCGAGCAGATCCTCGAGTCGATCGCGGCGGAAGAACGGCAGACACGGCTCGATGTCTCGCGCCGCTCGTCGCAGGTACGCGAGCGACGCCGGCGGCGCGATTGGTGACTGGGCTGCTCGCGATCGTGCTCGCCGTGCAACAACCACAGGTGAGCGCGTCGGTAGATCGGGTCACTGCACTTGTCGGGGATCTAGTGACGCTCTCGATCCGTGTCGAGGCGCGAGGCGGCGATCCGATCCGTGTCCTCGACCCGGTCCTCAGCGGATTCGACGTACGCGGCACGTCCGAGGCGACGCAGGTGCGTATCGTCGACGGCGCTCCCTGGCGCACGTACACGCGCGAATTGCGTCTAGTAGCGACGCGCGCCGGCACGGCATCTATTGGACCGGTGCGAGTGCGGCACGGCGAGGATATGTCCGAAACGGCCCCCATCACCGTCACCGTGACCGTCCCGGCCGGGGGTGTTGGTCCTATGCTCGCGCCGACGATTCGCTCGCTCGTCGATACGGTCCGCGCACCGCCGGGTGGGGATGAGGTGGTCCTCCGTGTGGTCGCTATACCGCGCCAACTGATTCTCGGTGCCCAACTCGATCTCATGACGCTCGCGTGGTTCCGTCGCGACGTGCGCCGCCAACTCCGGACGCCACCAACACTGACGCCGCCCGAGGTCGAGGGCGTGTGGTCGTATCGACAGGAGACGCCCACCGGAATCGTCGCCAGCCGCCGGTCTGGTGAATGGTGGTACGATCTGTTCATCAGCCATCAGGTCCTCTTCCCACTCGCGGCGGGAGAGCTGCGCGTCGGACCCGCCACCGTCTCATATGTCGTCCCGCTCACCTATTCGTTTCTGAGTCGCGAACTGCAGCACGAGGTGCAGAGCGAGAGGCTGGCGATTGCCGTCAGACCGCAGCCGGTTGCGGGACGACCCCCGAATTTTTCGGGCGTGGCGGGATCGGACATCGCGATCGACTTCACGTTGCAGCCCACGCAACTTCAGGCAGGAGGGGCAGCCACCGCGACGGTGACGCTGGATGGCGCGGGCAACGTGGCGCTCTGGCCCGAACCCAAGGTCAACTGGCCCATCGGTGTGCGCGTTTATCCGACGGACGTTACGGTCGATCTCACGTCCCGTGATGGACGCATAGCGGGTCGGAAGCGGTTTACCTATCTGATCGTGGTGGATTCGGCAGGAACGCATCCCATTCCCGCCGTGACCTACTCCTACTTCGACGCCGGCCGTGGTCGCTATCGGACCGTCGGTGCGGCGGGCACTCAGCTGATTGCGTCAATTGGAGACATGCCGGTTGCGACGCGGCCGCCGCCGCCGCCACTCATGTTGGATGCGGGAGAGACGTGGAGCACGCGTCTCGACCACGTCCCCGTCGTGATCTGGGTTGCCATTGCGATGCTCCCGCCCTTCCTGGTGCTGATCCCCGTCGCGAGCCGGAGGATGCGTCCACGCGTCGCAGTGACGCACGCGGTGGTGCGGCACGGTGGAACGACGTTGGAACTGTTGGATCACGAGCTCCGTGCTGCGCTTGCAGCGATCGTCCCCGGGGCGGCACACCGCCACGGCGCTGATCTCATCGCCGCGCTGCGCGCCGCGGGATTGGAGCCGCCGCTTGCGGCGCACGTCGTGCGCGCGCGCGACCGATTGTATCAGGCGGTCTTTGGCCCAGCCGGTGGGACCGATCCCGATGAGCTGGGAGCCGAGGTTCGGGAGATTCTCCGAGCCCTCGCCGGGGAAGCGGCGCCGCGACACAGACGCCGCCTGGTGCCGATCGCGCTGGTTGCGCTCGCGTGGGGGACACCGGCGCAGGCACAGCAATCCGAGCCGGAGCGACTGTACGAAGCCGGTGCCGTGCGGCCAGCGGCCGAGGCCTTTCTCGCGCGCACCGCCGCTGAGCCTCGATCTCCCGCACACTGGTATAATCTCGGCAACAGTTTCTACCGATTGGGGGAAGACGGGCGCGCGCTGGCTGCCTGGCTCCGCGCGGCGCGGCTCGCGCCGCGGCGCAGCGAAATCCGCCGCGCGCTCGAACTCCTGCCCGAGGATCCCGTTACCGAACGTATCGCGCGCGTGCGGTACGTCACCGCCGGCGAACTCTTGGGCACGGCTGCAGTTCTATGGGTCGGCGGCTGGTTGTTGCTGGGCGTCGGCCGTGCCAGGCGGTTTGCGTGGGGTGTTGTGGTTGTGGCGGCCGCCGTCGCGGGTGCCGGCGCACGCGTGCGGGTCGAGGCGCGGCGCCACATTGCGATCGTGCTCGCGCACGATGTGCCGTTGCGGTCCGCGCCGTTTGGCTCCGCGGAGGCGGCCCGCGTCATCGTCGAGGGGAGTGCGGTGACGGTCGATCGGCGGGACGGGTCGTGGCTGCTGGTCGCACGCGGTGACGTTCACGGATGGGTGCACGAAGACGAGGTGACCGGGCTCTGATGAGGCGTATTCGCATCCTGCCCGATACGGTCGCCGACCAGATCGCGGCCGGTGAGGTGGTGGAGCGGCCCGCTTCGGTCGTCAAGGAGTTGGTCGAGAACGCGCTCGATGCTGGTGCGACGGAAGTCGTGGTCGAGATCGCGGGTGGGGGGCGGACGCGCATCAGTGTTGTAGATGACGGGTCTGGTATGGGGCGTGACGACGCCGTGCTGGCGCTCGATCGGCATGCGACGAGCAAGATCACGACGGTGGCCGATCTCATTGGCGTACCGACGTACGGGTTCCGCGGGGAGGCGCTACCTGCGATCGCCTCAGTATCGCAATTCGAGATGGAGACCGCGCCGCGGATCGAGGGCGCGTCCATGAGAGACGGTACGCGGATCACCGCGAAAGGGGGGCGGCTCGAGGCGGTCGAGCCGACCGCACGACAGGCCGGGACCACGGTCGTTGTCCAACGCCTGTTCTTCAATACGCCGGCGCGCCGGAAGTTCCTCAAGTCGCAGCGCGCCGAGACACGTGCGGTCACCGATGCAGTTGCGCTCCTCGCGTTGGCGCGGCTGGACGTGTCGTTCCGGCTGGTGAGCGAGGGCCGCACGCGCCTGCACGCGCCACGAGCAAGCGCGATCAGCGACCGGGTTGCAGCGCTGTTCGGCAAAGAGCTTGCGAGCCAACTCTTGATCGTGGAATGGAACGCCGGGCCACTCTCGGTACGCGGTCTCGTGCAGCGTCCGGCAGACGCCAAACCGACGGGTCGGCGGTCATACCTCTTCGTGAACGGTCGCCCATTTCGCGACCCGTTCATCGTGCGGGCGGCCGAAGCGGGGTGTCGTGGGGCGATCGCGCCCGGTACACGACCCTCGCTCTTCCTCTCGTTGGAATTGCCGGGCGATCGGGTCGATGTAAATGTCCACCCCACTAAACTCGAGGTGCGCTTTCGCGATCGTTTCTTCGTTGAGCGGACGGTAGAGGACGCGGTCAGGGCTGCCATCGCACCTATGGAAGCGGCCGCGGTGATGGCGGGAGGGCGGGAAGGCGGGATGGCCGAAAGCGCCTCCGGGAATTCGTCGGTGCTCGGCACGAGGGGCAACTTCCCGCCCTCCCGCGCTCCCGCCTTCCCGCCCTCCACCCTCTTCGGCCCCACCGCTGAGCCGATACCCAGCCCATCGCTGTTGCAGGTCTTCGATACGTACATCCTCATGCAGACCGACGACGCTGTCGCGATTATCGATCAGCATTCCGCGCACGAGCGCGTTCTCTACGAGCGCGCGATGGCACAACTGACCGGAAGCGACGTGGCCGCCCAGCGGCTGTTGCTGCCGATCACGGTCGAGTTGGACGCGCGGGAACTCGAGGCTGTCGAGTCTCACGCGGAACTGCTCTCCGCCATCGGGTTTGAGGCTGAGCCGTTCGGCGGGCGCACGGTTGCCATCCATGCCGCGCCGAATCCCCACCCACGATTTGACGCGCAACGCTGTTTCGAAGAGGTCGTCGCCGATATCGCACGCGGGCGGTTCGGCGGCTTGCACAATCGCCTGGAACGCTTCGCCGCCACGTACGCGTGCCGCGCGGCCGTCAAGGCTGGCGACCGCCTCGAGTCAATCGAGTTGCGGGAACTGGTGAACCGCTTGTTTGCCTGCGAGCTTCCTCCGCATGATGTGCACGGACGCCCGACGATCGTTCAACTTCCTCAAAGCGAGTTGGAGCGACGGTTCGGGCGTGGCTAAACGGCGCGTCCCAGTAGTGGTGGGACCGACCGCGGTAGGCAAGACGGCAGTGACGGCGGCGCTGGCGGAGTCGTGGCAGGTCACCGTCATCTCCGCCGATTCCCGGCAGGTGTACCGCGGGTTGGATATCGGGACGGCGAAACCACCCGCCACGTTGCTGGCGCGAGTCCCGCACCGCGGCATCGATGTCGTGGACCCCGGAGAGCGCTACAGTGCGGGTCGTTTTGCCAGCGATGCCGCCCGGTGGCTCGATGAGATCCCGGCCGAGCGCCAGCCCATCGTGGTTGGCGGTACGGGCTTCTATGTGCGTGCGCTCGTGGACGGATTGTTCCATGAGCCGCCGTTGGACGCGGATCGGCGGAACACGATGCGGCGGTGGATCGCGGGCGTGCCTGACCCAGCGCGCTGGGCGGTTCGGCTGGACAGGGATTACACGGGTGGAGGGAGGCAGCGCGCTGCGCGTGCGGTCGAGATCGCGTTGCTAACCGGCCGAGCGCTCTCGTGGTGGCAGCGGCGGGCCAAGGCGAAGGGGACAATCCGTCCTTGGTATGTTAGGCTCTCGCTTCCTCGGGCGGTGCTCCACCAGCGCATCGCAGAGCGTGTGCGTACGATGCTCGAAGCGGGATGGGTCGATGAGGTACGCAACCTCATGGAACGGGGTGTCCCGCATGACGCGCCTGGGCTGGATGCGGTCGGATATCGGGAAGTGGTGCAGGTCCTGCGCGGGGAGCTGCCCGGGGCGGAGTTGGGTGGGGCGATCATCACGTCCACCCGCAGGTACGCCAAACGACAGGATACGTGGTTCCGGAATCAGCTCCCCGCGAGCGATGTCGTGACGCTGGACGCAACGGACGGATCAGCGGTAGTGGCCGGGGAGATCATGGACCGTTGGGCCGGTATGAGAGAGGAGATGGGGTGATGCGCATTGGGATCACGTGTTACCCGACTTACGGTGGGTCGGGGGCGGTAGCGACGGAACTCGGGCTGGCATTGGGACGGCGAGGGCATGAGGTGCACGTCATCTCCTACGCGACGCCGTTCCGTCTACGCAACTTCACCGAACGCGTCTTCTTCCACGAGGTGGATCTCACGGCTACGTATCCGCTGTTGGAGTACTTTCCTTATTCCTTGGCGCTGGCGGTCAAGCAACACGAGATAGCCGTTGAGCACCAGCTCGACATCCTCCATGTGCACTACGCAATTCCGCATGCGACCGCGGCGTTCCTCGCCAAGGAGATGGCGGCGGAGGATCATCCCGTGGAAGTGGTGACGACGCTGCACGGTACCGACATCACGCTCGTGGGACAGGAATCGTCGTTCTTTACCGTGACGAAGTTCGCCATCGAGCAGTCGGACGCGGTGACAGCGGTGTCGCAATTCTTGCGCGACAAGACACACGAGGCGTTTGGCTGTGTCGATTGCAACATCGATGTAATCCCCAACTTCGTGAACCTCGACGAATACTATCCGGCGGATGACGGGGGTTGCCGATCGGCCCTGGCGCCTCCGGGCTCGAAGGTATTGATGCACATCTCGAACTTCCGGCCGGTCAAGCGGGTGCCGGACGTCGTCAAGACGTTCGCGCGCATTCGCAAGGAGATCCCCGCGGTTCTGGTGCTCGTTGGCGATGGCCCGCAGCGGCACGAGGCGGAAACCGTGGCTGCGGAGCTTGGGGTCAAAGACGATGTGCGGCTGTTGGGAAAGATGGATACCGTCGCGGACCTGCTGCGCTGTGCCGATCTCTTTCTGCTGCCCAGTGAAACCGAATCGTTTGGTCTTGCGGCACTCGAAGCCATGGCGTGTGGCGTTCCCGTCATCGCCTCGAGAACTGGAGGCATTCCCGAAGTCGTAGAGGACGGCGTGACTGGCGCGTTGCTGGATGTGGGAGACGTGGAAGGCATGGCCGCCCGTGCCATCGAGCTCCTGTCGGACGAGAACAAGTTGCAGGCTTACCGCGTGGCGGCGGTGGCCGCCGCCGCAAAGTTCTCCGTCGATATCGTCGTCCCCCAATATGAAGATCTCTATCGCCGCGTGCTGGGTGATACATGAACTGGTGGGAAGGCATCATCCTAGGCGTGGTGCAGGGGCTCACCGAGTTCTTGCCCGTCTCGAGTTCGGGGCATCTCGTCGTTGCGCAGGCGTTGCTGGATGTGCAGATGCCAGGCGTGTTCGTGGAGGTGGTTCTGCATGTGGCGACGCTGCTCGCGGTCACGCTCGTGTACCGTGCCCGGATCGTGGCCCTCGCGCGCGGGGCGCTGGCCGGCGATGGCGGGTCATGGCGGTTCATCGGGCTCTTGGTCATCGCGACCATACCGGCCGTCGTCGTAGGCTGGTTTCTGCGTGACGTCATCGCGCGGGGGTTCGAGTCGCTCCTCGTGGTCGGCATCGGTTTCCTGATAACGGGGACAATACTCTGGAGCGCGCGATGGGCCCGCACCGGTGCACAGACCGAGCCGAATGCGCGCGGGGCGGCGCTCATCGGCCTGGGACAGGCGCTGGCCATCTTGCCGGGTATCTCGCGGTCCGGCACGACCGTGGCTGCGGCCATGTGGCTGCGTCTCGATGGCGTCCGTGCGGCGGAGTTCTCGTTCCTCATGGCCATCCCCGCCATCGCCGGCGCTGCGGTGCTACAGCTTCGTCATCTCTCTACCGATGCGCTGAACGTCGGCGTAGTACCGCTCGGTGTGAGCTTCCTTTCCGCCCTCGTGGCGGGCGTGGTAGCAATTCGGTTGCTCGTGAGACTGCTCGCACGCGGCGCGTTTCACCGGTTCGCCCCCTACTGCTGGCTCCTGGGTGTTGGCACCGTTCTGTGGGTCGTGGTGACGCGCTGACGTACGACGGCGTTCCGGTCACGTCGCTCAGCGCGCGGCTCGGCGTCGAGGACGTGACGTATCGGGAGCAGGTTGGCAGCACGCTCGACCTGATTCACGACTTCGGTGCGAGCGGCGTCCCGTCGGGTGCCGTGGTGCTAGCCGACGAACAGACCAGCGGTCGTGGCCGGCACGGTCGATACTGGCACTCTCAGCGTGGAGCGGGGATCTGGCTGGGATACCTGTTTCGTCTCGCGGGTCCACTCGAGACCGGAGTGCTTTCGCTGCGGGTCGGGTTGGCGGTGGTACGGGCGCTCCACGCACTCGACGTGGTCGTCCAACTGAAGTGGCCGAACGATATCTTTCTGGGAGAGCGGAAACTCGCCGGGATCCTTTGCGAAGCACGTACCGGCGAACAGGGCGGATGGATCGCGATCGGCTTGGGCATGAACGTGTATGGCTCGCTGCCGGACGAACTACGCGTCTCGGCAACGAGTCTGGAGGAACATCACGGGCAGATCTCGCGGATTGCGGTGCTCGAGCACCTGCTGCCCGCGTTTGGGCGGCTGTCACACGACCCGCGACTCACCGATGCTGAACGAGTGGACTTCGCGCACGCCGATTCGCTGCGAGGCAGGCGGCTCGAACAGCCGGTTCAAGGGATTGCCTCGGGGATCGATGAGGACGGGGCGCTGCTGGTGGAGACCGGAACAGGGATTGAGCGTGTGCTAGGTGGCACTGTGGAGGTAGAGTGATTGCAGATTGCAGAATGTAGAATGGTCTACGCATCTGAGCACCTGAGCCCCTGTGCGTCTGAGCACCTGAGCCCCTGTGCGTCTGAGCGCCTATGCGCCTGCACGTCTGTACGTCTACGCGTCTATCTGTATCCATGCTTCTAACGATCGACATCGGCAATACGGAGATTGCGATCGCCCTCTTCGAGGAGGACGACCTGGTGGCACACTGGCGGTTGACGACGCACGCCGACCGCACGCCTGACGAGTGGGCTGCGATGTTGACGTCGTATTTCTCTCATGCGGGCCACTCGACAGACGCCGTGCACGCGTCGGCTGTAGCGTCGGTGACGCCGGCCGTTACCGAGTCGCTGGCGACCGGTATCCGACAGGCGTGCGGGGTCACGCCGATCGAGGTAGGTCCTGAGTCGCCGCTTCCGATTGTGCTCGACGTGGACGATCCGCTCAGCGTGGGTGCCGATCGCGTGGTGAACACTCTTGCGGCGATGACGCTCTACGCGAGGGACACGATCGTCGTGGACTTCGGCACCGCGACGACCTTCGACTGCATTACGGCAGATGGGCGTTTTCTCGGTGGTGTCATCTCGCCAGGCATTCGCACGGCTGCCGAAACGCTCACGCGCCGGACGGCAAAACTCCCGGCCACGGAGCTCACGGACCCGGGCCGTGTGATCGGACGCCGGACCGAGGAGTGCATTCGCGCAGGCGTCGTGTACGGTACGGTGGACGCTGTGGATGGGATCGTGCGGCGCATCAAGGCAGAGTGGCCCGGTGGGGAGGTGCCTTACGTCGTGGCGACCGGCGGGCTGGCTTCGCACATCGCGTCTCTATCGCGCGAAATCGAGGCGGTCGAGCCCCTGCTCACGCTGCGGGGCCTACGCATCGCGGCCTCGCATCTCGGACTGACATCGTAGAGCGAGGCGGCGGCGTGATTACCGTTGTGCTCGCCGCGCTTCTCAGCTCGACCCAGGCCGGGCCGCTTACGCAGGTACGCCAGGCGCTGGCCGTGGCCGATACCGTACGTGCCGTACGCCTGCTCCAGAGCGCACAGGCCGATACCGCCATGACGTCGAGCCCGCTCGCGGCGCTGCTGCTGCAACAGTGGATCGGTCGCAGTCCTTCCCATCGCGCATCGCTCGAGCACTGGCGTCGTGAGGCCGAGCGGATGCGGCGTGCCGCTGGGCGCGACGAGGCCGCGCGAGTGTTGGTCTATAGCCTACTGGTCGATCGGGATGCACCTGACAGGGCGTTCGAGCGCACGTTCGCCGGCGGCTATGTCATGGGTGAAGCGGGGCGGTTTGCCAGACGGCTGGCCGCCAGCGATGCGCTGCTTGCCGGGGCGGCGTCGTGGGTTCTAGCGCAGCAGGAACTCCGGCGAGTTGGTAACGAATTGCTCGAGTTCGTTCCCATCGAAAGACAGCTTCCCAGCGCGTGTCGTGTCTCCAGTCGGCAGATCGTTCGCACGTGCACCATCCGAGCGGTACCACCCCCAGAGCACACGCTGCGCGGACTCATTGCCGCGCACGAGGCACTCGCGGGCCGGATTGAGCGCTTGCGCGCGCATCTCGAGCGCGCGGCAGCCGCCCCGTGGCCTATCGACGAGCTGGCGCTGCGCATGTGGGTGGCGGTCGAGCTCTTCGTCGGGACCCAGGCCTCCGCCCGCGCACTCGTCCCGCGGCTCGAGCGGCTGCCCGATGCGGCGGGGCTCGACCTGCGTGTGCTGCTCGGCGAGTTCGCCGGTGAGCGGGATGAGGCGGCTGACGCCTTGCGCGGTCACCCCGAGCGCTACGCGGGATTGGACGGACACCTATCGGTGTTTGGCAACGTGGGGATGTCCCCCGCGGTGTTCTGGCGAGTCGCCTGGCCGCTGTTCCTGGAGCCGTACAACGCCCGGCTCGTCGTGCACCAGGCGCGCCTGCTGCTGGTTGATCTCGTCTGTCACCTCTCACGTGGGAACGATCGACCGTTCTGGCGGTACGGGTCGGCCGAGAGCATAATCCGTCGGGGGATCCCGTTGGGCATGGTGCGAGTCAGCCGCTTGACTCGTGGGGCCGGCGGTCGCGACGTCATTGTCGAGTACCTGGACCCGAACATGTACGAAACGCTCGTGCGGCAAGGCGATCCGGGTCGATCGGTCGCGCTCGATCTGGCGCTCGCGGCGCGGGACGAATCGGAGACGATTCGGGCGGTGAGCGGCTATGTCGCCACCAACCACGGCCGCATCCTTCCCTTTCAGCACCAGATCGTGCAGTACGTACGCGATGGGAAGCGGCACGTCGATATCCACGCCCGGCGTCCGTTCGCCGTTGCGACCGATGCCCGCGGTGTTC
Source organism: Gemmatimonadota bacterium (assembly GCA_036679645.1). Taxonomy (GTDB): domain Bacteria; phylum Gemmatimonadota; class Gemmatimonadetes; order Gemmatimonadales; family GWC2-71-9; genus JADFNB01. Next base: position 7,192 of record JAZDCY010000078.1, on the reverse strand, counting down.
ATTCACCGCCACCGTGTGCGGACGAGGCACCGGTGGTGGGCATCTTCCTGCTCGACGAGCGCTTGGGATTGCTGAAAGGGGCGGTGGATTCGGTGGGTGCCCGCACGCGTCGCCACCGGTTTCGCCTGCAACTCGATCCGCGCACCTACGTGTACTCGCTGGAGTTGCTCGATCGGCAGTGTCTCCACGCGGCCCGCGCGCGCTATGTCATCGTCGTCGACGATCCCGACAGCGCGGAACTGTCCGATCTCGTGCTCGCCGAGGAACTGCGATTCGCGTCTATCCAGCGTTTGGTCCGGGAGCAGCCAATGACCGCGCTGCCCGGACTCGCGGTGCGTGCCGGCGGCCCGGCGCACTTCTACTGGGAGGTATACGGCGAGCCTGTGGCGGAGGGCGAAGTGCGCGAACTCGCGGTCTCGTTCGAGGTTGTGGATGTGCGGCAGGGTCGGGTCGGGGTGGGTCGCCTGGGTCAGGTCGCCGAAGCGGTAGCCGGGACGGCCCCGTTAGTGGTGCTGGACTATGCGGTCCCCGTTCCTGCGGGCGATGCCCCACTGGTGATGGGTTTGTCGGTCGAGTTGCCCGAAGATGCCCGCGGCCTCCATGTCGCCCGGCTGCGAGTCGTCAATACCGCGAGCCAACGCACCTATTCCGTGGAACGGGCATTCTTCATCGATCCACCGCTCCGTTGAACTCCGTCAGGTGGCGGACTAACTTGGTGCCACACTAGCAGAGAACGAGGAATTCCAAATGACCGCAGCGGCCCCAGCCACGGCTCCTGAGCGCGACGACGTGCGCACCATCGTCGGCAGTGGGATAAAGTTGGGGGTCATCACGACCGTGGGTGTTGTCGGCTTCGCGATGCTGGCGCGGTCCTTGAGCGGCGCGGTCGCCAACGTGCTGCTGTCTGCGCTGGTGGTGTTGGGGGGCGTGCTGGCCGCCTACCTGCCGTCGGTGTGGGTGCGGCCGCGTAGCGTCGATGGCATTGCGTGGTCGGCCATGGTGGGGTTACTCGGGGCGCTCGTGTTCACGGTCTTCGATGTGGCCCTGTTGCGGCCACTCTCCGTCTACCACTGGACGTGGGACGAAATCGGTGGGGGCAGCGGTTTCTGGTATATACCGGTTTGGTGGATGGGCTCGGCGTTCCTCGCGTGGTTGGGTGCGTGGATCGCGAGCCAGCGGCTGGGTGAACGGGACGATGCCAATCCGCTGATGGCAGGCGTCCAGACCGCCGGGCTCGGGGTCATCCTGTTTGCCGTGCTGGCCGCCGTCGGCGCGATACCCTTTCACCCGGCCGCCGCAGCGCTTGGTTTCGCGGTGGCGCTGGTGGTGCACGTCCCGCTCGCGGCGGCGATGCATCGCCGGTGACCGGAGCACCCGGAAGGGGGTGGGGAAGGGGGGGCCGGCTGGTCCGAACGGCAGGATGGCTGCTCACACCGCTTGTGGTGTGGGCGGCTTCGTTTTTGGGAGGGTGGCTGGGTGCGCTGATCGGACGGACGGTAGGCGGGTTCTTGGGTGGTGGGATCTGGCTGCTGGTCGGATCCCTCGCGGGAGGTACCGCAGGGCTCATTGGGTGGCTACGTGTCATGTCGCGCCGGCGACTCCTGCCCCCGCCCCCGAACGCCGGTTCGACAGATGCACCGGAAGACGAGCCCGCCCCCGCCCCCGCCCCCACGACCATGTCTGGACGGAGCGACGAGACCGCGTAGCTTCTCCCGGCACCATCCGTTTCCCGCGACAGGTACTCATGCGCCGACTTCCACGACGGTTCTGGATTCCTCTCTTGCTTCTCGCATTGCTCCCTCGTGGATCCTCAGAGGCGCAATCCGATACGTGGGCGCTCGTGAAACGCGCGCATCGTCACGGGTACAGGCGAGACGTTCCCACGCGGAACCATTGTGATTCGCGACGGACTTGCCGCCGTGGGATCAGGCTTCGCGACCCCATCGGACGCCCGCGCCGATAGCTGGTGAACGGGTGAGGCTCGCCAGAGCGCTCGCCCGGCACCCACCAATACCCGCACACAAGTCCACAATGCAGATCCCTCGAGTGGTCCGACCCTTCCAGGATTTCTTCCGGCTGGAAGCGGTCGGGGGGATGCTCCTCCTTTTCAGCGCGGCGGTAGCCCTCGCGTGGGCCAATTCGCCGTGGGCGGACCTGTACGCGCAAATCTGGCACACACCGGTCACCTTCGGGTTCGGTGATGCCGTTCATGCCCGTGATATCCGGCACTGGGTGAACGACGGGCTCATGGCGGTCTTCTTCTTCGTAGTGGCCCTGGAGATCAAGCGGGAGATGTTGGTCGGCGAGCTGGCCACGCCCAACCGCGCGGCGTTGCCTGCCTTTGCGGCTATCGGCGGCATGATCGTGCCTGCCAGCATCTACCTCGCGTTCAATCTGGGTACGAGTACCGTTGACGGATGGGGCATCCCGATGGCGACCGATATCGCGTTTGCGCTCGGGATACTCGCGCTGCTGGGCGACCGGGTGCCACTATCGCTGAAGGTGTTCCTCGCCGCGCTCGCGATCGTGGACGACCTCGGCGCGGTCGTCATCATCGCGATCTTCTACACTTCCGAAATCCACACCACACTGTTGCTCGTCGCGGTGACGGTGTTCCTCGCCATGGTCTTGATGAACGCCGCGCGCGTACGGAGTCCCACAATCTACGGCGCGCTCGCGTTCGCGCTGTGGGTTGCGCTTCTGGACTCCGGAATTCACGCGACGATCGCCGGCGTGCTGGCGGCGCTCACGATTCCGTCCAGTGCGAGAATCAACGCGGGTGTATTTCGCTCGCGCAGCCGGGAGCTTCTCGATCGCCTGGAGGCCGCCGACGCCGAGCCCAATACGCACATGCTCACGGGAGAGCAGCAGGAATCGGTTTACAGCCTTGCGGCGCTCGTCGAACAGCTGAAGACGCCGCTACAGCGATTCGAACACCGACTTCATCCGTGGGTGGCCCTAGTAATCATGCCGGTCTTTGCGTTGGCTAACGCGGGGGTGGAACTGGGCGATGGCCTGGCCGACGCGTTGACCCGACCCACTACGATCGGGGTGGCCGCCGGGTTGGTGATTGGGAAACTCGCGGGTGTCATGGGGTTCGCCTGGGTGGCGGTCGCGAGCGGCATTGCCGTCCTGCCGCGGGGTGTGACGTGGCGTCAGCTCGCCGGCGCGAGCGCGTTGGCGGGTGTGGGATTCACAATGTCGCTCTTCATTGCCGGGCTCGCGTTTGGAGACACGCCGGCGCTCGAGCTTGCGAAGATCGGCGTGCTATTGGCGTCCGTCGTTGCCGGAGTGCTGGGTGTGGTACTGTTGCTGATGGCCTCGAAGGGGCGACCAGACTAGGCGAGCGCTTGGGATGCAACGCGCGCCGTCTCCGCGAGCACGGCGGCACCGACGCACACAGCGCGATCGTCGGGAAGAAAGCGAGACGTATGCGCCGGGACGGGATCGGCGTTATCCGCTCGCCCACCCACCCGCAGGAAGCACCCCTCGAGCCGCTCCAGGTAGAAGGCGAAATCCTCTCCGCCGAGGTTGGGGACCGGCAGCCTCACGAGTGCATCCGCGCCCAACAGCGACTCTACCGCGGTTCGCGCCCAGGCAATCGGTCTGGTCGCGTTGACGATCGGCGGCGTCCCCGCCTCAACGGTCACTTGCGCGCGTGTACCGTAGGCCTCGGCGGTCGCGCTCGCCGTCCGGCGCAGTTCCTCGTGCAACACGTGCCGGGTTTCGGCAGAGATCGCACGCAGCGTCCCGGACAGCGTGGCCCGGTCCGGAATCACGTTCGTGGCGGTGCCGGCCCGCATGGTGGCCACGGTGACGACGGCCGGATCGCCGGGCGCCAAGTGTCGCGAGACGACGCGCTGCAACGCGCCTACCACGGCCGCGGCGGCGACGATTGGGTCCCGTGCCTCGTGCGGGCGGGCGGCGTGTCCTCCACTCCCGGTGATCTCGATTGAGAACTCGTCGGTAGACGCGGCCAGTGGGCCTTCCTCAGCGACAACCTGACCCAGCTCAAAACGGAGATCGACGTGCGCGCCGAAAATGGCCCGGACGTCGTCGAGCGCCCCGGTCTCGAGCAGGGCCATCGCGCCGCGCCCGGTCTCCTCGGCGGGCTGCAGCACGATCAGGACGTCGCCGTGTGCGGGCGCTGCGCTGAGCAGATGCGCTGCACCGACCGCCCACGCAGAGTGCACATCGTGCCCGCACGCGTGCATTACTCCGTCATGCACCGATTGGAACGCCGCACCCGTTTCTTCCGTGATGGGTAGAGCGTCGATGTCCCCGCGCACGGCTACCACAGGTGCGCTGCGGTCGCGACCCGGCACCCGCGCCACGACCCCGGTCCCGGCCACGCGCTGCACGGCCCCCGGTACTACGCACTCGAGGTGTTCGGTCAACCGTTCCGCCGTCCGCTTCTCCTCAAAAGCAAGCTCGGGATGCTTGTGGAGGTCGTGTCGCAAGGCAATCAGGTCCCGGGCGATGGCGTCCGGCACGAAGGCGGTGGGTGCGTTGGCAGTCATGCGACGAGCTCCTCTGTATGCACGGTGAGGTCGTCGACGCGGTCGAGATCGACCGTCACCCCGAGCCCCGGAATGTCCCGGGGCACGTCGACGAGCCCGTCGGCGCTCATTGTCCATTCGGGCGTCACGATGTCGCGTTCCCAGTACCGTGCACTCGGGCTCAAGTCGCCAGGCAGCCGGAAGTTGGGCAAGGACGCCAGGGCCACATTGCACGCCCGCCCAATTCCCGCCTCGAGCATCCCGCCGCACCATACCGGCACACCGCCCCGTGCCGCGATGTCATGGATCGCCTTGGCGGCGGTGAATCCGCCCACACGACCGGGCTTGATATTCAGGATTCTGGCACTCGTGAGCGCCAACGCGTCCTCGGCGCGCGCGGGGCTGGTGATCGACTCGTCCAGGCAGAGCGGAGTCTGCAACTGGGCCTGGAGCGCCGCGTGCCGGCGCAGGTCTTCTCCCTCGAACGGTTGCTCGATCATGGCCAAGCCAAACGCGTCGAGCGCTCGGAGACGGTCGGTGTCCGCAGGCGTGTACGCCGCGTTCGCGTCGACCGACAGCGTGGCGTCAGAGCCTAGGGCCTCCCGCACGACCTGCACATACTCCGTGTCGCGACCGGGCGAGATCTTGAGCTTCACGCGCCGGTACCCCTGCTTCCGGGCGGCAGTCGCGCGAGCGACGAGCGCCTCGGGCGAGTCCTGAATCCCGAGCGATACGCCTACCTCGATGCGCTCCCGCGTTCCACCAAGGAGGTGAGACAGCGACACACCATCCCGCTGTGCGTCCAGTACCCAGGCCGCCATCTCCAGGGCAGCCTTTGCCATGCGGTGCCCGCGCAGGGTGCGCTCGAGCCGCTCGTGCAGATCGGCGGCGCGCTCGAACGCGTGTCCCAGAACGGCGGGCGCGATCCACTCCCGCAACGCGAGCCGACACGTGTCGAGGGTCTCCCAGGAATAGTTCGGCTTATCGTCGGCGACGCACTCGCCCCAAGCCATCGCCCCGTCGCCATCGGTCAGCTGGACGAGCAAGATTCGCCGGATTGTCGTAACACCGGAGGAAATCCGGAACGGTTCCCGCAAGGGGAGTCGGATCTCTCGCAGGTCGACACGCGTGATCGTGGGCATCAGTCTCGCTGCACAACGTACCAGGAGTGGACGTCCGCCGCGGCACGTCCTATGCCGCGGACCACATAGCCCGCCTCCAGATAGTGCTGGAACGCCTTACGGGTGAGCGCGCGCCACGCTTGCGCGGTGTCCGGTGCGCGCAGCTTCAGTTCCTGGATGTCGTTTGGAACCATGATTCGCACGGACGGGGCGTCAGGCAACTCGCGCTGCGCGAGTGAGACTGCGGGTGCCTCCGCGTGCGTCGCCGCGGTTGCGCCGCCCGAATCGGGGAGTGCCGCTGTAAGGTCCCATTCGGCTACGAAACGGTCGGTTCCGATGATGCTGTCCATAGGAGGGGATCGAAAGTCCAGTACATGCGCTCGACGCCGGTGGCGAGCAACTGCTCGCGCTGGTGCTGTTTGAGGCGCCTGCCAATGCCCTGATCCCGGTGGGCTTCGTCGACAGCCAGCATGTGGGACCAGTGGACTGGTCGGCTGTCCTTCCATCCCGTGACCCCGTATACGAAGCCGATGAGCGTGTCATCGAGGAAGGCGCCCGCGGCGATCCCACCCACTTTCTGCGTGATCTTGAGCATGGCGGGCGGGACGAGTTCCCGGAATCCCTGGCCCCACGTGGCGCGTTGCAGGTCGGCGCACGCGAGATAATCGGCATGGCACCCAAAGGGGCGAATAATCAGGTCGGGAGACATAGAGGGAATCTAGAAGTAAAATGCAGAACGGAGAATGTTGAAGGGTGAGAGCGTGAGAGATCAGGTGTACAGAGATCATCAAGCGAGGGATACGAGATGCGACGCGTACATGGGATACTAATCGCGGGATTGTTGGTCGGGGCCACGCTCGAGGCACAGGAGACGACGGTCACGGTTCGGGTCGTGGCGAACGACGCGAAGATCATCGGGTCGGGGGTCGGCGGAGCACGCGTGCTAATCACGAATGCGGCAACAGGGGAGGTACTCGCCGAGGGCCAACACCAGGGGAGTACGGGGAGTACCGATCGGATCATGCGGGAGCCACACGTTCGCGGCACGACCATCTTTGCCATTCCGGGCGCAGCTCAGTTCGTTGCCCGGGTGGCTATCGACACGCCGACCGTTGTGGAGGTGACGGCTGAGGGACCGCTGGGCTACGAATACGCGCTGCAGCGAGCCGCGACCACGCTGTTGCTGATCCCGGGGGAGGATGTCTCCGGCGACGGTCTGGTGCTGCGGTTGTACGGGTTCATCGTCGAGCTGCAGGAACCCGAAGCGGCGACCGCCGGCACCGACGTACCGGTGCGTGCGCGGATTCGGATGATGTGTGGCTGTCCCCATACGCCGGGTGGGATATGGGATGCGAACCGGCTGCGGGTGACCGCTAGCGTGTACCACGAGGGCGAGCTGCTTCGGGAGCAGACGCTCGCGTACGCGGGAGAACCCAACATCTTCGAAGGCACACTCTCACTGCGAGAGGTTCCATCGGGTGCGAAGCTGGTAGTATTGGCCGCGGATCCAGAGCGGGTGAACTTCGGCAAGAGCGTGGAGGTCGTGATCCACTGAGGGGCGGCTGGGGGGGT
>JAZDCY010000077.1:0-22307 GCA_036679645.1 Gemmatimonadota bacterium | reverse complement strand
GCTGCCGGCCTGCATCTGGGGGCATGGGAGGAGGTCGTTGCCGGCTCGCGGTACGGTGCTGCGGTGATTCCGTTCGACGCGGCGCGGAGCCTCATGATCGGAATGACGACGAGGATGGTGGGGGGACCGCACCCAGCCGAGCGGGGGAACGATCCCCTGAGCGATGCAGAAGCGACCCTCATCGCCGAGTGGGTAGAGCAGGGCGCGCGGTCCCCGTCGGACGCCGTCCCGTTCGCCGATGCGGAGCGACTACTGTATGTGGCAAATCAGGGCGCCGCGACGGTGTCCGTGATCGACATGGAGACCAATCTGTTGATCCGGATCGTCGACATGCGTGAGTTGGGGTTTGCGCCCGATTGCATGCCCCACTACATCGTGGTGGAACCGGATGGTTCTCACTGGTACGTATCCCTGATCGGTGCCAACGCTGTCCTCAAGTTCACCCGTGAGAACGAGCTGGTCGGCAGATTCGACTTCGAGCGGCCGGGCCTGCTCGCCATCGACCCCAACGGCGACGCGCTCTACGTCGCCCGGTCCATGATGGCGGTGAATCCCCCGTCGGCGCTCGGCGTGGTCCGACGGAGTGATATGTCGGTGGAGGAGGTGGAGACGTTCCTACCGCGGCCGCACGCCCTGGCGATCACCCCCGACGGGCACAACGTGTTCACCGCAAGTCTCGCCGTGAACCAGATTGCCGTGTTGGATGCGACCGACGAAACCGTCGAGATTACCAATCTGGCGGGAGACCGGCCATACACGTTCATTGGCTTCGCGGTTTCCCCCAACGGGCGGTGGATGGTCGGCAGCACCGAACTCACTGCCAAGCTGTTCGTGTTCGATCTCGACCGCATCCCGGACATGACGCCCATCGACTCCATCGAGGTTGGCGCCGCACCGTGGCATCCGGTGTTCACACTCGACGGCCGGTTCGTCTACGTCGGCAACAATTGGGATAACAGCATCAGTGTGGTGGACATGACGGAGCGGGCCGTCGTTGCGGTTGTACGGGGGCGAGGTATAGCGCAACCGCACGGAAGCGCCGTGTCCCCCGACGGGCGCTACGCCTACGTCTCGAGCAGGAACCTCGAGATGCCCGAAGGACATACCAAGGCCTCGCATCGGTACGCTCCGCGGTTCGATCTGGGCGACAACGCCACGACCGGTAGCGTGGTCGTGATCGACACAGAGACCCACGAGATCGTGAAGATCATCGAGGTACCGGACTACGGCGCGGGCCTGGGCACCGCTGCGAGGAAGCCGTGACCCGGCTCGGGTATGTCGCGTGTCTGAGCATCGCGACGCTCCTCGGTACCTTGAGTTTATCGGCACAAAGTCGTCCGCCTGCCTATAGCGCCGGGCCTGTCGAGAACGGGTCTACGCTCACCGGACAGGTCGTGTTCGAGGGAACGGTACCGAGATCCCATCGCTTCTTCATTACCAAGGACGTCGAAGTCTGCGGTATGGGTTACCGGGAACGGAAGGACGTCGAGCTTGGAGACGGTGGAGGTCTGCGAAACGTGGTCGTGACCGTTGTGGGGATCGAGGAGGGGAAGCCGTGGCCGGGGGCAACGAGGCCCTTCGAGTTGTCGCAGGAGGAGTGCCGTTTCACGCCGCACGTGATGGTGATTCCGCGCGGTCGCGACCTGCGTGTCCTCAATCCCGACCCGGTACTACACAACATCCATGCGTTCGAATTGATGGGAGACGCCTCACGCACCCTGTTCAATTTCGGTCAGCCTCCCGAACAACCCGTGATCACGCACGCCATTCGGCCCCGGCGCGGCAATCGTATCCGAGTCGAGTGCGACGCTCACGACTTCATGCTAGGTTGGATCTACGCCGCCGACCATCCTTACACCGTTGCCGTAGATGCCGACGGCCGTTTCGAGATTGGTGACGTGCCGCCGGGTAGCTACACGATTCGGGCGTGGCATCCTTACCTGGGTGTGCTGGAACAGGAGGTCTCGATAGCCCCCGGGGGCGCAGACGACATCGTGTTTCGTTTCGCCGCACAGTAGGTCCGACTGCCAATCGTTCCCCATGAACCTCCGCCAGGAACACCCAGTCATGTCAGCTAGCTACGCGTCCCCTTCGTTGGTCTGTGCACTCGCCGTCTGCGCCTTCGCACCGTCGTCGTTGGCCGGCCAGACCCCGCAACAGCCCGTCACGCCAACCAACCAGGAGATCTTCGCCCCGCTGCCGCTGCGGGAAGCGAATGACGTGCGGACAGCTGCCGGCGACGCAGGACCGCGATACTGGCAGCAGCAGGCCGACTACCAGATCAGCGCGACACTGAGCCCAGACGAGCACCGGGTGACGGGCTCGGAGGTGATCCGCTATACGAACAACTCCCCCGATCGACTCGACGCACTGTGGATCCAGCTCGACCAGAACCTGTTCGCGCCCGGCAGCCGGGGCGCCGCTGTGAACTCGGGCAATCGGTGGCGCGGATCGTTCCCCGAAGGCGGTGTCCGGCTTGACCGGGTCGAGGTGATCCAGAACGGGCAGCGCTACGTGCCAGAGTACCTGGAGAACGATACCCGCATGCGAATCGCGCTGGCGCAGCCAATGGAGCCGGCCGGCGGCCAATTGGAGTTGGAGATCGACTGGTCGTTCGTGATTCCGGAGTACGGCGCGGACCGCATGGGGCGTCTGCGTACGGGCGAAGGGTGGGTGTACGAACTCGCCCAATGGTATCCCCGCATGTACGTGTATGACGACGTAGAAGGCTGGAACCCCATGCCGTACCTCGGGCAGGGCGAGTTCTACCTGGAGTACGGCGACTTCGACGTGCAGATCACGGTCCCGCGCGACATCATCGTCGTCGCGAGCGGCGCGCTGCAAAACCCGGAAGCCGTGCTAACCGCGGAGCAACAACAACGACTCGAGCGCGCCCGCACCAGCGAACGGACCGTGGCTATCGTGGCGCCCGATGAGGTCGGCACCGCCGCAAGCCGGCCGGCCGGAGACGGTCCACTCACCTGGCACTTCCGGATCGAGCACGCGCGGGACTTCTCCTGGGCCGCCTCACGGGCTTTCATCTGGGACGCTGCGGGCTGGGAGGACGTGCTGCTCCAATCTGCATATCCCATGGAGGGCATCGGTAACTCCCAACGTCCCGGCTGGGAAGAGTCCACGCAGTACATGCGCCACACCATCTCCCATTATTCCACCAAGTGGTACCGCTATCCGTACCGCAGCGCGGTCAACGTCGCGGGCACTGTCGGCGGCATGGAGTACCCGGGCATCGTGTTCTGTTCGGTCCGCGCGCGCGGTCAGGGACTCTTTGGCGTCACCGACCACGAGTTCGGCCATACGTGGTTCCCCATGGTAGTAGGCAGTGACGAGCGGCGCTACGCGTGGATGGACGAGGGGTTCAACACGTTCATCAACCACTACTCGAACCTCGCCTTCTACGGTGAGTCGGCGGCGCGCACGCAACGCACCAGCGCGGGGTTCGTCGCCGGTCGCATGCAGGAACCGATCGCCGACCAGCCGATCATGACATACCCCGACGCGCTGCGGCGCGACGGATTGGGCTTCATGGGCTATCGCAAGCCCGGGTTTGGGCTCATTCTGCTGCGCGAGGTGATTCTGGGTGAGGACCGGTTCGACACCGCTTTCCGCACCTACATAGATGAGTGGGCGTTCAAGCATCCCAAGCCGGCGGATTTCTTCCGCACAATAGAAGAGGTGTCCGGCGAAGACCTGAGTTGGTTCTGGCGCGGGTGGTTCTACACGAGCGACGTGTTGGACCAGGCGATCGATTCCGTGACGGCGACCGCGGAGGGCGGTCTGCAGGTACACATCTCGAACCGCGAGGGACTCGTGATGCCGGTCGACATCGAGATAACATCTTCCGGCGGGCACACCTACCAACGCACCCTGCCGGTGGAGATCTGGATTCGCGGCGACTTCGTGAGCGTGACACTGGATGACGAGACGATCCCCGTACGGGTGACCATCGACCCCGACGGACGGTTACCCGACATAGATCGCGGGAACAACACGTGGACCGGTCGGCCGGCGAGCGACCGGTAGCGCGAAGACAGGCGATGATAGGTACCAGGAGTCTTGCCCTCTCAACCCTGCGCATCGTTTTTGTGGCGTACGCAGCCTTCATCGTGCTGCTCAGCCTCGCCCCCAGCGAACCCGAGATGCCGGCCGGCGTGAGTGACAAGCTGGTCCACTTCGGCGCCTACGCGCTGATGGCCCTGATCGGCATGCCGCTGGCAGCCACTCCTCGCGGTCGTACGGCCCTGTTATTCTCCATAGTGGCGATCGGCGCCGGGCTCGAGGCCATACAGGCTGCCGTTCCGCAGCGATCTGCATCCGGCTGGGATCTCGTGGCCGATGCGATCGGGGCCGTAGCGGGGAGCCTCGTTTGGCTAACCGTCCTCCGGCTTCGCAAGGCGTTGGTCGCCAGCGACCATCTCTGACCGTGTCCAAACTGCTCTCGTTTCTCGGCGCCTTCATTGGCGGAACCGTTGGCTGGTGGCTTGGCTCGCTCGTGGGATTCATGACGGCGTTCATGCTTTCCATCGTGGGTACCGCGGTGGGCGTCTACGTCGGGCGTCGAATCTCTACGACATACCTGTCCTGACCTACGACCTGCAATCGAGCGTGGGCGCGCTCGTGATCTTGCGCGGAGGCGCGCACGACGAACGGGCCTGGCGAAATACAACGTCCCTTCTCCCCTTCCCTCGCTCTTCGATGAATACTCATAGCTCACTCCCGAGGCATTCCGTGCGAAATCCCGTATCCGTGCTGGTGGCGTCCTTCATCCTCTGCGGCGCATCAACGCTCATGGCACAGTCATGGCAGGACCGGCGTCCCATTCCATATCCGGTAGACGTTCCCCGCGCATTCCAGCAGGCCATCGAGAACGGCACCCGTAGTCCCACGGGTGCGCCGGGCACGAACTACTGGCAGCAGTGGACGAACTACACGATCCACGCCCGGCTCGACGCCGAGCAGAAACGTCTCGCGGGCACCGTGCAGATCGTGTATCACAACCGATCAGGCCAGCGGCTCCCAGTACTCGCCTTGCAGTTGATCCAGAACGTCCATAGGGAAGGCGCCGTCCGAAACCGGCCCGAGGAAGTCACCGACGGGATGGAGATCACGCGCCTCGCGGTGGATAGAACGGCACTGGATTCCGTCACGATCCGGGACGCCCGCGCGGGGCGTCGTGGGTACATCGTTTCGGGTACGACGTTGCAACTGATCCCTCCCACGCCGCTGGCAAGCGGCGACTCGGCAATTCTGGACATCAACTTTGCGTTCAACATCCCGCAGGCCGGCGCGGGCGGGCGCATGGGGTGGAGCCGCGACAACCTCTTCTACCTGGCGTACTGGTATCCGCAGATGGCCGTATTCGACGACATCGGCGGTTGGCAGGTTGACGATTTTCTCGGGAATGCCGAGTTCTACATGGGCTACGGCAGCTACGACGTCACGCTGGAACTGCCCGAGGGGTGGGTGACGATGGGCACGGGTCGGCTCGTTAACGCCGACGAGACGATGCCGAGCGAGATCGTGGCCCGGTTGCGGCGCGCCGAAACGAGTGATGACGTCGTGCACGTACTCACGGCGGACGACTTCGGCCCTGGCAAGGCGACGCGCGACACCGAGTCTGGGTATCTGACGTGGCACTTCGTAGCTGACTCGGTGCGCGACGTTGCGTACAGCATCTCGCGTGAGTCGATGTGGGATGCCGCGCGGACGCCCGTCGGTGACCGCAACGGTGACGGCGCCACCGACTATGTCCGTGTCGACGCAATCTACCGGGCGACTGCACCGCGCTGGGAGCACGCGTGGCGCTACGCGCAACACTCGATCGATTTCCTGTCGCGGTGGACCGGGTTCCCGTATGCTTGGCCCCACATGACCGCCGTCGAGGGCGACGACATCACGGGCGGCGGCATGGAGTACCCAATGATGACGCTGATCGGCGGGTTCACGCAGGCCGGGGACACGGCGCTCTATAGCGTCGTCGCGCACGAGCTGGCTCACATGTGGGTCCCCATGACGGTCGGAAACGACGAACGCCGGATGGCGTGGATGGACGAGGGTACCACGTCGTTCAACGGGAGCGCCGCCGAGAACGAGTTCTATGCGGGTCGTCGCTGGGATCTCGGGGACTACCGCGGTTACATCGGGATCACGCGAAGCGACAACGAAGGCCCGATCATGACCTGGTCGGACTACCACACGAACGGCTGGGCGTACGGGACGGCGTCATACAGCAAGCCTGCAACGATGCTGTGGACGCTGCGCGGCCTGTTGGGCGAGGAGATGTTCGCGCGGGCGTACCATGCGTACATCGACCGGTGGGCCTTCAAGCATCCCAAGCCGTGGGACATGTTCAACACGTTCAGCGACGTGAGCGGCCAGAATCTCGACTGGTTCTGGCGCACGTGGTACTACGAGACGTGGACGCTGGATCAATCGATTGCCGACGTCCACGTCGACGGGGACGAGACCGTTATCGTCATCGAGGACCTCGGCAGGGCCCCCATGCCGGCACGGCTCACGATCACAACGGCCAATGGCGAGACGCTGGAGCGGGAAGTTCCGGTGAACCACTGGCTCGATGGAGCGCGGACCGCGGAGGTACGTGTGCCTGTCGCGAACGTCATCAAGGTCGAACTGGATGCCGCGGAGGTCTTCCCGGACACCGATCGCGGCAACAACGTATGGGAACGTACGTAGCGAAAAGACAACGACTCCATGCCGTTTGCGAGAATCCCCAACCGAACCTGGGCAATCCTCATCGCCCGACTGATCCTGGGTCTCATCTTTTTCATGGCCGGGATCTGGAAGGTGTTTACCCTCGGCCCGCTAGAACACGCCAGGCGCTGGTTTATCGGCCCCTACGCCGACACGTTCCTGCCCGTGTGGGCGCTCTGGGCGACGGGTACGGTAGTGCCGTTCGTCGAATTGGTGGCTGGGGCTCTACTCCTGCTTGGCCTCTGGAAACGACCGGCCCTGCTTGCGTTGGGTGGCGTGCTCGTCCTCGTCACGTTCGGCCACCTCCTGGCCGAGCCGTTGCACGAGTTCCACACGCACGTGATTCCTCGAACCGCGCTGCTGCTGTTCCTGCTCGTGATGCCCGCGTCCGATGACCGACTGTCGCTGGACTACTGGCTGGCACAACGGCGGCCTGCCTCCTGACATCGCCGGTCACCGTCGGCGCGACTTGACTTCTTTCACCGGCCGAAACCGGAGCGCCGACCACGTGTCGTCAATGGATACCTGCGAGACCCCTCGCAACCCACGCGCACGCAGCACGTCCCAACCGCGGTCCCGGTTGATATCGCTCTTCAGCGTAGACGTTCCCTTGGGATACGACATCCAGCACACGCCATCGTACTCCAGGGCGTCCAACGCGCGCGGCGCGAGCCGCTCGAGGTCGGCGATGTCCTTGGCAAAGACATGAACAAACGCAAACGGCCCCTTTCCCTTCTTGCACACCACTGCACCACCGGGAAGAGGTTGAAGCACCTCGTCGTATCCCTTCGGGGCGTTGAGCACGAGTATTCGTTCGCCACTTGGGATTCGTAGCTTCTGCGCGAGTTTCGAGACGGTCATGGTGTAACTCACTTTGACGACAACACGAACTGATTGCCGTCGGGGTCGCGAAAGACTGCCGACGTGCTACCGCGAGGCCCCATTCGTGAGCGGGGCGGCGCGAGTACTCTGCCAACCTACCGGGTCGTCCCTCCACAACTCCGGGAATTCGCGTTGCAGCGCGCGGACCTTGGGGATGTCATTGATGACGATGTACGGCTGCCAGCGATGGTGGATCAGGTAGTCCTGATGGTACTCTTCGGCAGGAAAGAAACCGCGCAATGCGTTGATCTCAGTCACGAGCGGGCGTGCGAACGTCTTCGCCTCGGTGAGCTGAACGAGGTACGCCCGCGCCGCCTCTTGCTGCCGTGCGGTCGTGAACCAGATTGCCGAGCGGTATTCCGGGCCGTGGTCGAGCCCCTGGCGGTTGAGTTGGGTCGGGTCGTGGACGACCGAGAAGAAGATGCGCAGGAGTTGGCCGAACGAAACCTGCGACGGATCGTAGACGACACGCACTGATTCGGCATGTCTCGTCCGCCCGGTGCTGACCTGCTGGTACGTCGCCGTGTTTGCCGTCCCCCCGGCGTAGCCCGATGTCGCACTCAACACGCCTTTCACATACTGGAACACCGCCTGCACTCCCCAAAAGCAACCGCCGGCAAACACGACAACTTGCGGATCTCCCGCGGCCGGCGCCTCTGCAGACGGTACGGGGAACGGGACACCCGTCGCCGCACGGTTGATTATCCCACTACCGAACCACGTGGCGGCCAAAGCGGCGACCGCCGCGCCCGTGACGATTGTTCGGGGCACCAGTCCAGTCTCCGGTCGAAGTCGTGGTACTGGGGAATGCACGGGTGGCGTCTCCGGGAGTAGCGAAGAAGAAACTATAGCTGTTTTCCGCAGTCGACGACACGGTGGCGACGCGTCGGACACCGGCCAGGGCACGTCCGTCAGTAGGCGGGCTCGACCTCCACCGCGGCCGCGCCCTCATCATCGAACCGCACCGTCACGCGCCACGGCTGGCAACACACCTGGCAATCCTCAACATACGACTGTGTTGCTCCGCTACTCACATCGAGCGCGATCGTCACCGATGCACCGCAGTACGGACAACTAACGGTCGCCTCGGCGTCGAGCGGCTCCTCCCGACGGCGTTCACTCACCGCGCGCCCCTCGGGGTGCTTTCATTCCCGTTTCATCCGCATTTCACACACAGGACCCATGCTGTTCGCTGTAGAGCCGACCCCGACCCGAGCTGGGGCTCGGGTGGTCCCTCAAGAAGAGAGCGCTCATCAACGTCATCAGACGTATTGGTCAAACGGCTGCGCGACGCAACCACGACAGGTCGATAGCCCGGACAATCCGCACGGAAGAGAAGGAGGACACTCATGCGCGTACCACGGTTGGCTGCCCTGCTCCCAACGATGGCTCTCGCGACCGTCGTGCTCGGCGGAGCGCCGAGCCGCCTGGCATCTCAGCAGATGCTCGACGCACTCTTTCCGCAGGGCAGTGAGGCATGGCAGGCTTCCTGGTGGGCAGAGTGGGAGATGGAGATCCCCGGCGACAAGGACACGATGCTGAGTGAGCTTGGGCTCTGTGGCGATCCGGCCGAGTATCACTTCGTGGACTTCAGTGGCGACGGAGTGATCGACCTCATATACAGCGGCGGCATGATCAGCATGGCACGAATGGGCGGAGCGTGCACCGGGGTCGCCGAGGGGACTCAGACAGTGCTCTTCGAGAACCGTGGCGGGACCCTTACGCGCATCTTCCGGGAAGACGGCCACATAGTCTGGATGACGCGCCCGGCACCATGGGCCCCGATCTCCCAGATCGTGCTTCGCTTCGACGGTTGCTGCGGCGACCTCTACTCGCACCTCATGTTCTACGGCCTTAGCGACGCCGATTCGGTTCGCTTCACGGCGTACGATCACATCACCCTGCAGAACTATATGCAGCCGCCTGCGGAGACACTCGAGCCGCCGCAGGCTTTTGTCATCGCCCAGGAGCGGTACAATCTCCGGGCATCCCCGGAGGTTCTCGATTTCGCCGACAACCCCGAGGAGTTCGTCGGCGAGTTCGGTCGCGGGGCGAGGGGTGTGGCGCTGGGGGCACGCGCGGACACGACCGGTCGGACGTGGTGGTTCGTGGTCATGGACCCGGCCAGTACACCGAACGGTCGCCAGCCCGCCAACCAGGGTCGTCTGGCGGGATGGATGAGTGCGCGGTTTCTCGAACGGGTTGATCCGACACCTGCACGGGTCAAACACTGACCCGTGCCTATTCCGTCCCGAATCGCCCTGCTCCTGCTCATGGTGATACCAGTGGACCTCTCCGCGCAGGGCCCCGACCGCCGGTACGTACTCGATTCGCTGATCGCGACGACCGAGTGTCCCGACGTGCTCCCCGCCATCCGTGATTGGGCGGGAAACCTGACTGAGGAGGATCTGTGCGTCCTGGTGGCAGCAGCTCTCCACGAGCTCGCCGGCAAACACCCGTGGCTGAGTGACCCGGCGTCGGCCGACCGACTCGCGGAGTCTCAGGCGACGGTCCTCGAGGACATCGCGCAATCGGGGGAACACCGCGTGCTCGAGGCCGCCTGGCGTGTCGTAGTGGACGTGCCCGGGGAGCCACGCCTGCTCCGGGTCACGATAGACCAGCGGACGGGCCGGACGCGGTCTGGCACCGAGCCTCGAAACCCAAACGGTCGCTAGCAGCGTGCCTTGGATCGGCACGGTCGGGAGCCTAGAGCCCTATCTTTCGGGACGACATCATCGCTGTCACCCGGGCTCCCATGTGGGCGGCGGACGGCTCCCTCAGTTTCCGCATAGTAATGTGGGACGTTATTGACCAGGCATACGGGTATGACGTGACGTGGAACGGCGAAGCCAAGACGCTGTCAGCGACGGAGGTCAACTAGCGCTCCGGCAACCCCAAAGAACTCACCGGCAGCCCAGGCGAATACATGGCCAGAGAGGTGGAGCGTCAGAACCGAGTCACTCGCTCCAGCGACCTTAGAGACATCCCTCTATCCACCCCACGGCGGGGAGAAGGCCCGCGCGGTAACTGGTGACTGTACGACCGTTTGTCTCGAATATGAGGCGGTACGCACTATCCGCTGGCGCAACGGGTGTAACGGTGAAGTAGTGGCCATCATCGTACTCATGGGGACTCACCATGAGCCGATCAGCGTACGGCTCTCGCAGCTGCTGCTCCGTGCTGCCCAGGCCCATCCCGTCTGCTGTGCGGGCCGTCGAATCCTGTACAAAGACACGGACGATGGTGTCATTCGTGACCATGACCCGCACGCGCCGAGGCAACCCGTCCCAGCGCGCATAACCGCAAGATGTGTCTTCGGGTACCTCCGCACCCTCGTACGTGACCTGGAGACCGAGTGCGCGACCGGCCTGAGCCGTAGTCATCCCGAACCGCACCGGACCAAACGAGCTGTGTGTAACGACTAAGCCTTCCTGAGCCCCGACGGTGACGAGCGGTGCTACAGCAAGAGCGATGGCAAGCAGTGCAAGGCGACGCATGGTGCCTCCGAAAATGGATCCTTGCCCCCCAATAGTCCGTGCGGGCCGCGCACCGTCAAGGCGGTCTCGGCAAGAACACCGAGTGTGTTTGTCCCGTAATGACACCCGTTGCCTCCCGACGCTCTAATCCGTGGAGGCAGCGAGCCGGTGATACGGCAGGCAATTGCGGAGGCGGCACCCTGAAGTCTCGGAGCAGGCTATGGTTCTAGCCGCTCGCGCAACTGTCGCGTCCGGAACTCGGTGTGCGCTCGAAGACAATCCAGTTCCGCGAATCGCGCATGGCTGCCTCCGGCATACTCGTACTCGCTGACCAGCCCGCAATCCAGTTCCTTGAGCCGTATCCACGTGCGCTGGGCTTCTCGCAGGTCGCGTTTCCAGGCAGCTCTCGTCGCAGCCGCCAGCCAATCGCTCTCGTCAATCACGGCCAACGTTTCGCGGTAGACGGCGTTGAGTATGCTGTCGGCATACTCGTAGTGCAGCCGCGCGCAAAGGGTGAGTTCAACGTTCGATTCAGTACAATTGCAGGACCTCCCCAGCTCCGCGGTACACCGCTGCTGGATCAGCTCCTGCACCCAGCAACTGTCACCGGGCTGGCACGCTTGCGCCGCGAGCGGCCGCCCGGGGGCGAGCAGCGCAAGATACGGGAGAACGAGCCAAGATATGCGCACTCGTCAGCCCTGCGTCCTCTCGCGAACCTCGGTGATGCATGTGTCTTCGTATCGAGTGCCGGGGTAGACGGAGAGCAACTCGATGGCAATCAGGTAGGTGCCGGCCCGATCGTACTCGCCTTGGGGAAGGAGGAGCCGTTGATAGCCGTTGTGGTCCTGTAACGTCGATTCGCGCGCGCCGACGACCGTGAGGTCCGTGTAGGCACCGTCCGCGCCCGACGCGTACATACTCGTATAGGCGTTTGCGAACACGTTGCCGACCGCAATGACGTGCACGCGTATGTCCTTCGGGCGACCGTTCGCTCGAAAGAGCGCGTCCGACTTGCCGTAGCCCGCCCAGATCCGGACGCCGCTTCCGGGACGGTCGTACGGGACGACCAGCACCGCCCCGATGCCGTGCCCCTCCGCCCCTTCCACCCACGCGGTGGTCGAATCTCCATCGCGCGCCTTGTCCGGCGCGTAGCGACACGCCCACGTTAGGAACGCGTTCGCGTAGTTCGACCTCGCCTGCTCGCGATCATCTCCTGCGGGAATTGCATCGAAGTCAGGCTCCGGGGGTCGGGTTCCGGCCGGGGGGAGGTAGGTCGTGGCGAACGCGCTGTAGCACCCGGCACTCCGCGGCACGGCCCCGCTCACCTCACTGAACGGCAGATCCTGAAGCGCTGCGGCACGAAGCCAGTCGCCGAGTTCGGCGTTGGGGGTGCAGCACGACGGCCATGCCACCGTGTCATGGGTCTGACCGTGGGCGGCGAGCGCGATGCCCATCATGGGAACGAGAACGAGCACAGTACGACCGATAGTGCGGCGGCTGGATGTCACGATCATGCCTCCCTTCTCAAAACTCGATATCGTCCGCCATTCCAGCCCCGGCGTAGTCCTTCTGGAATCTCTTGCGCAGCCTGTCCCCTTCCGCCGCGTATTTGGCCACGTCTCGGACCAATTGCTGCGACCAGTAACTTTGGATCGTCGTCCACTCGGACAAGGTCTTCCCGTGTTCCTTGAGAATCGCCTGCGCGGCCACTCCCTGCGCGACACCCTGTTCCATATGGACCTGAATTCGCATGTACTCCTCAAACGTCAAAGGCTCGCCTTCGGTCGCTTTCTTCGGACCGACCCCGGCAAACTTCCCCACGTCCGGATTGTTGAAGATGTCGGCGTATTTCCTGGTGATCGTGAAATCGCGGGCCATGCGCGCGTTCCACTCGGCATTGGCCTCGTCCCACTGCGGTTTCTCGACCGCGAGAACCTTCAGCAGGTCATCCATCGAGACGCCCTGGACAATCTTGGCGTTCGCCGCCGCCCAATCTTCCATGGCGATGCCGTGGATAGGCTCCATCTCTCCGGACGCTTCCGCCGTGGCAACGCCGGCGTCGAACAGTTGTTGCTGTCGCTTCATCAAGTCGTCCATCATCGGCTGGTAATCCACGGGCGCTTCGTCGGACGCCGATACCTCGTCCCAATGCATCTCCACCGCGCGAACATGATCTTCGAGCGTGAAGAGATCCGTGCTCCGAAACCCCTGCTCCGCCGCAGCCTCATCAAAGTCGTCGGCCTCCTCGATGGCCTCGATGACTGCTCGTGCCGTGTCCTCATCGGTCGCACAGGATTCGGGAATCCCCAGTATCCGGGCGCACGTGGCGAACTTCCGTTCGTCGCTGTCCTCGATGGCGTTGAGGTCCACCCAGTCCTCAGGGTCGTTGACGCTCACACACAGCCACGGTGTGAGGGTGCCGATCTCGTCATCGTCGAGGTCGGGCCAGTCCATGTCCGCCCCGGAGGCTTTCGTGAAATCGTAATCCTTCCACCCGGTTGCTGTCAGTTCATGCGCCAGCGCAAGAGCCTTCTTTCCCTGCTTGCTGTCCCGATACTCCTCGTCGTTCTGCCGCCCGTCCATGTCCTCTCCTTGTTTGCACACTCGCGCCCCGGTTCAGAGGTCCGCGAGAATCTCCGCCTTCTTGGCCTTGTATTCCTCTTCGTCGATCAGGTCGCCGTCAAACATGTTCTTGAGCCTGGCCAGCCTGGTGGTCGGATCGTCTCCGGTCGCGGAGGGGGAGGGGGAGGAGGGCGACGCCGTCTCCGGCGGCTCCTTCTCTTCCGGCTCGCCGGCCTGTTGGCCGATCTGCTCACCAAACATCTTGCCCAGTCCCATGCCCACTCCCATCTGCAGCCCGATCCCGGCGAGCCCTTCGTTCTTCGCGACATCGCGCATCGCCTGGAGCTTCTGATGTTCGGTGTAATCGATACCAGCGGCGCTTGCCGCCTGCGCTTCGGCACTCATGTCGGCAATCCGACCGATGCGTCCCTGCGTATCCTCGTCGAAGTTCGTGCCCTCGATGCGAAAATCGAGCAACTCGAAACCCAGATCGTCGAAGATCGGCCACACCGCTTCGTGAACGGCGCTCGCGATCTCCTCGCGATGGGCGTCGATTTCCGCATACGAAAAGGCCGCCTTGGCGAGGAAATCGGTCATCGGCTGCGTGATACGGGACAAGAACACGTTTTGCAGTTCCGCGATCGGGTAGGCTCGCGCCCCGGCGACGACGTTGCGGAAGAAGTCTTCCCCCTTGGTGATGCGCATTGAGTAATTGCCGAACGCGCCGAGCGCTACGGGGAAGTTGTACCGCGGGTCGCGGTACTTGATGGGCGATGGTGTGCCCCAGCGGCGGTTCAGCATGTGGGCCTTGCGGAAGAAATACAGCCCAACCTTGTGATGGCTCTCGAAGCCCTGCATGAACTTCGTGATCGTAGTCCAGAACGGAATGTTCTCCGTTTCCAGCTCAACGAGCCCCTCGTCTTCAAAGACGCCTTCCACGGCCCCTTGATACACGAAGATGCATCCCTGACCCGGTCCAACGATCAGTTTCGAGGCGTTCTTGATCTCATCGCCGTTCTCGGTCCAGCGCACGAAGAGCAGCTCAGGATCGGGATCCCGCCATTCAATGACGGAACGTAGCTGTCCCTTCAGATTCACCTTCTTCTTTAAGTCATCCTTCAGGCTCACCGTACAATGCCCCCATCTGATCGAGGAACCCATCGTAAAACACGAACGATGGGGTCGGCATGACCTGCCGGAACAGCACCACGTCGTCTTCGTACGCCGCCAGGACTTCTTGCTCGACTCGGTCTTCCCACAACGCCGCGAGCCACTCGCGGACATTGTCATGATTGCCCGCGACGAACTGTTTCAACAGGTCCTGTGGATAGTCGCCCGCGTCCGCGACGCCCTTGCCCACGCTCATGAGGTGCTCTACGATCTGCGCCTCCGTGAACCGCAGTGCCGTGGGGTCTGCCGGTTTCCAATTGTCTTCCCCACTGAGATCTACATAGAGCGCTCTCATTCGAGCGGCAATGTCCTTTTCCCGGGAAGCCGCGAACGCGGGGACCAACTCGGCGCGTTTTCCGTACAGCTTGGTCCAATAGGTCTTGGTCGCCTCCTCCAGCTGCTGAAGCATTCCCGCCGGCGCGCCGTGGACGTCATCCATCAGCTGGTGCATGGTCATTTCTTCATCAAACGCGTCGGCCGCAGCGATCCAGTCGGCGCATACGGATTCAACCTGGCGTACCTTGGTTCCGGGCTCAAACGTATTCACCGTTCCGCAGTACTGGCACGTAACGAAGTACGACCGGAAGATGTTCTCCTGGATGGGAAGGGTGGCCTGGCATTGCGTACAGGCGAAGTCTTTGGTCAATTCCGCCTTGGCGGCCTCGATTAGTTTGACCGCCGCTTTCTCGTACACGTCGGCCTCGACGCGCGCCATTTCGCGTTCGAGCCGCGCCGTCAACTCCTCCCCTGAACGGAACTCCAACGCCGCATCACCGTCTGGATCGTCGTCGTCGTAGGCCTCCTCGAAGACGTCTGAAACGCTCGCATCCCAGGTGTTCTCGATCTTGTCGATCAGCGCTCGCAATTGAGCACTCACGCCGATCCATGCGTTGTTCATCGGCAGATAATCCAGATTCGCCAGGTCCAGCATTTGGAGACACCCGTCCTCGGCATGGCGCGTGATTTCGCCGAAGCGCTCTTCGATCTTGGAGAGAAAACTCTTCCAACGCTTCCTCGCGGCCTCGATTTGCCCCACAGCCATGAACCCACCGGTTTGAGTCATTGTCTGAAGAACGGCGTGCCGCAGAACGCACATGTTCGGAGATCGGTGTCAGCCGGTCGTCCGGCGCCGCAGCAGTCGCACGTCTTTGTCTGGCTGCCCGAGCCTTCCGCAGTGAATTTCTTGGTTGACGCCAACGCGTTCGCGAAAATCGCGTTCACCGACGCGGCAGGCTTGATGGCATCGACGTAGTCCTGGAGCCGTGTTTCGACGAGTTCGTCCAGTCGCCGCTGGAAACTCTCGACATACGCTCGTGCAGTTTCGCCAGTGAGGACGTCCGCGGGTTCCGCGACGGTCCGGCTACGGGTCGACACGTCGTCTCTGATCCGTTCCAGGACCATGCGCACTTCGACCGGGAGGGCGCCCCGATGGAACTGAAAGCCGGTTCGGAGCGCCTGCTCACGCTGGCGCAGCCCGAGCGGCTCAACACCCACGCTCGCCATCAGGGCAATCCATGCTGGCGTACCGGCGGGCGGAGTCTGGCGCGCAAGTTCGAGCACGTCACCGACACTGCTGTGCAGCTTGTGCTCGAGAGCGTCCAGTTTCTCAGTGAGGTCGGCCATCTCATCCACCATCAAGTCAACGTCCATCGTCACTGGAAGCCCAATAATGCACTTCGCGTTGTCTCACTGGAAGGACAGGGATCTCAAATCCCGAGCGCCACTATCGGCTTCATGACCGATCGCCTGCTTCAACACACCTGCACGGGGGTGTACGAACGGCGAGCGTCATGCGCTCGCGGGCCTCAGTTTCCGGTCTCTACCGGGTGCCCTACAGCAGGAGTCGCTCCTCGTCCCCATTCCGACGAGCGGTGCGACAGCTGGTGAGCAGTGCAACGGAGCGGTGGACTCGGTTCACTACGAGCCTGTAGCGTAGGTGACCACAGGTCAACCTGCACATCAACGGCTGCTACGCCGTCAATGGCAACATATTCACGCGACACGCTTCTTCCCAACCGTTCGACCACTCGCTCACGTCTCGAGCATCCGATCGACTTCCCGCCGCGCTTCCAACTGCCGGTCCACGACCTCCCCAATCTGACGCGCCTTCTCCAACTGCAGCGTCAGATCCTGCACGCTGCCCGCTCCGACACGCAAACGAAGCAGTGCCAGGCGCACGTTCTCGAGTGCGGCAACGGTGTCCTGCAGTTCCCTGCCGGTCTTGCCGCGCGCGCGTAACGCCTCAGCGCGTGACTCCAACCGCTCCACCACCGCGGGCACCTCGCGCGCGTGCATACGCGTGTCGCTGGGCAGCGCCCGGTATACGTCCAGCGCCGACCGGCCGAGCACGAACTCGGTGGCGTCGGCGGATGGCAGCACCGATTGGTCCGGCGGCGCGATCCCTCTCCCGGCTACCCGGAAGAACCAGCGACCGAACTTGCCGGCCCACAACCGATGCCACATGCCGTCGAGTCGCCGCAACCAGCGCCGCTTCAAGATGGCCTCGGCTTCCTCCTCCTGCACCTTCGCTTCCGCCAGGAGGGCCGCGCGGATGTCGCTGAACGCGTACCCTTCCCGCAGTAACCGCCGCGCGAGAAGCACCAACTGAATGATGAGGATCGTCCCGATGACCCCCGGACCCGCGCCGATGACTTCGACGTTGCCGTTACCCACGCTCACGCCGGTGCCACCAATGACCGCCGCAAGGACGACCATGGTCGAGATTTCCGCGTTGCGCACGAAGCTCCGCACCAACGGGGGCGCACGAAAGTCCCGCCCGCGCGCTTCGCCCGCCATGCGCGCGATGTCGTCCCCAGATTGCGGACGGCGGTCGGGCGCCTTTTCCAAACACTGGTCGATGAGTGATGCCAGCTTGGGCGGGACCTCCGGCCGGACGGACTTGATGGCGGGCGGCGGCTCGGAGACATGCTTCGCGAGTACGGCCGGCAGGTTCGCGGCGTCGAACGGGGGACGACCGGTGAGCGCCCAGAAAAACGTCGCGCCCAGCGAATAGAGATCACTGCGCGCGTCCACCTGTTCGCCACACGCCTGTTCCGGACTCATGTAGCGCGCCGTGCCGATGATCTCGCCCGTGGGCGCATCGTCCTCTCCACGCTGTACCTGTGCGATACCAAAATCGGTGACCATGGCGCGATCGGTCGCCTGCTCGATCATGATGTTGTCGGGCTTGATGTCCCGATGCACGATCCCGCGCTGATGCGCGTAGGCGAGCGCCCAGGCCACTTCCTGGATCATCTTCATTGCGTAGCGCGGCGTGAGCGGGCCGGCCCGCTCGACGCGGTCGCGTAACGTCTCCCCGTCCACGTATCCCATGACGAAAAACACCAACTCCCCATGTTCCTCGACCGCGTGGATGGGGACGATGTTCGGATGGGATAGCCCTGCCGAGGTGCGCGCCTCGCGCAGAAACTGCTCGCGTGGCGCCGGATCTGACGCCAACTCCGGGGGCAACAGCTTGATCGCAACCAACCGATCCAGCGCCACGTCCCGCGCGAGAAGCACCACACCCATTCCCCCCCGACCGAGTTCGCGCTCGATCGAGTACCGGCCCGCCAGGATCTCCTGAAGAGCAAGGAACTCGGCAGTAATGGGACTTGGCATCGTTACAAAGTAGTACGTAAAGAGACGGGCAACAGATTCGTATCTACTACCCGCCCATGACGCACCTCAACGGCTCACCGCGTACCGCTCACGCGATCGCCATCTCCATCTGCTGCGTGTACTTCCCGTAGCGTGCGGCACTCACGCACTTGCCACGGTGGGCAAAAGCCTTCTGCGCGGCGACGATGTTCCCGCTGTCGCCTGCCCAGATCTTGATTGCAGCATCCTGCAGTGCGCGACCGTATGAATAACTCAGCTCCCACGGGTGATCGCCCAGCGCATTCATGGCGTTGAGGTGCGCCGTCGCTTCTTCCGGTGTCTGCCCGCCGGAGAGGAACACGATCCCCGGAACCGACACCGGCACACTCCGGCTCAGGCAGCGCGCCGTCGCCTCGGCGACCTGCTCGACGTCCCAACGATTCGCGCTGTTCTTGCCTGGAATCACCATGTTCGGCTTGAGCAGCATGCCCTCGAGCGACACGCGGTGCTGGTGCAGGTGGTGGAACACCGTCTTGAGCGTCGTCAGCGTCACCTCTTCGCAGCGCTCGCCGTCATGGTCACCATCCATCAGCACCTCCGGCTCCACGATAGGGACGAGCCCGGCCTCCTGGCTCAGCGCGGCGTACCGTGCCAGTCCGTGCGCGTTGGCCTCGATATCGAATGCCGTAGGTAAGCCTTGGCCGATCGTGATGACCGCTCGCCACTTGGTGAACCGGGCCCCGAGGTCCCGGTACTTCGCCAGGCGGTCGCGCAGGCCGTCCAACCCTTCCGTCACCTTCTCGCCATCGAAACCGGCCAACGCCTTGGCACCCTTGTCGACTTTGACTCCAGCGATGACGCCCGCTTGCTCGAGCAGCTTGGGAAACGGAGTCCCGTCCTGCGAGGCATGACTGAGGGTCTCCTCGAACGTGATGACGCCGCTGATGAAGTCGCCGATCCCGGGCGCGGTAAACAGCATCTCGCGGTATGCGCGCCGGTTGTCTTCGGTCGACGGGATGTCGATTTGCTTGAATCGTTTCTCGATGGTTGGGAAGCTCTCGTCGGCCGCGAGAATGCCCTTCCCGGGAGCGACCATGGCCCGTGCGGTGGCCTCGAGATCCAGCGTGGGCATATGGGATTGTCCTCTCTATCATGCGCGGACCGGAGCCCGACGTTCTTGTCTTGTACTGGGAAGTAACCCGTGCACAGCGGCTACCGGCAAAAAACGTACTCAGCGCGCCGGGGGCTCGCCAGTCATCCGACAAGAAGAAGACCCCGAAGCCAAGCTCCGGGGCCTTCGCACCACCGCGTTCAGGAAGCGCCTACGAATCGGTAATTGGATCGTATACGCGGCGGTGTTCACGTGTCCCATCGAACTGATCGCCGGTCATCGTGGTTATCACGACGAGCTGCGTCCCGTCGGCGGAGAGCGTAAACGTCTCCACGCGCGACCCTTTGGACGCCGTGTGCTGGACGACCAGGGCGCCTCCATCCCACGAGGCTGTGATCTCGATCTCACCACCGCGGGCACCGTCCAGCGTGACCCTCTGTCCATCGGTGGGCAGCGTGACCGACTGGCCGTTTCCGCGCGTCAGCGTCACAGAGCCGTCCTCGACGACAATCGTCAGCACTCCCCGCTCACCATCCATCTGCCCCGAGCCACCCTGGCCCCGGCCCATCCGGCCCCCACCGCGTCCCGGCGGGCCACCTCGCCCACCGTGCCGCTGGCCGCCAGCGCGGTTCTGCCGTGACCCGTCCCGTCCGGGCGGGGGATCGCTGGCCTCCCGATTGAACTGCCACGTGCCGGCGATCCCGTCCTGCTGTACCGCGGCCAGGCTCGTTCCCAGCTCGGTTTCTGCACCCAGCGAGTCGCCGCACGCCAGTGCCGCGGCGGGCAGCGCGGCTACTGTCAGCGCGCCCACAACCCGCCATGTTGACTGGAATATCCTGCGTCTCATCTGTCCCCCTCTAGTTACTCTCGTGGCGCTTCGATACAATGACAAGCGGGCACCCCAAAGTGTTACCGCCACGATGGCGAGATCGCCCGCCCGCCGCGCGCACCTAACGCTTGGTGACCGCCGTATGTCCTGGGTATAGAGGAATGGCCGACGTCAGGGAGCTGGTCGTGCGCGCCCGCCGCGGGGACACGGCGGCGTTCGAGGGGCTGGTCCGACGCTTCTACCGCGCGGCCTACGCCACGGCACTTGGCGTGTTCAACAATCCCATGGACGCGGAGGATGCCTGCCAAGATGCCTTCATCCGTGCGCTCGAGCGGCTCGACGACTGCCAACCGGACCGGTTCGGCGGCTGGCTACTCCAAATCGTGCGGAACCGCGCGCGTAACCTGCGTGACTACGAGCGGGTCCGCGACGGGCCGGACCTGGAGGTGGTAGCTGCCGCGTCGCGCGAGCGTACGGATGACGCGTCGGAGCGGTCGGACTTGCGAGCCCGCCTCGAGACAGCCCTCGAGACGCTTACCGACGCCCAACGCGAGGTCGTGCTGCTGCACGACCTGGAAGGATGGAAACACCGTGAGATCGCCGAGGCGCTCGGCATCTCGGAAGTCATGGCTCGACAGCACCTGTTCGTCGCGCGTCGCGCCTTACGCGAGCGTCTAGGGAGAGCGACATGGAAGGAGTTCATCAATGAATGACGACCGGATGGATTTCAGCCCGCTGGATCCAACCGCGGACCGCAAGCACTTCGAACGTGTCGTCGCGTCGATCGGGGACCGAGCGGCACTGGAGCTGGCCCGGCGCCGCGCGCGGACCTCCGCGTTCGGTCAGATCGCCGGGTGGCGGCGGCCCATGCTGGCAGCCGCCGCGGCAATCGTGATCGCGTCCGTCGCGGTGCTGACCCAGGTCACGACACCAGCAAATGACGACCGGTCCCAGGGATTCGCCATCGCGATGGGGGTTCCGCAGGGGCTGGCCGAGTGGGTGACCGGAGGCGGGACCCCGACGCCGGCGGACCTGCTTGCGGGCCTCGCGGGAGAAGGTGAGGGGGCAGCACAATGACCGACGGAATCGAGTCCCTGGGACGGATTCGGCTGCAAGGGATCGTGCTCCTCGCGGTCGCCGTCGTTGTCGGCGCGCTCGCGGGCGCAGCGGGTGAACGCGTGCGCGCGTCCCGGGTGGGAGCACCACCGGGGGAGTTCATGCGGCCACCCGGTGGGTTTCGCGGGCTCTTCGATCGGCTCGACCTGAGCGAGGCACAGCGCGAACAGATCGAACAGATCTTCCGAGAAAGCCGGCCGCTCACCGATTCGCTCATGAACGCATGGATGCCGCGAGTGCGGGTCGTCATGGACTCGGTGCAGCAGCGCGTGCGCAACGTCCTGACGGCGCAGCAGCGCGAACAGCTCGACGAGATGGAGTTGTTCCGCCGCGGACGTCGGTTCGGGCCGGGAGGCCGGCGACCACCAGGAGCGGGCCCCGGAATGCGGTAGCCCCGAACGTGGGGATCGGGCCAGCGGGTTCGGAATCGTTCCCGTCCCCTTGCACGCGGTGTTACTTTTGTGCGTGCGCCCCCCCTCCCCCCGCGCCCCGGAATCTCCTGACCGGCGCCACCTGCCCGGAGGGTGGATTCCCCTCTTCAGCCTCGCCCTCACCGGCCTAGCCTCGGTGACGCTGCCCGCTGTCGCACAGACCGACGGTCTTGCGGTCGCGCGAGCCTATCGCGAGGCACATGGGGCGGCGATCCTGCGCGGGTTCGCCGAGTTGCTGGCGCTCCCCAACGTCGCGCGGGACTCCGCAGGAATCAGCCGGAACGCCGAGTACATTCGCGCTCACCTCGCCGACCTCGGGGTCGCTGCCGAGCTGTTGCGGGTGGCGGGAGCACCGCCAGCGGTCTACGGAACGGTGCGTGGGACGGGGGCGGGGGCGG
>JAZDCY010000076.1:0-67348 GCA_036679645.1 Gemmatimonadota bacterium | reverse complement strand
ACACGCATTGTCCATCCGGACAGACGATGCGCGTTGATCCCGACCGCTACGTCGGGCCGTCGACTCCTGCACGTGTGCTGCGACGCTCCAGGAGTACCACGTCACGCCACATACCGTCCCGCCGCCCGATGCGCTCGCGACGACCCACCACCCGGAACCCCGCTCCCTCATGGAGCGCAAGACTAGCGGTGTTCTCGGGGAAGATTCCGGCCTGCAGCGTCCAGATCCCGGCGTCCTCGCTCGCCGAAACCAGACGAGTCATGAGGACACGAGCGACACCCCGTCGCTGAAAGCGCGCCGCGACATAGATGCTCACTTCTGTGACTCCAGCGTAGACCTCGGCGATGAGCCGGCAATCTGGCCGATGGTGCTCGTGCCAGAAGACCCAGCTCGGGGCCTCGGTCTCGAAGGTGGCGTTGCCGCCCTCGACCCCCTCGACGTAGATCGTGGGCATCCCAGTCCGCTGCAACCAGCCGCCGGACGAAGGGTGTGGTCACGCGTTGAGACCTAGTCTCTAGTCGCGACGTATGCCAGGATCTCGACGACCTGCTCGGGGGTGCGCGCCACCGCCAGGGCCGCCGCATCGACTTCCTTGAGCGCGTGGGTCAACTCGGCGTCGTGCAGCGTGACGATCGCCTTGCGCTTCGCCGCGGCGTAGCCGGCATCGAACGCCGCGTTCCACTGGCGGTACTTCTCGCCGAACCGCACGACGACGACATCGGCGCGATCGATCATCGTGCGGGTGCGGATCGCATTGATCTTGCCGCCTTTGTGGTCCTTCCAGAACACCTCGTCTTCGGCTCCGAGAATGCGGACCCCGACCTCGTCACTAGCCGGGTGATCGGTCACCGGTGCGAGGACCTCTACTGGGAGCTCCCGTTCGCGGATGCCCGCGACGATGCGCTCCCGCCAATCCGAGTGAATCTCTCCCGCGAGATAGACGGTAATGTTCATCGCTGGGTGCCGTTGATTGCCTTGCGGATTGCGCGGGCGCGCACGCCGAAATGCGAGGCGGACCATACCGCCTTGCCATCTGTGACGACGATAGCCTGCGGCGATTCGTGGGGTACGCCCAGGGTCGTCGCCACCCGCCGCGCGAGTTCCGCGTGGGCGAGCACATCCAGACGGTACACGGGAAGTGATTGGTGGTCGTCGGCGAACCGGGTGACTTGTCGCGATGCAATGGTGCTCTGCCAGCAGATGGGGCTGTGCTTGTAGATCACGGCACGTGGCTCCTTCAGCGCTCGGTCCAGCGCATCACGGTCGTCGAGCTTGTTGATCACGGTGCGGCGGCGGTCTCGTCTTCTGCGACCACCATCTCCTCGAGGGTCACGCCCGCCACGACGGCATCGCTTCCGACCAGCGAGTGCTTGACCACGGCATCGGTCACACGAGCATGAGTACCCACAATGGCGTGCGCGATCGTCGAGCCCCGCACCACCGCGTCACGTTCTATCGTGACGTTAGGCCCGATCGTGCTCGCCTCGATGACGGCGCCCTCCTCTACGCGGACGGGATCGATGATCTGCACATCTTGGGCAGCGGCGGCGAGCGTCGCCCGTCCATTTTGCAACAGGTGGAGGTTCGTCTCGAGCAGCGTGCCGACCTTGCCACAGTCATGCCAGCCCGACACCTCGGCAGTCCGGATGCGGCGCCCCCGATCGATCATGTACTGGAACGCCGCGGTGAGAAACCATTCACCTTTCTGTTTCGGCTGGCGCATAGTCCACTCGATACCCTCATACAACGTTTGCCAATCGCGCATGAAATAGAGACCGATATTAGCGAGCCGGGAGATTGGCTCGGAGGGTTTCTCCACTATCCGTGTCATGTAGCCCTCGGCGTCCGTCACGACGACACCAAAGCGCTGATAGTCCTCTACTTCCTTGGCCCAGATGATCCCGTCGGCGTCGGCGCTATTCACCACGGTGAGATCTGCGTCAAACAACGTATCGACGAAGATGATGAGTACGGGGCCGTCGACGTACGGCTGCGCGAGCGCCACGGCCCCGGCGGTACCGTCCTGCACGGTCTGCTCAATAAAGCGCGCCGGCTGCCTGTAGTGTTCCCGCACGTGCGCTTCGACCTGCTCCTTCAGATGCCCTGTAATGAAAACCAATTCTTCAACGTCCAGGGAACTGATCGCGTCCATCACATAGTCCATCACCGGGCGGCCGGCGACCTTGATCAGTGGTTTGGGCACGTGCCTGGTGACGGGCAGCAGTCGCGTTCCCTTTCCCGCCAGCGGAATAATGACTTTCACTAGGCTCTCCCGTACCGGTCTTCGAGGCGCACGACATCGTCTATTTCCGGCGTCGACGCTTCGAGCAAATCGGTGGGCGTGATCGCTTCCATCTGGTGTACCGTAAGGGGCGTGATGTGATAGTTGTCTCCCTCCCTCATACGGAACTCCCGGAGATCTTCCTGCGCCCCGACACGAAAGATGATCTCCCCTTTCAGCACGTAGATCGTTTCATCTTTCTTCTCGTGGTATTGGAGACTGAGTAGGTGGCCCGGCTCGATGTGGAGCACCTTTCCGACGTACCGGTCGGTCCGCGCCCAGATCAGCTCGTACCCCCACGGTTTCTCGACTCGATACGGTGTCTTCATCGCGACTCCAGATGATGCAGTTTCAGCGACGGCGGACTCGTCGGGCACGCCCGGACACAGACCCCGCAGCCTACGCAGCCCTCCGCCTTGATCACCGGACGGCCAGCCTCATCGGAAGCGATGGCGACCTCCCCGAGCGGGCAGGCACTTACGCACGCGCTGCAGGCGTCCCCATGGAACGGGATGCACGTCTCCGGAACCAACTCCAGCCGGGCGATCGCGTAACCTTCCCATCCGCGCTCTGGGAGGATCAGCGCATCGGTGGGGCACGCGGCGGCACAGGGAATGTCGTCGCAGACGGTGCACGGCTCGATCGACAAATGCATGACCGGCGTCCCCGCGGCGAGCCCCGTTCGGGTCGGCGCGCGCGCGATGGCGTGCGCAGGACATACGTCGATGCACTCGCTGCACCGGGTACATGCCGCCAGGAACGCCATCTCGTCCAGTGCGCCCGGCGGCCGAAAGAACCGCTCGGCGACCACGCGCCGCTCCGTCCGCTTGACAACCTCGGTCGCCAGGCGACCAACCGTCGTCCGGAAGAACTCGCGGCGTGTGCCGTCCGCGTTGATCACGTCGTATGCTCTCCTCGCTAACCGGCACGGGTCGAGTAAAGGTAGCATAAAGATACGCGTGGGAACGCCCCGCTCACCGTCGGCATACGACCGCCGGCGGTGACGGTCGCCCCGTTCGAGGGCACACCGCTCACAGCGCACCGCTCGCGCGGGTATGTTGCATACATGCTGCTCTTACTGTTGGCGTCGCTCCAGTTCCAGGTCCCCCAGCCGGTGGGGTTCGTCAACGATTTCGCCGAGGTCATCGAGCCGGCGATCGAGGGCCGGATGCTCACCGTGATCCAAGAGGTGCGGCAGAAGTCGCGCGGGGAGATCGTGGTCGTGACGCTGAACGATCTGGAGGGGCGCTCCCCGCTCGAGGTGGCCGTGACACTCGGACGGGAGTGGCGCGTCGGCGCCCAGGGCGCCGCCGGCGATCGCGCACGCAATACCGGTGTGGTCCTACTCCTGATACCTGGGGACCGACCGGGCGACGGCAAATCAGATATTCAGATCGCGACGGGGACGGGGACGGAGGGTTTCGTGACCGATGCGCGCGCGGGTCAGATCCGCGATGTCATCGGACGTGTCGCGGTAGATCAAGGCGACTTCGGCGCGGGTCTCCTGGCGGGTGTGCAGCTCCTCGCGGCTGCGTACGCCGAGGAGTTCGGTTTTGAGCTCACGGGTCAGTCCACACCACCCGTGCGGCTCCGTTCGCGGGGCAGCGGCGGTTCGGGATTCGGGTCACTCCTGGGCGTGGCGTTCGTCCTGTTTTTCATCTTTGGCATGCCGTTGCTCCGTGGGGCTGCGATGTCTCGCGGGCGCCACGGATACCGCTCCAGCGGGATGGGCTGGATTCTTCTTGCGCTGCTGAGTAGCAGCGGGCGGCACCGCGGCGGTGGCGGCTTTGGAGGCGGGGGCTTTGGCGGCGGCGGATTCGGCGGTTTTGGCGGCGGCGGCGGCTTTGGCGGCGGTGGCGCCGGAGGGAGTTTCTAGATGGCAAAACTCAATGCAACGATGGAGTCGATCGCGGTGCAGATCGAGCGCGCAGCCAGCGACAACCTCGCCGCGCTCCTGGTGCGAGGCTCCGCAGCGCGCGGCGACCATGACGGCAAGCGGTCGGACGTCAACCTGATCCTGATCTTGAAGGATACGTCGGCGACGAGCCTCCGGCCGTTGGGCGACGTAGTCGCAAAGTGGGTCAAGTCCGGCCAGCCACCTCCGGTGATCTTCTCCGAGCGTGGCTGGCGGGACTCCACGGACGTCTTCCCGATTGAATTGGAAGACATGCGTGAAGCTCACTTGCTGTTGCGCGGCGACGATCCGTTCGACGGTATCGCTACAAAGCCTGAGCACATCCGCCACGAGTTGGAGCGCGAGGCACGCGGGAAGCTCGTGCAATTGCGCGCGGAGTACGTCGCCGTCGCCTCGAACGGCAAGTGGCTAGGCGGGCTTCTGCTCAGCTCGGCGAAGACGTTTTTTGTCCTGTTCCGAGCCCTCGTGCGCCGCAAGGGGGGAGAGGTGCAACAACACCGTGACCTCGTTGCCACAACGGCCGACACGGTCGGGTTTGATGCTGCGGTTTTTGACTGGATTCTGGCGCGATTGGCAGGGGAGAAGCGGCCCGATCTCGCGGCGCACGATGCGCTCGGGGCGCGGTACCTGGAAGCGATCGAGCAGTTCGTCGATTACGTAGACAAGATGTGACGGCCGCAGATCCGATCGATGGGAAAGCTGTCATCGGGTCTCGTGCAAGCGCGGATCGGATCCGTCCCAAATGGCATCGCGATGAGAGGCTAGTAGAGCGACTACAATTAAGGAGTACCGTATGAAGAGGTTGGCATTTGTCGGTATCGCGCTCGTGTTGTCGGGGTGCGGATACAACCGCATCCAGACGCTCGACGAGCAGGTCAACGGGTTCAAGAGTCAGATCGAGGTGCAGCTACAGCGCCGCGCGGATTTGGTCCCGAACCTGGTCGAGACGGTGAAGGCATTCGCTGCGCAGGAGACAGGGATCTTCGAGACCCTCGCCAACGCGCGCGCGGCGTTGGGTGGTGCTGTGCAGAGCGGCGATCTAGCCCAGATGGCTACGGCAAACGTGGCGTTGTCTGGCGCGTTGGGTCGTCTCATCGCGATCGCCGAGGACAACCCCGAGATTCAGTCCAACGAGAACTTCCGGATGCTGCAGGATCAACTCGAGGGAACGGAGAATCGTATCTCCGTCGCCCGGCAGGACTACAATACCGCGGTCCGGGAGTACAACGGATACATCCGGAGGTTCCCGCAGGTGCTCACGGCAAAGATGACCGGCGCGTCAGCCCGCGAGTACTTCGCGGCGGAAGAGGGGGCGCAGGCTGTACCGCAGGTGAATTTCAACTAGGGCGGGAAGGCGTGTCCCTTTCTTGCTCTCGAGGAGACACGATGACTGACGGTATCGACGAGAGATTCCGCTCGATCGCTCACAACGCGCTCCGGATTGCGGTGGGACTCGCGTATCTCTCACATGGCGCACAGAAGCTCTTTGGGTGGTTCGGTGGGTTTGGCCAGAGCGGGACGGTCGAGTTGATGACACGGTTCGGCGCCGCAGGAATCATTGAAGTGGTGGCGGGTCTGGCGATCGTTCTGGGTCTGTTCACGCGTCCGCTGGCTTTCATCGCGTCGGGCGAGATGGCGGTGGCCTACTTCTGGATGCATTGGGGGCGCTCGGGCGAGATGTTCTGGTGGGCCAACCGCGGTGAGTTGGTGATGGTCTACGCATTCCTGTGGTTGTTCTTTGCCGCGTGGGGAGCGGGGTCGTTCAGTATCGACGCGTGGCTCAAACGGCGGCGGGAGACCGGCGCGGGGTAGCGACTAGAGCAACGCGACGAGGGTTCCAACCGTCCCCGCCCAGAACACGAACATCCAGCGGATCATCCTGGTCTCGAGCTGGCCCAAGCGCTGCTCGATCTTGCTGTTCTGCTCGGCGAAACGCGTATCCACATAGGCCCTGAGTTCCGTCACCTGCTGCTCGATCTTGCTCTCCAGTGCCGCGAAACGCGTATCCACATAGGCCCTGAGTTCGATTCCCAGCTGCTCGAGCCTACTCTCAATGGCAGCGAAGCGGATATCGACATAGGAACGGAGTTCAGCAATCCGCTGATCCAACTTGGCGTCGAGCTGCTTCATCGTGGTGCGGAATTCGGCTCGCAGCTCCGCCGACCGCTGTTCCAGCTTGGCGTCGAGCCGCCCGAAGTGGGCGGCAAAAAGGTCTTTGAAATCCGATCTGTATGTCGCGTCCACGGTGTTGAACCAGTCCACCAGCTCGTCCGCCACCTTATGGCCGAGCTTGTCGTAGAACTCTTTCGAGAATTTGGCCGTGACCGGCACGCAACGCTCCTTGCGACGTCCGGCCTATCATGCAAGGTACGCTCAGCTGTCGCATAGGCGAAACCCCGCGTCCGAGCACCGAATCCACGAAGATCCCTGCTACCCCGTATTCCGCATGCCCGCCGCGATGCCGTTGACGCACACCGATAGCGCCTCGATCAGCTCGGGCGTCTCACCCGCGCGTAGCCGGCAGAGAATCTCAGCCTGCACGATGTTGATGGGATCGACATAGGGATTCCGCACGTCGATGGACCGGCGTAATACGGGATTGTGTTCCACGAGCGTCGTGTGCCCCGTCACTGCCAGCAGCGCCTCCGTCGTGTGGCGGAGCCGCTCCCGCAACTCGACGCCCACACTCGCGAGTTCCTGCGGGACGAGGCGCTCATCGTATCGTGCGGTGATATCGGGTGACGCCTTGGCCAACACCATCTCGATCAGATCGAGCGTGGACTGGAAGAAGGGCCACTCGCGATACATGCGCTGCAGCGTAGCCAACTGGCCGGCATCTATAGCGCTGCCAAGGGCAGCACCAACACCGAGCCATGCCGGCAACATCAACCGTGTTTGTGTCCATGCAAACACCCATGGGATGGCACGCAGAGACCCGACGCCCGTACCACCGTCCCGGCGGGCGGGGCGACTGCCGATGTTCAGATGCGCCAGCTCGCGTTCCGGTGTCGCGGCACGGAAGTACTCCAGAAACTCACGGCTCTCGTAGACGACGTGCCGGTAGGCGTCGCGTGACGCTTGCGCCATCTCGTCGGCCAACGCGCACCACGCCGGTTCCGGGCTCGTCACCGGCAGCAACGTCGCCTCGAGCGTGGCGGTCAGGTAGAGCTCCAGCGAGCGCACCGCAATGCCCGGCAGACCGAACTTGGCATCGATCATTTCTCCCTGCTCCGTCACGCGGAGCGTCGCATCGACCGAGCCTGGCGGCTGAGATTTGACAGCAAGGTGCGTGGGTCCGCCTCCGCGCCCGACGGAGCCACCCCGTCCATGAAAGAGCGTGAGGTGCACGCCAGCCGCACGGCACGCGATGACGATCGCCTCTTGTGCGCGATACAGTTCCCACGAAGCCGCGAGGCGGCCGCCATCTTTCGCTGAGTCAGAATACCCCAGCATGATCTCTTGCCGGCCTGCAATGCGGTTGCGGTACCAGGCAACGGCCAACAGGCGGGACACGGATTCGCCGGCACCGCGCAGGTCATCAACGGTTTCAAAGAGCGGTACCACTCGGAGAGGCGGATCGATCCCGGCCGCCATTTGGAGCATCTCCACCGCCAACACGTCGGACGGCTGAGCCGCCATCGAGATCACGTAGGCGCCGAGGGATCGGGACGGCAACGAAGCGGCCACGCGGAACGTGTCGAGCACGTCGCGCACCGGTTCCTCGAACTCATCCGTGGACGCGAACAGCACCGCCACGTCACGACATCCGTTCTCGAGCTGCCCGCACAGGAAGGCCTGCCGCACGGACTCATCCCAATCCGCGTACGATGGTTCAGATGTCCCCTCGAGCCGGCGACAGATAGCGTCGATCGCCTCGGCGTGTCGAGTCGCTTCTTGACGGAGATCGAGTCGCACCAGCGTGAGCCCAAAACACGCGACGCGGCGCAGCAGATCGAGCAGTCGACCGCGTGCAACGACACCTGCACCCATCTCCTCGAGTGAGCGGAAACACAACCGCAGCGGTTCGGCGAGGTCCTCGCGGTCCCAATACGCGTCGGCGTGTGCGTCGTGCACTTCGCCGTCGAGTTCGCGTTCGATTGTCTCGCGTGTCAGCGCCAGTCGCTCGCAGACACCCCGCAGCAACGCGCGGTACGGCTCTGGAGCGCCGCCGACATGATCCATCAGTTCCGTGCTGGCGTGCCGCATCGACAGTTCGGCGCGCAAAGCCGAGATCTCCTCGTGATACAGATCGGCGGCCATCCAGCGGGCTAGCAGGCACGCTTCACGAGTGATCGCGGGTGTCACGAACGGGTTGCCGTCGCGGTCGCCGCCAATCCAGGAACCGAATCGGATAGGTGCCGCCTCGACCGGTAATCCGTCATCAGCCACATCGCCGAGCGCCCGGTCGAGAGTACGGAGGGTCTGCGGCACGGCGTCCCACAGGGTTTGCTCGAACGCGACGAGCCCCCATTTTACCTCGTCCAAGGGCGTCGGCCGCTCATGCCGGACCTCGTCCGTCTCCCACCCGACGGCCACCTCACGCCGGAGTCCTTCCACAACATCATCGCGTTCCGCCGGCGTGAGATCGGTGCGGTCGCCACGGGCGAGAAGTCGAGCGATACGATGGTGTTGTTGGCGGAGCGTGCGCCGCACGGCTTCGGTTGGGTGCGCGGTGAGGACCAACTCGACCTCCAGCCGGCGCACCGTCTCGTTCAGGTCGGTGATCGATACACCCGCTGCACGCAGGCGCCCCAGCGTTTCCTCGAACGAGCCGCGTTGGGGTGGCGCATCCGGGTTCCGCTGGTAGTCGCGCCGGCGGCGGACGCGATGGTGTTGCTCCGCGATATTCGCGAGTGTCAGGAAGTGGGCGAACGCGCGGGCGACTGTCCGGGCCGCCGGCACCGGAAGTGCGGTCAGCTGGCGCTCGAGGGCCTCTTGATCTTCCACGCTGCCCTGACGGGCGCCCTTCGCGAGCGCGCGCACGCACTCGACCGCCTGAAAGGCCTCCTTGCCCTCGAGCTGCCTCAGCGTGTCGCCGAGGATGGATCCCAGCAGGCGGACGTCGTCGCGCAGCGGTTGGTGGGGGTCGGGGGTCACGGGAAATGAATAACGTCGCGGACGAGTGACCGCACCATGAGTTGCACTCGCGCGCAGCCCGATGCGGGCGCATGTTTGCAGGGTACCAACCTCGGCGTTCCCGCCACCAACACCACCCGGAGGCACGTCATGCGTATCGGACTGCTGGCTGCACTGGTCGCTCCTCTGGCGGCTGCACCGGCTACCGCTCAGCAGCGACCTCTCGATCTCGACGCCCTACGCAACGTTGTCAGGGTCTCGAGTCCGGCTATCTCACCAGACGGCGCGTCCATTGTATTCGTGGTATCCCGGCCCAACTACGAGGAGAACCGGTTGGATGCGCAACTGGTCCTGGCGGACGTGGCATCCGGCACGCGCCGCGTGCTGACCTACGATCGGCCAGGAGCTTCACAGCCCGCCTGGTCCCCGGATGGTGCGTACATCGGCTTTCTGGCGGCGAACGCGAACAAGACACCCCAACTTTTCCTGATGCCGATGGCCGGCGGCGACGCGCGCGCGCTCACGAGTGCAAAGCAGGGTGTGCAGCAGTTCGCCTGGCGACCCGACGGGACCGCGATTGCCTTTGTCACCATGGACGACGAACCTGAACGGGAGGGTGCGCAACGGTATCTGAACATGTTCGAGGCGGGCAACAACGACATCTTTCTCGGTGCGCCGATCCAGCCGTCGCATCTGTGGTTCGTGCCAACAGACGGCGGCAAGCCCGAACGGCTCACCTCGGGCACGTGGAGTGTGGAGTTCGTACTGCCACCGGGGTCTCCCCCATCCCCCATCCGCTGGTCGCCCGACGGCACATCACTGGCCTACGTGCGTCTTCCCAACACCTACACCGGTAACGGCGACTCGACCACTATCCAGATCCTCGACCTCGCGACACGCGAGAGCAGCTCACTCACCGGGGCGGAAGCCTATGAGACCACGCCCAGCTACTCGCCGGATGGTCGCACGATCGCCTATTGGTCTCCCGTCGCCGACCCGGACAACCCCGCGCCTTATTGGAGCGGCAACGAGGTATGGCTCGCTCCCGCAGACGGTGGCTCGGGACGGACGCTCACGCGCCCGCTGGACCACAATCTCTTTCTGTCCGAGTGGATGCCCGACGGCCGCAGCCTCCTGGTCGCTGGCAACCACGAGACGACGGTCGGACTGTGGCAGTATCCGCTCGAGGGCCGGGCGCGCCGTATCGACGTGGGCGACCTCGTCATCTCGGGCGCCTTTGGGTACGACGTGACGGTGGGCCCCGACGGCGCGATTGCCTTCACGGCATCGACGGCAGACCATCCAGCCGAGCTGTACTACCTGTCGTCACCGCATACGGAACCAAGACGGCTCACCGACTACAACGACTGGATTGGCGAGTACGCGCTCGGCCGGATGGAACGCATTACCTGGACGAGCGACGCGTATACCCCCGACGGCGTGGTCATCCACCCACCGGATTTCTCTCCCGACCGGTCGTATCCACTAGTGCTGCTCATCCACGGCGGGCCGATGTCGGCGTCCAAGACGTCGTTCTCGACGCTCGGCCAGGTGATGGCGGCCCAGGGGTGGGTCGTGTTCCAGCCGAATTACCGCGGCAGCGACAACCTCGGCACGGTGTTTCAGCGGGCCATCGTGGGCGATGCTGGAGCGGGACCGGGACGTGACGTGATGGCCGGCGTGGCGGAACTGCACGATCGTCCGTATGTGGACGGATCGCGCATGGCGGTCACTGGATGGTCCTACGGTGGGTACATGACATCGTGGCTCGCCGGGAACTATCCCGACGCGTGGCGCGCGGCAATGGCGGGTGCCGCCGTAACCGATTTGGAAGACCAGTACAACATGGCCGATTTCAACGTGAACATGCGTTACGCCATGGGTGGCTCGCCGTGGACCGACAATCGGCGGGAGGAATACCGCGAGCAATCTCCCATCAGTTACGCCACGCAGATTACCGCACCGACGCTCATCATGTCGTCCACGCAGGATTTTCGCGTGCCGGTCACGCAGTCGTACAAGCTGTTCCACGCGCTGCGCGACAACGGGGTGGAGACCAGGTTTGTGCTGTATCCCGGCCGCACACATTTCCCCGGCGATCCGGTACGCCGACTCGACGTCTATCGGAATTGGATCGAGTGGATAAAGACACATCTCGACGCGGCCGTGACGCCGGTGCCGTGACCAGTATAGGAAGGCGGAACGAGCGACAAAGTCGGAGGAGAAGGGCGCTCGCCGTCTTTCAAGACGGGTCGGCGCGAAGCACCGCCCTCGCCGACCGCTACACCATCGAGCGCGAACTCGGCCCACTCGTTGCGGAACGGCAATCGTGACGTCTATACGGTAGAGGCGGACGGGACCGGGTTGACCAGCGGACTAGCGGCCCCATACACGAACTGGCGGTGACCAGATCGCCTATCACGCCACCGACGGGATGGAGGTCCTCGATCCGGCGGGTGGGGAGCCACGGCTGCTCACGTCGAACGCGGCCGATGGTGCCGAAGCTTTCTACAGCACTTGGTCCCCGGACGGGGCGTTGCTGTACTATCTCGCGAAGGGTGCCGCCGGGTGGATGATCCGGGTGGTGGCGCGAGGCGGCGGCCCCAGCCGTATACTGGTCCGCTTCGACGACCCGACGCGCCAGCCGACTCGCTACGGACGGGCAGAAGTTCTACCTGACCATGGGCTCGCACGAGAGCGACGTGTGGGTGATGGAGCTGGGGGATCGATGAGCCCGATCACCGTCGGCGCAGCAGATCATCATGAGATCGTGACGGACGAGGCGCAGCCGGGGCCTGGCTAATGAGCGCGGGACGGCGGGCGCTCACCGATCGTAAAACCTCAGGTCTGGCATTGGGTAGTGCTTGCGGTCGAGCGTCCACAGGTAGACGCCCGACGCCGCGGCAGCCGCCGCGACCAACGCATCGGCGAGCTCGAGGCCGTGCGATCCTGAGTAGCGTGCCAAGTAGGCTCCGGCGCGCCGGCCGACGAGCCCATCCAACACGATCTCTCCCCGGGCCTCGAAAAACGCCTGTGTGATCGGTTCCTCGCCCGGTCTAATCCCCGCGTAGATCTCCGCCCAAGCAATCGCGGTACAGTACGTGGGAACACCACTGTCCTCGAGCGCGGTCGCTGCGTGCACAATCTGTTTGCGGCCGCGGAGAATCTCTATGATGATGTCGGAGTCGTAGAGGACCCCTGCTAGTCCCGCCCCCGACGCCGTCGCGTATCGCGACGCAGCCGCCTCACGTACACGTCGGTGGCCCCGAGGTCGTCCCGGTCGCGCCATAGCGAGGTTATCCCTTGAAGCGTGGTGATGCGCTCATCGACCTGCCCGCCACCGTACGCGCGTGCGACCGCTTCGCGCACCAAATCGGAAATAGTACGTCCCTGCTTCTTGGCCAACTCGCGAAGCCGTTGGTGGACACTCTCGTCGAGATAGAGTTGCGTCCTGATCACATGATGTATATACATCGCTGTATAGGAGTGGTCAACTCACAGCCGACGCTCTTGCCGACCGCTACCGAGTCGAGCGCGAACTCGGCGGCGGCGGCGGTTCCCGGGCTGAAGCCCGGGCTCGGCGCGATGCGGTGCGTCCTGAAGGACGCTGCGCCGTCTTTCAAGACGTGTCGGCGTGAAGCTCACCGAGCCGACGCTTCAGCGTCAGAGTGCGCGACCACCGACCGCCAACATCGGTTTGAGCGACAGGGTGCAGGGCCACGAGTTTGCTCGCGGGCTTTCAGAGCCCCTCGAAAAGCTTCGTAACGTCCACCACGCCCGACAGCCCGATGCTCAATTCCCACTGTAGCGCTCCATCGATGATCTCGGGCCGCTCGTCGCGTGGGCGCCACCGCTCGATCAGTCGCGCGTCGACGTCGATGATCCAGTACTCCTCGACACCAGCATCTATGTAGATCCGTCGCTTCGCACCGCGGTCGCGCGCGGCCGTCGACGGCGAGAGCACTTCGATTACCAACAGCGGCGTCGGTACGTCCCGCCACGACGCGTGAAGCCCGGTAACCGGCAGGCGAACAATGAAGAGATCTGGCTGCACGAGGGTTCGTGGCCCAAGATGGACATCCGCCGGACTCCAGCACAGCACCACATCGGCGTGTTCTGCCACACCCGGGGACAGGAGACTGAACAGGCGACTCAGGATGCCCTGGTGCGCGAGCTTGGGCGACGGCGTCACGACGTGCTGACCATCCAGCAGCTCGTGGCGCAAGCCGTCCTCCGGTAGCGCGAGCAGCTCCGCGATCGTAGAGATCGCCTGTGACGCGGGCATGCCCATAATCTGATCCTCCTCGGCCGAGTAGTGCAAGGCATGCGAGATGATGGGGAGCGCCTTGCGACGGGGCATAGCCGAAATCACGCGAACAGGCGCCGTGCGCGCCGAATGGATTCCCCCTGATCAACGAGGGGGTCGCGGACATCCACCGCAGCTGCCGTTGTCGCCACTGCTCGCAGACGCCGGTTCCGCAGCGCATCTTAGGAAATGGCGGAGATCACTGGGAGGCTATCGGCGGCCCTAGCGGACCACTACCGCATCGGGCACGAACTCCGCGCCGGTGGCGGTTCCCGGGCTGAAGGACGCTGCCCG
The DNA here is from genome assembly GCA_036679645.1 of Gemmatimonadota bacterium. GTDB lineage: Bacteria > Gemmatimonadota > Gemmatimonadetes > Gemmatimonadales > GWC2-71-9 > JADFNB01. Next base: position 53,476 of record JAZDCY010000076.1, on the reverse strand, counting down.
GTCTTTCAACACGTGTCAGCGCGAAGCGCCGCCGAGCCGACGCTTCAACGTCGGAATGCGGAGTGGAGATGACCGACGACGCCTCCCGCCTCACGGCCGCCCTAGCCGACCGCTACACGATCGAGCGCGAACTCGGCGCCGGTGGCATGGCCACGGTCTACCTCGCGCACGACATCAAACACGACCGCAAGGTCGCCATCAAGGTGCTCCGTCCCGAGCTCGCCGCCGTGCTCGGCGCCGAGCGGTTCGTGCAGGAGATCACGACCACCGCGAATCTGCAACACCCACACATCCTGCCGCTGTTCGATTCGGGCGAAGCGGACTCTTTCCTCTATTACGTCATGCCCTACATAGAGGGCGAGACGCTGCGCGACAAGCTCGACCGCGAGACACAGCTCGGCATCGAGGAAGCGGTGAAGATCACGACGGATGTGGCGGACGCTTTGGACTACGCGCACCGCAACAACGTGATCCATCGAGACATCAAGCCCGAGAACATTCTGATGCATGACAGCCGGCCGATGGTGGCAGACTTTGGGATTGCGCTGGCGGTGAGCGCGGCGGCGGGTGGGCGCATGACGGAGACGGGGCTCTCGCTGGGGACGCCGCACTACATGAGTCCTGAGCAAGCGACCGCCGAAAAGGATCTCACAAACCGTTCCGACATCTACTCGTTGGGCAGCGTGTTGTATGAGATGTTGACCGGGAGCCCACCGCACGTCGGTTCATCGGCGCAGCAGATCATCATGAAGATCGTCGCGGAAGAAGTGCAGCCGGTGACGGCGTTACGGAAGTCGGTGCCGCCGAACGTGGGAGCGGCGACGGCAAAGGCGTTGGAGAAGCTCGCGGCAGACCGCTTCGAGAGTGCGGCGAAGTTTGGCGAGGCATTGACCAACACGGTGTTCACCCTGCCGACCATGCAGGCGGCGCCGGTAGCGGGTTCACGTACAACGGGAATGTGGAATCGCCTGAGCGTTGGCCTCGCCGTCGTCGCCGTGCTGCTCCTCCTTACTACCGCGTGGGGCTGGCTGCGTCCACCGCCGTCGACTCATCCAGTGCGCTTCACGATCCCCGTCCCTGGTGGCCACGAGATGGCAGAGGCCGAACGGTCATCCTTGGCGGTATCACCGGATGGGCGCTTCGTCGTCTACGGCGAAAACGGAGGTCTGGTCCTACGAGAGCTTGCTCAGGAAACCGCCGAGCCTTTGGCGGGAACGAACGGGGCTGACAATCCCTTCTTTTCGCCGGATGGGGAATCGGTAGGCTTCCTCCAGATAGGTGTGTTCAAGAGAATGCGGTCGGAGGGAGGCGTGATCACTCCGATCGGCAACGCCCCAGGAGACACCTACGGTGCGGACTGGGGAGAGGATGGTTTCCTGGTCTACGGACGCGGCGCACAGGGCATCTGGCGACTTCCCGTTGCGGAAGGTGAGCCCGAGCCGATCACGACGTTGACTGGGCACTCCGACGAGAACCAACACATGTGGCCCCAATCGCTTGCTGGAGGGTCGCTCCTGCTGTTCTCGGTGATCGGCACCAGCGGGAAGTGGCACGACTCGAAGGTGGTGCTGAAGGATCTCAGGACCGGTGAGCGCACGACCGTTGTCGAGGATGCCGCATACGGATATTACGTGCCGTCCGGGCATGTCGTATACGCGAACGAAGACGGCACCATCCTGGCGGTTCCCTTCGATCTGGGCGCCAAGGCACAGACAGGAGAATCGTTCCCGGTCGAGTCGGGGGTGCAAGTCGGACAATGGGGCGGCGGTGCATCGTTCGCGGTATCGGACGCCGGAGTCATGGCCTTTGTGCGGGGGAATACCTGGGAGCGCCACCTGCACTATTGGTTCGATCGCACAGGGCGGCGCCTGTCACAGTTCGGGCCACCGGCTGCTGCCGCATGGGGACTGGAGATCGAGCCCGGAGGACGCCGCGTCGCTATGACCCTCCCCAACCAGCTCAACGACGACGTCTACCTTCTCGAAGAGGGAATGGTCACGCCTAGACGGCTGACGTTCGGCGCGGGTTCAGAAGGCTGGCCGGTTTGGTCACCCGACGGAGCCCGTATCGCGTGGCAGTCGGATGCGGGGGACGGGCGCGGTCATCGCGTGCTTACGATGGACGTGGACGGCGACGCCGAGCCCGAGATCCTTTACGAGAGTGAGAACGCAATCTGGCCGAGATCGTGGTCGCCCGACGGGCAGTGGCTCGCCGTCTCGGAAGGATGGGCTGCCACCGGAACGGACGTGTATGTGGTGGCCGTCGACGATCCGGCGATTCGCATCCCGATCCACACGACCCCCAGTGAAGAATGGAATCCGCAGTTCTCACCCGACGGCGCATGGCTGGCCTATGAGTCGAACGAAGGTGGGACCTCTCAGGTGTACGTCGTATCCTTTCCAAACGTGAGTGACCCAATCAGGGTCTCCACGGTGAAGGGCCGCTCCGCACGCTGGGCACCGTCAGGGAGTGAGTTGTTCTTCTGGCAGGACACAATCCTGATTGCGGCGACCGTACGAACAGAGCCCAGGTTCGCTGTCGACGATATCCGGCCTCTGTTCGTCGTACCGGAACACCCAGATGAGGCCGGTAGTTACGCCGTGACGAACGACGGGGAGAGGTTTCTGATACGGGTCAAGAATCCGACTTCTATTGCCAGGGAGATCCACGTGGTGCTCAACTGGTTCGAGGAGTTGAAGGCGAAGGTGGGGAATTGACCGAGATCACGTCCAAGCTCTCGACCGCCCTCGCCGACCGCTACACAATCGAGCGCCAACTGGCCGAAGGCGGCATGCATGCGTGAGACCGCTCCGGCCGCCGAGCTTGTACGCCTGGACGCGATCAGGCGGATCGCACCGCTTCAACGCTTGGTCGGGGCGCTCGAGTTGAGCGAATCGGTCCGAGCCCTCGCGATCTCTCGTCTCAAGGAACTGCACGCAGGTCGGACGGAGTTGGAGCTGATGGAGTTGCTACGTGGGGCGTCGCTTGTTCCGCGACCAACGGATGAATCCTCCGCGTGACCGTGGCGGCCCTTCTCCGGTCGCTCGTCGGGGCGCTTGACGCTGCCGGCATTCCCTTCATGTTGACGGGCTCCCTGGCGGCGGCATTCCACGGGGCCGGGCGGGCGACGATGGATATCGACGTTGTCATCGATCCGACCGCAGCGCAACTGCGCGCCGTGGTCCGCGCGCTTGCGGACACGGGTGTCTATGTCTCTCTCGAAGCGGCTGAGGAAGCTCTTGAGCAACGCTCGATGTTCAATGTCATCGACACCAACAGCGGGTGGAAGGTCGACTTGATCGTCCGGAAGACGCGGGCCTTCAGCGAAACGGAATTCGCGAGGCGCCAGGAGGCCGAGTACGAGGAGTGTCCCTTGTGGGTGGCCACGGTGGAGGACATCATCATCGCCAAGTTGGAGTGGGCGAAGCTCGGAGCCTCGGCGCGCCAGCTCGAGGACGTGGCGGCCCTGCTCCGAGTCCATGCCGGACAACTCGACTCGACATACCTCGAACACTGGATCGGCGAGCTCGACGTCACGGCGCAGTGGGATGAAGTTGGGGGTGCACACTCATGACCGAGATCACCCCCCGCCTCGCCACCGCCCTCGCCGGCCGCTACACGATCGAGCGCGAACTCGGCGCCGGTGGCATGGCCACCGTCTATCTCGCGCACGACATCAAACACGACCGCAAGGTCGCCATCAAGGTGCTGCGCCCTGAACTCGCCGCCGTGCTTGGCGCTGAGCGGTTCGTGCAGGAGATCAAGACCACCGCGAATCTCCAGCACCCGCATATCCTGCCGCTGTTCGATTCGGGCGAAACGGACGGATGCCAGAGCCCGTGACCGCGGCGGAACTGCGGGATCTGTTCGATCGGACATTGGCGAGCGACCAGCCACACGTCGAGAAGCTGACCGTAGCCGCCGCCGTCATCTCTGAGTTGCTGCGACAGCGCGGAATGCAGGCAACTCTCGTCGGTGGCGGAGCGATTGAGTTTTACGCATCGGACGTGTACACCACCAGCGATATCGATCTCGTGGTCGAGGGGAGGACACGGGAGGATCTCGATGTTGCCCTCACGGACTTCGGCTTCTCGCGGCGGGGTCGTCACTGGGTACTTGGCGACGTGTTCGTCGAGGTACCCGGACATGTCATGCCCGATCCGGTCGAGGTTGTAAGCGTGGGTTCGCTGACGCTTCGCCTGGTACGACGGGAAGTCGTCCTAGCGGATCGGATTATCGGCTACAGACACTGGGGCGCAACCGCATACGGCGCCCAGGCGATCGCCCTCCTCGCGCTCTTCGGTGCCTCACTGGATGAGCACATGCTGCGGAAGCGCGTGCGAACGGAAGGCGCCGAGGATGCACTGGACGCGCTCCGCACGCTCTCTGAGCGGGACGTGGTCGTGAGCGATGAGGAACTCCGGCGCTTGCTTGAGCGCCTCAGGCAGGGCCAAGATGCGGGTGAGGAGGATACGGCCACATGAGCCAGCCTGAACTGTTGGACCTCACGGAACTTCGGCGAACGTGGGACGCGCGACGGGAGGCATTGAGGAAGATCCTGCGCCGGTTTGACACGCGCGGAATGACGAGACCGGCACGGGATCCCGCAGAACGCGAGTGGCTCGTCGACAGGGGCGAGGCCTGGTTCGTCGAGGACACGGCGTGCGCCGAAGCCGCACGCGAGTACTATGAACGGCGGTACCGACGATGAGGTACGTTCGAGATACGTCGACGCTCGGGCGTGGGTTGACGCGCACATGTCGGCTGCGCAGCCTGGTGAGAGCTCTCCTCGGAGGTCTGGTCCTATCCTGCGGAGGAGAACATCCAACGGCTCCTTCAGATGACGCCCCGTTCGCGGTGAGCGCCGGCTCTGAGCATACCTGTGCACTTGCAGCGAATGGGTCGGCACGCTGTTGGGGTCGCAACACCTTTGGGCAGCTTGGCGACGGAACCACCACCACTACAGCACTACCGGTCCGGGTCGAGGGAGACCGGTCCTATCAATCCGTTTCCGCTGGCGTCAATCATACGTGCGCGGTTGCCCTCGACGGTGCCGCGTACTGCTGGGGTGAAGGGGCTGCGGGGCAACTCGGTACGGGAACACGCGAGGGAAGCAGCGTACCTGTGGCGGTGACTGGCGGAATCGCCTTTCAGGATGTTCGGGCAAGCACGGAGGGAACCTGTGGCGTGAGCCGCGACGGGCGGCTCTACTGCTGGGGTACCAGCAACGGGGGACAGCTCGGGACAGGATCGGGAGATGATGCGCTAGCGCCTGTCGCGCTCCAGTCCAACGAGTGGATCAGCGTGAGCGTGGGGAGACAACACGCCTGCGCGCTCACCGCCTCGGGAACGGCGCTCTGTTGGGGCGTCAACAGTCACGGAGCCCTAGGGGACGGCACTACACGCTCGGGCGACGTGCCCGTGCGCGTGGCCGACCCATTGCAAGCGCGCGCCGTGGCGGCCGGTGGCGGCCGGAGCTGTACGCTGACAGTCAGCGACCGCTTGAGGTGTTGGGGTAGCAACGATCGCGGTCAGCTAGGGCTCGGGGTGACGGGCGATCGCCTGCTCCCTGTAGCCGTGGCCGACTCGCTGTCGTTCGTCTCGCTCGCGCTCGGTGGCGAACACGGCTGCGGGATTACCGCTGGCGGGGTCGCATACTGTTGGGGGCTCAACTTCCTGGGGCAGCTCGGGGACGGTAGCCTCGATGACGCGGACAGTCCGGTATCTGTGGCGGGCGAAGCGCAATTCGTCGAGATCAGCGCTGGAGCCGCCCATACGTGCGGCCTGTCAGTGGATGGAGCAATTTGGTGCTGGGGCTTTGGCAGGTTCGGACAACTCGGTGACGGAGAAATGCAAGACCGCGTGACACCCGTCCGCGTGATGCTAGCCCCGTGATCTAAGCGCTGTCCGACAGCTGACCCGTTGGACGTGGACTGCGTCTGAAGCTTCCGGCCCATATGCCCGTAAGGTGGACATGATCGATCCCGTAATCCGAGTCTCGCGCTTAAGAAAACGGTACGGCTCGACCGTCGCCGTCGCGGACGTCTCGCTCGTTGTCCACCAAGGAGAGATCTTCGGCCTGATCGGGCCCAACGGTGCCGGCAAGACCACGACGATGGAGTGCGTGGAGGGTCTCAGAAAGTGGGACGAGGGAGACGTTTCGGTACTCGGTCTCGATCCGCGCAAGGACGCCCGGGCGCTGCAGGAACGGATCGGTGTGCAACATCAGGAGGCACACCTCCAGAAGCGTATCAAGGTCTGGGAGGCCATCGATCTCTGGTCCGCCCTCTACCCAGGCGTGGTGGACACGGAGGCCCTGCTGGACCAACTCGGCCTCACCGAGAAGCGCAACGCCTGGTTCATGACGCTATCGGGTGGACAGAAACAGCGACTCTTCGTCGCGCTCGCGCTGATCCACGATCCGGAGGTCGTCTTCCTCGACGAGTTGACCACCGGGCTCGACCCGCAAGCCCGCCGCGCAATCTGGCAACTCATCAACGGCATCCGCGATCGTGGCAAGACCGTTTTTTTGACGACCCACCTGATGGAAGAGGCCGAGCGCCTGTGTGATCGGGTGGCCATAATCGAGCACGGTAGGTTGATCGAGACGGGGACGCCCAAGGAGCTGGTGCAGCGGCATTGCCCCCAACGGGGTGTCGTGTTCTCCAGTGAGGGCGAAGGAGTGCAAGACAAGCTGGAGAGAATCCTCGGAATCGACAACGTGACCTGCGACGAGAAGACCTACACACTCCAGGGCACCGGAGACGACTTCGTGACCAACGTCATCCACGCCATCGCGACCGAAGAGATACACGTAACCGGCTTCCGTACCGAACTGCCGAACCTCGAAGACGTGTTTCTGAAGCTCACCGGCCACCGAATTCGGGACTGATCGCCATGATGACCGGATTCTGGAAGCTGACCTGGGTAGAGATCAAAGTCTTCATGCGCGAGCCGATGGGTGTGATCGGGACGCTTGGGATCCCCGTCCTGATCTACGTGATGCTCGGAAGAGTGTTCCGGGACCGCCCAAGGGTGGACACCCCGCAGACGGTGACCTTGAATCTCCCGATCCTGGCCGCGCTCTTCATCGCCGTCGGAGCCGCGCTCTCGCTCGTCGCGATCATCACGATCTACCGGGAAGGCGGCATCCTGAAGCGGCTCAGGGCTACGCCGCTGTCGCCGCTGACGATCTTGGGAGCGCACGTCTTCGTGAAACTGCTCTTCACGGTGGTTGGCCTGATCCTGCTGGTTTTCGCGGGCCGACAGTTCTTTCCCGGCGCCATCGACGTGAATCTGTGGAGCTTCACCCTGGCGCTCCTGCTGGGAACGCTGAGCATCCTATCCGTGGGATTCGTGATCTCGAGCATCGTGCCGACCGCTCGCTTCGCACAACCAATCGGCAGTGTCTTGCTCTATCCGATGATCCCCTTGTCCGGGCTGTTCTTTCCAATCGAGTCGCTCCCAACCGGCTGGCGGATCGTCGCGAACATGCTCCCCACTACACACGCCGTGGGGCTCATGCAGGGAATCTGGGATGGCGCGGGTTGGGGAGCGCATTGGGGGAACGTGTTGGGACTGGTAGTCGTCTTCGTGGTGTGTAGCGCGGTGTCGACGAAAGCGTTTCGCTGGGAGTGATGCGTTGTGAGCTGAGGTCACCCCACAGCCGATCACGTTGGATCCCGGCGCCCGCGCAAAGTGTCTCTCATGCGGAAGCAAGCAGGCTCCTTAGATGCGCAGCTGACTGACGTTTTCCTCTACGACGCGCCGATATCGATCACGTTCGCTATCGTGCATGAGGGATGCCTCCAGAACGTCATCCAGTTGATCGAACACAGACTCGACCATTGTCCCCGCGACATCTCTCACCTGATCTGTCCCACCGCCCCAACGAGTCGCGAGCACCTCGAGATCGCGAATCCGTAAACGGTCTCGGCGTCCGTTGATCGTCAACGCAAATTGATCTCCTGGCAACGGCAGGCGCGTGTTGAGCAGATCATACACCGGCGAATACTCGACCCCTTGTGAAGTCGGGCTCGATCCCAATTGACCTGGGTTCATCCAACGGACTATGGAGATATTCTTGGTGTGCAGATCTCCGTTCCCGATGATCCACGAGAACAACACATGCCTGAAGAATCCCCACAGACCGGTGTTGTTAGCCTCTGCGGGAAGGCCGGCGTCTTGGAGGGCGCTCGTGACCCGCTCGAGGGACACGGTGTACTTTTCGCTACGCTGGAGCAGCATCCGCGAGCACACGTCCTCGACAATGGCTAGAGGCGATTCCTCCTTAGGGATGTCGAATCGCTCGATCAACAATCCGCGTCCTCGGAGTCGACTCCTAGACTCGAACTCGACAAGTCTGAAGTCGGGAGTGGTCATTCCAATACGCCGAGCCAAGTCCATGGTCGCCCATTCATTCTCAATCAGGTTCGGGTATACTGCCGATTCCAGCTTGAGTATGTGTCCGCAGGCGGTCCGGACTCCACCAAGACGAAGAAGCGGTCGTCCCCTCTTGATTACCATCGATATCGGTAGCTTCGGTTGGATGCCCGATAGTCGCACGCCACCCTGATTGCGAAGCGCCATCCACAGATCCCGGCTCTCAGGGTCTTCGCTAATCTCATCACCTACTCTCAGCACTACGTCACGCCGGGGCGCAACGTCTTTGAGTAATGCTGAGTGTGTGTCGAATACCAGTTCGCTCGGTGTGAATTCGGGAGAGCGCAGCGTGATGTTGCTCAGGTACTTCGATGTAGTCGTGAGCATTCCAAACACGTCGTCACGGGCGATCTTGTGCGCAGCGCTGAGCCAACTCTCGGTCCAACCCTCCGGAAGCAGATTCTCAAAAAAAGACGGAAGACGCGGTCCCTCATAACTGGCTCGTTGATCAGAGTTCAGCGGCAGCTCTCGCGACAGCTCGACATCCCAATCAGCCGCATACTCGAAGCGGAACTCACGCGTCCCCAGCGCGGTCAGGCTACCAATCTTCCATCCGTAAAAGAACGCCTGCAGTCTATTTGGTCGCCGAATTGACAGTGCGTCACCTGCATCAGCCGCTTCAAGTAGGCTCGTGAATCGTGCCAATTCGGTCTTCAGTTCGTTGCGGGTAGCGAACGATTCTGCGCGGGTGCGATCAGCCACGCTAAGATCTCGGGCAAGCTCTACGAGTTTTGTATTCGGTAGCTGCTTCTCCTTGTACCGTCGGGCAGGTCGAAGACATTCGAACACAGCTTGGAGTGGACTCGAGAGCCCAACTCTTACCACCTCTGGATCATTCTCCAACGTCGTTCCGATAAGGGTCGGTGCCTCAATCCATGCGATCTCCGGATATCGCATGTCCTTTTGCCGCACGACGGTAACGCCCGGGAGAGTGATGCGGCGATAATTGGAGACGGGTCCTGAGACAAACACCAGGCCACCAACCGGAGCCAAAGTGACGGCGGAGATGTACGACAGATGCCAGTCCGGGAGGAGTCGCCCCAAGATCCCGAGCAGATTCTCTCGAATCTGGATCTCCGGGTCTCGATCGAAGTCGCTCGAGTAGATGCGGCGGGCAAGCTGACGCACGCGCCCACGTGTCGCCGCGACTCGGAGCGCTCTGTTGGCGTTTGTTGAGTGGCCTATGAAAATTGCCATAGTGGCTTAATGTAGCTGTTACGCATAATATAGCTAAGTATTATTGGCATAAGCGCTACTGTCAAGCCTTTTTGGTTGCTCCCAGCGCTTAGAGTAGCGGTTTCGCCTATTTACATTGTCTATTCAGCGCTTAACCGCTATGACGAGGCGCTTCCTCCGCCAAACCCATGCATGCACGGCACGGTCGCCACGACGCCGGCACTAGATGGTGTAGCGGCTGGCGCAAGTTCCTATCCAGTATCCAGAATGCTACGTTCGAGCGATGCCGGATTGCAGTCTGGCCGAAACGTGACCACACACACCTCAACGGATTGGACTGGGCATAGCATATGACGAGTCCTGCGAGCGGTCGAGCGCTTACAGAGAAGACGTTCTTCGGGCACCCGCGCGGCTTGGCCACGCTGTTCTTCACCGAAATGTGGGAACGGTTCTCCTACTATGGGATGCGCGCGCTGCTCATCCTTTTCATGACCGCGGCCACGACCGGTGCCAACCCGGGGATGGGTCTGGATGTCGGCACGGCCGCCGCCATCTACGGCCTGTACACCAGCCTGGTGTACCTGCTCGGCCTTCCCGGTGGATGGGTGGCGGACAACCTGTGGGGCCAGCGCAAAGCGGTCTTCGTTGGCGGCTGCTTCATCGCCGCCGGTCACTTCAGCATGGCTCTCGGGCTCGAGGTGAGCTTCTACGCCGGGCTCTTGTTGATCATACTGGGCACGGGCCTGCTCAAACCGAACGTGAGCACGGTGGTCGCGGACCTATACCCAGAGGGTGGCGCCCGTCGTGACGCCGGTTTTTCGGTGTTCTACATGGGCATCAATCTCGGCGCGCTCGTCGGCCCGCTCATCTGCTCGTTCCTCGGCGAAGGCTACCACTGGCACTGGGGCTTTGGCGTAGCGGGCGTCGGCATGGTGCTAGGCCTGATTCAATACCGGATGGGCGCTCACTATCTGGGCGATTGCGGCCACCTCGACACCAATCTGGACAGCAACCAGTTGGCCGCGCTGAGCCGCAAGTTCTTCGGCTCCTGTGCGGCCGTTGCGGTCGCTCTCGGGCTCTTCGTGTTCCTCGTCTACAACGGCACCCTCAATGTTACGCTGGTTCAGATTGCCCGTGCACTCGGGGCGGGAATCCTCATCATGGTCGGACTGTTCTTCGCCTACCTCATGGCATTCGGCGGTCATAACACGGACGAGAAGAAAAAGCTGTTCGTGATCCTGTGGCTGTTCGTTCTCATCGCGATCTTCTGGTCCGGGTTCGAGCAGGCCGGCTCATCGCTCAACCTGTTTGCTCAAGACCTCACCAACCGAAGCATCTTTGGGTGGCTGATGCCCGCTGGTTTCCTACAGTCGGTGAATTCGACGTTCATCATCCTTCTGGCGCCGGTGTTCGGCACGATGTGGGTGTGGCTCGCACAGCGGAACGCGAACCCTTCGATTCCGGTGAAGTTCGGACTCGGGTTGCTGGGCCTGTCGGCGGGGTTCTTCGTGATCGCCTGGGGTGCTGCCAACGCGACGCCGGAGCACGGCGCTTCTGTTGCCTGGCTGATCGTGATGTACTTCCTGCATACGGTGGGCGAGCTGGCGATCTCGCCGGTCGGGCTATCGTCTATCACCAAGCTGGCACCGAAACACCGCGTCGGTCAGATGATGGGTATCTGGTTCGTGGGTGCGGCGCTCGGCAACTTGTTCGCAGGTCTGGTGGCAGGTCAGCTCGAAACACTTGTTCCGACGGCACTGTTCCGTACCGTTGCGATACTCGTCGGCGGTGCCGGCCTGTTCGCGCTACTCGTCAGCCCGGGTGTGAAGAAGATCATGGGACATGTAGACTAGGCTATGCTTGGCCGCCGGCCGCTACGCCCCGTGCCTCGCTGACCGTGGTCAAGAGCGCGCCGCCCACCACGAAGAAGATCAGCACGGTCGCAACTCCGGCACGCTGACTGTCGAACAGGCCTGTAAATGTTCCCAGCAGGATCGGGCCAAGGAACGCCGTCGCCTTGCCCGAGAACGCAAAGAAGCCGAAGAACTCGGCCTGATGCTTGTCCGGGACGAAGCGAGCCATGAGCGAGCGGCTCGCGGACTGGTTGGGCCCCACGAAGATCCCGATCAGCATGCCGGCAACCCAGAACCACGTCTTGTTGGGTGCGAGCACCGCGAGGACGGTGGCGCCACTCAGCGCGACCAGCGTGATCATCACCGTCTTCTTGCCGCCAATCTTGTCATCGACGAACCCGAACACCAACGCTCCGAGGCCCGCGGCAACGTTGATCGCAATGCCAAACACGATCACCTCGGAGAGCGGCATGCCGAACGTTCCCCCGGCGTAGATCCCACCGAACGCGAAAACCGTTACGAGCCCATCGTTGTAGACCAGCCGCGCGAGCAGGAATCTCGCTACCTCACCGTACCGCCGTATGGCGCGCAACGTCTGCCCCAATTCGCGAAACGCGCCGGTCAAGTTCAGCGGCGCACCGGGCATCGGCTTCTCTGGTACGAACAGGAATAACGGGATACTGAAAACGAGGAACCAGACAGCTACCAGCAGGTTGGTTGCCCGGACATTGAACCCCTCTGCGGTACTGATGCCGAACCAGGGAACCTCGGGCTGGACGAAACCAACTAGCGCAATGACCATGCACAGCGACCCGCCTACATATCCCAATCCCCACCCGTAACCCGAAACGCGCCCGATCTTCTCACGGGAGGCGATCGTCGGTAAAAAGGCGTTGTAGAACACCATGCCCATCTCGAACGCGACGTTGGCAATCACGAAGATGGTGAGCGTGATCAGCACGGCCGACTCGACGCCGGGCTTCACGAACGCGAGCGCGGCCGTCGCGATCACACAGGTCGCGGTCGTCATAGCGAGGTACACGCGGCGCTTGCCGCCGCGGTCGGCCATGGCCCCCATCACCGGCGACAAGAGGGCGATGAGGATGGCACTCGCGGCAATCGCCCACGACCACTGCGTCGTGCCGGTCACCGCGTCGGCCGCAATGGCCTCGGTGAAGTAATACGAGTAGACGAACGTCACGACGAGCGTCGTGAACGCGGAATTGGCCCAGTCGTACAGCGCCCAGGAGAAGATGACCTTGGGCTGATCGCGAGGCGCAGCCGGCTGTGGAGGTGCGGTCATCCGGAGGTCCCTTTCGCGAGCGTGTCGTCGTAGAGTGCCTTCAGGCGTTGTGCCAGCTTCGCCTGATGATCGTGGAGCGAACGCACCTGCTCACCGCGCGATCGCAGGAGGAAGAACCGGCGGGCATCGGCCCAGAGCCCGCGCCACCGCTCCCTGATCGCGAGCCCGACCATACCGACCGTGGGCACCAGCGGCAAGAGGACGAGCCCCACCAACGGGCCCGCGACCAGCCCGGCAACCGCGGCGACCAGCAACACCCAGAGCGCGTAGGTTGCGATCCCCACCAACAGCTTATAGGTGGAGAGCTGATCCGGATCGGTATGGAACAGACCGACGATGCGGCCGGTTGCCTGGAACGGGACCCAAAACAACAGGTAGCCGACGACGGCGGCGAGCGTCGCCGGGATGGCGAATAGCGGGATACGTGTGAGCGTCCAGCGTGTCGCGCGCTTCAAACTGACGTTGGCGGTAAGGTCGGCCGGGCGGAGCCGGAACCGATCGAGCCGGCGCGCGTGTTTCGCCACCTCGCTCACCAGTACTAAACCCGCCTGCGAGCGTTCGGCACGCACTTGCGCCAGCAGCTTGGTGGTAATCTCGAGACGGGCGACGCGTCCCACCCAGTCGCGGTCCGCTTCGAACTCGGCCTCCCATATCCGGACCGCGCATTCGGCAATCGGTTGATCCGCCCACTGTTCGAGATTCACCGTGACGCTCCTGAGCGCGACGCCGATGCGCCTCGTGAGTTCGCGCACCGCTTCCTGATCGTCAACACGGCGCGATGCCAGGTCCGACCAGGAGACTTCGGCCCCGACGACGACGTGCGCCGCGGAGCGAAAGGTGTCCTTGCGCCGGAACACGAGGCCGACCGGCACGATGGGAAACGGCTCGTTGGTCAGGGCGAACGCGCCGAGCGCCATTCGTGCCGCTCCCGTCTTCAACGGTGCGATAGAAGGATCACTGTGACTGATCCCCTCCGGAAATATCCCTACCGCGTCGCCCCGGCCGAGCGCCTCGTGCACGGCGCGAAACATGTCGGTGTTGCGACCCATCGCCGCCGGCTCGTCAATCTTGCGGTACACGGGAATCGAGCCCGATCCGCGCACCAACCAGCCGACCTTGCGGTCGGAGAAGAGCGGCGCCTTGGCCAGGAACCGCACCGGCCGTCGGGCGGTGGCGGCGACGAGCACGGGATCGAGCAGCGAGTTCGGGTGGTTGGCGACGAGCAGCGCGGGACCGGTCTTCGGGACGCGCTCCCCCACCACCGTGAGGCGGTAGTAAACGTGGGCGGCCACGCGGCTCGCCAGGGACAAGACGGGAAGAAGCCACATGCCCGCTCAAGTTGGGCGCGCGCGCGGCGCGCGCAAGCACATCGTCCGCAAGCTGACAGAGAGCTGAGCAGCGGTACGAATCGTCCCGTACCCGGCATGCGAGCTACCGGACCTCGTCGCACTGGCTCGACGCCTCCAGTACGAAGGGCGATACTTGGGATAGGCCTGGGGAATGAACCTGGACTAGCTTGATGTCCCATACCTCTGAGATATAGAGCCACGCCGAGGGGTGAGATATGAGTCAGCGAGGAAATCACGGGATCTCTACGTAGGCGATCGCACTCCTGGTGACGGGGTCTGGGTCCCCGCCGACGATCGCGCGTTCCCAGTTCGCCTCGCCCGCCACTGTTCCCGCAACCCCATGGCGCTCGGCCGCGTCGAGGACCAGCGTGGAAGACGAGAGCTGAGGCATGGCCCGACACGTTCTCAAGCGTCTGCTCTACGCCGTCCCACTCCTCTTAGGGATCGTCACTGCCACGTTCTTCATGATGCAGTTGGCGCCCGGCGATCCACTCGACATGTATCTCGAGCCGCAGCGCCAGCGGCAGGTCGATCCCGAAGTCATCGAGTTGCTGCGCCAGAAGTACGGACTCGATCAGCCGATTCACGTTCAATATGTACGATGGCTGGGCAACGTTCTGCATGGCGACTTCGGCGAGTCGTTCCGTCACCGCCGACCCGTAAGCCACCTGCTCGCCGAGGCAATTCCCTACACGCTGCAACTAACGATTCTGGCGGTATTGGTCGATGCGTTGATCGGCATCACGCTCGGCATCATATCCGCGGTCAAACAGTACTCGCTCTGGGATAAGGCCCTGACATTGGGATCGCTCATCATCTACGCGATCCCTGGGTTTTGGCTGGCGTTGATGTTAGTGCTCGTGTTTTCCGTCAATCTCGGTTGGTTCCCCACCTCGCAGACCCGCTCAATGGATTACGAGTTCTTCTCGTTTTGGGCAAAGTCGGGGATCGCCTGTGGCCTTATCCGCCAACAGTGCTCTCTAATGTGAAGCCGGGGATGCCCGCCTGGTCCGAGGAGTTGTTCGGACCGGTAGCCACGTTGATTCGGGTCGAGGATGAGGCGCAGGCGCTCGAGGTCGCCAACGGAACCGATTTTGGACTTGGCGGCGCGGTGTGGACGGAGGACCTCGCGCGCGGCGAGCGCATTGCCGCGGAGGGAATCGAAAGTGGCGCGGCGTTCGTCAACGACATGTCGAAGTCGGACCCGCGGCTTCCGTTCGGCGGCATTCGCGACTCCGGATACGGGCGCGAGCTGTCGGCCTGCGGCATCAGAGAGTTCGTCAACATTCACTCGGTCTGGGTCAACCGTATCTAGCTCCAGGCTGGCCTAGGAGAACACGATGGCACGCCGCATCTTTTTTCTACTCGCCATAGGTCTTCCACTCCTGTTGCTAGCCGCGGCGAGCATCTGGATTCAGGCTCTGTGGGGCTTGCTCGTCGTCGGCCCATTCGTCGCTCTCGGCGTTTACGATCTGCTGCAGCGCAAACATTCGCTGAACCGCATCTACCCGGTGATCGGCCACGGCCGCTATCTGATGGAGGACATCCGGCCGGAGATCCAACAGTATTTCGTAGAGACCAACATCGACGGCCGGCCCTTCAGCAGGGAATTTCGGTCGCTGATTTACCAGCGGGCCAAGGGAGACCGCGACACCGTTCCGTTCGGAACCCAGCGCGACGTGAACCGTGTGGGTTACGAGTGGATGACGCACTCGCTGGCACCGGCCGCCGTTCCTGAAACAGTACCGCGGGTCACGATCGGCGGCTCCGATTGCCGCAAACCGTACTCCGCGTCCTACCTGAACATCTCCGCGATGAGCTACGGTGCGTTGGGCCGCAATGCCGTGCGCGCGCTCAATGCCGGAGCGCGGGCCGCCGGATTTGCCCACAACACGGGCGAGGGTGGCGTCAGCCCGTACCACCTCGAAGCCGGCGGGGATCTCGTCTGGCAGGTCGGTACGGGCTATTTCGGCTGTCGCAACCACGATGGCAGTTTCGACGCACGGTTCCAGGGAGCCAAGCCCGGGCATGGCGGTATCCTACCCGCCGCAAAAGTAACGCACGAGATCTCGGAGATTAGGCACGTGCCGATGGGCCACGATGTCGTCTCACCGCCCACGCATTCAGCCTTTTCGACGCCGGCCGGTCTGCTCGAGTTCGTGGCCAAGCTGCGCGAGTTGACCGGCGGGAAGCCCATCGGGTTCAAGCTCTGCGTCGGGTTTCGCTCGGAGTTCCTGGGCATCTGTAAGGCGATGGTCGAGAGCGGGATCCTGCCCGACTTCATCACCGTCGATGGGGCCGAAGGCGGGACGGGCGCCGCACCGGTGGAGTTTTCCAACTCCGTGGGCATGCCGATGCGCGACGGCGTGCTTTTCGTTCACAACGCCTTGACGGGATTCGACCTACGCTCCCGGATTCGCACGATCGCAGCGGGCAAGATCGTCACCGGGTTTGACATGGTTCGCGCGCTCGCGCTCGGAGCCGATCTGTGCAACTCGGCACGCGGGATGATGTTTGCCTTGGGGTGCATTCAGGCACGCAGGTGCAACACGAACGCCTGCCCGGTGGGGATCACCACGCAGGCGCTCTGGCGCAACCAGGGACTCGTAGTCACGGATAAGGCCCGCCGCGTCGCGCGCTACCATGGCGACACGATCGAGAGCTTTGTCGAATTGATCTCCTCCACCGGTTGCGCCAGTCCCGAGCAGATCGGCCCGCAACACGTCTTGCGGCGG
Source organism: Gemmatimonadota bacterium (assembly GCA_036679645.1). Classification (GTDB taxonomy): domain Bacteria; phylum Gemmatimonadota; class Gemmatimonadetes; order Gemmatimonadales; family GWC2-71-9; genus JADFNB01. Next base: position 36,618 of record JAZDCY010000076.1, on the reverse strand, counting down.
CTCGACGCCACGAATATTCGCCCGCTGGACCAGGTCTACGAATATCTTCCCACAGGCTGCCTCGTGTCCGCGGACTCGGTACCGAAGAACTGGGTTGACCATTGGGAACGCGCTGACGCGAACAGATTTTGAATCCGGGAGCGGCGTCAGTCCGATCCCGGTGCCTCCACGACAACCTCACCGACCATCGAAGCGCCTTCGTGCGGAATGCAGAAGTACCGATAGGTACCCGGCACGGTGAAGGTGTGCTCGAACGTCTGGTCGGGCTCGAGCAATCCCGAGTCGAACGCCGCCGCTCCATCCGGTAGGGCGGCACTGGTCGGGAGGGTGGCCTTGTCCGGATCGCCGGTCACGGTGTGGACGAGCAACGAGGTGTTGTTCCACTCTACGGTCTCCCCCACCGCAATCGTCACCCGCCGCGGCTCGAAGGTCAGCCGGTCCGTGATCGTGACCACCGTCGCCGCCTGGGCCCTGCGGGCCGGCTCCACACGCGGGGCGCGGGCCGGGGCCGTCATGACGACCCCCAGCCCGGCCATCAGCAATACACGCCACCGGCGCAGGCGGATTGTCGCCGAGTGTTTCACACCAAACATCAATTGCGCGACGCCGAGATGTCCAGGTTCTCGAACATCACGTGCCAGAACGGAAGCTCCATGCCATTGGGGAGTTGGAGGCCGGTGCTAACCGGCTTCATCTCGAAGTGCCCGCTCTCCATGTTCGGAGCGAACGGAGCCACCATTAGGTGAAACTGCTGTCGCGTGGGAGTGACCTCCGCATCCGAATCCAGGCTGTACCCCTCACCCCGCACGTATTCGGTCAGCATCCCGTGGATCAACCGGGGCTGGTCGAGCACCTCACCATTCTTCAGCACGACACCCATCCCCCAGAAACCGGCGTAGGTAAACTCGGTGGGCATGAGCGCCGTCCCGATCCTGGTGAAGCCGTGGAGTAGGTGGTTAGTAACCACGCCGCCGAACGTCGGGAACTCGAGGCCGTGCGTGGCCAGCATGCGACAGCACCGGACCATATAAGTGTTTCCATCCCGGTCATGCCAGCTTGCCTCCATCTGGACCTGATCTTCGCTGGTGGCTGCATCGGTGGCGGTGGCATCGACCATATGCAGACGCAGTTGCCCATTGCCCATCACCACATTCTTGTCCCCGAACGGAGACATCCCGTTCATCATGGTGAAGTGCCCGTTCTCTGCGCCGCGGGCCATCACCGGCAGACCGTTGATCCCCGTCAGCTCCCGCTACTCGTAGGTGGCATTACTTCGGCTGAACGCGCTCGATGAGCCAACTGAGGCTTTGCACGCCAGTAGGACCTCGCTTTGGCCGGAGCCCATCAATACTAAGGTTACGGATTACCGACCTCAAACACCCTCGAGGGACTTCTCCAGCGCCGCAACTTCATGCTCGATATCCTCCCACGCGGCCATGAGGTCCGCGAGTTCATGCTGCAGACCCTTTCGCTCCGCTTCACGTGCCCGCACCTCGTCGGTGGGCGTCCGCGCAAAGTAGGCCGGCCCGCAAAACAGCTCGTCGATCCGGTGCACCCGGACCTCCGTGGCCTGGACGCGCTCGGTGACCGTTTCGAGACGGCGCCGGAGTCTCTCGAGGGACCGCCTTGGGTTTTCCCTCTTCGACGATCGTTGCGCAGACTTCGACTGGGAAGACGCCCCCGCCCGCTTGCTTTCCTTTCGCGCCCTGAGCACGACACGGTCGACATCGAGATGGTCGTCACCACAAGCATGGACGTATTCGTCGTAGGTGCCAAGGTAGTCGGTAATGCCGTCAGTCCTGATCTCGAGAACCCGGGTGGCCAACCGGCTCACGAACCATCGGTCGTGTGAAACGAGAATGATGGTGCCGGCGTAGGACCTGAGTCCTTCGACCAACGCTTCGATCGACTCGAGATCGAGGTGGTTGGTCGGCTCGTCCAGGATGAGCACGTTGGGGCGCTCGATACTGAGACGGGTGAAGATGAGGCGGGTGATCTCACCACCGGAGAGCGCACGTAAGGGTTTCTTGCCGTCGTCACCGGAGAAAAGCATCAAGCCCATGGCACCGCGCACGTATCCGAATTCGCGCTCGGGACAGAAACTCCAGACCCACTGCTCGGCCGTGCCGCTGCGCGAGTCGAACTCCTCCTGGTGGTCCTGCGCGAAGTAGCCGGGATGGGTCTCGTAGCCCCATTCCACCTGGCCCGCATCGGGCGCGAGTTGGCCCATCACGATCTTCAGCAGGGTCGACTTGCCAATACCGTTCGGTCCCATGATGGCGAGACGATCGCCGCGAACGACCGTGAGGTCGACGCCGTCCAGCACCTCGTTGTCACCGAACGCCTTTTTCACCCCTTTCACGGTCATGACGTCGCGTCCACTGTCGCGGCGCTGCTCGAAACGGAATGTTGGGTAGCATCGCGAACTCTGCGGCAGCTCCCCCAACGTGGCCGCCTTCTTCTCGATCATCCGCATCTTGCTCTGCGCCTGGCGCGCCTTGCTTGCCTTGGCGCGGAAGCGATCGACGAACTTCTGGTGGTGCGCAATCTCCCGCTCACGCGCCGCGATGTCTCTCACACGACGTTCCCGTTCGGCCCGCTTGGCCCCGAGAAAATCGGTGTAGGTGCCCGCGTACGACAGGATGGTCTCATAGTCAACATCCAGGATTGTCGTGACCACGTTATCGAGAAATCGATGGTCATGGGAGATGACCAGGACCGTCCCGCGGAAATCTCGCAGGAATTTCTCGAGCCACCGTATCGATAGGATGTCTAGATGGTTACTCGGTTCGTCGAGGAGCAGCACGTCCGGATTGCTCGCGAGCACCTGTGCCAGGAGTACACGGAGGCGGAACCCACCCGACAGCGAGGAGATCGGGTCGCGATGCACGGCCGATGGAATTCCCAACCCATCGAGTATCGTAGCCGCACGCGCTTCGGCAGTGTACCCATCGTGCCGCTGCACGATCTCCTCGAGTTCGGAGAACCGGTCGGCGTCAAAGGAATCCTCGGCGTTCGCGAGCAGCGCGTCCCGCTCGACCAGCGCATTCCACAGCTCCGGATTGCCTTGGAGGGTGACGCCAAGAATTTCCTGTTCGTCGTACACGAACTGATCCTGACGAAGAACACCCAGCCGGAGGCGTTTCGCAACGGAAACGGTGCCCTCGTCGGGGACGAGGTCGCCACTCAGAATCCGGAGCAGGGTGGTCTTGCCCGAACCGTTGGCGCCGACGAGTCCGTACCGTTCAGCCGGGTTGAGCTGGAACGATGCCCCGGCGAACAGGGTTCGGTCGCCGAACGATTTGGCGAGATTGGAAACGGAGATCACGGCGGGTCAATCTAACCGGGTTGCCGCTACCGCCCAAAGCCCACATCCACGATGCAGTGGCCCAGACGAACCGCTCCCCCTCCGGTCCGCCTCGACGCTGGTGCTGTACCATCGCGTCGGGCGCCGTACGAGCCACATCTCATCTGCCCATGACGGACGTGTGCGCTGCGGGGATCTGACAGCTCATGGCATTCGCGACTCGAGTCGCGACGCGCTGGTGTCTTTGAGGTGCCTTGGGGGGAGCGGGTCGCTCTAGCGACACGATCCGATCGTGTCAGCGAGCACAGCTCTCGCGGACCGCTCGCGGGATGTCAGTTGGGTGTGTTCCTAGAACACCGTGCTCGTGGCGGATCGAAGGTCCGCTCGCCGGTTACGTTGCGGCCGCTCCGATATGACATGACCCCGTCGTTCACTTCCTGAAGGAGCAGCAGTGCGTCCGCACGGCCGTAGCGCTTCATCAGGTCGAGCATCACCGGCGCCTCGCCACTCCACGGATATCCGAAGACCACGTCGAACTCGTCCAGCGCGTAGCCGAGCTGGAGATAACCCGAGGGGCCTGTGCCGAGCGTGCCGATTCGCCCGTCCCCATTGATCGGCTGCCATCGATATCCGGTCGGGAGGAAGCTCCCCTCAACAAACGTTGCTCCGGAGTCGAATCTCGCGGCCAGGCCGCGAGCCGTCGTCGCGAGGTCGGCGTCCAGTTCGATGCCGTACGCGTCGAACCCGAGGAGGTCTGCCATGATTGTGATGACCCCCGTTGCCGAACCCCATTCGAGGAATCGGAGCCCCGGCGCACGATGGAAGATCAACGCGCGTAACACGTCGTCGTAGTCCGCCGCGACGAACGGGTGGAAGTCGCGACCCCGGACCTCGAGGTCGAACCGCTCCGAGATGGCCCAGCCTTCGGTGCACAGGGCCGCCAGACGAGCCCGGAGTGCGTCATCGACTTCAAGTTGGAACTCTGCCGTGGGGCCCCCTCGGTTTCCGCGTCGATTTGACTCGCGCGCTACGGGGCAATCTAACCGACCGTCTAGTCAAGCGAGGCCGGCGCCGTTCTCGTCGCACCCGGGATGTGCCGCCACTTCAACGAGATCGGGATGGACGTGGGGAAGTCCTTGTCGTCCGCCCCCTGCGAGACAAGATCGATCGTTAGACGGAGCTGGGCAGTGAGGAGGTTTCGAGATCCCAACGGCGACTAGCGGTATTATATCTTATTGGATATATTTTCGGACATGAACGCCATTCGGGAGTTGAGAGCCAAGGCTGCAATCACCCAGACCGTCTTGGCGAAAGCTGCCGGCACGTCGCAGCCGACCATCGCGGCGTACGAGGCGGATCGCAAGAGCCCTACGGTGTCCACGCTCCGACGGCTCGCCGAGTCGGTGGGCCTCGAGGCAAGGGTGGAATACCACCCTCCGCTCACCCGTGAAGACCGCCGATCCCTCGCGCTGCATCGCGCCATCGCCCGGCGGCTCATTGACGAGCCCCAACGGGTGCTGGCCCAGGCCCGGCATAACCTGGACCGCATGGCCGCGCGCCAGGCTGGCGCATCACAGTTGCTCGAGGAGTGGCGGGCCATCCTCGATCGCCCTCTATTGGCTTTGCTCCCGCTCCTGACGGACCCCGACCCGTGGGCGAGGGAGCTTCGTCAGGTGACGCCGTTCGCCGGCGTGCTGTCCGCGGCCGAGCGGGCGGCGGTCTATGGTGAATTCACGCAGGAAGAGACGCGTGCCTCGTGAAACGAGAAGAGTTCGAGCATGCCATCCGGGCGGCCGGAGCGGTACTCGGCGCGAGTGAAGTGCTGGTGATAGGAAGTCAGGCACTGCACGGTAGTGTATCGGGCGAACTGCCGGCCGAGGCCACCCGTTCTGTAGAGGTGGACGTGGCCGCGATGCACGACCCGGACGGCAGCATGGCCGATCTGATCGACGGCTCGATTGGCGAGGCATCGATGTTCCACGCGACGTTTGGGTACTACGCACAGGGCGTGGTCGAGACAACGCCTGTGCTGCCCGCAAGATGGCGCGATCGACTGGTGCGCTTCGAGACCCCCGGTACCAACGGTGTCGTCGCGTGGTGTCTGGAACCCCACGACCTATGGATCTCGAAGGCGATCGCCGGCCGTCCGAAAGACATCGAGTTCTGTCGGGCCCTTACCGAAGCCGGCTTGGTTGACGGCGATTCCCTCCGTGACCGGCTTGCGGAGGTGGAGGCCCTGGACGAACGGGTTCGATCCGCAGTGGCGGCGCGCATTCCTTCATGGGGGCCGGCGAGATGATCGACCGATTGAATTCCGCCCTCGCGGATCGCTACACGATCGAGCGCGAACTCGGCGCCGGCGGCATGGCCACCGTCTATCTCGCGCATGACATCAAGCACGACCGCAAGGTCGCCATCAAGGTGCTCCGCCCCGAACTGGCCGCCGTGCTGGGTGCCGAGCGCTTCGTGCAGGAGATCAAGACCACCGCCAACTTGCAGCATCCACACATACTTCCGCTGTTCGATTCTGGCGAGGCGGATTCATTCCTTTACTACGTCATGCCCTACATCGAGGGCGAGACGCTGCGTGGCAAACTGAATCGTGAGACGCAGCTCGGCATCGAAGAGGCCGTCAAGATCGTAACCGACGTGGCGGATGCATTGGACTACGCGCACCGCCATAACGTGATTCACCGCGACATCAAGCCTGAGAACATCCTGCTGCACGACGGAGCGGCGATCGTGGCCGACTTCGGGATCGCGTTGGCCGTCGACGCGGCGGGCGGCGAGCGCATGACAGAAACCGGTCTCTCCTTGGGAACACCAGCGTACATGAGTCCTGAGCAGGTAGGCGGTGACCGGGAACTCGATCTGCGCTCCGACATCTACTCGCTGGCGTGTGTCCTGTACGAGATGCTTGCCGGCGATCCCCCCTTTGTAGCCTCGAGTACCCGTGCAGTGATGGCGCGACACGTGACCGACACCCCTCCACCCATCACGACCGTGCGACCAAGTGTCCCGTCCGGAATTGCAACTTCTCTAGAACAGGCGCTCAGCAAGGCACCGGTGGATCGGTTCGAGAGCGCATCAGCGTTCGCAGCCGCCATGTCGGAGCGCGGCGGTGATGCGCCGGCGCGGGTAATGTCGATCGTCGTGTTGCCTTTCACCAACATGAGTCCCGATCCCGACAACGAATACTTTGCAGACGGACTGACCGAGGAGATCATCACGGACCTCTCGCAGCTCACGGCGTTGCGCGTCATTTCGCGGAACTCGGCCATGTTGCTCAAAGGCACGGACAAGGACACACGGACCATCGGGCGCGAACTCGATTGCCAATACGTTCTCGAAGGTGGCGTACGAAAGGCTGGCAAAAACCTCCGCATCACGGCGCAGCTTATTGATGCCGAGAGTGACACCCACATGTGGGCCGAGAAGTATACGGGTGTGATGGACGACGTCTTCGAGATTCAGGAGAGCGTGTCGCGAGCGATCGCGGACGCGCTTGCGCTCGAGCTGAGCCCGGAAGAAAAGCAGAAGCTGGAGGAGCGACCGATCGAGAACGTGCAGGCATATGAGTGCTATCTTCGTGCGCGACACGAGTTTTGGCGTATGAGTCCCGACGCCCTCGACCGAGCGGTGCGCCACCTGAAGAACGGGCTGGCGCTGGTCGGTGACAATGCGCTGCTCTACGCCGGTCTCGGCACCACCTATCTCATGTACCACAACGCTGGCATTCGGTTTGATCGGTCGTTGCTTCGCGACGCCGATGAGTGTGCGGAGAAGTGTTTTGCGCTGACCCCTGATTCGGCGAAGGGCCATTTGGTCCGCGCCTGGCTGGCATGGTTCGATCCAGAAAGAGACGACGATCCCAGCCGCCATTTGAAGGAAGGGCTACGATTGGATCCAAACGATCCCGACATACTACTCACCCTGGTTACGCTTTATGGGTATCACGGGTGGGTGGATGCTGCTCGCCCGTTGATGCGGCACGCAATGGAAATCGATCCCCTTACGGCCGTCACCTGGTTTTGCGCCGGGCTACTAGACTGGATGGAGGGCCGGTTTGAGGATGCATTGGAGCCGATCCGCAAGGGCCATGAGACAGATCCGCAAAACGTCGTGGCCGCGTGGTTTTATATCCTCACATTGCGATTCGTTGGCCGCCTCGATGAGTGCAATGCACTTGTTGCGACTCTACGCGAGCAAGAAACCAGTCCGTTGGTGGCGTGGCTGGCTTCGCTCTTCAGCGCGGCTTGGAAAGACGACAAGTCGCAAGTCTTGGAGCTTTGCAAAGACGAACTTGCGACGGTGGCGCGACGACTCGGGATTTGGGCGTTGTGGGTGGCAGACTGTCACGCGTTGGTGGGGGCGAACGACGAAGCTCTGGATTGGCTGGAAACCGCAACCAACCGGAGGTTTACGAACTACCCGTTTCTCTCCGAATACGACCCTTTCCTGGCCGGTCTGCGGGGCGATGCCCGTTTCTCGCAACTCATGGAGCGGGTGAAGCACCAGTGGCAGAAATTCGACGCGTGACCGATCAACTCGACCGCCTCCCCACCGCGCTCGCCGATCGCTATACCATATCAAACACGCGGCTCGTCCAGGAGATCAAGACCACCGGCAGCCTGCGCCACCCGGTATTGCTGCAAGGGAAATGATGAAGGAGCGAGCCCGCGCCTCGAGCATCCCCGCTTGAGGCCCGCGAACAGCTTGTCCCACTTGGCCTCGATATCTACCAACCGCCGGTCGAGCTTGGCCTCGAATTGGACAAGCCGCGAGTCGAGGATGGCTTCGAGCCTCCCGAAGCTCGTGTCGAATAGATCCTTGAAGTCCGATCGGTAAGTAGCGTCCACAGCGTTGAACCAGTCCACTCCCAAAACTCTTTCGAGAACTTCGCCGTGACCGGCACCTAGTACTCCTCGTGGGAACCGGCCCATCACGGAAGATACGCTCGGCCGAGACATAGGTGAAACAGCGCAATTGCAAATCCGCAATCTGCAATCATTCGATCTCCACCCCCGCCTGCTCCTCGATCGGCTTGATCACCTCCACATGATCCGCCTCGGCGTCCAACACCTTCCGCGCCTTCTCGAAGTGCCGCTTCACCGCCGGATAAAGCTCTGACGCAACCGACGTATCCTTCAGCACCTCCAACGCAACACCTATGTCCTTGTCCAGCAACGCCGCCGAGAACGTGCGCGGCCACGCACGCGTGAGGACGCGCTCGGGAATCAGGTTCTCCGTCACATTGGAGCGCCCGCTCGACGCGTTGATCACATCGACCGCGCGCTGTGCCGAGACACCGAGCTTCACCAGCGCGGCGAGGCCCTCACCCACCGCAACAATATTCAAGGCAAGCAGCGCGTTGTTGATTGCCTTGAGCCCGTGCCCTGCCCCGACAGGACCGACGTGCTCGATCTTCCCCGCATACGGCAGGTAGCCTCGCGCACGTTCCACCAACTCCGGGTCGCCACCCAACATCACCGTGAGCGTGCCCGCCTCCGCCCCACTCGTTCCCCCACTCACCGGCGCATCGACAAACCCGACACCGCGCTCCGCAAGCCACTGCGCGTTGTCGCGCGATCCCGCCGGATCACCCGACGTCGCATCGATCACGAGCTGCCCCTCGTGCCAGGCACTGCCCGCCGCCTCGATTACCTCGCGCACCTCGCGCGACGTGGGCAGACACGTGATGACGACCTCGCATTCAGCTACCAGGGCCTCGACCTGCTCCACCGCCGTCGCCCCGTGCTGACCGGCAAACTCCTGTGCGCGGCTGAATGTACGGTTCCATACGACCGTCTCACACGCGCGAGCCACATGCGCCGCCATCGGCCACCCAATAGCACCAAGCCCAATGAACCCAACTTGCTCTTCCATCCGCCCTCCCAATGTTCACCTCGCTCCCCCGACCCCGGGCGTCAGCCCGGGGTTCAAGAGATGCTCCCCTGCGCCCACACTCACACCCAGGCCCCGAACCCAGCACTTCCCCCGACCCCAGGCGCAAGCCTGGGGTTTAGGAAATCCTCCCTGCCCCACGACTCAAACCCGAGCCCCAATCCTGCACGCTCCCCCGACCCCAGGCGCAAGCCTGGGGTTCAAGGAGATCCACCCCTTCCAACAGCTCGCCCCCAGGACCCGAACTCAGCACTTCCCCCCACCCCAGGCGCAAGCCTGGGGTTCAAGGAGATCCACCCCTTCCAACAACTCGCCCCCGGGCCCCGAACTCAGCACTTCCCCCAACCCCGGGCATCAGCCCGGGGTTGAAAAAGCCCCCGGCATCGCCGAGGGCTCCTCCTGGTCCAAACCAACCGACCTCTCCTATCCCAGCATCTGCCGGCGCAATCGCTTGAGTTTCCGCCGGATCGATCCATCCATTACCCGATCACCCACACGCACCACGATCCCACCAATGATGTCTGGGTTGGTGCGAATGTGGGTGACGACATCCTTGGCAAGGATCTCAGACAACCGGTCGCGAATCTCGTCACGCAACGCCGCATCCGGATCCCGTGCTAACACGACGCCGGCATGAACCCGGTTGAACTTGATGTCGACGAGACCCTGGAACTCCCGACTGATCGCCGGGAGGATTCCCTGCCGGCCACGTTTCACGACCGCTTCGAGAAACCGCAGGAATGGTTCGGGTGCGAAGCCCTCGAGAGCGCGGCGCAGAATCTTACTCTTCTGGCGCTTCGACACGCGTGGAGACTCGAGCACGACGCGAATCTGCTCATCGGTCTCGATGGCTCCACCCAACGCATCGAGCAAATCTGCAAACCGTTCCGTGTATTCGTTGCGTTCACCGACCTGGAACAACGCCTCAGCGTAGTTCCTGGCAATCGTCTCTTCTCTCAATGCTTTGCCTCGAGCGATCCGAGGTACTCTCGCACCAGCTTGCGGTTGGCTTCATTGTCGAGCCGCTCGCCCACGAGGCGGGACGCGGCGGCAAGCGAGAGATCGACTGCCTCACGGCGCAGATCCGAGATCGCTCGGTCCTTCTCCGCATCGATCTCGCGTTTGGCCCGATCGATCATCTGCTCCTGATCGGCCCGAGCCTTTTCCAGGATCTGCTGCCGCTCTCCTTCCGCGACGGTCCTCGCTTCGCCAATCAGCTCGTGCGCCTCCTGCCGCGCATTCGCGACCATGGCCCGATGCTCTTCCAGCAACTTCTTGGATTCGGTACTCTGCCGCTCCGCCTCCTCGAGCTGCCGCGCGATACGCTTCTCGCGCTCCTCGGCCGCGCTGAGGAGGGCGGGCCACGCATACCGGCGCAGAACAAAAAACAGCGCGATGAAAACGATCCATGTCCAAACGATCAAGCCCGGCTCGACCGTGAACGGCCCGCCGCCGCCTTCAGCGTGTTCGGCTTCTTGAAGAATCAGCGCAAGGAACAGCACGTCAGATGAGCTTCGCGGCCAGCGCCATGATGACGGCGATGATCGTGGCTCCCTCCATCAGAAACGCGATGAGCAGGGCGGTGCCGCGAATATCCGCCACGGCCTCCGGCTGGCGCGCAATAGCTTCCGCCGCCTGACCGCCAATCCTCCCCAATCCCAGACCGGCACCGATCAGCGCGAGTCCGATACCGATGCCAACACCCAACACAGAATAATCCGCAGCGGCAACCACGGCTGCGGGCTCCGCCTGTGCGATCGCCGCGAGCAACAGATTCATGATCATGAGGATTCACCCTCTTGAGTTCGGGAGATGCAGAATCATTTTGCGCCTCCCGCATCGCAGCCGCCTCTCCCTGAGCGACTGTCCCGCGGTACCCGCCAACGGCCACTCGGCCAGCGGGCTTCCCCGGGAATCTCCCGGGTACGAAACTGAGATGCGGCAAAGCGCAAACGGCATCCCAGGTACCTCCATCTATTGTCTGAGCACCTGTGCGTCTGTGCGTCTGTGCGTCTGTGCGTCTGTGCGTCTGTGCGTCTGTGCGTCTACGCGTCTACGCGTCTGTCTTCAATGCGCATGCTGATTGATCCCAATCAGCACCGCCGTGATCAACGCAAATACATAGGCCTGCACGAACGCCACGATGATCTCGAGCATCATCACGCCGAGGACGAGCGTTGCTGCGCCAAACCCAATGGCCCAGCGCCACATCGCGACCTCGCCGAAGAGGAAGATCATTCCGAATAACGCCAAGATCACGTAGTGTCCCGCGGTCATGTTGCCGAACAGTCGCATGCAGAGCGCGAACGGCTTGACCACCTTACCCATGACCTCAATGGGCGACATCGCCACCGAGATGAACAACGCACCCGGCCCTTTCATCCCGGGGACCGAGATGAAGATCGTGCCCATGTACCCGCTGAACCCGAGTGCCATCATCCCGCTGATCTCGATGACGAGCAACGAGATGGCCGCGAGCGCGGCCGTGACCCCGAGGTTCCCCGTCGCACTTGCTCCCCAGGGAAAGAGGCCGAGCAGGTTTGCGTAGAGCACGAAGAAGAACAGCGTCATGATGTACGGCGCAAACCTGGCACCAGCGGGCCCTATGCTCCCGATGGCGATATCGTCGCGCACCCACAGCACGAACGCTTCCATCAGATTGGCAAAACCCTTCGGTGCCGATTCCGAGGCTCGTTGTCGTTTGAGCGCGCTTCCCGCAAGACGCATCGAGAGGAACACTAGCGTCGCTGCGAGCACGATGAAGAAGACGTGCTTCGTGGGTGTGAGATTGATCGTGAGCGGGCCGATATGCCAATCGGGCAAGAACTTCCCATACTCCCACTTGTAGAATGGAAAGTCGATGGCATAGGCATCGGCGACGTGATGCAGCATCAACTCGCCGATATCGACGTCTTGAATCAATCTCAGCTCCGATCCCCCGCGTTTTCCATCATCGGTGGCTCATCGCGCGCCACAACATCCACATCTCGGTGAACAGCAGCGGTATCAGGACGCCCAGGAACCCAAATGCGGTCGGCAGTGCCGGAAAGAGATCGGGCAGTACCAGCAGGGCTACTGCGACCACGGCCATTCCACCGAATCGCAGACCCAGACCAACGGTCCAGCGTCCCACCATCCCGTCGAAGGGCGGTACGAGCGACGGTCTCAATACGCGCACCGCTACCAGATGGATCGCGCCGGCCATCATTCCCGCCGCGCCAGCCGGAAACGCGCTGGCTGCACCGCCCGCCACCGCCGCGGTGGCCGTCACGAGGCCCGTCAGCACAACGGCCAACCCGACTCCCCTCATTCGCTGTCCCGCTCCAGCAGCCTCCTGTAGATGCTGTAGGTCGCGAGCGCCGCGCCGACCAGAGCCCCCACCAGCATCAGCACCGGAAACACCCCCAGCCACCGGTCGAGCAGCCAGCCAAGTCCCATGAACATCAGGACCGCGGCCGCGAACATACAGCCAAGGCCCGAGTAGCGGTATATGTCTTCCTGCACACCCCGTTGAGCGGGTCCCCTAGGCATCGCGGAGGAAAGTTAATCGGCTTGTGAAAAATTTCGCAAGCGATGGAGGCAGTGGCCTCCGGAGGGCCAGTAGAGTTAGGATAGAGGCTTCCACTGCAACATCTTGGCAGATTGGGCGTAGGAGAGGCGGGGAAGGCGGGAAGCCGGAGGAGACGGGGGGTCACCAATGCCGGGAATACTTCAGCCTCACTTGGAACCAGAGATATCGTGAACGCACAGCCAGCAGCCGTCGAAGACCGCGACGACGTTCAGCTCCTCGAGCAGCTCACCGGAGCGCGTGACTCTCTCATCGAGCAGGTCCGGCACCGTATTGTCGGCCAGGACGACGTGATCGACAGCATCATGACGGCAATTCTCTCGGGCGGTCACGCCCTGCTGGTGGGGGTACCCGGGCTAGCCAAGACACTCATCGTGTCAACGGTTGCCGAAGCACTCAACCTGAAGTTCGTACGCATCCAGTTCACGCCGGACCTCATGCCGGGCGACATCACCGGGACGGAGATCATCGAGGAGGATCTGACCACCGGAAAGCGCGCGTTCCGGTTTGTTCATGGCCCCGTCTTCGCCAACGTAATCCTGGCTGACGAGATCAACCGCACACCGCCCAAGACACAGGCGGCCTTGTTGCAGGCCATGCAGGAACACGAGGTGACGACGGCCGGCACCACCTATCCGTTACCCGAACCATTCTTCGTTCTGGCTACGCAGAATCCGATCGAGCAGGAGGGAACCTATCCCCTGCCGGAAGCCCAGCTCGACCGCTTCATGCTCGAGGTGCGCGTTCCTTACCCCAGCCGGGAAGAAGAGGAACAGATCGTCGAGGAAACCACTGGTGACGACCTGCGCGACGTACAGGCCGTCTTCGGGGCAAATGAACTGCTCGCGATGCAGCGACTCGTGCGGCGGATTCCCGTACCACGCAACGTCGTGCGCGGGGCCGTCATGCTGGCCCGCATGACGCGACCCGGCGAGCCCGACGCGACGGCCCTGATCAACGAATACGTTGGTTGGGGTGCCGGCCCGCGAGCATCACAGTACCTGGTACTTGGCGCTAAAGCCCAGGCCGCCCTTGACGGCCGGCCCATGGCCGATCTCGATGACGTGAAGAAGATGGCGCTCTCCGTCCTGCGCCACCGTGTCGTGGTGAACTTCGCCGGCGAAGCCGCGGGGCGCTCCGCCGCCGACGTGTGCCAGGAGCTCATCGAGCAAGGAAGCTGGGCGCCTACCTAACCATCAACGCTCGCTCCCTCTTCACTTCCCGCCCGGAGTCTTCGTCCTTCAGAGTCAAGACAATTCGGTACTCCCCAGCCGCCAGCTCACCGGTGAGTTCGAGCCACTCTACCGCCCGCCCGTTCGCAAGTGGCCGATTCGAATCGTACTCGATGCGTGTGGCTGGCGACCGGTCTCTGCTCACTCCCACACCGCTCAACACACGGGCAATGATGGGACGACGGGAAGCGTCCAACACCTCGAGCCTCACACGGTATCGCATGCGTCCGTCACGTTCACCGGACAACCGGTACGATTCCCAATACAGACCGAGCGTCTGACCGCGGTCGAGGGTCCCTCCCCAGAGCGGCTCGATGCGGATGTCCCGTCGGCTCGTCGCATCGTCGCCCACCACGGACCGGATCTCGGTCGCCAACAGGATGTCGCTTACCGTGAACGCGGAGTCCTCGATCGATAGCGTGGACAACGTATCGCGCACGCGACCCAATTGCCGCGTAGCCCTGTCCCACATCTCGACGGTAAGGGAGTACGATCCGGGAGACAGACCGTTCAGCTCGGCTCGGAGGCCGGGGCGGTCGGGTTTCCCCCCTCGCCACTGGGCAACCGGCAAGAACTGCGCGTCGAACAGCGTTAGACCCGCCAACGTCTCGGGTGCATACCGCGACGGCCAATCTGTATAGATGAGGAACTGAGGCCGGTCGTCCGGATCCAGCAGGCGAACTACCTGGTATCCCAGGGCCTCCACGCTATCGAGCAGTGCGGTGGCGGCATATGCCTGGGGTGACGTGCGCTGCAGCCGGTTCGTATACTGCCGCGCTTCGTCTGTGGCTCGGTAACTCCGGTACGCGCTACCACGTGTAAAGGAGACATCGGGTCCCTCGCCGTAATCCCAGAACACGACTCGGCCCGCCGGGATCTTGAGCTCCCACATGTGGAGCGGCCGCCCGTAGCGAATCCAGATCTCACCGGCATAGGATGACCATCCACGCTCACGCAATGTCCGCGAGCTGAGTACGAGCTCCGCCGCAGTCATCCGCGCGTAGTGCTCGAGTTTTCGCTCGTTCTCGGTCGTGAGGTAGAGCGGGTCCAGCGAGTTCCAGTACGCGGTCGTGGCCGCGCGCCTGGTGTTTTCGTCCGCCTCGGCAAACCACTCCTGTTGCTCCGGCTGGAGCAACGCGCCGATGTTCTCGAACTCGGCAATCATGGAGTCGGGCATGTAGAGAAAGGAGCGTGCGAAGATAGGTGCGGCAATCGAGTCGCGTCCCGTCTCGTGCATCACCAAACCCAGATACAGATACGAGCGATACTGCTCGGGCAGGCGTTCGTAGAGCGTCTTCGCAAGCGGCTCCGCCTCAACCCACATCTCCATGTAGACGTACTCGCCCAGCAGCGCCTCGTAGGGGAGGATGTAACTAGAGTCGGTTGCGATCGCCTCGCGAAAGGCGGCCTGGAGATCGACGAAATTCCTAAGGTTCATGTCCGCGCGTGGCTCGAAGAACGTCTCCATGTTGCGGGAGAACGTCTCGGGGCACAGCTGGTTCAGAAAGACAAGCCACGTGTGGTCGTCTGAAGAGCTGGTGAAGTTCTCACTCGCGGGCGACTCGTACCGCCCGCAATGCCATTGGCCACCCGAGGTCGCATCGAGCGCCCCGAAACTGCGCCAGTCTCGCCAGTGGTCCTGCGCTATGAGGCCACGGATGTAGTGAATGACCGCGATCTCGCGTGCCGTAAGGGGGACCTCACCGCGGTCCCGTCGATCCAGCGCGCGGCCCAGGCTGCGGACCGCATCGGTGCGCGCCTGCCGGTGGTAGAGCAGCAGCCCCATGGCGAGGTAGATGCGCGGCTCGTCGCTCGTGTACCGCAACGCCCGCTCGAGCAGGCCGACGGCGCGCTGCCGGTCGCGCCACTCGTCTTCGGCAGGGGTCGACGTCATCCCTACGAGGTAGCCTTCCAGCATTCTACCGCATCCCTCGTCACCACCCGGCGGCTCGCGCCCATACTGCGCCGCGAGCGCCAGGGAATCTTCTCGTGTCACGGCCGCCTGGATCTCCGGGAGGGCTGCGGAGAAACAGGGAGCGGAAAGGCGGGAGGGCGGAAAGGCGGAGGGAGCTTCGCCGAACCCGAGAATCGACAGCGGAATGAAGACCGCCGCCCCTATGGTCATCGATCTCATCGTCGAGCGCTCGGATAGG
Organism: Gemmatimonadota bacterium; assembly: GCA_036679645.1. Taxonomy (GTDB): domain Bacteria; phylum Gemmatimonadota; class Gemmatimonadetes; order Gemmatimonadales; family GWC2-71-9; genus JADFNB01. The sequence continues at coordinate 20,454 of JAZDCY010000076.1, read as the reverse complement.
TTCTTGTGATTGGGGTGCCGCATTCAACCAGAATCCTACCCCTGTGAGACGCGCAAGTCACTGGAACCGTTGCGCCGGCTCACCGCGCGCCCTAAACGACCCGAAACTACACCGGGCTTCTTGCGTACGGATACGCGAGCACTCCAAGTGCGCATACATCGCATCCCGTTGAGGAGCAAGAAGATATGAAGCGGCGTACCAAGGTGATCGTGGGCCTGATCGGCCTGACAGTGATCGTGGGGGGCGCGTCGGCCGTCCGTGCCACCAACGGCGACTCCGATGACCAGGGTGACGAGGGGGTTGCGGTTGAGCGCGACAACATCATCGACAAGGCGCTCGCCGTCGGCACGATCGAGCCCGACGTGGAGATCGAAGTCAAATCGCAGATCAGCGGGGTGGTCCAGCGGCTCTTCGCGGAAGAAGGCGATTTCGTGCGCGCAGGCGCGCCCCTGATCGAGATCCGCCCCAACCCAACGCCGCTCGAGCTGGCAGAGGCACGCCGGCAGGTGCAGTTGCGTGAGTCGGAGCGCGACAAGCTGCGGCGCGACATGGCCCGGAACGAAACGCTCCTGGAGCAGGGACTGATCTCCGATCAGCACTACCAGGATGCGCAGCAGCTGTTCGAGCAGGCAGACATCCAGGTGCAGATCGCCTCGGAGCGCCGGTCACTCATGGAGGAAGGGCGCATCTCGTCTGAGGCCGGTACCGTCGAGTCAGTGATCCGCTCACCCATCGCCGGATACGTATTGGAGCAGGCCGTCGAGATCGGTGATCCGGTCGTGCCGCTGACGAGCTTCCAGGAAGGCACCGCCCTCATGCGGCTGGCCGAGATGGATAATCTGGTCTTCCGCGGGACCGTCGACGAGATCGATGTCGGCCGGCTACGCGAGGGCATGCGGGTTGAGATCCAGGTCGGCGCCCTTCCCGGGACGACCATCGAGGGCCGGCTCACCCGCATCTCGCTCAAGGCACGCACCGAGGATCAGGCCACGGTGTTCCCGGTGGAGATTGTCATCGTCGCCACGGACGACGTGGTGTTGCGGGCGGGCTATTCCGCGAACGCTGAGGTGATCATCGATCGCCGCGACAGCGTGCTCGTCATTCCCGAGCGCCTGATCACGTTCGAGGGTGACTCCGCGTGGGTGACGGTGCGCCTGGGTGAGGGTCTGACCGAGGTCCGTACCATCGAGCCCGGCCTATCCGACGCGATCAAGATCGAGATCCTGGAAGGTCTCGCCGAGGGCGAGCGCGTCCAGGAGAAACCCGTCAAAGAGATCCGCTAGCAGCCAATGCGTTTCCTCACGGTGGCGCGCGAGTTCTTTCACGATCTGCGCGCGCAACGGCTGCGTACGACGCTGACGATCCTCGGCATCACGTGGGGAACGGTGGCCGTCGTCGTGCTGCTGGCCTTTGGGGTTGGGTTCGAGACCCAGACCCGCAAGCGGTCGGTCGCGCTCGGTGACGGCATCGTTATCATGTTTGGCGGGCGTACGACGAAATCATTCGCCGGGTTCTCGGAAGGTCGTCCCATCCGGTACGTGGAGGACGACGCCGCACTGCTGGCGCGTGAAATCCCCGACATTGCGCAGATCAGCCCGGAATACAGCGAACGGAACACGCCGGTCCGCCGCGGCATCGAAATCGTCCGCCCCAACATCACCGGGATCTATCCCGTGTACGGCGACATGCGGAACATCAACCCGGAGGCGGGGGGCCGTTTCATCAATCAACTCGACATGAGGCAGCGGAGACGCGTCGTCGTGCTCGGCGATGGCGTGAAGGAGTCGCTATTCGGCGACGAGGACGCCATCGGGCAGGATGTCTTCATCGGGAACACACCGTTCACGGTGATCGGCGTGATGGTCCCGAAGAACCAGAACTCGTCCTACAACTCACGCGATACGGACCGGGTGTTCATCCCCGCACCGACACACCAGGCCGTCTTCGGAAACCGCTATGTCTCCAACATGGTGTACAAGACTACGACACCGTTCGTGCATGAGGCCGTGGAGGAGCGCGTGTATCAGGTGCTGGGGCGCAAGTATCGGTTCGACCCGAGTGACGAAGATGCGCTCATGATCTGGGATACGGCCGAGATGATGAAGTTTCTCGGTGCGTTCTTTCTGGGGTTCAAGATCTTCATGGCCATTGTCGGCAGCTTCACCCTCACGGTAGGGGGGATCGGCGTCGCCAACATCATGTACATCGTCGTCCGCGAGCGGACACGCGAGATCGGCATCAAACGATCGGTAGGGGCCAGGCGGCACGACATTCTATTCCAGTTCTTCATGGAGACGTTCCTGATCGTGGGGGTGGGCGCGGCGCTCGGTTTCGTGATTTCGTGGGCACTGGTCGCCCTGGTAGGCGCCATCGGGGCGGAGCAGTTCGTAGGACGGCCCACGATCTCGGCGCAGGTCTCTGCCGTGACCGTCGGATTGCTCGCGGTCATCGCGTTCATGGCGGGCCTGTTCCCGGCGCGGCGGGCGGCAAACCTGGATCCGGTCGAGGCGGTGAGGTTCTAGACCATGTGGAAGATCCTCTTCGAAGAGTTCCTCGGTGATCTCAAGCAGCAGAAGACCCGCTCCTTCCTCACCATGCTCGCGATCACGTGGGGTACGATTGCCACTGTGATGCTGCTCGCCTTCGGCGGCGGACTGCACGACTCGTTCATGCGGGGTACGATCAACGCCGGCGACCGCATGTTCATGATCTACGGCGGTGAGACCAGCAAGGGGTTCGAGGGCCTTCCAAAGGGACGCCGCATTCGCCTCTCGGAGACCGATCTCGAGCTGCTCGAGCGCACGCTCGGCAACGTCGAGGTCGCGAGCGCATCGTACGGGCGTTGGGGCACCACGTTCTCCTACGGGGAGAACCGGACCAACACCTACATGGAAGGCGTGCACCCCGCGTTCGAGCGCCTGCGCTCGATGTACCCGCAGCCGGGTGGGCGTTTCTTGAACCGCCCCGACATCGACCAGAAACGACGCGTCATCTTCTTTGGCAACGAGATTGCCGAGCAGCTCTTCGGAGACGAAGATCCGGTCGGGAAGCAGGTGGAGGTGGATGGCCTGCCGTTCACGGTGGTTGGCGTCATGCAGGAGAAGCTGCAGATGGGATCCAACAACGGCCCCGACGCCGACCGGGCCATCATTCCCGCCTCGACGTTCGCGACGATGTTCGGACACCGGTACGTGAACCAGATCCTGGTGCGCCCGCGCGACATCACACGTGCGGGCGAGGTGAAGGCGCAGATCTACGAGACCCTGGGCCGGCGCCACAAGTTCGATCCCACGGACGAACGGGCCCTCTCGATGTGGGACTTCGTAGAGGAGGCCAAGATCGTCAATCAGATCGGACTTGGCATCCAGATCTTCTTGGGAATCGTCGGCGGCTTCACCCTGCTGGTGGCGGGCGTCGGTGTGGCGAACATCATGTACGTGGTCGTGAAGGAACGCACGCGCGAGATCGGCATTAAGCTCGCGGTGGGCGCGCGCAGACGGCACATCATGGGACAGTTCGTATTCGAGTCGGTCCTGATCTCGCTCACGGGTGGGTTCATCGGGCTGGGCTTCTCAGCCGCCGTGGTCGCCCTCTTTCGCCGGCTGCCGCAGGACGACCTGGCCCTACAGATTCTGGCCAACCCCATCCTCTCTTGGCCCGTAGCGCTCATCTGCGTGAGCATCTTGGTGATGATCGGCCTGCTCGCGGGGTTGCTACCCGCTCGCAAAGCGGCGGCGTTGGATCCGGTGGAGTCACTCAGGTACGAATAGGCGTGCAGCGTTCAGTGCGTCATCCTACCAAGCAGCCGGTTGCGCTCGAGGTGGAACGCAACCGGCCGAGAAGGATGAACTCGTCGCAGTTACTGCTCGGGCTGACTCAACGCCCGGACGTAGTCCCTAACAGCAACTAGCTCTTCGGGCTCCAGCAGACTGCCGAACCCCGGCATCGTCCCTTTTCCATCCCTGATGAGCTCGAACAGGGCCTCATCGTTCACTGAGTTCATGCGCTCCTGATCCGTGAGGTCAGCGGGACGAGGATTGAGCGCGGACGCCGCCGGACCATTCCCCTTGCCCTCTTTCCCATGGCACGCAACGCACTGCTGCGCGAAGACCTCCGCCCCCGTCAGCGCCGCTGTCGGGAGCAAGAGTTCGGTGGAAGCTAAACGGGCCAGGACAGCTGGCGCGGGAGACGCTCCTGAGGCCGCGACCCGCCTAGCCCCACCTTTCAGGAAATTCAGGATGGCTTCCGCCTCATCAGCCGAGAGGCGAGCCGCAAGGCGCATGTCTACCATGATGGTTTCCCACTGATCCGCGGTGTACCGGTTTGCCGGTTGCATCATGTGGCAGCGGGAGCATGTCTGGGACCACAGTTCAACACCGGACTGCTGGGCCCTGACGGTGGTGGACGCGGCGAGAAGTGCCACGAACACCGCGCAAGCTACCGAGGTCCTCTTGGTGGTCTGCATTGACACCTCCTAGAACACCATCGTCCACTGGACGATGAGCTGGTTGTTGTCAGATTCGAATCCGGTTTCTTCCGTATTGATATGGTAGGCGATACGGACCGCCGTGTTCGCGGCGAGATAGTAGTTGAACCCGAAGGACAGCCGCTGTGCGTCGGCGCTCTCGCCCGGCATGTCTCTCAGGCTGAAGCGGACCACCGGCTCGAATTGCGACTGGATCAGGTAGGCCGCCTGGGCGTACCCGCCTTTCTTGGTGAGATCACCGCCGGTCACGTCCTGTGTTGCCAACACGCCTTCAGCGCGTAGCTCCAGACCCTGGTGACGGAATGCCGCATCGACACCGTAGATCGACAACGTAAGGTTGCGATCCGGGTCGTCGAGGTAGTTCCCGATGTAGGCGGAAGCCCCAATGTCAAAACCCTGCGGGCCGAGCTCGAGACCGAGCCGCCCACCAAACGATTTGCTATCGTCCCGCCCACCCCCACTCAGTTTTTCACGATCGTTATTCCGCATCCCTCGAATACTCGAACTGTCCGCGCCCAGGAGACCGTTCACCACAAACGCGTCGTACACAACGCGCGCCCCTGACGTCCCCACCGGCGCACCACCCGACACCCATAACCCGACATCGCTGTAGGTCTGGGGAAGAATGTCACTGAATCCGTGCGGCCGGTCGGGCATTCTGTTGATCCAGGTCGGATGGAGATCCTTGTTGAAGCGGCCGAACGGCACGATGAACTTCCCGGCGGCGATCGTCAGGTTGCTCAGCCCGGTGTAGGCGATGTACCCGTATTCGAGCGCTATCTCTTCGCCGGCGTGTTCGTACTCTACTTCCACTGCCGCGAAGACGTTTGTGATTAGGGCACCTATGCCGATGAGGTTGAAGTGGTGATTATCAAACACCAACTCTGAGTTGTCCGAGTCGACGTTGCTCAGGATGGCCTCGAAGTCTGCGTAGCCGGTGAGCTTTAGCCCCTGCCCACTCGCGACGCCTGGCCACAGGGCCAAGGCGAATAGCACCGAGGCACCCACCGCAATCCGCTGCAATCGCATCTCTCCTCCTCAGGTGAAGCCGTCTCCCGGCCGGAAAACGCCGGTCCGGTGACTCCTAAAGCAGACCGCGTGCCGCGGAAACTCGTTTTGTAAGACATTGTGATAGAATGACTTGCTACCGATCGACGATCACCTGGCGCTCTGTTGGGGGATATCACCCACCCAGGTGGGTGGCATCCCCAAACCCCTGGCGGCCTCAGGCGGGCCGCTGCCCAGTCTTCGGTCACTTGCGCCACGGCCTCCGCCTTGCGTAAGGTCTGCGCACTTGGCGCAAGGAGGCACTATCCTCGGGCGCGGATCACCGTATCACCGCCAGAGTCTTCGCCGGCGCATACTGTTGTGGTTTCTGGTACTGTCGCTCGTTCCGTTGCTGGTATCCAACTCCGTCGGTTACCTGGTATCGCGTGGTATCCTGCGGAGCCACATCCAGCGTTACGTCGGCAGCTTGGTGCTACGCGAAGCTGCCCGCGTGGGGCGCGCGGTGGATTACCAACTACTGCACCTGACCACGTTCGTCTACGGAAACCCGCTTCTTCTGCGCGCGATTCGCGAAGCGACGACGGCGCCGGTGGCGACAAGTGACCTCCAGGCGCTACTGCGCCAACAACACGTCGAACAACCCGTCTTCAGGGGCCTTGTCGTGCTCGACACGGTGGGCCGCATGGTGGCCGCGACGGGCAACGCCCCCGCACCGCACGATCCCGTTAGGGCAGGTTGGTTTGAGGAAGCCTTGCGTGGTCCGTACTTCGGCGTCGAGCGCCCTCTTGGGGAACGCGGGAATAGACCTGTCTACCGGCTCGCGGTACCCATTTCCGACGATCGAGGTCGCGTTCTCGCCGTGTTGGCAGCGACCGTCGGAATGGAGAACGCCCGTGCGTTTCTGATGATCCCGCCGCACCTGGCAGAGGACATGCACAGTTACATCGTCGACGCCGCGCACATGCCGGTCGCCGTTCCCCATGAACACGGAGCGTTCGACTATGAGGCACGTCTTGACCCGCCTCCCCTCAATCACACTGAGGAGGAGATGGAGCGATACGAGAACTTCGAGGGAGAGGCGGTCTTAGGCGTCGCTGCCCCCATTCCTGGACTCCCTTGGACCTACGTCGCCGAGGTTCCTGTCGCAACTGCGTATGGGAGGCTGCAACAGCTGGGAGTGCTCGCCCTCGTGATGGAGGCAGCGTTCGCTCTCCTCCTGGTGGCAGTGGTCTGGATCGTCGCGCGATCGATCGTCTCGCCCCTACGCCAACTCGTCGGGGCGGCCGAACGCATTCGCGGAGGCGAGCTTGGCGTGACGGTCGATATCGATCGCGTCGATGAGTTAGGCGAACTGGGACGCACCTTCAATACGATGTCGACCGAACTCCAGGCATCTACGGATCAGATTAGTACACTGCACGACCAGGAGTTGCGACGCGCGGCACAGCTTGCGTCGGTAGGCGAACTGGCGGCGGGCATCGCCCACGAGATCAAGAATCCGGTCATGGGTATCGGGAGCGGGTTGGATCTCCTCAGTGCCAAGCTCAGTCCGCATGAGACTACATACCGGCTCTTGCGCCAGATGCGCGAGCAACTCGACCGCATCGATTCCGCAATCCGGGATCTACTGAGCTACGCCCGCCCCAAAGCGCCGCGACGCACGATCGTCAAGCCGGGTCAACTCATATCCCGCGTCGCGGGGCTCGTCACAGCGCAGGCAGATGCGGCTGGCGTGGAGATTCGGGAACAGGCAGCGGATGGTGTCTCGATCTCGGTCGATCCTGAGCAGATGACCCAGGCGCTCGTGAACTTCGCGTTGAACGGAATTCAGGCAATGGACGCCGGTGGAGTGCTCTCGATCACGACCACTGTCACTGATACGGGCTCTGGAATCTCTCCGGAAGACCTCTCCGAGATCTTCCGGCCGTTCTACACTACAAAACACCGAGGCACGGGGCTGGGATTGGCAATCTCCCGCAGCATTGCCGAACGGCACGGCGGAAGCGTGGCAATCGAGAGCGTTCCCGGAACGGGAACTTCCGTGACCTTGGTACTTCCACGAGCCCCGGAATCGGCATGAACCGCGCGCCACCCCTGCCGATCATCGCGGTCGTCGACGACGAAGATCTGATCCGATCGTGGCTCGACGACCACCTCAGCGCCGCCGGCTACCGAGTCTGCACGGCGGCTTCATGCGCCGAAGGAATCCAGTGTATCCGAGAGAGCCGGCCTGCTTTGATGTTGCTCGACCTTCGCCTGCCGGACGGCAGCGGACTCGACGTACTTAGCAAGGCTCGCACGATTGACCCGGACCTGATCGTTGTGATCGTCACGGCATTTGGGGACGTCGAAACTGCCGTGCAGGCCGTCAAAGCAGGAGCCTATCACTTCCTACAGAAACCGATAGACCTCGACGACTTGCTGATCACGATTAACGCTGGCTTGGAGGCCCGTAAGCTCCGGCAAAAAATCGAGGACATCCGAGAACTCCACCGCTGGCGGTTCGCGAACATCGAGATCGTAGGTGAGTCTTCGGCGACGCGAGAAATCGTGTCCATAGTGGAGAAAGTCGCGCGGACCGATTCCGCCACCGTATTGCTCCAGGGGGAGAGCGGAACTGGCAAGGATCTCTTTGCGCGCGCCATCCACGCACGCAGCAGCAGGTATGGCCAACCGTTTCTGGAGGTCAACTGCAGCGCCTTGCCGGAGCAGCTGCTGGAATCCGAACTGTTCGGTCACGAGCGAGGAGCCTTCACCGATGCGCGCGAGCGCAAGAAAGGTCTGGCCGAACTGGCTGACGGTGGCACGCTCTTTCTCGACGAGATCGGCGACATGCCACCGGGTGCCCAGGCAAAGCTGCTTCGATTCCTCGAGGATTCCACATTCAAGCGACTGGGTGGCACCACCGACTTGAGCGTTGACATTCGGGTCATCGCGGCAACCAATCGCGATCTCGACCGTGCAGTGGAAGAGAAGGCATTCCGAGGGGACCTGTATTATCGCCTCAACGTCGTGCCGATCTACTTGCCGGCGCTACGTGATCGTCCAGAGGATATCGAGCCGCTGGCGCGCTACTTTGTCTCCAATCTGGCACGCGACTTAAGGCGCGACCCACCGGAGCTTCTCGGAGACGCGATCGACGTCCTGCGCAGGTACAGATGGCCCGGGAACGTGCGTGAGCTCAGAAACGTCCTCGAACGAACGCTCATTCTCAACGAGGGCGCGAGTATCCGGGCCGATCAGTTACTGGTTGCCATGCGTGGCTTTGGTCGCGAGAGAAGTGCAGCGCACGCGCCAATCGTTCTCCCAGCTGAGGGATTGATCCTCGAAGAGCTCGAGCGTGATCTCATTCAGCAGGCTCTCGCTCGTAGCACCCACAATGTTACGCAAGCGGCAAAGCTGCTTGGGCTCAGCCGCGACACGCTGCGCTACCGCCTCGAGAAGTACGGGCTCGACGAGGAAGGCTAGTTCAGAGTTCCCGAATGGCCTCGATAGGATTCAGCCTTGCGGCGCGGCTTGCCGGATACCACCCAAACAGCAAACCGACGAGCGTGGCAAAGGCGACCGCCGCCACGGCACCCGGTACATGTACGGGGATCACGAAGTTCTTCCCGAAGGACTGCGCGATCTTCTCGGTGACGAGAATGAGCCCCGCGCCTCCCCCAACACCGAGGATGGCTCCGAGGAGCGCCAGCGTCATCGATTCCACGAGAAAGAGCCGGCGAATGTCCCGGTCGTCGGCACCGAGGGCCATGCGGATGCCGATCTCCCGCACGCGCTCCCGCACCGAGATGATCAGCACGGAGAGCAACCCGACCCCACCCACGAAAAGCGTCACCCCGGCGATGGTGAACAATACGATGTTCCACCCGCCGAGGATCGTATCTGCCATGGCTAGGTCCTCGGCGACGTCGGCGGCTTCGTTGTTGATCTCGAAATCATCGGCGCCACGATGTCTGCGCCGGAGTAAGGTGGTACCCGCGTCGAGAGTGGTTACAAAGTCAGCGGTGTCGGCGATGCGAACCACGATATTGTCCACGCGTTGCTCGCCACGGTAGTAGCGCGTCACATACGTGTAGGGCACGTAGATCCGCCGCGCTAGAAAGGAAAAGTCCGCGGGCACTAGCTCCAACTCGACCGGCGCCACCAATCCGACGACGCGGAACCGGACGCCGTCAATGAGGATGTTTCGTCCAATGGGATCGGCCGCACCGAAAAGCGGCTCTGCGAGCAGCTCGCCCAAGACCGCGACTCGCGCAGCTCTGGCAACCTCTAGCTGAGAAAGCTCCCGTCCCCGAACGACGGGCCAGTTTCGAAATTCAAGGTACCCCGCGTCGACACCGTTCACCGGCACGACGCGCTGGTCCTGTGTCGTAGCGGCGAGCTGCCGGCCCGCATTCGTAACCCCGTACGCGCGCCGCACGCCGCCCATCTGTCCGAGCGCGGCGACGTCCGCGGCGCGCACTCCCACATACCGGAGATCCTCGGCGCGCGTCGCGTCAGAACGGGGACCTCGATCTTCGAAATCCACGGTGCGAGGCATCCCCATGCGCGACAGCTCATCGTACGCCATCACCTTCAGTGCCGAGGCTAGCGACGTCATTGCGACAACCGCAGCTGCGCCAAAAACGATCCCGAACAGCGTGAGCAACGAACGGAGCTTGTGCCCGAGGATCTCGCGCAGCGCGTCGAGCACCAGTTCGCCCGGCTTGGCAATGACCCTCCACACCCGTGAACCGTCAGCCATAGCGCAGCGCTTCGACCGGCGATAGTCTGGCGGCGCGGAACGCGGGGTAGAGACCCGCTACGAAACCGACGCTCAACGACGTGACGATGGCGACTGTCGCAATAGGAGGGGTGACCGCGGCGGGCATGCTCATGAAGTGCGCGACCGTGCCGGTCAGCGCCGCGCCAAGACCGAGGCCGCCTAGACCACCGATGACCGCGACAACGATCACCTGCGCCAGCACCTGGCTGAAGATCTGGAACCCGGTCGCACCGATGGCCATACGCGTACCGAACTCTCTCACGCGCTCTACCACCGAAGCGAGGAGAATGTTGGCAATCACCACTCCGCCGGCGATGAGCGAGATCACGCCCACGACGAGGAAGATGAAGTTGAACAACATGAAGAAGTCGGCGTCGCTGTTGGCACCACCGCCCGACGGCGTGATATCAAAATCCTCCACACCGTGTCGCAGCAACAACATGGCGCTGACCTGTTCCTCAGCCGCGCGCGCGCCAGTCGGTGTTATCGCCTTGAGCGTCAGGAAGGACAAACTCTCGTCTTCACCGGTGTACTGGCTGAACGCGGTCGTGATCGGTACGTACGCGCGCTGGTTGCGGTAGGCGAGCGAGTTCCCGCTCCACGCTGCGAAATAGAACTCTTCCCGTTCCATCACACCGACTACCGTGTAGTTCCTGCCCCCGAGCGTGACGAGCTGCCCTATGGAACGATGGGGATCGCCAAAGAGGGAATCTGCGTACGCCCAGCCGAGCACCATGACCCGGGATCGCCGCCGCACGTCCAGATCGCTCAGGTACCGGCCAACCATGGGCCGAATGTCATTGATGACCGCATAATCGGGCGTCGTTCCGATGATCGTGCCACGGAAGTCGACGCCACCTACCCGGTACTCCAATTGGTTGAAGTATCCCGGGGCCACCGCCGACAGCATTGTCGCCTTGTCCTTGAGATAGCGCGCGTCGCCGTAGGTCAGCCGATCCGAGGCCAACTCGCGGGCGGTCGGCTGTTCGGATTGATCTCGGTCCCGTACGATGACGGTTCCGAAGCCGCCTACTTCAGAGATGTATTCCTGTGTGATCTTCGACTGGCCACCAAAGAGCGCGAGCACCGTAACGATGCTGCCGGTACCGAGCACCAAGCCGAGGAGCGAGAGCAACGTCTGGCCCAAGTGCCGCCGTGCCTCGTCGAAGCCAATCCACAACGCCTCGAGGAAACTCAAGCGGCAACCAACCCGTCAGCAATGTGGATGGAGCGATCCGCCTCCGTCGCGACGTTCGGATCGTGCGTTACCAGCACGATCGTGTTGCCGGCGTCGTGAACTTCCCTGAAGGTCTCGAGCACCTCGGCGCCAGCCTTCGAATCGAGATTGCCAGTCGGCTCATCGATGAGGAGAATGGCCGGCTCGCCAATCAACGATCGCGCCACTGCCACGCGCTGTCGCTCGCCACCCGACAACTCCTCAGGTCGATGTCCAATCCGTTCCCCAAGACCGAGCCGCTCGAGCAGCGCTCGTGCCTTCTCGAGTCGCGCACGACGGGATTGCCCACCGCGATACTGGAGCGGGAGGGCCACATTCTCATCGATAGACATGCGCGGCATGAGATTGAACGTCTGGAAGACGAATCCGACCTTGCGATTGCGCACACGTGCCAGTGCACGGCCTCGCAACTCGCTCACGTCTTCGCCGGCCAGGTGATAGCTGCCGGCCGTCGGCGAATCCAGGCAGCCGAGGATGTGCATGAGGGTGCTCTTGCCCGACCCGGACGGTCCCGTGATGGCGACGTACTCGCCTTCCTCCACCGCGATATCGACCCCGCGCAACGCCGGGACATCGACGCGTCCCAGCCGATAGATCTTCGTGAGACCGTGCGCCGCGATCAGGGCCATGTGCTACCGACCGGTTCCGGCACGTCGAGCCGCTTCCGCCGGGTCTTCCAGCGCGATCGAATCTCCCGCTGCTAGGCTGTCGATGATCTCGACGAACGTGAGGTCGCTCAGTCCAAGCGTGACTGCCACCCGCCGCGCTTGTCCCGCACCGATCTTGAATACTGTCGGACGACCTTGCGAATAGAAAACCGCCTCGACCGGTATGCGAACCACGTCGTCGCGCCGGGGACCCGCTATCTGGACGTTCGCCGTCATCCCAGGTCGCAGTAATTCCACACCGTCCGTGACCTCCACCTCCACGTCGAAGACGCGAATGCGGTCCTGCTGCCTGGCGGCAGGCGGAACGAGACGAACGACGCCTTCGGCCGTATCACCCGGGAACGCATCGACGGTGATGCGTACAACATCGCCCTGTCGGACCTTCCCGATGTCCACTTCGTTCACGGCCGTCTTGACCACCAGCGTCGAGAGATCGCCAATCGTGAACATCTCGGTGCCGCCCCCGAACGCACTCGTGCCGCCGACCACGGTCTCGCCCTCCTCAACACCTCGTAGTATCACGACACCCGCCGCGGGCGCCCTGATAACGGCGGACTGCGACTCCGCCGTCGCGCGGACGCCGCTCTCCTCCATCAGCCGGAGCCGCTCGCTCGCAGCCGAGTACCGGTTTTCGGCCTGCTCGAGCGCTACCCGGGCGGCCTCCACATCGACCTCGGAGATGAGAGAATCGGCCTCGAGCCGCTGCGCGCGGAGGAACTCGCGTCGCAGGTTCCGGACGGAGATATCGGCCCCGGCATGCTCACTCATGAGCTGTGCCAAGGCGTTGGCCTGCGCGATGTCCGGCACGATCGTGGCCAGCAGCTGGCCGGGGCGGACCGCATCGCCGGCCCGGACATGAAGAGTCCTCACGACGCCAGAGATTGGGGATTTCACCACGATCTGCCGCTGCGGCTCCACGAGACCGGTCTCCTCGATGGTCACCGCTATGGCCCCGCGGTCGGCGACGCCGACACGGAAGACGTATTCGGAAGCTTCGGCGTTTCCTTCCGCCGATGAGCAGCCAGAAAGCCCGACGGCAAACAGCACCGCCGCGCTCGCGAGGACGGGCCCGGCACGTAGCATTTGGGAGCCCCTCGGCATAGCCGTGGACTGGGTTGCTCTTATATACGGCACAGGACGTAGATGGTTTCGCGAGGGGTGCCAAATGAGCAAGGCACGGTCAGCCGTACCAGGGAGGATGAGGCCCGAGCGCCAACGGCTAATCTTCCCAGGTGGTTTGCGCAGTCATCAGGACAGCCTTCTCCGGGTCTGCCAAGACGGTATCAGCGCCAACGGGGATCGCCAGAAAGGCACGACCGGTGCGGCCGTCCATCCGGATCGTAACGCTTGCCCGCTCGCCGCTCGAGCTATCGATCACGTCGACGCGCACCGGAACGCGGAACGCGCCCCACGCCTCCGGCTGGGTCTGCCGCACCACGATCTCGGCTTCTCCGTCGGCTCCGACCTCGCGTCGCACGGTAACCGTCACTCGAGGGTACCCGGGTTGCGTCAGCCACTGCCGGAAAAACCAGCCCAAGTCTTCTCCCGTCTCCCGCTCCATCACCAGCTGGAAATTTCGTGAGAGCGCCGTCGAGTCCCGGTACTCGGCATAGTACGTGCGAATACCACGACGAAACGCGTCATCGCCGATCTCCCGCCGCAGCATGTGCAATACCCAACCGCCCTTGGAATAGTTATTGGCGTTCAGGAGCTGCATGTAATTGGTCTCGCCAAACTCCAGGATGGGGAGATCGACCACGTCTGACGCGATGTAGCTTTGTTTGGCCGCCTCCATACGCTGCCGGAACGTCTCGTCTTCGTCAATCAGGTCGTAGAACAGCGCGGCGAAATACGTTGCGAACCCCTCGGACAGCCACAGGTGATGCCAATCGTACTCGGTCACCGCGTCGCCGAACCACTGGTGCACGGTCTCGTGAATGACCAGGGGCTCGTTCATCGAACGCTGGGCGTACCCGCGTTCCGTGTAGAAGATTGCACCGGCGTTTTCCATTCCCCCAAAGCGCGTGCTCGACTCGACGTGCGCCAGCTTGTCGTACGGGAACGGGCCAATGTATTCCGCGAGCACGTCGACGATCTGATTCACGCGCGCGAACGGACCATCTACCGCGAACGTGGAATCTTCCGCGTACGACCACAGGCTCTGTCGCACACCGCCGTCCGTGCGCAGCGGCGTCACGGTGAGATCGCCCGCGCCGATCACGAAGGTGTACGCCGGAATGCGGCGGCTCTCGCTGTACCGCCAAGTGATGCGTCCGCTTGCGGAGCGTGTGGCATCTAACATCCGGCCGTTGGCCACCGCGCGCCACGACACCGGCACCTCGATCTCCCACCGCACGGCCGCCTTGTCGGACGGATGATCCTCGACAGGTAGCCAGAAGTGGGCGCGGTTAGGCCAGTTGTCGGCAAATGCCGTTCGATGCCCATACACGTTTTCCTGGATGGCGAGTCCGTCCGGCGGATGTCCACCGTACGCGACGGTCACAACCAGTGAGTCGCCTACCGCTCCCCAATGCTCGATCACCAGCGAATCCCCCTCATGGCGGAACGTCGGCTCGGTGCGTCCTGCCCAGACGCGGAACACGCGAAGGCTGTCGGACAGATCGAGCACGAGCGCGCGGTCCGCCTCTGCGACCCGATAATGGACAGTTGCGGCAGCCGAGATGGCGGTGCCGGTATCGGGAATCGAGATGGCGAACTCGTAGCGCAGAATATTCTGATGGGTCCGGATGGGATCCACAGTGTGCGCGAGGAGGTTCGGTGCCTGAAGTGCGAGGCACGAACAGGGCCGTCGTACCCCCGGCCGTCGCGTAGACCGCGCCAAAGACCAACGCGCCAGGCAGTGCCGCGGCGCCCGTCCCCGCGTGGTAAATCCCGTACCGGCGCGACCGCAGCAGCGTGCCACCCCAAGCGGCGACCAGAGCGCGCTCGGGGGCTTCCGTCGCCGCCGCGACCAGACCGAAAGCCAGAAACCAAACCGCAGCCGAAAGTGCGCTGCCTGCGAAAGCGAGCCCAGCGCACACGACCGCGTACACCATCCAGCCGGCCGCCATGGCGCGCATTGGGCCTATGCGATCGCTCAGGACGCCACCGGGATAGGTCGCCGCGGCGCGAACAAGGTGCAGCGCCGCCCACAGAAGTGGTACCGCGGCGAGCGGCACGCCGACATCCTGCAGGCGCAGCAGGAACAACGCTTCGGGAAACCGCGCAAACGCAAAAAGCACCACCAGGCCAACGAGCCCTCCTCGCACAGCGGATCGCGGCTCCGTGTCCGGCTGGACGCCCGTGCCCGGCGACGTCCTCACCGCCGCCTCACGTCGTAATGCGAACCACACGCTGGGAATGGCAATCGCGCCCGGCACAGCACTCCACAGTATCACGTCGCGCGGGCTCGCTGCGGCCAGCCAGATCAACCCCGCCGCGATGAGGGGACCGATCATGGCACCCGCATGATCCATCGCTCGGTGGAATCCAAAAGCTTTCCCGCGAATCGACGGGTGGGTCGCGTCCGCGATCACCGCGTCACGCGCGGGCGAGCGCACGCCCTTCCCCACCCGATCCACCGCCCGCAGCGCGATCACGTGCCACGCCGCGCCGCTCAGCGCCATCATGGGTCGGGCAACACTCGCCAGCGCATACCCCCCAACCACGAGCGGGCGGCGCCACCGACGTCGGTCACCCAGCCGACCGGCAAGCAACTTGACTCCCGCCGAGACAGCGTCGGAGATGCCGTCGAGCGCACCGAGGGCTACCGCGCCGACTCCCATCGTCTGGGTGAAGAACGCGGGCAGGAGCGGGTACACCATTTCGCTCGCGATGTCGTTGAAAAACGAGACGGCACCGAGTGCCTTGACGATAGGGGGGATCGCCCGGTCGGCGCGCTCCGGGTCGGTACGAGGACGACGCGCGGCTATTTCCTCCACGGGAAGACGATGCGTGTCATGTGGGGTCGACGTTGATCGTGGACGCTTGACCGTTCACCGTTGACCGCACTTCCGGAGCGACATGCCTGAACGTGTGACGAGGCTCCATCAACGTTCAACGATCGATCACAGACCCAATACCTCATCGTGATGACTGGCGGCAATGCTCACCGCGGCCTCGACGAGATCCTCCCGCACGCCCAGCTCGCGCAGCGTGTCCTCCAGATGTTGCATAACCGCCTGGAAATGCTCTTCGGTGAGAGAGAGATGGTGGTGCGCATCGCGCATCGCCTTGCCGTCGTAGATGTATGGCCCGCCAAAGCAGTACGCGAGGAAGGTCTTCTGTGTTGCGCGCAGCCGGTCCATGTCGACTCCGTCAAAGAAGTGACGGATCCGATCGTCGGCGAGGACGCGGTCGTAGAAACGCTCGATGGCTTTGTCGAGAACCGCGTCGCCACCGATCTGGTGGTAGAGACTGACGAATTCCTTGTCCTGCATGGCGCCTCCTTACTGCCCAATCGCTCCTCTAGTCGTACGACAGCTCCATCACCCAGACATCGCTCTGATGCTCCGACAGCACGAAGTAGATGCGCCGACCATCGGTCGCGAACTCGTTCCTTAGCCACTGGCGCGAGGGATCGTCGAACCGGACGAGGAGACGAGGAGTGCCGCCACCAGTCGGAACGGACCACAGCGCTTGCTCGCCGTCGTCGTTTAAGGTCTTGTAGACGATGCTGCGGCCGTCCGGAGACCAGCGAGCGCTGACAACGCCGTCGCCCGGACGACTCCCTCCCACCACAAGCGTCTCTCGACCAGTCGTATCGCTCACCGTCGCGATACCGGCGGGCTGATTCGTAAAGAGCATGAGTGCGCCGTTGGGTGACCAGCTCGCCCCTCCGCCCCCATCCCTGGTCACCTGGCGGGGCAGTCCCCACGAGCCGTCCGTCCGTCGCTCGCGCACGAACACCTGGCGCACTCCATGATCCTCCTGGTCCAACACGACGCGCTGTCCGTCGGGTGACAGGAAAGGGTAGCGCGCCTGGACTGTGTCCCGCGCGATGATTTCGATGCTGGAGCCATCCGCCGCCAGAACAAATGGATCGCGGGCTCCGTGCCGGAAAGTGTGTCCCGTGATGAACGCGTCATCCCAGGTCCACGCCCACACAAAATCGTCCGCTGCGTGCGTCGTGAGTTGGATCGGTTCCCCATCGGGCAACTCCATCTTGAATACGTCCTGGTTGCCCGACCGGTCGCTATCGAAAGCGAGCCACCGGCCGTCAGAGGACACCGCGAGTCCCTCGACCAGCTGGCTTCCCGACGTGAGCTTACGCGCTTCGCTGACGGACACCGACCCGTGCGCGGGGATGTCAGCTGCCCAGGCGTTTGCCCGAGACTCGAACCGAGAATGGACAACATCATCGTGTGAATGTCGAGACCGGTCGTAACGCGACGCGGGGGGCCGGCTAGCGTGCCGTCGGGACGCAGTCGCACGACGTAGAGATCGCGGCTGCCGTCGCGGTTGGACATGAACAAGAGCCTGCCGTCTGGAAGCCACACCGGACTCATGTCCATGTGCTCCCCGCTCGTCACCTGCACCGGCGGTGCCCCGTCGATCGGAACGACCAGCAGCGCGCTCGGCGCAACGTTCGCGAACGCCCGTTGGCCGAGCGCCCCGAAGATCCACTCCGCATTCCCGGACACGACGGCAATGCGGCTGCCGTCGGGATGCCAGGCAATCGAGGACGGGAAGTAGATGTTGGCGAGCAATCGCGTCTCACCGCTCTCCATCGACCGGACGAAAACGCGGTCCTCGCTTGCAGCGTACGCGACGTGGCGCCCGTCGGGCGACCACGCGTGACTCCACAAGACGCCCTCCGCAGGCGCAAAGAGCCGACTCGCAACCCCACCGAGTGTCGCTACGGCATACACCCCGTCACGCCCCTCGAAGCTGATGCGCCCGCCGTCGGGCATCCATTGTGGGCGGCGGTGACCGCCAGGTGTCGGATCCGTCAGCGCGATCGGACGTCCCCCGGTGACCGGACGCAGGTAGATCTGCTCCTGGATCCGTCGGGTGACAGCACCGGATCCAGCTCGAGACCCGGATCGAAGGTGACTTGGGTCGACCGGCCGACGACGGGGACGTCCTCGCTGCCTCGCGGGAGGAACAGGGCAGCGGCCGCCGCGCCGAGCACGATGATCGCCGCACCCGCGATCGCTACGTTCCAACGGCGCATCCTACCGGGCGGCGGAGCCGTCACAAAACCACTCGTGCCGCTTTGCGCTTGCAGCGCTTCGGCGAACTGCGCCGCCGGACTGAACCGGTCGGCCGGCGTCTTTGCCAGCGCGCGCTGGAGGATGCCCGCGATCCCGGCAGGCACGGCGGGACGGATGCTCGTGATGTTCGGGGGTTCCGCCGAGACGTGCTGGTGGATCACGCTCTCAACGGTGGCCCCAGTGAACGGCGGCTGGCCCGCCAGCATCTCGTAGAGAACGCATCCCAGCGAGTACAGGTCGCTGCGTCCGTCCAGATCGGTCTCGCCAGCAGCCTGCTCCGGGCTCATGTACACGGGTGTGCCGATGGACATGCCCGTCTCGGTGAGATGCTCGCCGCCCGCCGCGCTCACGGCACGCGCGATCCCGAAATCGGCAACGACCGCGTGACCCGACTGCAACAGAATGTTCTCGGGCTTGATGTCCCGATGAATGACACCATGACTGTGCGCGTAACTCAGCGCATCGGCAACTTCGCGCGCGATGGACATCGCGTCGTCCAGCGGGAGTTGCTTCTCCCGATCGAGCCGATCGCGGAGAGATTCACCTTCGACGTACGGCATGACGTAGTAGAGGAATCCGTCGGCATCGCCCGAGTCGTACAGCTCGAGAATGTGCGGGTGATGCAGCTTGGCGGTGATCTTGATCTCGCGCAGGAATCGCTGGTTGCCGATTGCCGCGGCCAGCTCGGGTCGCAAGACCTTGAGCGCCACCAACCTCTCGTGCTTGAGATCTTCCGCCAGATACACGGTCGCCATGCCGCCCGAGCCCAGCTCGCGCTCGATGCGGTAGCGGTCGGCGACGGCTGCGGTGAGGTGGTCGATCTCAGCCATGCTGGTGAAGATGGGCGGGAGGGCGGGAGGGCGTAAGGGCGGTCAGTGAGTGGGTCGGATTGCAAAGGCTATCAGGAACACGCCCGTCGTAATCGCGGCAGCCAGCACAAAGACCGTTCCGCCGAGCACACCGAAGAGCAATCCGCCGACCACCAGCCCGGCGACACTCGCCACGGCTCCCGCACTCCCGGCGAATCCCTGCACCGCGCCCTGCACATCCGGCCCTGCAGGCCACATGAGCCCGTTCCCCACCGCGAGCAGCGCCGCGCCGGCGTAGATCACCCAAGTCGTCTGCGACGTGAAGAACCCGAAGCTCGCGGCGAGCAGCAGGCTCCCGGACAGGATCAGCGTTCTGTCGGACCAGATGGCTGAGGCGCGCTTCAAGACGGGTCCCTGTACGGTCGCCATCAAGAGACCCATGAACGAGAAGTAGAGACCAGTATCGACCAGCTCCCAGCCGAGATCGGTCACCGCGTACACGGGGAACGCAATGTAGAAGAGGTTGAACGCGAGAAACACGAGGAAGTAGATGACGAGCAACAGGCCGATCCCCGGCAGGCGAAGGATCTGGCCGGTGGACAACGGGACGGCCGCCGCCATGTGGAAACATTCCTTGTGCTCCTGACCCATGATCTTCCGCGTATTCGCAAGCTCCGGATCGGCCCGCAACACGCAGCGTGGCTGCTCCCGCAGTCGGAACGCGATGAGAAAGCTCGCGACCACGGATATCAGGAACGCCGCCACGACCGGTGGGAATTCACCGAGCGCCGTGGCACCAAGCACCCCGGCAATCGCGGGACCAAAGATGAATCCGAGATTCGAGGCGACCGCCATCTTGCCGAAATTCGCGGCGCGGTCCTCTTCGGGCGTGATATCGGCGAGGTAGGCGTTGGCCACCGACACGTTGCCGCCGGTGATCCCGTCGAGAGCGCGAGCGAGAAAGAGCACGACCAGGGGAACCGTGATCGTGAACTGACCGAGAACGGTGGAGTCCACGTCGAACATGCGCGTCACGGGCAACGCGAGTGCTATGAGAAAAATGCCCCAGGACGCGAGCGTCCCGAGCTGACTCAACAGCAGCACGCGCTTCCGGCCGAACCGATCCGACCAGCGTCCAAGGACAGGCGCGCCGATGAGTTGAAAAACCGAGTACGTGGCGCCCATGACCCCGTAGATGAGCGCGTTCCCGCCAAGTCGTGTGACCAGGAAGATCAGGAACGGCAGCACGATGCTGAAGCCGAG
>JAZDCY010000075.1:0-7582 GCA_036679645.1 Gemmatimonadota bacterium | reverse complement strand
ACCTCGAGGCGGCAGCGATACCGTGCCGTTGACCAAAGCTGCGACCCTATTGGCGCTCATGCTGTGGATGGGGTGCAGCCGTGATGCGGTAGTGGTCGAGCCCCGGCTGGCGGTCTGCGTCGTGGGTGACACTGCATGGATTCACCGAACTGAGACAGATTCATTCCCTTTGGTGGAGCGACAGTGCTGGTAGGCCTGTGACTCCAAGCGAGCACGGAGTTCCTCCCGCCTTCCCGTGCATCTCATCGAGCGCTGCACCCATACGTGTCAGTGTGCAGCCGACACCTCGACATGCCCAAATCGCACGCGCCGGGGTCTACCAGGCCGATGGTGCCGTCCGGGAAGCGACCGTACCTTGGAGCCGCACTCTCCCGTGAGGCTGGTGGAATCGGAATCTGCTCGGTACCTGTGTCGCGTGAAAGCGAGTGAGAGCACAGGACGCGCGAAGTTTCATGTTGTTGAGCGCGCGTTCTAACCCGCCGTCCCCTGCGGCGGCAAGGCGTGAGATGGGAAATGTGAGCGGCACAAACATGATCGGAGTTCAGTCGATGTGCTCCCGGGGCTGGTCTCACATTTCCCGTCTTTCGTCTTCGCCCCTCCTCCCCGTCTGATTCAGGGTGCGCGAGGGGAAACGTAGCGATCACACCGGTGTTGGGGGTTGCAGCGTCCGCGCCCTACGAAGCCACGGAGCAATGGCAAACGCACGTTCCCTCCTTTGGGGCCAGCTGCCTCCCCCCGCACTCGTGCTCGACAGCATCACACCGCCCGGCGGAGCCCCTTTCTTAGGAGCAATGGCATATGCCCAAGCATCGGGCGCGTTGGCTGACGCTATTGATACCGGTAGCGGCCATACCACTTCTTGGCTGTAGCGAGAGTATCGCCCCCGAGTTACGAGAGTCTGGTCCACTGCCGTGTCAACTCGAACTGACGCTGGTTCAGTGGATTGAGGACGTACCCGATTCCACTCTGGTCTGCTTGGTGCCATGAGTCCGGTGCGGTACGGTGCTCTGCATCCCGCGTGCCTGTAGGACATACACCTATACCGGTCGGCCAACAGACTACATCTCCGTTTGTCCCAATCGCACAGCTCCGGACGTGCCGCGCTTATGGTGCTCGCCGGCTTGTGAACGCAGCTTGCGCCACGTGTCGCGGTAGCCGACCAGTCGACCGGCCAACCGTAGTCTTGTTGCCATCATCGTGTCACTGGATGCCGATGAACTCACGCTCCTTCCTTGTCAAGCGACTCCGTGCCATAAGGGCTATGACGGTCGGCTGCATCGTTGCGGCGGCCCTGGCTCTTTGCTTCACGCCCGCACTGTCACAGACGGCAGAGCAACTCGCGCAACTGCGCAGCAACCCCGAGTTGGTACGCGAACGGATACGGCAATCCGGTCTCTCGGACGAGGAGATCCGAGCGCGACTTCGGCAGGCTGGGTACTCCCCCACCCTGCTGGATCCATTCATGGGCAACGTGGGCCAAGGTTCGGTCGAGGCGGAGATCGACTCGGAAATGCTGCGTGCGATTTCCGGACTGGGCGTGCTTCCTGTCACACCCGAGGGGATCGAAGACATAGCGGTTCAGGCCGGGCCCGAACCGAGCGGAGCGCCGTCGCACTCTGCGGCCGGGGGGCTGGAACTGTTCGGGATGAACGTCTTCCGGGGGCGGACGACTCAATTCCAACCGCTCCTGACGGGCCCCGCCCCGCCGAGCTACCGCGTCGGTCCGGGCGACGTGATGGTCCTGGTCCTCACCGGAGGAGTGGAGTTGGTGCACGAGCTGCGCGTGACCCGCGAAGGGTTCGTGGTGATCCCGCAGGTGGGACAGCTGGCGGTCAACCGCCTTACCCTGACACAACTGAGAGAACTCCTGCGGCAACGACTGGTGCGGTCCTACGCCGGTATCCGAACCGGCGCCGTTCAGTTTGACATCACGATATCACGACTCCGCACCAACATGGTGTTCGTGGTAGGCGAGGTCGTGCAGCCGGGCGCGTACCAGCTTGCTGCGGTGGCGACCGTGCTGAACGCGCTGTATGCGGCGGGCGGTCCCACCGAGCGCGCGAATTTCCGGCACATCGTCGTGCGGCGTCACGCCGATACCGCAGCGGTGCTCGACCTCTACCGCTACCTGCTCGAGGGCGTCATCGAGAACGACGTCGTGCTGGAGCAGGGTGATGTCGTGTTCGTGCCTATCCACGGCACGCGGGCAAGTATCAGCGGCGCGGTGCTTCGCCCCGCCATCTACGAACTCAAGCCGGGCCAGACGTTGGCAGACTTGGTGCTTGCCGCGGGTGGTTTCGCTGCTGCCGCCGCGCGGCAACGCATCTCGATCTCGCGGATCGTGCCACCGGAGGCGCGGCCGTCCGAAGGGCCGGACCGAATCGTGGTGGACGTTCCCTTATTGCCTTGCCAATTGCAGAAATCGAGTCTTTCGGATGCCTGCGGCGGCGAGCTGGTGCCGCCGTTTCCCATCGAGCCGGGCGATGAGGTCACCGTCTTCGAGATTCCAGGTGCGCGGCGGGCGTACGTGGAGCTGCAGGGAAGTGTGTATCACCCCGGAACCTATGGTTGGCGACCTCGCATGAGGTTGAGCGAGCTGATCGAACTGGCGGGTGGCTTCCGACCCGCGATCTACACCGGCCTCGCGCACGTAGAACGACTCAACCACGCGGACTCGACCCGTTACCTCATTGACGTTCCGCTACCCGACGACAGCCTCCAAGCCTACCCCAGAGACCTCGCGCTCGAGGAGTATGACATCGTCACCATCTACGGACGCGAGGAGCTCAGGGAGCAGCGCACCGTCTCGATCGCGGGGATGGTCCACCGGGAGGGCACATACCCCTATCGCAACGGCATGACCCTGCGCTCGTTGGTTTTGATGGCACGTGGGCTGCGCGACGGCGCGTACCTCGACTCGGTGGAAATCGCGCGACTACCGGCGGATCGCTCCGGTGGCACGCTGGCGATCCGATATCTGTTCGAGCCCGACTCCAGCACCTATCCGAGGCTGCCCGGCCGGGAAAGTCCGCGCAACGGCGCGCCCGACGAGCCGCTCGAGCCATTCGACCAGGTGACGGTGTTTCGACAGCCCGGCTTTGAACTGCTGCGCACTGTGACAATCGTCGGTGAAGTGCGGTTTCCCGGGACATACGCCCTAACGAGAAGAGACGAGCGGGTGAGCGACCTGGTGGAGCGCGCCGGCGGGCTCTTGCCTACGGCCTATGTCGACGGCGCCCGGTTTTCCCGCGTGTCCGGCGACGCTGGTAGGATAAGCCTGGAGCTGTCGAAGGTGCTGACGCAGCCGGGTTACACTGGCGACGTCATGCTCCAGCCCGGTGACAGGCTGGTGATTCCGCAATACGTGCGAACGGTCCGCGTCGTGGGTGCAGTGAGTGCTCCCACGAGCATCCTGTACACCGAGGGGACGGATCTGGAGCACTATATCAGGAGTGCGGGAGGCTACGCACACAATGCGGACAAGGGACGGGTGAGGGTCGAGTATGCCAACGGGGCAGTAAAGGTAAAGCGGCGTTGGCTTCTGTTCTTTACGTCGAGCCCTACGCCCGGACCGGGAAGCGTCATCACGGTGCCGGCAAAGCCCGAACGTGAGCCGGTCAACGCCACGCAGTTGTTCGGGAACATAGCGCAGATTCTCGCGGCCACTGTTGCCATGGTCGTGATCGCTACCCGATGAACGCCGCGAAGAACGGAGGTCGCGGAGGAGAAGGGCGGCGCCCCTCGCGGCCGCTGCTGCAACGGCTCGCGGGGCGCAACATCCGGGCCCACTGGTTGCGGGATGTGTTGCGGGTGGCAGTGCTGGCCGGTTCCGACATCGCGGTGTATGTGGTGATCCGCGCGACGACCCACGCGCTGCGGGGCGGCCTCTTGGGGGAAGCCGCAGCACGCACGACGGTGACACTGTTCCCCCCGGGGTTCCTCGGGAGCTGGCGCTTTCTGGGTGCCGTCTTGCTGTCGCTGTTGGTCGTTGGCGCCTACGGTCCGGGCCGCAGCCGCCGCAATGCTGGGCGCCTCACGATGGCTGCGTTCCTCGCCGCACTGATCTCCCTCTATCACCCTGCCTGGTCGGGACCGATTACGCTGGTACTGGTCCAGTTTGTTACCGTCGGTCTCGTCTTCGGCCTTGGCCTGACCGCCTTTCGCGCCGCCGTGAACTGGTGTGTGTGTCAGGTACGCGCGCACTTCGAGGGTGCGTCACGCACGATCCTCATAGCGAGGAGGGACGCGGACTGGCGCGATCTTGGCGTTGTACTCGACAGAACGCATGACTTCGTGCTGGTGGATTCCGTTTTCGTCGGTCCGCCGGAGGGCCCGGACGAAGCAGCGAAGCTCCACGAGCTGGGCCGCATCGTCAGCGAGAGGAGTGCGGAGACGGTGCTGATGTGGGGCGACTTTGCCGACGACGAATTCGCGCAGGTCGTGGACGTGGCACTCACTAGCGGCTGCCGACTGCTTGCGGCCCAACGCACACGAACCTCGGTGCTCGAACCCCGGGGAGTGTGGGTTGGCGGGAAACCACTCGTGGAGCTTACGGTGCCCAGGCTCCGGGCGGGCCAGCTCGCCCTAAAGCGTATCCTCGATCTCATCGGCGCAGTTGTCGGGTTAGTGGTGGCGGCTCCCGTTTTCGTGCTGATCGCTTCCGCAGTCTGGTTGGAATCGGGGAGGCCGATATTCTTTCGCCAGGAGCGAGTCGGTCGCGCCGGGCGGACGTTCCGCATCCTGAAGTTCCGGTCCATGGTGAACGGTGCCGAAGCACAGCGCGACGGGCTGCGGCGCAAGAGCATCTACGGAGACGCACGACTATTCAAGGTCCCGGACGATCCGCGGATTACGCGGGTGGGACGCTTCCTCCGGAAAGCCAGCCTCGACGAGCTGCCTCAACTGCTCAACGTACTCGTGGGTGACATGTCGTTGGTTGGCCCGCGTCCTCCCATTCCGTCGGAGGTCGCGAACTACGATGAGCCTCACTACTGCCGCTTCGACGTCAAGCCCGGCATCACCGGACCATGGCAAGTATCGGGGCGCAACACCATTTCCGATTTCGAGCACGTCGTCAAGCTGGAGAACGAGTACATCCGGACGTGGTCCATTCTCGCGGATATTCGCATCCTCGCGAAGACGGTACCGGTAGTGCTGCGGTGGGAAGGTGCGTACTGATGCCGCTCCGCGACCACCACACCTCTACCGCGCCGAGGGGCACGTAGCGTGCAGACCTTCCACATAGATGAGATGACGGGCGGCTGGTTCGTCGGTGACTTCGCCCCGACATGCATCCGTGCCAAGGAAGTCGAAGTCGCCTGCAAGAGCTATCGTACCGGCGACAACGAGGCGCGTCACGTTCACAAGGTGGCGCTGGAGAGCACGCTCATCGTATCGGGCAAAGCGCGTATGAACGGCATGCTCTTCCGCGCGGGGGACATTGTCCTCTTGGCTCCTGGCGAAGCCAGCGACTTCCAGGCGTTGGAGGATACCGTAACGGTAGTCGTCAAGATGCCGAGTATCGTCGGCGACAAGCACCTCGTAGCGCATAACCCAGGTTGATCAAGTGACGAAGATTACCGCCGTTCTATTCGATCTCGACGGGGTGCTGGTAGACGCCACCGAGTGGCACTACGAGGCTCTCAACCGTGCGCTGTCGCTCATGGGTTTCGCGGTATCTCGTTACGAGCACCTCTCTGAGTACAACGGGCTGCCGACCCGCAAGAAGCTGGAAATGCTCAGCGTCGAGAAGGGTTTTCCAACCGCACTGCACACGCTGATCAACCGCATCAAGCAAGTGTATACCGTGGACGTCGTGCTCAAGGGCTGTCGGCCGGTGTTCGAGAAGGAATACATGATCAGTCGACTCAAGCGCGAGGGTTATGGACTTGCCGTCTGCTCCAATGCAGTCCGCCGCAGCGTCGACTTGATGCTCTCGCAGTCCAACCTGCAAGATTACTTCGATCTCGTGCTGAGCAACGAGGACATCACCCGGCCCAAGCCTGATCCCGATATCTACCTCACCGCGCTCGACCGGCTGGGTTGCAGTGGTGACGAAGCCGTCATAGTCGAAGACGCACCGCACGGCATCGAGGCCGCCGAGCGCGCCGGTGGTCATGTGTGCAAGGTCGCAGGTGTTGAAGAGGTGGATTACACTCGCATCCGCGACTTCATCTGCCACGTCGAAGCGCAGGTGGCGTCCTCATGATCCGCATCGTCGTACCCATGGGTGGCGAAGGCAAGCGGTTCGCGGAGTTGGGTTACACGTTTCCCAAACCGCTCGTCGAGATAGCCGGCAAGCCCATGATCGAGATTGTCGCGCGCAACCTGGCGCCAAGCGAAGAGCACCGCTTCATCTTCGTGTGCCGTAAGGAGCACATCGATCGCTTCGCGCTCGGCGACGTGCTGCGGCTGGTCGCAGACGATTGCGACATCGTGGTCATGCCCAATCCCACCGCCGGTGCTCTGTGCAGTGTGCTCCTTGCGCTCGAGCACCTGAACAACGGCGACGAGCTCTTGGTGGCGAACGCGGATCAGTACATCGACGTCTCGCTCGACCGATTCCTGGGCGTCGCCCGCTCGGATGCCTGGGACGGTTGCATGATGACGTTCCCGTCAACTCACCCCAAGTGGTCATACGCAAAGGTAGAGGACGGCCAAGTGGTGGCGGTGGCGGAACGCATGATCCTGAAGAACGCCTCGGTAATGGGTGAGTTCTATGTCTGTCCCGTCTACAACGAACTGATTCTAATGGGGAAGCGCATCACGACCTTCCCTATTGACTCCAGTCAGATGCACAGCCTTGGTACGCCCGAGGATGTACAGGCCTTTGCGAGTTCGAAGGCCAAGGAGCTGTCATGGTAGGAGGTCAAGACGAATGCTGAACATCGTGTTACCGATTGCCGGACGTGGCAGCCGGTTTACGCGGGCCGGCTACACCGAGCCCAAGCCGTTGATCCACGTGCATGGCAAGCCCATGATCGAGCTAGTGGTCGAGAACATACGACCCAAGCAAACGCATCACTTCATCTTCGTTGCTCTACAACAACATCTGGAGCGATCGGAGCTACTCGCTCTCCTCAATCGTGTGGCGCCCGAGTGTTCGATCGTACCGGTCACAGCGACCACCGAGGGCGCAGC
The DNA here is from genome assembly GCA_036679645.1 of Gemmatimonadota bacterium. GTDB lineage: Bacteria > Gemmatimonadota > Gemmatimonadetes > Gemmatimonadales > GWC2-71-9 > JADFNB01. The sequence goes on along the minus strand of JAZDCY010000075.1, from coordinate 442 downwards.
CTGCACCGTGTTGCTAGCCAGGCATCTCATCGACAACGACGTACCGTTGATGTTGGCCAACAGCGACCAATGGGTGGACGTGGATATCGATGCCTATATGGACACGATGGAGCGCGAACAGGCCGACGGGTTGGTGATGACGATGTGGGCTGACCATCCCAAATGGTCGTACGTGCGTCTGGGCCCCGACGGGTACGCCACCGAGGTCGTGGAGAAGAAGGTGGTATCCAACGAGGCGACGGTGGGAATCTACAACTTTCGGCGCGGCAGCGACTTCGTCCGTGCCGCCGATCAAATGATCGCAAATGACCGGCGGGTCAATGACGAGTTCTACGTTGCGCCGGTCTACAACGAACTGATCGAGTGGGGCGCGCGCGTGACGGTTCACAATGTTGGTAGAGTCGGTGATGGCATGTGGGGCTTGGGCACTCCTGATGATCTT
>JAZDCY010000074.1:0-99068 GCA_036679645.1 Gemmatimonadota bacterium | reverse complement strand
ACAGGTTCGCTGTCGGCGCCCGTGTACTCCCACGCCGCCACGTACGCAAATCGCTCGTCGTCGCGCCGCGCCTCGCCCTCCTCCGTTTGGTGCTCCACACGGAAGTGGCCGCCGCATGACTCGTCCCGGCGCAGGGCGTCGAGACAGACCAGCTCGGCGAACTCGAGAAAATCGGCCACGCGGCCCGCCTTCTCCAACTCCTGGTTCAGGGAGCTACCTGTGCCGGTGATCTTCACGTCGTGCCAGAATCGCTCCCGGATATTCGGAATCGTGTCCAGCGCCTCCCGCAGCTCGACCGCGGAGCGCGCCATCCCGCACTTCTCCCACATCACGCGGCCCAGTTCACGGTGGAACGTATCTGCGGTCGTGGTGCCGTTCACATCCAGCAGCTTCTTCACGCGGTCTCCGACCTCGGCCTCGACCTGCCGGAAGGCGGCGTGCCCGGCATCGACATCGTCGAGACCGCCCCGCGCGAGGTAATCGCCAATGGTATACGGCAGCACGAAATACCCGTCGGCGAGTCCCTGCATCAGCGCGCTTGCGCCTAGCCGGTTGGCACCGTGATCCGAGAAGTTTGCTTCACCGAGCACATGGAGACCGGGGACCGTGCTCATGAGATTGTAGTCGACCCAGAGCCCGCCCATGGCGTAGTGCGGCGCGGGGTAGATCCGCATGGGCACCTCGTACGGGTTCTCTCCCGTGATCTGCACGTACATGTCGAACAGGTTGCCATACCGATCGGCAATCACGTCGCGGCCCAAGCGTTGGATCGCGTCGCGGAAATCGAGAAAGACACCGTTCTGCGCTTCCCCAACCCCGTGCCCGTTATCGACCATCTCCTTGGAGCGCCGTGACGCTACGTCGCGGGGTGTCAGATTACCGAAGCTCGGATAGAGACGCTCGAGGTAGTAGTCGCGCTCGTCGTTCGGAATATTCGCGGCGCGACGCGCGTCACCCGGCTTACTCGGCACCCAGATCCGTCCGTCGTTGCGCAGCGACTCGCTCATGAGGGTGAGCTTCGACTGGTAGTCGCCGCTCTGGGGAATACATGTCGGGTGGATTTGTGTGTAGCAGGGATTGGCAAACGCGGCACCGCGCTTGTACGCTCGCCATGTTGCCGTCACGTTACACCCTTTGGCGTTCGTCGACAGATAAAAGACATTGATGTAGCCACCGGTCGCGAGCACCACGGCATGCGCGGCATGCGACGACACCTTTCCCGTCACCAAGTCCCGCACCACGATGCCGCGCGCCCGCCCGTCGATCACGACGATGTCCAGCAACTCGGTGCGCGGGAACATCGCGACCTTCTTGGCGGCAATCTGGCGCGCCAGCGCCTGGTAGGCACCCAACAAGAGCTGCTGGCCGGTCTGCCCACGCGCATAGAACGTGCGCGAAACCTGTGCCCCGCCAAATGACCGGTTCGCGAGCTGTCCGCCGTACTCGCGCGCAAACGGGACACCTTGCGCAGCACACTGATCGATGATGCTCAGGCTGATCTGCGCGAGCCGGTACACATTCGCTTCACGCGAGCGGAAATCACCGCCTTTCACCGTATCGTAGAAGAGTCGGAAGATGCTATCGCCGTCGTTCTGGTAGTTCTTGGCGGCGTTGATCCCACCCTGCGCCGCGATGCTGTGCGCACGTCGCGGGCTGTCCTGAAAGCAGAAACACTGCACGTTGTATCCCAGCTCACCCAGCGTGGCCGCGGCAGACGCGCCCGCCAGGCCCGTTCCCACGACGATGACATCGTATTTCCGCTTGTTGGCGGGATTGACCAACTTCATCTCGAACTGATGGCGATCCCACGCCTCCTGGATCGGTCCGGATGGAATCTTCGATCGGAGCTCCATGCGACGTGACTCCCCGGTCGTCTAGGAGATTACGCCGGTCAACACACCGACCGGAACAGAGGCAAACCCTGCGGTGACCGTAATGGCGACGAGCGCCGCCAGCGGACGCCGGATCCGATTGTACCGCGGGTGGTTAGCACCGAGAGTTTGGAAGACGGACCACACCCCGTGGTACAAATGGAATCCCAATGCGATCACGGCCGCAATGTAAACGAGCGCAATCGGAGTCGATTGGAACCCTGCGACTAGGTTGTGATGAACACGGCCCGGTTGAAAATCGGGATGCACGTTGCCGAACGTGAAGTGCATGAGGTGATACACGACGAAGAGCAGGAGAAAGACCCCACCCCACCGCATCGTCCGCGAGGCGAACGCCATTTCCATATGCGGCGTCCGGTGGTACGACACGGGTCGTGCTTGCCGTGAGAGGCGCGTCGTCTGATAGGCCAGCAACGTATGCGCGAAGAAAGCCACGATCATGACGGCCCTCCCAATCCAGAGCAATTCCCCGTGCCCAAACGCCGGCGCGCCCACTTCGCGCAGAAACTCGGCGTACGCGTCGATCTTCTCGGCTCCCTGGAACGCCTTCAGGTTGCCGACCATGTGCGCAACGACAAAACCAACCCACACCAGACCACTCACCGCCATCAGCACCTTCTTGCCGACGGATGAGCGGTACAATGTTATGACCCGGAGCATTCCTGTTCCGTAAGAGGGCTGGTGGCTGGGAATTGAATCATCGCACGCAGGGCACTTCGCAGATGCCGCAGCGGCAGTTGGGATGATACACGGGAGCGGGCCGCGCGTGCAAGCGACCTCATTCTCTTACGGCGACGCCGCTGTCTCGACTCGCGTGCTCGGCGGTAGCTCGAGCAGCGAGAGCCCGTTCACAGTCGCGCGCCCAAACCGGACCGACCAATGGAGGTGCGGTCCCGTAACACGACCGGTCTGCCCGACCCGCCCGATCACCTGCCCCCGCTGTACCGTGTCACCGCGGGCGACGAGGGCGGCGCTCAGGTGCATATAGGCCGTCACGAGGCCGGCGCCGTGATTCACGTACACCACGTTCCCCCCATAGTAGAACGCATCGACGAGTTCGACCACGCCCCGGTTGGCCACGCGCACCGCCTCCCCCACGTCGCCATCGAAATCAGTCCCCCAGTGACGACTTTGCAGCTCCCCGTTGAAGATCCTGCCTTTCCCGTAGGGACTCGTAACCCGACCGATCAGCGGGGTGAGAAACGGTTCACGCCAGAGCCGCGGCGTCTCGAGCGCGCGCCGCGCCACCAGCCCGGCACGCCGGACCTCGTCGCGCACCCGGACGGCCAGCGCGGAATCCGGCTGGTTGGAGAACCGCGGATCGACCGTCAGCCGCTCGGTTGTGAACTGACCGCGCCGGACAGGTAGGGCCCGCTCGACCGTCGTGACCTCTCCCGACACATCCTCGAGCCAGAGCGCTAGGATGACGGAGTCGGGCGCGCTCAATCGCACGGCGGCGAGCGCCACATAGCGGTCGCCGTCCGACTCGAAGTAGAGCGGCGTGCGGTCCAGCGCCCCACGCACCGCACGAATCTCGTGGCTCGGCACGAGCACGACATATGCGAATTCGCCCTGCACCGGCGCGTGCGGAGCCCAGGAGACGTCGATCTCTTGCGCCGTCACCCCGTGAGGTACGAGCAGGCCGACAACGACGAGCGTGAGGAGGCGTCGCATGTAGTCTCTAATACCAGAATGCAGGCAAGAAGGTCAAGTGTTCCCGGCCTGCCCAACCGGCGCCGCGGTGTGGACCTGCGGGCGCAGTGGGGCCATCTTTGTGCAGTCCCGCACCAGAAGGCATACATGCACCTCGTTCGTCCTCTGCTCTTGCTCGCGCTGACGACTACGCTCGGCACGCGCGTTGCAGCACAGTCACCCCCGTCTGACGGCGTCCGGTACGACCGGCTCGTGATCCGAAACGTGACCGTCATCGACGGCACCGGCAACCCGACGCGAGGACCGTACGACATCGTGATCGAGGGATCGCGCATTGCGCAGCTTCAGCGATACCGCCCCGAGCGCACGTTCGAGGCAGATCGCATCATCGACGGCAGCGGTATGACCGTGATGCCCGGCATCGTAGACATGCACGGCCACACCATGTTCCGCATCAACGGCGAGCCGCTGCCGCGCGACTACGTCTATAAGCTCTGGCTGGGTCACGGCATCACCACCATCCGGGATCCAGGATCTGGCGCGGGTCTCGATACGATGGTCAACCATGCGCGCCTGTCGGCCGAGAACGCCATCGCCGCTCCTACCATTATTCCCTATGTCACCATGCGTGCCGACACGCCGGACGAGGTGCGGGAGCGTGTCCGGGACGTGGCGCGGCGGGGCGCACAGGGCCTCAAGGTGTTTCAGAACCGACCGGATGTCTGGGAGGCATTGGCGGACGAGGCGCACCAGCTTCACCTGCCCGTCGCGACCGACATGAAGATCCAGGAATTCGACGCGCTCGACGCAGCACGCGTCGGCGTGCGCACGATCGAGCACTGGTACGGCATTCCAGATGCCGCAATCCCGAACGGCATACAGGATTTCCCGGACTATTACAACTACGACAACGAGATCGATCGTTTCCGCTGGGCCGCCGATCTCTGGCGCCAAGCCGATCCCGAACTCCTGTCAGCGGTGATCGACAGCATGATCGCTCATGGCGTTACATGGGATCCGACATTCGCCGTATACGAAGCCAACCGGGATCTCACGCGGGCGCGCAATCTGCCGTGGTTCGAGGATTATGCGATGCCCAACGTGCTCGCGTTCTTCGAGCCCGATCCCACGCGGCACGGGTCGTACCACTTCGATTGGACGACCGCGGACGAGATCATGTGGCGCAACAACTACCGCATCTGGATGCACTGGGTGCGGGAGTTCGCGACTCGCGGCGGCAACGTAACGGTGGGATCCGACGCCGGGTTCATCTACCACCTGTACGGCTTCGCGACGATTCGCGAGATGGAGCTACAGCAGGAAGCCGGGTTCCATCCGCTCGAGGTCATCCAGCACGCCACTTCGAACGGTGCTCGTGCGTTGGGGCTCGCCGAGACCGGTGTGATCCGACCCGGCTTCGAGGCGGATCTCATCGTGGTCGACGGCAACCCGTTGCACAACCTCAAGGTGCTCTACGGCACGGGCGTCGATGTGTTCGAGAACGGCCAGGTCGTGCACCGGGGCGGCGTGCGGTTCACCATCAAGGACGGGATCGTGTTCGACGCACCGGCGTTGTTGGAGGAGGTGCGGGAGATGGTGCGGCGCGCCAAGGAAGGGGTTGCGGACGCGACGAACTAGAACGTAAGCGGTACGCGGGGACTCGTGCGCAAGCCCGCGTACCGCTTACCGCGCACGTTCTAACGGTTTCGGTCAGTTTCCATGAGTTCCAACCCCAAAGTCCTCCCCTTCTCCGTCGCCGGTACGCCTTCGACTAACCACCGGGGGGCAGGAGCGTCCATCAGGTAGTGATCGAAGAACTGCTGCATGCGGATGTTCCAGTCACGACGCTTGGGGTACGGCAGCGGCCAGTCCGAGGCGCCGTAACGCCACGAACATCTCGATCCCCTGCTCCCACGGAACCGCCGTGTCGTGATCGTTATGCATCATGAGGAGCGGTGTTTCGACCCGATCGGCCCAGAATACCGGTGAGTTCTCGATGTAGCGCAGCGGATACTCCCACAGCGACCCGCCTATCCGGCTCTGCGTCCGCTCGTACTGGAACATGCGGCTGCGCCCGGAGCCCCAGCGGATCCCACCGTAGGCGCTCGTCATGTTCGCGACGGGTGCCCCACCGGCGGCCGCACGGAAAATGTTCGTGCGCGTCACCATATACGCGATCTGATATCCTCCCCAACTGTGCCCCTGCACGCCGATGCGCTCCGGATCGACGTACCCACGCCGCAATACTTCGTGCATGCCGGGAATGACGGCATCCAACGCACTCTGTCCCGGATATCCCGTGCGATACACGATGTCCGGGATGAAGATGATGTAGCCGCGGCTCGCGTAGAACGTGGGCCGGATGACGGAGCGGTGCGCAAACGGTGGATAGTGCGTATGCAGGTTCTGCGAACTGCGCTCGTAGAAATACACCATCATCGGGTACTGGCGGGAGGGATCGAAGTCGTCCGGCGTGTACAGCAATCCCTGAAGTGGAGTCCCGTTGTCGGAACGCCATTCGATCAACTCGACCGTCGCCCAGCGGTACTCCGATTGCTGGGGATTCGCATTTGTGACTAGATGCGCTCGCGCGAAGTCTAGATCAGCTACCCACAGGTTGGGGAATTCGGCAACCGATTGGCGCGTGTAGAGCAACATTTCGCCGTCCGCGGCCATGGCGGGACGGCTGTAGCGGTGAGCCGAGAACACGAGTTGCTCCGGTTCGTCGCTGCCACGGAAGCGGTCGCGATAGAAGCCCGCTCGCTTGTCGCGCTCGTCGAATGCCGACAGCAACATCGGCTCGTTGGTCGGGATGCTCCGTTGCTCACGGTCGAGCACGACGTAGCGGAACCGGAGGTGTTCGCGCCGCCCGGCCCCTTCCGTCACGTTGCGCGGCGCCTCGCGGCCTCGGGGATCGATCGCCCATACATCGTAGCGATCGTAGATCACGACCCACCGGCTGTCAGACGTCCACGATTCCCATCCATAGGGGGCGGCGGGAAACGGCCGATCGTGTTCCTCGTCGTACAGTGGGAACGGGATGCCGGCCGAAGCATTGACCGCGGGGCCCCCGTCAGTCGGTCGCGTCATCCACGCATTCACATCACGATCGTACCACAGGACGTAGCGTCCATTGGGCGAGACGAATCCTCGACCCTGCGCGCGTTCGGCCATCAGCCGGCGGTCGCCGGTCCGTACATCCACCGCATAGAGATCGCGGTACGTCGGGAAATCCCACGACCGCTCGATGCGGTACGGCATCTCCGATTCACCGATCACGACATCAGCGTTCCCGTCGTTGAGACGGACCTCTCGCATGTCGAGTTGTGCGAGTTGCACGACGCGTTCGCGATCGAGATGCACGACCGCCAGGTAATTGCGATGCCGTTCCCCGTCTGCCTGGAGCAGTTGCTCGGGCTGTAACGCGGCATCCCGCCAGTGCCAGATGTCGACGGTAACGCGATCCTCCTCGAGCGTCGAGTCCTCGGGCGCCGGCTCGACCCAGGGTGCCGTGCCAAAATAGATACGCTCACCGTTGTCCGAGAACGTGGGGTCGCGGCGCTCGCTAACCGTCCAGCCGCTAGGCATGCCGTCGCTCCCAACCGCTGCCACGCGCCGCGCGTCATCCGATCCAGCGCGCCACGCGTAGAGCGCGTACTTGGGATGCTCGTTCTCGGCCTCGTCGCGGTCGGTGAGGAACGCCAACTGGCGGCCCGCATCGTCGAACCGCGGTGACGTGTAGTCTCCACGACCGGCAGCCACACGGAGCACGTCGACCTCGTCACCTAGAGAGAGCACGACGACGCCGTCCTCATCACCCATCCGGCTCGACAGCGTGAGCGCGAGGCGCGACCCGTCGTCGGCAAAACGGTAGTCGGCGACGTTGTCATACCGATGCTCTATGCCGGAGCGGAGATCGCGCAGCACGAGCGTCGTTCCCACATCGGAATCCTTCTTTGGCTTCACCGTGGTGTCCGCGTCCACAACCGCCGTCGTATCTCCCATCGTGCTGTCGGGATCCGCGGCCACCACCCGCTCGAGATGGTAGGCTACCCATGCACCGGCATCCTCCGGTACGCGGAAAGACCGGACTCGCGCCACTCGCGTGACATCGCCGGTCGTGAGATCGAGAATGCCCAACGAATCTTTGGGCAAGTCCGCGGGCTTGGCCTTGGCGCGCTTTGCCGCGCGCACGGAATCGACGTTGGGCTTGATATCGAACACCACGAAACGTCCATCCGGGCTGAACGCCGGCTCGCGGCCACGCTCAACGACGAACTCGGTGGTATCACCCGTGGCGCGGACGCGCAGCTCGGGGTCGCCGCGCTCCAGCGTCAACGCGTACGCTACCCACCGTCCGTCGCGGGACAGAACCTCATCGTCGATGGTCCGCCATATCTCGTAGGCGTCGTGATCGAGCGGACGTTGGGCGGCGAGGATACCGGGGACGGACAGGGCATACAGGACGGACAAGACGGACAGACGTCGCATGGCGTTCTCCGAGCAGAGCAACGAACATTGGGCCGATAAGCGAGTAGACGAGTCTTGAAAGAGAACCGATGTACCTCCGCATCGCAAAGGAGACTCAGCGGACAGCGTGCGGCAGTTGTGGGAGACATCATCGGACGGGGCGCGACAGGAGGACGACGTTTGATGGAAGGTACGTGAGGCGGTAGGCTGTGCGCGGTGAGCGGGCTGTCACATCTCCCGCTCACTGCGCACCGCTTACTTCTTACCCCTTGTTGTAGTAGAAACGCTCGTGGACGATCTTGCCGTCCTTCCACTGGCGGGCCGCCACCTGGTTCATGCGAACGCGGCCGACACCCTTGAACGTCACATCCCAATCCCATTCAGCGTACGAACGGTCGTCACCCGACGCGCTCCCCACCAACTGAGCGCCATGGAACTCCTCGACCGATGCAAAGAACTCTTCCTCCCTCTTGCGGTTGACGTCCTTGCCGCGAAACGGCTCGTCGGAGTTCTCCTGCATGACGACGTCCTCTGCGTAGAACTTCTCGAAAGCCTCCATTGCCTGGCCGGCGAGGATCATGTCGTTCAGTTCCTTCTCCAGTGATGCAACACTCATAGGACGACTCCTTCATCTAGTAATGGTTGATACGCGACGTGCCTACTCCTTCGCGCCGCGGCTTAGGCGTGCCCTGCCCGGATGCGATCGAGCAGGATGACGAGCGTCTCCTGTTCACCTTCCGTGAGCATGGCCAGGACCTGGTCTTCTGCCGCGGCGACTGGCTCGTCCAACTCGGCGAGCAACGCCAGACCGGTGTCCGTGATGCGGCAGTGGACGCAACGCCGGTCTTCCTGCCCGCGCTCTCGCATCACCCAATCCTTCGCCTCGAGCCGGTCGAGCATGCGGGTAATCCCGGGCGCGCGTTCGAGCATCCGCTCGGCGATCGCGAGCGTGGGCAGTCCCTCCGGCTCAGCCCCACGAAGGATTCGCAGCACGTTGTACTGCTGCGCCGTCACTCCAGACCCCTGGAGCGTCTCGGCGAAGCACCGGCGCAGCAGGTCGGTCGTCCGGAACAGGCCGAGCGTGGCTTCCTGGCTCTTGGACCGAAACGGCTTGGTCTGCCGGATCTCGCGACCGATGGCGCTGTCAGCACCTAACATGGGAATTAACTTACTAGTCAATTATTATCTCGTCAAGTATCTAGCAAAACCATCTGTGACAATATCTTAGCGCAGTCGACGAGTGATCGATCTACCGGGCGTGGCGCCGGACGGACGCAATCCGCATCTTTCCTCCCCGATGACGGACCGGATCCAAGAACTCAACTCGGCGCTCGACGCCCGCTACGAGATCGAGCGTGAGTTGGGGCGCGGCGGGATGGCGACCGTGTATCTCGCGCGCGACGTGCGGCACGATCGCATGGTAGCGCTGAAGGTCATGCGCCCCGAGCTTGCCGCCGCCATCGGCAACGAGCGGTTCCTCCGCGAAATCCAGATCGCCGCTCGCCTGCACCATCCCCACGTGCTGGCCCTCTACGACTCAGGCGAGGCCGGTGATTTCCTGTACTACGTCATGCCGTATGTCGAGGGCGAGTCGTTGCGTGATCGTCTGGACCGAGATCGCCAGTTGCCGATCGATGACGCGCTTCAGACCGCGCGCGAGGTCGCGGACGCGCTGAGCTACGCGCACAGCCACGACGTCGTCCATCGTGACATCAAGCCCGAAAACATCCTTCTCACCTCGGGCCATGCGCTCGTGGCAGATTTTGGCATCGCACGTGCGATCACGGCGGCGGGCGGGGAACGGCTGACAGAAACCGGTCTCTCGATCGGCACGCCGTCGTACATGAGCCCGGAGCAGGCCGCCGGGGAGAAGACGATCGACGGCCGCAGCGACATCTACTCGCTGGGCTGTGTGCTCTACGAGATGCTGGCCGGCGAGCCGCCGCACACCGGCCCGACGGCACAGGCGATCATCGCAAAGCGCTTGACCGAGCCCGTGCCCTCGCTGCGCTCGACGCGTGAGACGATTCCGCCCCAAACCGATGAGGCGCTGCAGCGCGCGCTTGCACGCGTTCCCGCTGACCGGTTCGCGACAGCCTCGGAATTCGCGTCCGCGCTGGCACCCGTCATGATATCGTCGGGCGCAACACCGGTCGCTGCGTCGCGGCGGCAATCAGCGCCATAGCACTCCTCGCGATCGTCGTAGTGGTCATACTCATCGCGCGCGGGAACGCGCCGGCCGCTCCGACCGACGACCGGCCCACGCTGGCCGTGCTACCGTTCGAGAACCTCGGGGCGCCCGAATACGAGTACTTCGCCGACGGGATCACCGAGGAAATGACGAGCCGCCTCGCCGAGATCTCCGGGCTGGGCGTCACCTCGCGCACGAGCACACTGCGCTACAAGGGCACCGAGCGCGCGCTGCAAGACATTGCGGCTGAACTCAACGTGCGCTACGTGCTCGAGGGGACCGTGCGGACGGACCGCTCGCCCGACGGCACCGGACAGGTGCGCGTGACACCGCAGTTGATACGTGTGTCGGACGACACGCATCTGTGGACCGATCGATATACCGCGAGCAGATTGCCGAGCAGGTGGCAACAGCGCTGAACGTGACACTGCTCGGATCGGAGCGCGACGCTCTGGGGAGCGTCCCAACCGCGCATCCCGAGGCGCACGACGCGTATCTACTTGGGCGGTTTCATTGGAACAAACGCGGCGCAGAGAACCTCGAGCTCGCAGCGCGCTATTTTGGTCGTGCGATCGAAATCGACCCGGACTTCGTCGAGGCCTACACCGGGCTGGCCGACACGTACTCCCTCTATGGGTACTACCGGGTTCCGGGGATGACGCGGGCCGAGGCGTACGCGCGCGCCGAGACAGCGGCCCGTCGGGCGATCGCCCTCGATAGTGCGCTTGCGGCCGCTCATGCGTCGCTGGGCAACATTCTCACCTATGGCGCGTGGGATTGGGAGGGCGCCGCAGCCGAGTTCGAACAAGCGATCGCGCTGGACCCCGGCTACGCCGTCGCCCGATACTGGTATGCCGAGTTGCTGATGATTCTCGGCCGCAACGGCGAAGCCATCGTGCAGGCCGAGTACGCGATTGCGTCCGATCCCGCGGCCCTCGTGGCAAGGCACTTGCTGGCGACCGCGCTGTGGCACGAGGGTCGTGTGGACGAGGCCATTGTGCGCGAGCGAGCAGTTCTCGAACTCGAGCCCGGATTCGGCTTTGCGCACGGCCTCATGGGTTGGCTGTACTTGGAGAAACGGCAGTTCGACGCTGCAATCCGAGAGTTCCAGCTTGCAGGCGCGCCCCTCGAACTCGTCACAGCGGTCGTCGACGCGGTCCGCGACACGACGACCCGGCCCCGCGCGTTCGCGACGATTGCGCGGCTCGAGCGACAAGGCGGCCGTGCGTTGGTTGACCCGACAGTCTTCGCACAATGGTACTTGATGGTCGGCGCGATCGACTCCGCGTTCGCCCGCCTGGAGGACGCATTCCTCATCCGCTCCGAGACACTGATCTTCGATCTCAGGGCCCCGATCTTCGACCCAATCCGGTCCGATCCCCGATACGTGGACCTGATTAGGCGGCTGCGGCTGCAACCCTGAGCCCCGCACCTCCCTGCCGGCCCGGGCGAAGGTAGGGGCGATGATGGAGGCGACGGAGTGGATCGGGGCAGCCCCTTACATCGCCCCCGTCAACGCGTTCCCATCGTCCCCCGGCTCAAGAAATCCAGCACCAAACGCGACATCGCCCGAATCCCAATCGGGATCATGCTGTCATCCGCGCGATACGTCGGCGTATGGTGATCGCCCGACGTCGTACCCGGCGCGACCTGCCCCAACCTGAAATAGAAACCGGGGACCTCGTTCGCGAAGTATGCGAAGTCCTCTCCACCCATCGTCGGTACTACCTCTACCACGTTCTCGCTGCCCACGACGCGGCCGAGGACCGGCACCGCCCATTCTGTCAACGCCAGATTGTTGATCGTCGCCGGCGTGCCTCGCTCATAGTCCAGCTCGTACGATCCGCCGCCCGCCGCGGTAACGCCATCGAGGATCTCGCCCATGCGGCGCTCGATCTGGTCGCGCACGTCCGGGTTGTAGGTCCGCACCGTTCCCTCGAGATACACTTCCGCGGGGATGATGTTGAAGCGCGTCCCGCCGCGCACGATCCCGACCGTCACGACACTCGGTTCGAGGGGCGAGAGGTTGCGCGACCGAATGGTCTGCAACGCCATGATCACCTGCGATGCCAAGACAACGGGATCGATCGACAGCTCCGGTCGCGCCCCGTGCGCCTGCCGGCCCTTGATGTCGATGCGAAAATGGTCCACCGCCGCGAGTGCCGGACCCGGTGTATAGCCGAGGGTGCCGACATCCATCTGGGCGAAGGTATGCAGTCCAAAGATCGCGACCGGACGCGGGTCGTCGAGCACGCCTTCCCGTACCATCAGGTCCGCGCCACCCTCCTCGCCCGGCGGCGCGCCTTCTTCCGCCGGCTGGAAGATGAGCTTCACCGTGCCGGGAATGTCGTCCCGCAACGAGGCCAGCACACTTGCCACGCCCATCTGGACCGCAACGTGGACGTCGTGCCCGCATGCGTGCATCACGCCGACGTTCTGATCGAGATAGATGGTCCGCGTGATCGATGCCCACGGAAAATCGGTGTCTTCCGTAACCGGCAACGCGTCCATGTCCGCGCGAATCGCAACGACCGGACCCGGTCGCCCACCTCGCAACAGGCCCACGACCCCAGTGTGCGCGATGCCGGTATCGACCTCGAACCCAAGATCGCGCAGATAGTCCGCGATCAGCTTGGCCGTCTCGAACTCACGGTTACCCAGTTCCGGATGCTCGTGAATGTGATGCCGCGTCTCGATGATCTGCGGCAACACGCGGTCGACCGCGGCATCGATGCGGGCATCGAATTGTTGCGCGCCGGCAGGGCTGGCTGCCAGCAATCCGGCAAAAACAAGTATCAGTCGTTTCATATTTGGGCCCGGTTTGAACATTGAACTCTGCAGGTTGGGACGCGGGACCGCCTCCGTCAACCGTCAACGGTCCGCTCTATCACGAAGCACCCCTTCCAGCACCCTCCACACCGTCTCCGCCATGATCCGGTGACCCCGCTCCGTCGGATGGATCCCGTCCGCCTGATTCAATTCGCGGTCTCCGGCCACGTCCACGAGTAAAAACGGAATGAGGGAGGCATCGTTGGTTTCGGCCAGTTCTCCGAACGCGCGGCGGAACCGGGATGTATACGCGTCACCCATGTTGGGCGGCGCTTCCATTCCGGCAATCACGATCTTGGCATTGGGGTACGCGGAGCGCGTGCGAGTGATGATCTCCTGGAGATTGGCACGCATGGAGTCCACGTCCTGTCCCCGCAAGCCGTCGTTGGCACCCAACTCGAGCACGAGGACGTCCACGCGCTGGCGCAGCAACCACTCGAGACGGCGCAGCCCGCCCGCCGCCGTCTCTCTATTCACACCGGCGTTCACGACCCGGGCGTCAAACCCCGCCGAATCGATCTTCCGCTGGACGAGCGCCGGATACGCATCTTCCAGGGCCACACCCTGCCCCGCCGTGAGACTCGTCCCGAGAAACAACACTACCGCCCGCGACGATACGGGAGCATCCGTTCCATTACGCGACGCGACATCGGAATCACCTCGTCCTCCACATCCAAGCAACACCATCGCCGCCATCGCCATCATCGCCCGCGTGGGGCGACGTGTGCGGGGCATCGCCCCGGCGAGGCGGAGATGGGACGCGGGCATAGCCGATGGGAGGAGTGGAGGTGAGTGGGGTATCTTTGAGTTCATGTCCATGATCGTAGCTGAAAACCTCGAACAAACGTATCAGAGTGGTGGCCGGCCGCTCACGGTGCTGCGCGATGTGAATCTAACGGTGGAGGCGCAGGCGTTCCTCGCGATCGTGGGGCCGTCCGGGAGCGGCAAGACCACGCTCCTCGGCCTGCTCGCGGGGCTGGACCGCCCGACTCGCGGGATCGTGCGCCTCAACGGACACGACCTCAGCCAGTTCAGCGAAGACGAGCGCGCCGTTTTCCGCGCCGAGCACGTCGGGTTCGTGTTCCAGACCTTCCAGCTCATTCCCACCCTGACCGCGCTCGAAAACGTGCTGGTGCCGCTCGAGTTGCGCGGCAACGGGCACGATGGAAAGGCCGTTCAACGCGCCCATGAGCTGCTGGCCCACGTGGGCCTGGGTGACCGCATGCATCACTACCCCACCCAGCTTTCAGGTGGCGAGCAGCAGCGGGTCGGAGTTGCGCGCGCCTTTGCCAACCAACCCAAGATCCTGTTCGCCGACGAGCCAACCGGCAGTCTCGACGCCGAGACCGGGCTTGGCGTGATCGATCTGCTCGTCGAGCTGAATCGCGAGGCGAAAACGACGCTGGTCTTGGTCACGCACGATCCCGAACTGGCAGCGCGGGCCGGACGAACGGTTCGCCTCGCCGGCGGGGCCATCGTCTCGGACCGGCGGGAACAGACGTGAACTTCCGTTTCGCCCTCCGCATGATCGGACGCGAGTTGCGCGCGAGCCGGCGGCGCCTGGCGTTGCACATGTTCTCGATCACGCTCGGCGTGGCGGCGCTCGTCGCGGTCAACTCGTTCCGGGCCAACATCGAGCGCTCGGTCAGGCAGCAGGCGCGTACCGTGCTCGGTTCCGATCTGGAGCTCACGCGGAGACAACCCTTCGGCGATTCCGTGCAGGCCCTGCTGGACTCGACCGCCGCCGCCGGTGTTCCCGTGTCCTACCGCACTGGGTTCGGATCGATGGCCCTCGCGCCGCGAACCGGTCTCACGCGGCTCGTGCGGGTTCGGGCGACGGAGGGCACGTACCCATACTACGGAGCCGTCGAAACCGAGCCGGCCGGCACGTGGCGCACATTCCGGACCGGCCCCAACGCGCTGCTCGACCCGGCCGTCCTGGTCTATCTCGACATCGCCGTCGGGGACTCCATCCGGCTGGGCGACCAGACGTTCATGGTAGCCGGGACGATCACCAACTATCCGGGTCGCGTGAGTCTCGAAGCCGCCATCGGTCCGCGCGTCTACATCCCGCGCGAATACCTCGCCGCCACAAACCTGATCCGCAGGGGGAGCCGGGCTTTCTATGAGGCCAACCTCGCGATCCCCGATCCGGAGGAGCTGCAGCTATACATCTATCACAACGAGGATCTGCTCGAGCGACACGATGTCGATCTCGACACGGTCGAGGAAACCGAGGAGGACCTCGCCTACGCGCTCGACACGCTGGCGCGGTTCCTTGGACTCGTAGGGCTCGCGGCACTTCTCCTAGGGGGCGTCGGGGTCGCCAGCGCCATACACGTGTATGTGAAGTCACGCCTCGACACGGTGGCTGTGCTCCGCTGTCTCGGCGCGCGACAGCGTACCGTCTTTGCCATCTACCTCGTGCAGGCCGCGGCGATGGGTCTCTTCGGCGCCGCGGCAGGTGTGCTCCTCGGCGTGGGCGTGCAATACGCCCTGCCACCCGTGCTGAACGATATCCTCCCCGTGGATATCGACGTGCAACTCTATGTTCCCGCTCTGTTCACGGGTCTGGGAATCGGCACCGCGGTCGCCCTCCTGTTCGCCCTCTTCCCACTCCTCACGATCCGCAACACGCCGCCACTGCGCGCGTTGCGTCGCGCATTCGACGGGCCCGCCAAACCCTTGTGGCGCGACCTCTGGTCTCTAGCGGCCGGGGCCGCACTCGTGGGGGCGGTCATCGGGTTGAGCGTCTGGCAGGCGCCGCAGCCAGTCATTGGCCTGGCCTTCGCGGGAGCGGCAGCGGTTGGTGCCCTGGTGCTCTGGATCGCGGCCGTGTTGCTCATGCGTGGAACGCGCCGCTGGTTCCCGTCCCGGGCGCGCTATGTCTTCCGCCAGGGGGGGCGGTCACCATCGGACTCGGGTTTGGCGTTTTCCTCATCGCCACGCTCTTCGTGGTGCAACGCGGGCTCATCGATCAGTTCCAGATAAACTCCCGCCCGGATCGGCCCAACATCGTGCTGTTCGACGTACAGGGCGACCAGCGCCCCGGCGTCACCGCGCTCATGGAAGGACATGACCTCCCCCTGCTGCAAGTCACGCCAATCGTGCCGGCGCGCCTGGCGGCACTGAACGGACGCACCATCGAGGAGATTCTCGACACACCCGGCGCCTACGAGTACGAACGGTGGGCACTGGAGCGGCAGTACCGACACACGTATCGCGACACGGTCGTGGCGTCAGAGAGTGTCATCAGGGGAAGCTGGTGGCAGGACACGAGCGACGAGCCTGGGTGGCAAGGCGGCAGCGAAGTACCCCGCATCTCCATGGAACGCGACGTCGCCGAGGGCCTCAAGCTGAGCGTGGGAGATCGCGTCACGTGGAACGTGCAGGGCGTCGAGATCGAAACCGAAGTCGCGAGCCTGCGCCAGGTCAATTGGGCGCGGTTCGAACCCAATTTCTTCGTGGTCTTCGAGCCGGGCGTGTTGGACGATGCGCCCCAGATGACGGTGATCCTGAGTCGCGTGGACGACCCTGGCGCCCGCGCGGTATTTCAGCGCGATCTCGTCACTGCGTTCCCCAATGTCATCTCACTCGACCTGACGCAGGTCCAACGCAGCCTCGACACGATCGTCGATCGGGTTACGCTCGCGATCCGCTTCATGGCACTGTTCAGTATCACCGCAGGATTGATCATTCTCATCGGCGCGCTGAACACCTCCCGCGGCCAACGGGTGCGGGAGTCGGTCCTGCTCAAGACAATGGGTGCGACCGCACGGCAGGTTCGGGCCGTGCTCGTCACCGAATACTTCGCCCTCGGCGCAATGGGTGGTCTCGTCGGGGTAATACTGGCCGCGGCAGCCGGCTGGGCCGCCATGCGGTTTCTCTTCGAGGTGCCGTTCAGCGCCCCCGTCCTCGCGCTTGGCGGGTTCTGGCTCGGCACGGGCGTACTGACGACGGCTGTCGGACTACTCGCTGGACGCGACGTCACGCGCCGCCCACCGCTGGAGGTGATGCGGGAGATGAGCGAGTAGAGAGGGCGATGGTAGGGGCGATGTGGGAGGCGATGATTGGGGCGATGACCGGGGTTCACCCAACCATCGCCCCTCTCATCGCCCTTTTCTACGACGGTGGTACCAACGCAACCACTCTCAGCGGCCCGCCGCTGCCACCCGCGATCTTCATGGGCAGGGCAATGACGAACGCTCCCTGCTCCGGCACACGATCGAGGTTCGCGACATTCTCGAATGCGGGAATGTTCTCGGCAAAGAGAATCTGGTGCGTGTCGAACGTAGCGGATTGCCCGTAGTCGATGCTGGGCGTATCGATCCCCACGGCGTCGATCCGTCTTTCACTAACCAACCAGCGCGCGGCGACGGGATCGATACCGGGAAAATGCAACAGCGGTACCGCCGCATCGCCCCGTAATGCGGTCCCCAGATAGCGTTCCGGATCCGGCCAGAACCGCCCCCACCCAGTGCGAAACAGCACGATAGCTCCGTTCGGGATGGGCCCGTAGACCGCCTCGTACCGCTCAAGGTCCTCGACGCCGGCAAGGTAGTCGCGGTTTTGAGACGCGGCCTCCATGACATCGATCACGACCGCCGGCCCCGTGAGGTGTGCCAGCGGGATCTCATCTGTCGTGTGCCGGCCATCGGCAAAGTGGGCGGGTGCGTCAAGGTGCGTACCGCCGTGCTCGGCCGCGCGGAAGTTGTTCGCCGCGTAGTAGTAGCCGCCCTCGGTCATGCCGGCCGCGACGGACTCCAACGAAAATGACTCCGCAGTTGGCCAGTAGATCGTCTGCGCGTCGAATGCATACGACAGATCGATCCAGGCCGCCGGATTGTCGAACAGCGCGGTGAGATCGTCGCCGGGCTGTGTGCAGCCCGCTGCCACGACGAGCAATACGACCAGGCCTCGCATGTGGAATACGTTGCACTGCACGACGCGCGCGGTCAACCGTACGCCTCAGCCACGCAGGCTTGAAGTGGGCGTGCACCGGGGCCAC
Source organism: Gemmatimonadota bacterium (assembly GCA_036679645.1). Classification (GTDB taxonomy): domain Bacteria; phylum Gemmatimonadota; class Gemmatimonadetes; order Gemmatimonadales; family GWC2-71-9; genus JADFNB01. The sequence continues at coordinate 81,025 of JAZDCY010000074.1, read as the reverse complement.
TCGGGTCGAGCCGGAGGTCGTACTGCATCCTGGGTGCGGCCTCTCGGATGTCGACTGCCTTGCCTTGCCAGGCTCGTCGCCGCGCTGTCAATTGCGAGGTCGATACCTCACAGGAGTGTGCCATGTTAGGCCGTCTTGTCGCTGGGCTGCTTCTGGCCCTTGCCCTTCCGTCGCTCGTGGTTGCCCAGGAGGATCGTGACGACCTCCTCACGCTCGACCTGTTCCTCAATTCCGAGCGCGTAAGCGACCCACAGATTTCCCCCGACGGCAAGAATATCGTGTACACCCGGCGGTGGGTGGATCAGATAAAGGACCGCTGGGAATCATCTCTCTGGATCATGAACGCCGACGGATCGCGCAATCGATTCCTCACCGAGGGGTCGTCTCCCAGGTGGTCGCCGGACGGTACGCGCCTGGCTTTCACGCGCTCGGAAGAACCGCGCGGGTCACAGATCTTCGTCCGGTGGATGGACGCTGAGGGTGCCGAGACACAGATCACGCGCGTCGAGGAGAACCCTTCGAGCATCGCATGGGCTCCGTCCGGCGAGTCGATAGGGTTCATCATGACTGTGCCATCGCGCAGCGATTTCCCACAGATCGACCTGCCGGACCGTCCCGAAGGAGCGGAATGGACCGGCAAGCCCAAGATCGTAACCCGATTGCGCTACCGCCGTGATCGCCAGGGATTCATCGATGACGGATACCGCCATCTGTTCGTCGTCCCGGCGGGCGGAGGAACCGCCCGGCGGCTCACCGACGGTGACTGGAACCACCGCGGAGTTGCCTGGACACCGGACGGTGCCGAGATCTTGTTCTCCTCGTTGCGCGTCGATGACGCGGAGCATCAGTGGCGCGAATCGGAGGTCTACGCGGTCAACGTCGCCACAAAGACGATCCGCCAACTCACATCGCGACACGGCCCCGATGGCGGACCGCGTGTGTCTCCCGATGGCCGTTGGGTGGCGTACACGGGGTACGACTGGACCGACGACACCTACATCACCTCCAAGCTGTACGTGATGGGACTCGACGGCTCGAACCCCCGAGAAATCTCCGGCAATCTGGATCGGTCGCCACGGCAACTCACGTGGGCCTCGGACAGCCGCGGGCTCTACTTCGTTGCCCGCAACGAGGGCCGGTCCCAACTCCATTACGCCGCGCTCAATGGGGAGCAGCGCCAACTCACGGAGGGCACCCACCTTCTCAGCCTCGGGAGCATGACCGATCGCGGCCAGGTGGTCGGCACGCGCACGAGCTTTCACGAGCCGGGCGACATCGTCACACTCAACGTGCGCCGCCCGCAACAGATCACGGAACTGACGCACGTAAACGACGACATTCTGCATGGCAGGCGGTTGGGTGACGTGGAGGAGATCTGGTATACGTCGCTCGACGGCTATCGCATCCAGGGCTGGATCGTGAAACCGCCCGACTTCGACCCGTCGCGAAGCTACCCGATGATGCTCGCCATTCACGGCGGTCCGCATGGCATGTACGGCGTCGGATTCAACTTCGGATGGCAGAATCACGCCGCAAACGGATATGTCGTGCTCTACACCAACCCCCGCGGCAGCGCCGGGTACGGGAGCGCCTTCGGGAACGCCATCAAGCGCGCCTACCCCGGGAAGGACTACAACGATCTGATGGCTGGCGTGGATACGCTGCTCGGGCGTGGCTACATAGATGAGGACAACCTGTTCGTCTACGGCTGCAGCGGAGGCGGCGTGTTGACGTCGTGGACAGTGGGACACACAGATCGCTTCGCGGCCGCGTCCGCCAATTGCCCCGTTACCAACTGGATGTCGTTTGTCGGCACGACCGACGGCCCCACGTGGTACCGCAACTTCGACAGCCTCCCGTGGAACGATCCCTCGGAGCACCTGCGTCGTTCCCCGATCATGTACGTCGGCAACGTGACGACGCCGACCATGCTGATGACAGGCGAAAACGACCTGCGTACACCCATGGGCCAGACGGAGGAGTTCTACCAGGCGCTACGGTACCGCGACATCCCCACCGCGATGTTGCGCTTCAAGAACGAGTGGCATGGCACGAGCAGCCGCCCCTCGAATTACATGCGGACGCAGCTCTACCTGCGCGCGTGGTTCGAGCGATACATGACGCGGCGGGACGTGAGCATGCGATGAAAGGGCCGCCCAAAGCCCACAAAGACCTCGTGGTCGTCGGCGACCGTATTCTGGTCCAGCCGGAGGCTGGGGAAGAGCGCACCAACGTTGGTCTTTACTTGCCGCAGACCGCGGTAGACCGGCAGGCGGTACAGGGCGGCCGCATCATCGCTACCGGTCCCGGCACGCCTATCTCGGAACCGGCGTCGCTGGACGACGAGCCGTGGCGTATTCCGTCAGGCGGTACCAAGTACGTGCCGATGCAGGCGCGGGTGGGAGACTTTGCCCTGTTCTTCCGCAAGGCGGCGGTGGAGATCACGTTCGAGGGCAAGAGCTATCTCGTCGTGCCACAGGCGGCGATTTTGATCCTGGTGCGCCGGCCCGACGCGCTCCGAGAACTGACCGAGCCGTAACCGATGTGGCTGGTCTTTGCCGCGTTGGCCGTCGCAGCGCTAGTAGCGTGGATCGTGCGGCGGCCTCGAGGGCCGACACGAGCGAGTGACGACGTGGACCGTGAGGCACTGGAAGCGGCCGAACGCGAGGTACGCGATCTCCACGCAATGACGTCGCCTGAGGACGCCGACGATCAGCTACCCGATTGGGGACCGGGCGCGCCGCGTTCCTGAGGTCAGGCGAGCGCTTCGACGCCGGCGCTCGTCACCCGATGCGAGATGAGAGGTAAAGGATCGGCCGGCCCCTCACCGATGCGAATGGCGCTGGCCAACGCGTCCCGTCCTATCTCTTCCGTCATGGTATCGCGCGCGTGGATGGTCGCGATCGGCTGACCGCGCTCCACCCGGTCTCCCGGTTTAGCCGTAATCACAAAACCAACTGAATGATCGATTTGATCGTCGATGGTCCGGCGACCTCCTCCCATCGCGACGATCGCCTGTCCGATCGTCCGTGGTTCCACTTCCTCGACGAGACCAGACGCACGTGCCTCGAACACTTCTATGGTGCGGGCCTGCGGGAGCGTGGCCGGATCGTCGAGCACCCGGGGATTGCCGCCCTGCGCCACGAGAATCGCCCGACAGGCCTCCGCCGCACGCCCCGACGCGATCGCACGCTCGAGCAGACCGAGGGCTTCCCCACGATCTGCCGCCGCCCGGCCCAGGACGAGCATCTCCGCCCCCAGCGCGTATGTCACGGCCATGAGATCGTCGGGCCCCTCACCCGTGAGCGCCAGGAACGCTTCTTCCGTCTCGAGCGCATTACCGCACGCTCGCCCTAGCGGACGATCCATGGCCGTGAGCAAGGCCACGGTGGGGCAGCCCCGGTCTGCCCCCAGCCCGATCATCGTCTGCGCGAGTTCCAACCGCTGATCGAGACTGTGGAGAAACGCGCCGCTTCCATGTTTCACGTCGAGAACCAGACCGTTCAGCCCCTCTGCCAGTTTCTTCGACATGATGCTCGCTGCAATCAGTGGGATCGATTCAACCGTCGACGTCGCATCGCGTAACGCGTACAGTTTCCGGTCGGCGGGCGCGATCTCGGGGGTTTGACCAAAGAGCGCGACACCAATGCCTTCCACCTGGCGCTGCACCTCCCCCAGCGTGAGCGTCGTGCGGAAGCCGGGAATTGCCTCCAACTTGTCGAGCGTGCCACCGGTGTGGCCGAGTCCGCGACCAGACATCATGGGAACCGCGAGGCCACATGCCTGCACCAGCGGCGCGAGCACGAGCGAGACCTTGTCACCGACCCCACCGGTCGAGTGCTTGTCTACCCTGGGCGGAACACCATCGCCGAATACGAGCGATTTGCCCGAGCCCACCATCGCGTCGGTCACGGCGCCCAGCTCTACCGCTGTCAACCCGTTGTACATCACGGCCATCAGCAAGGCAGCCATCTGGTAGTCGGGCACCTGATCCGCGGTGTACTTAGCAATCAGATCGGACCACTCGTCCGGCGTGAGAGCACCGCCGTCCCGCTTGCGCTCGATGAGCGTGGTCGTCAGCATTCTGAGGATTGCTCACCACGCGGCAATATGGGGGTCGTTCTCATGCGACGTGTGACGCTCGAGTGCATGGTCGTCCTAGCCGTCGCGGCGCCGGTCGCGGTTGCGCAGACGGCGGACGAACAGATGGTCCGTGGAGACAGCCTCCACCTGGCCCTGGACCCCGTCGAGGCGCTGGCGGCGTACCGCGCGGGGCTCGTCCAAGAGCCCGCCAACGTCGATTTGCTCTGGCGCGCAGCACGCTCACAGGTCGATATCGCCAAGCAGATCGTCGGTGACGATCGAGGTAACCGAAAAACGCGCGATTCGATCTATGCCGTCGCGCGCGAGTTCGCCGACCGAGCGGTGGTCGCCGATTCCGCCAACGCCGACGCTCACTTTGCAGTGGCTCTCGTACTCGGACAGCAATCCCTCACCAAACGAGGCCAGGAGCGCGTCCACTTTGGGCGTTCCATCTATGACGAGGCGGCGCGCGCCATTGCCCTCAATCCTGCCCACGACGGCGCGCATCACATTCTTGGCGCATGGCACGCGGAAGTCAAAAGGCTCTCCGCTATCGAGCGGTTCTTCGCCAAGACGTTCATGGGCGCGCGGTTCATGGACCGTGCCGACTGGGACTCGGCCGCCGTCCATCTCGAACGAGCGGTCGAACTCAATCCGGCGTACATCCACCATCACCTGGAATTGGCACAGATCTACATCGACGTGGATCGGTACCAAGATGCACGGGCACAACTCGACGCCATCCCCGGTCTGCCCGATGGCGACGTGCTGGACCCGGAGTACCGGGAGGACGCCGCCCGTCTGAGCGAGGAGATACGCAACAAGTCGTGACGGGCCGCTAATTCGACCGGCGGCGGCGGAGTCGCTTGCGCTGACGTCGCAGTTCGCGCCGAGCCTCGTCGCGCCACTCCCCCACATGGCCTGCCGCCTCGTCCCGCAAGTCGCGGAACTGCCGCCGAATCCGACGGCGTGTCAGGTCACCTCGTTGTGGCGCGAGCAGGAGTGCGGCCCCCGCCCCGAGAATGGCACCCAAGATGAGCCCCATGGCGAACCCGGCGGCGGCGCCGCGACCGTTGACCGAGTCCTCCTCGAGAACGGCGTCCTCGTCATCGTCATCGTCCTCGAGCTCGTCCTCGAACTCGAGTTCTTCGTCTTCGTGTTTCGTCATGGTCTCCTCGCGGGCGCCTCAGCGCGGGATCGTACGCGCATCAGCGCTTCGATGGCTTAACCGTGCGTGGCGCGCCGTGAACGTGCCATTGACCGGCAACGTCCGCGTGACATCGGCACTATACTGCCCGTATTCGGCACCGATGTCTACGACGACCAGATCGCCCGCGGCGGTGGCGGCGATATCGATGGGCCGGCCCGCTCCGGGCAGTTGCTCCACCGGTGCCGGAGCCGAGGGGACCTCCTGAGCCGACAAGCTGCCGACCAGCCCGAGTACGAGCGCCACACGATGCATATTGTTGGTATGTTACCGACTTGACGATCTCTCGTCGAGAGCACATACAGTTCACCAATCCCGTTCTCGAGCCATCGACATGTCGGAAGCCCACACGGCGGAAGCAGCAACGGAGACCCCCCCGGATGTCGCGCATCTTGCAGCGCGGATTGCCGAGTTGGAGACCGAGCGCAAACGTCTGCTGGTGCTCGTGGAGATGCTGCAGGAGATCTCGGGCACGCTCAATTTCGTCGACATTCTGCAGACGATCACTCAAAAACTCGGGGAGACATTCGGACTGGACCGGTGCTCGATCTTCCTGGCCGAGCAGGGCGGCTCCACGGCGCGGCTCGTGGCCTCGTACGAGGATCCAAGCATCCGCAACTACGTCGTGGATCTGGAGCGGTACCCGGAACTGAAACGCGCCATCCAGTCAGGCGAGACGGTGTTCATTGCCGATGCCCAGTCGGACCCCAACCTGAAGCACATTCGCGGCGCCCTAGAGCACCGCAATGTGCGGTCTATCACGGTGCTGCCAATCACGTGGCGGCGCGTCGCCATCGGCGCCATCTTTCTGCGCACTTTCCGGGACGGTCCCACCTTCACCGACGACGACATCGAGTTCACCAAGGTTGTGGGCCTGATCACGGCAAAGGCGCTGCGATCCGCGTATCGCTACGAGCGGCTCTCGCGCCGTCAGGATCAGCAGTCAGAGGCGGAGCGACGGGCCAACTTGGAACGGACGGCATTCGTGGGATACATGCAACGGCTCATGGATGCCCTGGTACGGCGCCACGGCACGCCGGAAGATCAGCTCGCGCAGGCCTCGGGAGAGGAACTCGACCGGTTGGTCGACATCACGATGGCCGTGCTTGCGGAAGAAGGGAAAGTCCGATGACAGTATTCAACGGCGGTATCCTCGGCATCGGGCACCGCATGCTGCACAGCTTGCGCAATGTCCTGGAGCGAGACTACGGCGAAGCCGCCACTGCGTCGTTGCAGGAAGCGGGGTTTGCGGCGTCCGAAGATGTCTACGCTGCGTTCACCCGCTGGCTACACGAGCGAGCAGGGGTCGCCGACCCCGCCGACCTGGCTGTCGAGCACCTCTTCACCGCCCTGGGGTGGGGATCGCTGAGCGTGGAACGCGTTGGTGGCGGCGGCCTAGCGGTAGATTCGGGCGATTGGGCCGAGGCCGAACCACACGCCAACGCGCTGACGCCCGGCTGCCATGTCACCGCGGGCCTGCTCGCCGGGTTCCTCGGCCAACTGGCGGATCAGGATGTGGCTGTCATGGAAATCGAGTGCAGGACACGCAACGACTCGCGGTGCCGGTTCCTTGCAGGATCTCAGGAGACACTCCAATCGGTCTTCGATGCCGTCGCGTCCGGCAAGAGCTATGTGGAGGCGTTGGGCTAAGCTACCGCCCTTCCAGCCACGCGGCGTACTCGGGCCGCGTCACCAACTCGCCGTCCGATACCACCTCCCGGTCCCAGGGAAGGACGATCAGGCTCTCCGTGGCCAGCGCAAGAAAGTCGGGCACGTAGGGACCCGTCTGGAAGGACACGGCAGTCTTCACCTCCGCCGGCCGGTGCTCCCGCACAACGGCGAGCGCGAGCTTCAGGGTATCCCCCGAATCACAGGTCTCATCGACGATGAGAACCCGGCGTCCGCGAACGGATGGCGGTGGAGCGGTAACCAACGTGGGCCGGATATCCGCGCCCGAGCGGGTGACCGCCATCGATGCAAAGTCGCGTTGCAGGATCGAGGCGACGACCACTCCCGGAATCACGCCGGCCTTGGCGATGCCCACAACGATCTCCGGATCGTAGGCGGTCGCGACGCGCAGTGCGAGACCACGACACAACTCGCCAAAGAACGTCCAATCGATCTCCAGAACCTCTCGAGAACCGCCGGCCAAGGGAAACATTGTACCGGGATACTATAGCAGGCCTCACCGCCTTTCAACCCACGCCGTACCGCGTTGCCAACTCCCTGGGGGGCCCCTATCTTCTCGTGAAGCATGAGCTTCTGGAAACGCCTCTTTCGACGCCGTCGGGACCCCGAGCTGAAACCCCAGCGGCTCGATTACCTCAATGAGGCGCTCGCGCTCGAGCGACAGGGCGATTATGCCGCCGCGCTCACTTCCTATCGGTTGGCACTCCGCGACCACCCTGCAGATCTCCGCGTGCTCCAGAACATGGCAATCGCGTTCACCAAGACGCAGCGCATCGACGAGGCAATTCGCGTGTACCGGCGCGCGCTGGAGGTCGACGCTACTTTGGCGGGCGCCCACTACGGTCTGGCCTTTCTGCTCATCCGGCGCGGGGACACCGGCGCAGCCGCCCAGCACCTGCGGTCGTTCTTGGGTCACCCTCCGCGCGGACCCGACGCCGCGCGCTGGATCGAGCATGCGGAACGGACGCTCGCCGAGTTGGCCAACGGGGGGACGCCCTGAGACGGCTCCTCGCGATCGCCGCGATGGCCCTCGCATGCAACGAACTGACCGGCGACTTCAGCGATGTGATCGCCCTCGAGTACACGGGCCCCCCGGCACCGCGGATCGAGGAGGGCGATACGCTGCGGCTGACCGCGCGCGTCCTCGACGCACGCGGCGACTCCCTACCCGACGTGCCGGTCGTGTGGCATATCCTCGAGGTGGACAGCGTGCAGGTCGGCTTCACACTCGATACACTGACGGGACTGATCACCGCGACGGCGCCGGGTGGCCCGTGGCGCGTGCAGGCGCGTGCGGACGAGTTGCGCACCGATCCACCCATCAACGTGACGATCGTTGCCGCCCCGGACTCGATCGCCGGCCCGGATTCGACGCGCGTTACGGTTGCGCTGGCGCAGACCGTCTCCGATCTGCTCGTGACGACGGTCCTCGACCTTACGACAAACCCCGGGCAGCCGAGCCCGTTGGGCGGCATTCCTGTCGTCTACCAGCTCGTCGATCCCGCTCCCGGCAGCGCAGCGGCCGACGGCGTGGCACTCGGCCTTCAGGGTGCCGTCGGCGACGACCCGCACCGTGTCGATGCCACCACGTTGGCGACGGGGCAAGCACTCGTCACCGTCAACCGCGTCGGATCGATCCAACCTGATTCGGTGATTGTGGATGCGACGGCCTTCACGGCACAGGGACTTGCCGTCGCCGGCTCACCGGTCAGATTCATCGTTCTCTTCCTGAACAACTAGCGCCCATGGCGCTGGGAGGTGCCCGGTGAAGGCCCCACAGAATCTCAACGAACTATTCTTCGGCGCGATCGATCGCTTCTCCTCGAAGCGGGCCGCCTTGCGCTACAAGGACAACAACGCCTGGCACGACATCACTCACCAGGAGATGGCGCAGCGTGTGAGGCACACGGCGCTGGGCCTGCTCGAGATTGGTATCGAACCGGGTGGGAAGGTCGCGATTCTGTCGATCAACCGCCCGGAGTGGGCGATCGCCGATTTCGCGTGCCTCACAGCCAGGTGTGCGGATGTGCCGATCTATCCCACACTTCCCGCGCAGCAGGTCGCGTACGTCCTACGCGATGCGGGTGCCACGGCGGTGTTCGTGTCGGATCGGGAGCAGTACGCCAAGATCGCCGAGATCCGCGACGACGTACCGGCTTTGCGGCACGTCATCATGTTCGAGGACGCCGACGACGGCCCCGGTGTTATGAGTCATCGGGAACTCATGCAGCGTGGTGCCGCGGCGGAAGGCAAGTACCCGTCCTACAAGCAGGACGCACTCGCCGTTACACCCGACGATCTTGCAACGCTGATCTACACGTCAGGAACGACCGGCGACCCCAAGGGGGTCATGCTGAGCCATGGCAACTTTGCGTCCAACGTCGTGGCGGCGCTGAAGGTGGTTTCCATCGGGCCGGATGACTCGGGGCTGTCGTTGCTTCCGCTCTCCCACAGTTTCGAGCGCATGGCCGGGCATTACACGCTGTTCCACGCCGGTGCGACGATCAACTACGCCGAGAGCATCGACGCTGTTGCCGCCAACATGGGTGAGGTCCACCCCACCGTCATGCTTGCCGTTCCCCGGCTGTACGAAAAGATCTACGGGCGGGTACTCGAGAACGCGCTCGCGGGCGGCGGTGCCAAGCGGAAGATCTTCTTCTGGGCCAAGCGGAACGCGGAGGCATGGGCCGACCTCGAGCTGGCGGGCGAGCCGATCCCTGCGTGGCTCGGCCTCAAGAAGAAGATCGGCGATCGCCTCGTGTTCTCGAAGCTCCAGGCGCGCACCGGCGGGCGCATCAGGTTCTTCGTCTCGGGCGGCGCGCCGCTCGCGCCGGAGATCGCGAAGTTCTTCTACTCCGCCGGGCTCCCGATTCTGGAAGGGTACGGATTGACGGAGACATCACCGCTGATCTCGATCAACCCACTGGAGCAACCCAAGATGGGATCGGTCGGTCCATCGGTCCCGGGCGTCGAGGTCCGCATTGCGGAAGACGGGGAGATCCTCGCGCGCGGCCCGAACATCATGCAGGGCTACTACAACAAGCCAGAGGCGACCGAGGAGGCGATCGACGCCGAGGGTTGGTTCCACACCGGAGATATCGGGGAACTGGACGCCGACGGCTATCTCCGCATCACCGATCGCAAGAAGGACATCATCGTCACGGCCGGCGGCAAGAACATCGCGCCGCAGCCGATCGAGAACACCGTCAAGACCAACAAGTTTATCGAGAACGCGGTCATGATCGGCGACAAACGCAAGTTCCCCGTCATGCTCCTGGTCCCCAACCAAAACGCGGTCGTGGCGTGGGCGACCGAACGCGGCATACCGGCGGACGACTACCCCCGACTGATCGAGCACCCGGATGTAGTGGCCATGGTGGAGCGCGAAGCGATGGGCAACATGCGGGACCTGGCGCACTTCGAGGCGCCCAAGAAATTCGCGCTGCTCGCGGACGACTTCACTATCGAGAAGGGAGAGATCACACCGACGCTGAAGGTGAAGCGGCGGGTGGTTACGCAGCGATACGCAGACAGGATCGAGGCGCTGTACCGGGACTAGGTCCTAATTCTTCTCACCGGCCCAGAGCCCGGCGGCAGACATCATCTTGGTAAGCCCGCTGGGTTCGATCCCCTCACGGAGGACCACGAGCCGCTGGCCCTTGAGGAGCACCCGCGAGGCTTCATCGAGCCACGGCGCCGCCGCGTGCTCAGCCCCCACAACGACCCCGCGCGCCATGGCGGACCGCAGCGGGACGTATTTCGCGCCGCGGAGCAGGCTCATGTAGGACATCGGCTCGAGTTGCTCGGGTGGATTCACCCCCACGAAGTGGACGTTCTCCATGACTCCCGTGAGCCCGGCCGCGAGCATGCCGGCCGACCCGAGGAGCACGACATAACCACCCGGACTCGTGAGGCCCAGCAGGGCCTGCACCGCCTCTACATCCGCCGAGGGTTCCAGGGACGGGGGCGGGGGCGGGGGCGGGGACTCCGCAGGACTGCCAAACCGCGCGATGCGGTTCACGATCGTGTACTCGGCCTTGCATACCGGACACCCGATCGTCCCGAACACGATCGCACGTTCTTTCATGGCACCTGTCGCGATGACGAGCGGCGCTTCGGGGTGATCGTTCCCGCATTTCAGGTATTCGGCGAGCTCAATGAGCATCAGATCGTCAGCTCCGGTTCGTCCCCGTCGGGTTCAGCCACATCAGGTCGACATTGGCGCGCGGCGGGCGCGAAACGGCAAAGAGCACGGCGTCTGCCACATCCTCCGGCCGAAGCATCCCGGCCCGATCCGGCAGATCGTCCCGCTGATCGGGATCGACGGGGTCCCAGGCCGCGGTATCCGTGGCGCCCGGAGAGATCAGCGTCGTGCGCAGCCCGTGCGGAGCATACTCGGCAGTGATCACCTCATGCAAACCACGGAGTCCGTACTTGCTTGCCGCGTACGCCGCGTTCCCCGGGAATGCCGCATGATCGGCCACGCTTCCCACCGTCACCAGATGTCCCCCCCCCGTGTCTACGAGTTCCCCGACAAAGGCTTTGGCCACCAGGAACGCCCCCACGAGGTTCACTTCGAGCTGGGCCCGCAGGTCGTCAACCCCGGTGAGCTCGAACGGCTGCAGGAGAAAGAGCCCCGCGTTGTTCACGACGATGTGCGGAGACCCCATGCGGGCCCGCACCGCGGCGGCCACCTGCGCGACCGCCGCCTCATTGGTCACGTCGCATACAAAGCCAGTCCCGCCCTCAGCCGCACATTCCGTCCGGGCAATGCGGGCTACGCAAGCACCCGATTCCTCGAGCCGATTGGCAATGGCCCGGCCGATCCCCCGGCTCGCACCGGTGACCACTGCGACCTTCCCGTCTAGCAGCGTCAACCGATACCGTGATGCCCGGCGTGGACGAGTCGCAAGAACTCGTCTCGCGTCTTGAAATCTTCGCGGAAGTTCCCGCGCACCGCGCTGGTGACCGTCCTCGAGTTCTGCTTTTCCACGCCGCGCATCATCATGCAGAGGTGGAACGCCTCTATGACCACGCCCACGCCGTGGGGACGCAATGCCTTCATCAGCGCATCGGCGATATCGTCGGTCAGCCGCTCTTGCACCTGCAGCCGCCGGGAAAACACATCTACGATCCGCGGGATCTTCGACAGCCCGATGATCCGGCCGTTCGGGATGTAGGCGACGTGGGCCTTGCCGAAGAAAGGGAGCATGTGGTGCTCGCACATCGAGTAGATCTCGATATCTCGCACGAGAATCATGCTCTCGTGTTCTTCGTCGAACACGGCGCCGTTGATCACGTCATCGACACACGTCTCGTATCCCCGGGTCATCCATTTCATGGCCTCCTCGACGCGCACCGGCGTACGGAGGAGCCCCTCCCGCTCCGGGTCCTCTCCGAGGAGTACGAGCTGCTCGCGCACGTGCTCTGCATACTGGCCGGGCGCGCGGTCTCGGGCCGAGGCCAGTTTGGTACATTCTTTGGTCGTGGTAGCGAAATCTTCCGGTTGGCGGCCCCGGTTGGCGGCGGGTTTCGGTGCACTCATGGTAGCTCCAGCATCGGCGTCGGGCGCGACTCCCTGTCGGGCCGAACGTTCAAGGCTATTTTAGGTGTTCACCAAACACAAGACCGCCGGCATCCCGAAGGACGCCGGCGGCTTGCTGAGAGCGAAGAGGATTATTGAAGCCCGAATCCGATACGTCCCGAGCCCTCGCTGAGACGTCTGCCGTCCCCGAAGGGGGCGTGACATCAGCCACTGCATTGGACTCGTATTCGAGCCTGTTGGCTCAATAGTGTTACTCTCCGCCCCCGAAGAGTATATGCGAATATGGCCCCCCGGAGAGGGGCGGTCAAGCAAGCCAACCTCCGAGCCGGAGAATCGGTATGCGTAGTCCACGGATACTCGCCCTCGCAGCGGCGCTCGCGATTGCGCTGTGGATCGTACTTAGCTTCGTCCTGACGCTGCGCACGGGATGGACTCATCTCGCGCTCGTAGCGGGCGTGCTGCTCATCGTCATGAGCATCGTCGAGGGGGTCGATCGCAAGTCGCAGGCAGACCACGACAACGCCTGACCCACGGGCCCGCAGCGTGACCCGCGCGCCGAGCGCGCTCGTGCGTCCCGTCAGCTCGACTCTCGCGCGCTGCACGCTCACCCACCTCACCCGCGTGCCAATCGATCTCGATAACGCCCGACATCAACACGCCGCATATGTTGCTACGCTCCGCGCACTCGGCGTGGCAATCAAGCAGCTTCCGCCCCTCGACTCGCTCCCAGACGCGGTGTTTGTCGAGGATGCGGCCGTCTTGTTGCCGCACACGGCCGTGGTGGCGCGCCTCGCGCGGCCCTCCGCGGACGCGGAGACAAAGAGCGTCGCCGCAGCACTCGCGACAACGCACTCCGTAACACACATCGTGTCCCCGGGTACACTCGAGGGAGGCGACGTCTTGCGTGCTGGGACGACACTCTTCGTCGGCAAATCCCGCCGCACGAATGCGGAGGGCATCGACCAGCTGTCGGCTATTGCGGTCGCGTCAGGACTGACCACTATCCCCGTGGACGTGCGCGGATGCCTGCACCTCAAGACGGGATGCTCCGTGCTCCCGGATGGCGCGCTGCTCATCAACCCGCAATGGCTCGACGCGGACGCGTTTGGTGACCTGGAACGGCTGCCCGTACCCGACACGGAACCATGGGGCGCCAACACGCTCACCGTCGGGGAGACCATCGTGATGCCCGATGCGTTCCCCGAGACACGCACCCTCCTCGAGACGCGCGGATACGATATCCGCGTCGTGCAGATTACCGAGTTTGGGAAGGCCGAAGCGGGTGTGACGTGCCTTAGCTTGACCGCTTGACCGGCGGTCAGATCTCCCAGTTGGAGAACAGCGTCTCACCGTCCGGTAGACGTGCTTCCGGATAGCCGTCGAGCGTCATGCGCAGGTCCGTCCACCTGACCCGATATCCCCGCTCGATCAACGCCGCGAACGCGCCCCCGAAACCCGACTGGCACCGTATGGCCACACGCCGGATGCCCAGTGTCACGGCACAGCCCTCCACTGCCCGTACGAGGTCGGTGAGCGCGCTGCGGGAGCCGGCAAAGAACTTGAGGACGCGCAACTCGTCGGTTGTATGCGCTTCGGCCAGCGGCGCCGAGTGCCACAACGCAAACCCGGTTATCTCGCCTTTGTGCTCGACCACCATCGTATCGCCGATCTCCAGATCATGGGTCAGCTCGTGCTCGCGCGTGAAGTCGTACCCGGGTGCCGACGCCTCTAGCCGGTCCCGGCAGCGTGCCAAGAGCGCCGACCGACCGACCGAGTCGAGACGGCTCGCCCGCGTGCCCCGCTCGCGCGGCTGGCGTCCGGTGACGTCGCCGCTGAGCGTCACCGTGAGATGCCCCGGCACGAAGCCCATGCGCGAATAGAACCCAATGTTGTCGACGGTCCGGGGCATTGTCTCCAAGCCCAGCGTCGTGACGCCCTGGGACTGGAGCCATTCGATGGCGGACCGGACGATGGCCCGGCCGAGGCCGAGACCCTGCCGATCGGTGCGCACGGCGAGCGGGCCCATCCATCCCTCGGCGCCCGAATGGTGCGCAACGTTGAACGCGACCAGTTCGTCATCCTCGTCCCGCCAGACCATCGCACCCTCACCTGCGTCCCGCAGCGCGTAGCGCCAGATTCTGGCGTTCAGCGCGGGAACACGGACCCCGACCATGCCGTCGCGCCGGTACCGATCGGTGAAGGCATCGGAGAAGATTCGGTTGAGTTGCGCAATATCCTGCTCGCTGGCCGGGAACGGTCCCGACACGCCGCGATCAGGCCGCCACATCTTCATCGAGCCCTCCAGCATCCTCTGAGACGACCGCCGCGCCGCGCGCGGTATCCACCGCGATGCGTAGGACTCGGTCGACCGTGTCACGCACCGACTCAATGTGCGTGATGAGTACCACCTGGGGGAACCGGTCGGCCAGGTGCCGCAGCAACCCCACCACATGTTGGCGGCGGCTATCGTCGAGGCTCCCGAAGATTTCGTCCAGTACGAGCAACGAAAAGGGCTGCCCGGCCCGCTCCGCCACCATCTGGCTGATGGCGAGCCGCAGCACGAGGTTCGCGACGTCTTCTTCCCCTCCCGAGATAACCGGTTTCGCGACGCCCTCTTCCAGAATCATGACGCGGTACTGCTCGTCCAGTTCCAGTTCGTGATAGCGGCCATCGGTGAGATCCGCGAGAAAACCCGACGCGACCTCCGCAAGTTCCGGCCGAAGCTGCGCATTCAACTCCGTCCGCAAGTCACCGAGAGCGGTGTCGAGCTCATCGTGCACTAGCAGATCCGTTCGGACGGAAGTCGCGCGACCAACACGCTGCTCACGCTCCGCCTGGCGCCGTACCGCCGCCGCTACCGCGGCCTCCGCGGTCCGGAGATCACCGCGTCGCTCCGCACGGGTTAGTTCAGCATCGTGCACCGCTGTTTCAGCCTCTTCATACGCCACCCGCGCGGCCTCGTATCGTTCCTCGCCGTATCCCAGCGCCTCGATTTGCGTGACCAGGGCGGTGACCCGCGCCTCCCGCTCGGAGAGTCCCTTTTCGACCGTTTCTGCCTCGTGGACCAGCTGCGCGGCCCGCTGCGCCTTGATCCGGAATTCGGTACCCTTGGTGCGCAGCGGCTCGAGTTCACGCAGCCGCTCTCGCACGATATCGTGCCGCTCGTGATCGTAGGTCTCGGGCAACCCAGCCATTTCCGTTTCGAGGTCCTTGATGCGTCGCTCTGCGGTCCGCATATCCTCGGCCAACTCCCGGACCTCACGCTGCCGGGCGCGCGCACTCGCGCTCGATTCGGATGCGCGCTGTGCCACCTCCCGTGCCGCGTGGAAGCGTTGCTTCGCCTCTTTCACATCGGCGGGCTCTTGGGCCAACTGATCGAACCGCTGTCGGAAGAATTTGCCGTTCATCTCAACCTCTTCGAGCTGTCGGCCGAGCGCCTCGATCACACTCTCGTACTCGCCACCGAGCGGGCGGGCGCAAGTGGGGCAGGTTCCTTCCGGGCCGGCTTGCTCGACACCTTCGAGATGCGTCTGGAGATCGCGGTACTGGTCGCGCAGTGCGAGCATCTTCGTTTCGGCATCCTGTTTCGCTCGCACGTATGCCGTCAGAGCATCTTCTTCTTTCTTCTCCTCTTCTTCCTGCACGCGTGTTGCGGCGGCAAACGACTCCTCGGCCACCGCAAGATCGGCATCGGGATCACCGAGCGCATCGCGGCGTTCTCCCAACCGCTCGACCTGCGCGCGCGCTTCGGCGAGCTGCCCTGCTATGGTCCGCCGCCGGTCGGCCTCGACGGCTTCCCGCTCCAGTCGCTTGACCTCGACCAGCATCGGCTCGAGCTCATCGAGGGCGGGCTGGATTTTCTTGAGCTGGTCCTGGGCGGAGAGTGCCTCGGCGAGCTCGCGGTCCAGCCGCTCGAACTCGCGCCGGGCCTCGATCACTTCCTTATCCGCGACTCGCCGATCGCTCTCCAGCCGCTGCACCTCCTCGCGGCGCTTCACGATCTCCGTCCAGCGCGGACCTTCCGCGTCGCGTCGTTGCTGGGCGGCGCGCAGGCGCTGCTCAGACTCGGTCACCGCCTGGCGGACCTCCCGGCACATGGCCTCCGCCTGGCTCCGCTCGCGCGCGAGTTGGTCCGGGTCCAAGAGCCCGCGCTCCAACCCTGCCAGCTCACCGCGGAGGCCGGACCGCGCCTCGCGCAGGAGATCCTGCGCCTGCCGCAGCTTCTCGTATCCCAGTAGGCGAGAGAGGAACTTCCCGCGCTCCGTGGCGCCCATCGCCGCCATGACAGCCAGTTCTTTTTGTCCCGTGAAGTACGTGTTGAAGAATTCCTCGCGAGACATGCGAAGGAGCCGACAGACAGCAGCGGTCACCTCGTGCTGGCTGTTGGCGACTGGGACGGGCGCCTGGTCCTTGAACATCTCGGCACCATAGAGCGTGCGCGTCACGGTATACTCGTGCCCACCAAGCCCAAACTCGACGTCGACACGCACTTGCGATCGCGCGGGCGCGCGGTTCCACCGAATCGAGTCCCGCGTGCCGCGCACGGCCGGCGTGCCGTAGAATGCCCACGCGATAGCCTCGAGCAACGTGGTCTTGCCAGAACCGTTCGGCCCAATGATTGCCGTAATCCCGTCACCTAACGTGATGTCGGTCGCCTCATGCTGCCGGAAGTTGACGAGTTTCAGCCGGTGTAGCCGCACGCCTAAGGCTCCGCCTCGTGCGCGTCCACCGCCTGTAGATATCGCGTACCTAGCGAGACGAGCGCGTCGCGCGAGACGTCGGCCGGGAGCCGCCGGTGCTTCAGATAGTCGATCACGAGATCCGGCAGCGTCTGTCGGCTGCCGGGAGCTCCGACTCCGACCTCTCGCGGCGACGTGGGACGGCGTAAGTCGAGGCGAAAGTGCAGGGCACGCGCTTTGAGTTCCCGGATCGCCGTGTGATCGAGATCCCGCGCGGTGATCCGGGGCACATCGTACACTACCTGGCGCACGATCTGCCTGTCGATACCACCCGGAACCGCAGCGACGGCGTCACCGATCACGCGGTCCAGTTCGGCCGCCCCTAACCCGGCACCCTGAATTGGTGCGAGATCTACCACGCCACGCGCGAGTTCGACGGGCTGGAAACGCACACGCAGCCGCTTGCCAAGCTCAACCAGCAGCCAGCCCTTCGACCCCGCCGCATCCGCCTCACCCCGCTCGCGCGACTCCCCCCAGGGGTTCGTGGTGACGTACTCGAGCGCACCGGAATACCAGACGTTGCGCTCAACCTTCGTGGCGACGTGATAATGTCCCAGCGCTACGTAGTCGAATTGGTCGGCGTGGAGATCGCGTTGCCGGATCGGCATGGGGCCGTAATCGGCGGTGCCGGCGGGACGGGGTACTACACCTTCCACCTCGCGGTGCGTTACCAGCAGGTTCCACTCGGCGTCCGGGTCCGGGGCGATGTCCGGACGGGGAGCCACGCTCCAGGCAATGTTGGGCACGCACAATACCGAGGTGCGCAGCCGTTCGAAGTGGAGCCGCCGCGGTTGAAAAGCTACGACGTGCACGCCATCGAGCGCCTCGAACAACCGCAGGATCGTCCCCGTCTCAGCCGAGCGTGGCGTATCGTGGTTCCCGGCAACGATGACGACAGGGGTCTCGGGAAGCTCGGCCCGGACGCGGCGGAGCTGGTTGAACGAATCCAGAATGGCCGCATTGGTTGGCCGGACGGAGTGAAAGAGGTCGCCGGCGAGGATGATGAGATCTGGCACAGCGTCGATCACAGCGTCCAGCGCCCGCCGAAACACCTGCGCCACGTCCGTCTCGCGCTGGTTGACACCGTGCGACGTCAGCCGCGAGAACTGACGGAATCCCAAGTGCAGGTCGGCGAGGTGCGCGATTCTCACGGCCGCCTACGGCCGTATCTCGAACCGATTCACCACGTCGAACTCGATACTCAACGCGGCGCGCCGTCCACCATCGAGGAGAGCGAAGTCCATCGCGAGCACTGCCCGGATTGCCCCGGACCCGAAGGCGTTCCATCCGGCCGACCAGATCAGCGTCCCCGCAAGAGCCCCGGAGATCGTCCCCGAGCCACTCACGCCCTGCACCGCCGTCTCCGTCATCGTTACCGGTTGGAAATTGCCGCGTACGCCGAGATATGCCAGCGTATCTCCGGCGCGCACGACGATGCTGTCGAGTCGGAATGTTGCTTCGGCCACGACAGCCGTATCGAGCCCGGGCGTCTGGTCCGCACGGTTGTCGTCGATGCTCTGAAAGGGAAACCGGAGTGTGGTCACCCACGTGTCGCCGGGACGGATCGGCTGTTCCGGCAGGGCAAACTCGTAGCCTATGGGCGTGCGGAGTGCTGACTCCACCAACGCGGTGAGCGAATCCGCCTCGGTAACGGCGAAATCGAGTACCTCCAGCCGATCGCTGATGACGACGCGCGCAGTCGCTCGCTGCCGCGCATCGGCCGTGCCCGACTGGACCAGACCTGCCAGCCGCGCCGTGGCGCGGGTCGAATCGACCGTGCGATCTACCGTGACAGCCCCACCCACCGAGCGCACGCGGTCGGTTATCGATTGCATGATCTCGGCTTCCACCGACAGGCTGCCGGCGTCTTGCGGGAGCCCCTCTCCCATCAGGTTCTTGAACGTCATTGCGGCCGTGTACGTCGAGAGGATCCGCACGACGTGCCCGGGCGCGGGTCGAAACCGCAGCAGAATCTCCTGCTGCGCATTCAACGACGCCAGCGGGATCATGAGCGGCACGATCGCCACGACGACGCGGATGACGCTACGACGCATAGGGATCCTCCACCGGCGCAAGTGGGCGTACGGTCCGGCCATCGTCCTGCTCCGCCGATTCCACTGACCGGCGCGGAATCGAGGTGTGCAGCCGGGCAACAAAGAACGTCAGCGGGTCGTCCGGCCGTGCGCGTCGCGTGGCGAGCAACGCGGAGCGCACATCCTCGTCGCGGTGCCCGGCAATGACGTCCTTGACGCGCGCAGCGGTAATCCGGCGGTCCAGCGCCGCCAACTGTCGTGTCACGGCATCCTCGAACGGCACGTCCGCCGCCGGCGGGAACCGCTCGATGCCCTGCCGGCCTGCCAACGAGGCCGGGCGCGGGAACCGCAGAAAGACGGGCTGCGTGAAGTGCGGATGCCGCACCATCAGTTCACCCTTCGGAAGCGTGGCGAGCTTGATCTTGGTAGCGGGCGACAGGATCTGGTATCCCGGTGTCGCAAGTTCATCGACGTCCATGCGGCCGTAGATGGTCGTGCCTGCGTTCCCCACGACGCGGCGGTGCACCTGCGACCGAAACTGTTGGGCTCCGAACAACACGAGTCCCAGATACCGTCCTCGTTCGGAGATGTCCAGTAGCATGCGGCGCACGTACGTCTCGGGACCGTCCGCCGGCGCATACTTGTTCAACTCGTCGACGAACACTATCACGTGCTCGACCCCGAGCTCACGCCGTTCCAGGTGCTCACGCAGCTTGGAGACGATGCGCGTGAATACGAGATCCTGCCCCAATTGATCCACACCCGACACATCGACGACGTAGACGGCTCTATCGTCGAACGCGCCGAACGGCAAATCGTTGCCGCCTTCCTCGTCGGTTACCAATCCCTTGCAACGGGTCGAAATATTGAGCAGACGGTTGCGCACCTTACGAATCGTTGCGATGTGATGGGTGCGCCACATGTCGCGACCGCCGGTCGCCTCGAGTCCATCAAAGATGGCCCGAAATAGTTTTTCCAGATCCGCGAAACTTTCGACCCGGTGGCGACCGCCCCATTCGTCGTTGAACGTCTTTCCAACGACCCGATCAGCGAGGAAATCGAGAAACGCGTCGGCCTTGGCATCGATATCGTCCCGATTCAGCAGGACCTCGGCGTAGTCGAGTACTTCGTGCAGCCCCCACGTGAGCGGCTCCACCGATCCCACTAGATCTGGATGAGACCGCAGGCTGTTCAGATTGACGCCGTCGGCCTTGAGCGGTGCGTAGTAGCGTACGTTCTTCAAAGGTTCCGCCGGAACGGCGAGGGCGCGGTACATCTCGCGATCCCGCTCTGTCAGATCGGCCGGCTGGTCGAGAAACGCCAGATCGGAACCCTTGACGTTGAAGCAGACGGCGGCAATACGACCTTTCGAGCGGGGGAAGTGCGCGAACACTGACCCGATAAGGAACACGACGGCGCTTGTCTTGGTGGCGAGCCCCGACACCCCATTGATGTTGAGATGCGCCGACTCGGGCCCGAGCAGAAAGTCGGCGTCGAGGTAGACCGGCGCCTCGGTCCCGCCGGCGGTGTAGAGTCCCACAGGAATGGCCGTCGGCTCTTCACCTCGCACATACGCATCCATACGCAGGGCGATCTCTACGTCGGATTCGGTTGCGGCATGGACGTTGGCAAGGGGCACGGGCTGTAGAGGCTCCTCCGGCTCGTGCCGGAGCACCGCCGCCGTCCACAACCGGATCTCGGTGCGTCGGCTGGGAGGATCGGGTGCTGTCGGGTCCCCTTCCGACGCAATGACCTCGTGCAGCGGCGTTGCGAGATCGGAGTACGCACGCCCGTCCTGCACGACGCCGTACACCGTGCGCGACGGCGACGCCACGCGCACGATGGCACCAATCCCGATCGCGGTCTCGGTCGCCGTCCAGAAATGGAACTGGTGCGGACTTGCGGGAAGCTGCTCGGTTGCGATGACCCGCCCGATGACGGGTCCGATGCCTTCTGTCAGCCCCAACCCCCTGCGCGCGCGCGGAGATAGGTTTCGACTTCACGAATTGGGTATATCAACCGATCCCAACGGGCCTCCGGCGCCGAGAGCGGCGCGCGCTCGGCAAGCATCCAACGACTCACCTCGTCGGCTTCCACCACGGCCGCCGGGTCTGGCCGCCGCTCGAGGCGCGTCAGGCCGTGCAACAGATCTTCATCGCGCCACGGCCACAGTCTAAGGTACCACGAGTACACCGCGTGGCGACCGTGTACCGTCCGCTCGAAGACGCTCGACCGATGTCCCGCGCGTAGTGTGAGCGCAATCTCGAGATCCGCGCCCTCGAGGAACTGCGTGTCGTGCGTCTTGATCAGCCCCACCGCGCGCGATGCCGCGGGCTCGTCTCCGAAGAATCCGATCGGCCCGTCTACCACGACCCACGCATGCGGATGACGCTGGACGTACGTGGTAACGGCGCGCCGTTCCGCCGCCTCCCGCCGCCGTTCCACGACCTGCACCGCTGAGTAACGATCCACTATGGGGTGTGCGCGGTCCGCGGGATCGGTCTCGTGCACGGCAAGCCCGGTATCCTGCAACGCGGCGAGCTGCGCCGGCGTGACGCGCCTACCCGGGACGACGAGGAACTCCTCCGTCTCACACGTTTCCGCGCGGAATCGACCGTCATTGCGGACCAGCACCGCCGCGGCGACGTGGGCGCGGACGACGGGCGCGAGCCCCAAGTGTCCGTCCAGGACCCAGCGCTGGATCCCGTCGGCAAAACCAACCCCGTCGGGCGCGTGGGTGGGTGACCCGCAGTCGATCTCCCGAATGCGGGACCCTTCCACCACCCGACCGGACGCGAAGGGTCGCGAAACGGGCTGCGCCACCCGCGTGCGCACCTGCGCGCGCGCGGGCACCCCGCCGGCGCGTACGAGCGCGTTCCGCACCCGGGCGCGGGTCGAGGTCGTCGTAGTCAGTCGCCGACCTTGATGGCCACCAGCAAGCCGTCCCGTTCCGGAATCACTGCCGTCACCAAACGCCGGTCGGTCGCCGCAAGCCGGTTGAACTCACGCATCCCCTCGACATCCGAGGATGTGGCGTCATCCTCGACGATATGCCCGTCCATGAACGTGTTGTCACACGCCAGCAGACCGCCGCGGCGGAGCAGACGCATGGCGTGTGCGAAGTACTGCGGCAATGGCGCTTTGTCGGCATCCAAGAACACGGCATCGAACGGTCCGGGGAGGGTCGCGAGCGTGTCGAGCGCCTCGCCACCGATGATCTCGACCCGATCCGCGACCTGCGCCCGTGTGACCGCCTCGCGCGCAAACGCGGCGTGCCGCTCGTTGCCCTCGATGGTCGTCACCGTCCCGCCGGTTGGCAGCGCACGGGCCATCCAGATGGCGCTGTATCCGCCCAGGGTGCCGACCTCGAGAACGCGGTGCGCGCCAATGGCGTGCAGCAGCACCTGGAGAAGCTTGCCCTCCACCGCCGAGACGTGAATCTCCGGAAGCTCCGCCGTAGCATGCGCGGTACGGATTGCCCGGAGGGCGTCGTCCTCCGGCGCGAAAAGCTCCGCGATGTACCGGGCGACCGGTTCAGGGGTGCTCACGTCGATATACCCAGCGTCCGCCAACCATCGTCCCCTCGACCGCGACATCCTTGATCTGCGCCGGTCCGATCTCAAAGAGGTTTTGCGAGAGCACGGCAAAATCTGCAACGTAACCGGGCGCGAGTTTCCCCTTCCAGCTCTCGCTGAAACCCGCGTACGCCGCAGCGATGGTGTACGCCTCGAGCGCCTCCTGGACCGTGAGTCGCTGGTCCGGATACCATCCGCCCGCCGGCTCGCCATCCAGCGTTTGGCGGGTCACCGCCGCGTAGATTCCGAGCAGGGGTTCCGCCGGATACCACGAGGCGTTGGTTCCAGGCCAATCTGATCCGAACACCAGCAACGCGCCGCCGTCTTTCAGCGAGCGAAATGCGTACGCGCCGCGCGACCGGTCACCAATCCGATCCTCCATCCAGCGCATATCGTCGATGGCGTGGTACGGCTGCACCTCGGCGATCACTCCCAACTCCCCAAATCGCGCGAAATCATCGTCTTCCACCACCTGCGCATGGATCAGCCGGAAGCGGCGATCTCTCGGGCCATTTTCCCTGATGGCTGCTGCAAACATGTCGAGCAGCGTGTCGACCGCGAGGTCGCCGATCGCATGGATCTGCGGCGTGAGCCCGGCCGTATCCGCTCCAACGATGAACCGTTCCATGTTCCCTGGCGGAGACATCATGCTGCGCCAGCGTCCCGACGTCTCAGGCATGTGCCGGTACGGTTCCCGGAACATTGCCGAGGAATTCCCCATGATCCCATCGACGAATCCCTTGAGGCCGCATACGCGGAGCATTCGGTTCCCATAACCCGTTTGCATCCCCAGCGCGGCGAGATGCTCCCACTTGTCCAGGGTCGGTCGGGCGCATACGCGGACCGTCAGCGAATCTACGCGAAGCAGGCGCTGGAACACGCGCATCTGCTCGTCACCGGTGATGTCGTGGATCTCGGTGACGCCGTGGCTCTTGAGATCATGTAACGCGAGCGCCGCCTCGGCCAGGCGCTGGTCGAGGCCCGCGGGCGGAACAGCTTCCCGAACGCGGCGCAGCTCATCCCCTTCGACGTAGCCGTCGTGGGTCGCGGGATCGATACCGGCAGCGCGGAGCGCGGCCGCATTGGCCAGGTATTGCGATCGATCCCACTTGTTGAGCAGCGCCGGCCGGTCGGTCAGCACCTCGTCGAGCGGATCGCGACGCGGCGCCCAGGTCGATTCCAGGTCGTACGCACCCCAATCGCCGCCCAACATCCAGGCACCCCGGGGAAGTCGGCGATCGGCTTCGGCGACGCGCCGTCGCAGGCCCGCGTCGTCGGCAACATCGAGCAGGTTGACTCCGAGTAGCAGCCGGCCGGCGCTGTTGAAGTGGGTATGTGTGTCGATGAACCCCGGTGTAACCATCACCCCGCCAAGCTCCTCGATCTCCGCACCCGGACCCGCGGCACGGATCGCCTCGTCCCGGTCACCGACCGCGATGATCCATTCACCGCGGTAGGCCACGGCGTCCACCCACGGCCGCGTCGAGTCACCAGTCCAGAACCGAGCGTTCGTGAGGACGTGGGCGCCCACCTGGGCCTCGGTCGCGCGCGGCGCGAGCGTCCCGACAAAGGCGAGAGCGAAACAAGCCAGAACGGTGGAACGCATCAGAGGAGTCCTCCGGGATGGCGGGCGCGTGCTGCTACCGGAAACCAGCCATGCTGCAGCGGTCCGGTTGCGTAGAGGATGTCCGCCGGACCACCGGGCGTCAATCGCGCCGTTGGCCTCCTATCATGAACCGACTGATCCGCTCGAGCGCCCGTTGCAGATCGTCCTCCGAAGCCGCGTAACTGAGACGGACCCAGCGGGGATCGCCAAACGCCTCACCCGGAACCAGCGCAATACCTTCGCGGGACAGCAGCAGCTCGCAAAGCTGCGCAGCCCCGTTCAGCTCCTGATCGAACAGGTGATCCACTCGGAAGAAGAAATAGAAGGCGCCCACCGGATCCACGAATTCGATTCCCGGCAGAGTACTCCTGAAGTGTTCCTCGACGAGGTCCCGGCGCTGGCGGAACGCCTCGACCATGGCCGCCACATCTTCCTCCACCCGCTCGTTGCCGAATGCCTCCACCGCCGCCCACTGTCCTGCTTGTGACGCACCGCTGGTTATGTGGGACTGCACGCCCGCCATGACCTTCGCCACCTCGGTCCGAGCCATCCCAAGCCCAATCCGCCACCCCGTCATCGCGTAGGCCTTGCTCACGCCACTGATCATGACGACCCGATCGAGCAGCTCGTCTGGCAGATCCAGCACCGACGGCGCGGGACCCGGGCCAAAGTGGATACGCCGATAGATCTCGTCGGCGATCAGCCAGATCTCGTGCTTCGCGGCCCACTCCGCGATGGCCCGCAGCTCGGCCAGCGTGTAGACAGCGCCCGTCGGGTTACTCGGCGAGCAGAGGATCAGTCCCTTGGTCTTGATGTCGCGCGCCTTCTCGAGATCCTCTACACCGACTTTCAGGCTCCACTCCACCGCCCCCGGTACGAAGATCGGCTCGGCGCGCGCGAAGCGTACGATCTGCGGATACGACACCCAGTAGGGCGTAGGCAGCAACACCCGGTCCCCGGGACCAAACAGAGCGAAGCACGCGTTGAACACCGATTGCTTGGCACCGGACGACACGACGAACCAGTCGGCGTTCACCGCACGGCCACCCGACAACAGCGAAAAGTGTCGCGCCGCCGCCGCCCGCAACTCCAGCAGACCGGGGTTGGGCGGATAATGTGTCTTACCCTGTTGGATGGCCCGTACGCCGGCCTCGGCGATGAGCCTCGGGGTGCCGAAGTCCGGCTCGCCCGCCGACAGGTTGATGATGTCCTCGCCGGCCGCGCGCTTCTGGTTGGCGAGCTGGCTGATCGCGAGCGTTACGGACGGCTCGAGATACTCGAGGTTTCTCGAGTAGCCCTTCATTGACTGACGGCCCCGTATCGCCGCAGGATGGTGAGAGTCGAATCGATCGGGAGCGCGCCGATCTCACCGCGGTGACCCCGAACCGTGGTCGCCATGAACAGGGAGTTGTACACGGCCTCTTCCGTAGCCTCGATCACCGCCTCGAACAACGGACTCATGCGATCGTTCGGGAGCGGAGTAGCCGCCTGGCGAACCCCGACCGTTGAGAACGCGATCACGTAGTCACCTGATCCGTTCGTCATGGAGCTTCCCGTGCGCGCCACACCAGCAAGCGCGCGACGAGCCAGGCGCTCGAGGTTTCGATGGCTCAGCGGGGCATCGGTCGCCACCACGACCATGATGGACCCGTCGCCCTCGTCTTCTCGTCCACTCTGCCCGGTCTCGATCACCCCACGCAGGTAGTAACGGCCCAGTTCGCGACCTACCGGCGCGCCGTTGATGGAGAGCACTCCGCCAAAATTCGTCTGGACGAGCACACCAACCGTCCACTCACCCAACTCATCCGGAAGCACCCGGCTCGACGTCCCGATGCCGCCCTTCCACCCGAACGCAATCGTGCCTCTACCGGCCCCCACGCTGCCCTGATCGACCGCGCCGGTGTCGGCAATCATGATCGCCCGCAGCACATCGGCTTCGGTAACCGCGCGCTGGCGGATGTCATTGAGAAACCCATCGTTTGTCTCGCCCACCACGACGTTGGCTGATCGCACACGTTCGTTCCCGGGAAGACCCAGCAAATAGGTAAGGCCGGCATCTACCACCCGCGAGACGCACAACGTACACGTCAGCAACACCGGCGACTCGAGCTCACCCAGCTCTTGCACCTGCGTAAAACCCGCGAGTTTCCCAAATCCATTCCCCACGACGATCGCCGCAGGGACTTTTTCCTGGAAGATGTTTCCCCCGTGCGGGAGGATGGCGGTGACCCCGGTATTGATTGAATCGGCCTGCTGAATCGTCGTGTGGCCGACACGAACACCCGTGACATCAGTGATGGCATTCCACCGCCCGGGCTCCAGGATTCCCACTATGATCCCGAGCTCACGGGCCGAGCGCCGCGCCTGCCGGCCCGGCAACGGACCCGCTACCGCGACTATCAGGAGTGCAACGACCAACGGAATGCGCCTCACGTGTCTCCCCCAAACACAGCGCCTTGCGGCGCGTCATTGCCATCGTCTCGGGGCGAAGGTAGCATGATAGCCATCTTTGACAATTGAGGGTGGAGTGAGCATGGACCTCGTGCCGGCGCTGGACGCCGCGCACCGCGCCGCACTGACCGGCGGCAAGCCGTTGGTGTACGTCTGTCCCCCGGCGGCATGGGCCGCCCGGCCCATGCTGGCCGCCGCTCCGATCGAGTCCGGCGAGACGCCGACGACCGTGATCGTCGTGCCTGAGATCGCCACCGCATGGGACGTGCAGCGAAGCACCCTGGATCTCGCGCACCTGCAATCTGTCGCGGTGGCTTCTGGCCGGACCCGTATCGGGCGGCTCCTTCGGGCCGGCGCGGTCCGAACGCTCGTCGTGACACCCCAAGACGCGCTCGACCTGGTCCGCCAAACCACCCTCAAGCTCACACCCGTCCGGCGTATCGTCATCCTCTGGCCGGAAACAGCGCATGCCGACGCTGCAGAGGTACTGGACACGTTGCTGGCCGACGCGCGAGACGCCCAGCGCATCTTCGTCACGTCGGACGAGACACGTATTGCCGATCTGCTCACTCGGCACGCCCACCGGGCGCCCGTCGCCGTAGCCTCGCGCCCGCCACATGCGTCTACGGGAACCGTGCGGTTCGCCACAGCCAGCGGCGAAGAGGACGTGCGGCTCGTCGTGCAGGAGGCGTTGAACTCGATAAACCCGGATTCGGCCCGGATCTGGGACCCGCTTCCCCACCGGCACGAAGCCTGGGCGTCGGTGACGGCCGCCGATGCGGTGGAGATCGGTGAGGATCCGGCGGGCGAGCGTGTAGCGCTCGTCCTCGCCGTCGATTGTGTCTCGCAGGAGGTCATCGCCCAACTCCGGGCATCGGCCGAGGACGTCCTCGTAGTACTGCGCGCCGACCAGGTACCCTATCTAGAACGGCTGGTCGAGACGCTGCGCCCGTTCCCCCGCCGATCCGAAGCCGACCGCGCGCGCGACCGGGCATCCGAGCTGCGGCGTCGGGTTCGGGAACGCGTGCGCCAAGGGGGCCTCGACGGCCAACTGCTGGCGCTGGCACCCCTCTTTCAGGAGTTCGACCCGGCGCTCGTAGCCGCTGCCGCTGCGGACCTGGCACCTGCCGCCACGGCTGTGCCCGATGTGCCCGACGCACTCGCCAAGACACGTGTCCATCTGGACCTGGGCAGTTCCGACCGGCTCCGGCCGGGAGATGTGGTTGGCGTGATCGCCAACGTGGTCGGCATTCCGGGCAAGAACATCGGACGTATCGATATCCGAGACCGGTTCACGCTCGTAGAGGTGCGCCCCGACGACCTGGATGCGGTCGTGCGGGGCCTCACCGGTGCGGTCATCCGGGGCCGCCGCGTGTCGGCCCGGCCCGAAAGCCGTTAGGGATTCAGTGCGTCTTTAAACCCCTGTCCCGCCTTGAAGGTGGGCTGCGTCGATGCCTTGATCTGGATTGGGTTTCCGGTCCGCGGATCACGCCCGGTCCGCGCCGCGCGCGCCTTCGCCTGAAAGCTCCCGAACCCGGTGATCTGGATTCTCTGACCCGCACGCAGCGTCTCGACGATGACCCCATCCATGCCGAAGACCGCTTCCACGGTTCGGGTAGCATCCGTCTTGGGCAAGTCGAGCCGGCTTGCCAGCGCTTCGATCAACTCGGCCTTGTTCACACTTCCTCCGCAAATGGGCTCCCGCAATATCGCTTCCCGCTTCGCTGCCGCAACCCGCTTGTCTCCGGAGCGATCGCGCCTTACAATGCCGCGTTCCCCTAGGCTGCGGGATCTCGGCATGATTGTGGCTTGCTCAGAGGCTTCCTAACGAATGCGGATGGACACTGGCCCCAAAACCGATGTTGACAGCATGCTCGCCCGCGCTGCGTCGGGCGGGGGCTGGGGGTAGCGTGTATCACGGCACCCGACCCGGCTGGATCGAAGTCATCTCGGGCGTCATGTTCAGCGGCAAGAGCGAAGAGCTGATTCGCCGCGTCCGCCGCACCATCATCGCGCGTAAGTCCGTCCAGGTGTTCAAGTCACACCTGGATGACCGCTACACCGGCCTGCACTCCGTCACCACACACGACGGCATCACGGCCGACGCGATCCCCGTCGATTCGTCAGGCGAGATCATGCGCCGCGTACGCACCGGCGTGGATGTCGTGGCCATCGACGAGGCACAGTTCCTCGACATGGGCATCGCCCAAGTCGTGACCGCGCTTGCCGACCGCGGCATCCGGGTGATCCTCGCCGGTACCGACACCGATTTTCGCGGCGAGCCCTTCGGGGCAATGCCGCAGTTGCTCGCCGTTGCCGAGATCGTGGACAAGCTGCATGCGATCTGCGTCGTATGCGGCGACCCCGCCTGCCGCAATCAACGATTGGTCGATGGAAAACCCGCCGTCTACGACTCGCCCACGATTCTGGTGGGCGGCTCGGAGTCGTACGAGGCCCGATGCCGCCATTGCCACGAGGTACCGGCCGTTTATGTCGACCAAGCTGACCTGCTGGAAGGCTAGACGCTCAGTTGCTCAGTTGCTCAGGTGCTCAGGGGTCCCCGATGACGACATCTTCGCCGATCGCCAGCCATGTGCACCCCTGAGCGTCTGTGCGTCTGTGCGTCTGTGCATCTGCGCGTCTGTGCGCCTGAGCGTCTACTCTGTCTGTGCGTCTAGTTGCTTAACGTCGCGCTGACCGGCAACGTCGCCTCGGGGAAATCCACCGTCGCCCGATGGTTTGCCGAATGGGGCGCCACCGTGATCGATGCCGATGCCATCGTGCGCGAGGTGCAACAGCCAGGAAGCTCGGTGGTGAACGCGATCCGCGACCGCTTTGGCGAGACCGTCATGCAAGCGGACGGCTCGCTCGACCGGGACATGTTGCGACGGCGCGTCATGGCCGACGCCGATGCCCGCAGCGCGCTCAACGCCATCGTCCACCCGGCGGTCCAACGCCGGCGCACCACTCTCGTCGAGGAGGCGCGGGCGCGTGGCGACCGGGTGGTCGTGAGCGATATCCCGCTCCTTTTCGAGGTGCTCGACCCGTCCGATTTCGACGCCGTCGTCCTCGTCGACGCCCCGGATCCTATCAGACACGATCGACTCGTGCGAGATCGGGGATTGTCCGCGCAGGAAGCCGACGACCTCATGGCCGCACAACTGCCGTCGGCCACGAAGCGCGCCCGCAGCAACCTCGTGATCGAGAACGCGGACACGCTAGACACGCTGCGGCAACACGCCCAGCACGCGTGGAACGCGCTGCTTGACTTGGCCCGCGGGCTGGGATAATCTTCCGCCTCGTCTGTTCCACCCTTCTCCGGTCGCATTGCCATGTCCGACATCCCGTCTGATTTGCGCTACACCGAAGAACACGAATATGTGAAGACCGGTGACGAACCCGGAACCGTGATCGTTGGGATTACGGACTACGCGCAAGGAGAGCTCGGCGACATCGTGTACGTCGATCTGCCTGACGTGGGAACGTCGCTCAGTCGCATGGACGTCTTCGGGACGATCGAGGCCGTCAAGGCGGTCTCCGAGTTGTTCTCTCCGCTTGCCGGCGAGGTCGTCGAGATCAACGACGCACTCGAGAACGACCCGGCTCTCGTCAACAAAGACCCATATGGAGATGGTTGGATGATCAAGATGCAGCTCCGGAGCGCAGGGGAGCTCAACGAGCTCCTCGCATCCACCGACTACGCACAGCACGTCGGCGAGTAGCTCGCTCCCGGAGCGGACACACCGAAGAAACTGAACGGTCACACGCCCCGGGGTCGCCCCGGGGCGTTTGTTATGTGAGGAGCCATGGCCCAGAAGCTCAACCACGCACACGATTCCTCAACAACCGCTCGAGACGCGGTCGCTTGTTTCGCCGACCGCCACATTGGCCCGCGACCAGATGACATCGCGACCATGGTCGACGCAATGGGCTACGATTCGCTAGACGCACTCATTGATGCGGTCGTCCCCGACGATATCCGGTTGCGTGCTCCGCTGGACCTCCCTGCGGCCGCCAGCGAAGCGGAGGTGCTCGACCGCCTCCGCTCACTCGCCGGGCGAAACCAGGTGTTCCGCTCCTTCATCGGGATGGGATACAGCAACTGTGTCACGCCCACCATCATTCAGCGGAACGTCCTCGAGAACCCAGGCTGGTACACCGCGTACACGCCCTACCAACCCGAGATCGCACAGGGGCGGCTCGAGGCCCTCCTGAATTTCCAGACGATGGTCTCCGACATCACCGAGTTGCCGGTGGCCAACGCGTCGCTGCTCGACGAGGCCACGGCGGCGGCTGAGGCAATGGCGATGTCGGCCACGGTCACCAAGCGGCACGACGGCGCGCGGTTTCTGATCGATGCGGCATGTCACCCGCAGACAATCGCCGTCCTCGAGACGCGTGCGGCCGCGCGCGGGATCGGCATCGAAGTGGGATCACCCGATCAGTTCACGTTCGATCAGACCGTCATTGGCGCGCTCCTTCAGTACCCGGACACCTACGGCCACGTGCGCGACCTCCACGAGGTTTGTGAGCGAGCACACGAAGCGGGCGCCTTGGTGACCGTCGCCACCGACCTGCTGGCGCTCACGCTGCTCGCTCCGCCGGGCGCCTGGGGCGCCGATATCGCCGTGGGCAATTCTCAGCGGTTCGGCGTACCGCTCGGGTACGGCGGCCCGCACGCCGCCTTCTTCGCCACCCGGGACGAATACAAGCGGCAGATCCCGGGTCGCATCATCGGGGTGTCGCGAGACGTGGATGGACGCGTGGCGCTGCGCATGGCGCTGCAGACGCGCGAGCAGCATATCCGGCGCGACAAGGCAACCAGCAACATCTGCACGGCACAGGTCCTACTCGCCGTAATCGCCGGGATGTACGGCGTCTACCACGGCCCAAACGGACTCCGCCGCATTGCGCGCCGAGCGCACCGCCAGGCGGCCCGGCTCGCGGAGGCGCTCCGCCAGCTAGCGTATGCGCAGGTCAACGACGCTTACTTCGATACGCTCACAGTCGAGACCACGCGCGAACGCGCCGATCGTATCATGGAGGAAGCACGCAGCCGGCGCATCAACCTCCGGCGTGCCAGCGAGACACGCGTGTCGATCGCGTTGGATGAGACGGCCGGCGACGACGATCTCTCCGACCTCGTCGCCGCCCTCGCAGCCGCGGCCGACGCAACGCCCCCCGATCTAGCTGCTATCGAGGGCGACGCCATCCCGACCACACTCCGGCGCGCAAGCTCATTCCTCGAGCATCCTGTGTTCCACACCTACCGGGCCGAGACCGAGATGCTGCGCTATCTCAAGCGCCTCGAGAACCGCGACCTGTCGCTGACCGCCGCGATGATCCCCCTCGGTTCGTGCACGCTGAAGCTCAACGCGACCACCGAGATGATGCCCATCAGCTGGTCGGGCTTCGGTGGACTCCATCCGTTCGTGCCGCGCGAACAGGCGGGCGGGTACACCGAGCTGTTTGAGACGCTCGAGCGGTGGTTGGCCGAGATTACCGGGATGCACGCCGTCTCACTCCAGCCCAACGCTGGGGCGCAGGGCGAGTTTGCCGGCCTGCTCGTGATCCGCGCGTATCATCGGTCCCGTGGCGAGACGCACCGCACGACGTGCCTCATCCCGAAGTCCGCCCACGGCACCAACCCGGCAAGTGCCGTGATGGCCGGAATGGATGTCGTGGTGGTCGGGACCGACGAACAGGGCAACATCGACCTGGCTGACCTCGAGACGAAGGCGGAGCAGTACAAGGGGACCCTTGGCGCCATCATGGTGACGTATCCATCTACGCACGGGGTGTTCGAAGGCAAAATCAAGACGCTCTGCGACCTGGTCCACGCAGCCGGCGGCCAGGTCTACCTCGACGGTGCTAATCTGAACGCGCAGGTAGGGCTCTGCCGCCCGGGGGATTTTGGCGCGGACGTCTGCCACGTAAACCTGCACAAGACGTTCTGCATCCCGCATGGCGGGGGCGGGCCGGGTATGGGACCCATCGCGGTCGCGGAGCACCTCGCGCCTTTTCTGCCCGATCACACGGTGGTCCCGCTAGGTCACGCACAATCGTGTGGCACCGTCTCGGCGGCACCCTGGGGTAGCCCCTCCATCCTCCCCATCTCATGGGCGTACATCGCGATGATGGGTGCCGATGGCCTGACCAATGCGACCAAAGTCGCTATTCTGAGCGCCAACTACGTCATGAAGCGCCTCGAGGGACACTTCGACCTGTTGTACAGCGGCGCACATGGCCTCGTGGGGCATGAGGGGATTCTCGACACGCGGCCGGTCAAACGCACCAGCGGCGTGGAGGTCGAGGACATCGCGAAACGGCTCATCGACTATGGCTTCCACCCGCCTACGATCTCCTTCCCCGTACCAGGCACGATGATGGTCGAACCGACCGAAAGCGAGTCGAAGGAGGAGCTGGATAGGTTCTGCGACGCGCTGATCGCTATCCGCGCCGAAATCGCAGAGATCGAAGCGGGCACCGCGGATCGCGACAGCAACGTCGTCTCGCGAGCACCGCACACGCTGCAACAGGTGATCGCCGACGCGTGGGACCGACCGTACGACCGCGAACGGGCTGCTTTTCCGTCGGACGCAACACGAGTGGGCAAGGTGTGGCCCGCCGTGGGGCGGCTCGACAACGTGTGGGGCGACCGCAACCTCGTCTCTTCCTGTCCGCCCATCAAGTCGTACGCGACGCGCTGACGCCACCCCTGATGCGGTGGACCCTCCTCGTGGACCCGCGCGGCCGCACCGGCGCGGACAACATGGGGATCGACGCGGCGCTGTTGCACGCAGCCCGTGAAGACAGGGCGTTCCTCCGCATCTACTGTTGGCGGCCCGCTTGTCTGTCCTTCGGGCGCAACGAACCGGCCCGCACCCGATACGACGTCGATCGCATCCGCCGGCTGAGCCTCGACACCGTTCGCCGACCAACCGGCGGACGCGCGGTGTGGCACGACGCGGAGGTCACGTATGCGGTCGCTGCACCGGTCCAATCGTTCGGTGGACTACGCGACACCTTTCTCGCCATACACGAGGTGGTCGCCGAAGCCGTCCGCGCGCTCGGGGCGGACGCGCGACTCGCTGCCGGCGGGCGGGCGAGCCCGGTGGGCGCGGGCGCCTGCTTCGCGGCGCCCGTGGGCGGCGAGGTAGTAATCGGGCATCGCAAACTGGTGGGGTCGGCGCAGGTACGGCACGGCGGCGCCTTCCTGCAACACGGATCCATCCTGCTGCGCGACGACCAGGGCATACTCGCCCAGATCACGCGTGGGGCGGCGCCGGAGACAGCAGCGACATCGTTGCGCGCGACATTGGGTAGACCCGTCGCGTTCGCAGATGTAGCACGGGTTCTCGCAACCGCGGCACAACGCACATGGGCGGGCGAGTGGACCACCAGCGACGCTCCACCTCCCCCAGAACCGGTTTTCGACGATCCCGCCTGGACGTGGCGCCGGTGAGTCTCATCTTGTAGACATCGTGGCTCGCTATCTTCTCGCTCGCCTGGGGCAAGGCCTAGTCGTCGTGTTCGTCGTAGCGACCCTGACCTTCGTACTGCTCCATGCCGCGCCCGGCGACCCCCTCACCGCCATCATGTCAGACGCACGCATCCCACCAGAGGTCGTCGAACAGACGCGCGTAAACTTCGGCCTCGATCGACCCTTGCACGTCCAGTACGTGCGCTACCTCTGGCGGCTCGTGCACGGTGACCTCGGGACGTCGTTCGCCGAACGGCGAGCCGTGAGCCACGCCATCCGGGACGCTATTCCGAATACACTCCTACTCGCGGCCGCGGCTCTGCTCATCGATTTCGGCATCGGTGTCGGCGCGGGCATCGTGCAGGGAATGCGGTCGGGAACGCTCACCGATCGAGCGCTCTCGATCATCACGTTGACGCTCTACTCGATGCCCGTCTTCTGGCTGGGCCTCATGCTGCTATTCGGGTTGGGCGAGCGACTCGATTGGTTTCCAGTGGCCGGCGTGACCGACCCCGTGACGTACCCGTTTCTATCACCTCTCGGCAAGATCGCGGATAGACTGCACCACCTCGTCTTGCCCGCAATGACACTTGGGCTGGTCGGCGCTGGCTACACGGCGCGGCACCAACGTGCCGCCATGGTGGAGGCCATCGCACAGGATTTCGTCCGCACCGCGCGCGCCAAAGGATTGCGCGAGCGCGTCGTGGTCCTGCGTCATGCGCTGCGGAACGCCCTCCTCCCCACGATCACGATCGCGGGCCTCGCCCTCCCCGTTCTGCTCTCGGGCGCGGTCCTCGTGGAGACGGTCTTTGCGTGGCCCGGCATGGGCAAGCTGGCGGCCGACGCCATTGGGCGACGCGACTACCCAATGGTCACCGGGGCGGCAATCATGGCCGCTGTCATGGTCGTCTTCGGCAACCTGCTCGCCGACCTGCTCACGCGTGCGGCCGACCCGCGCACGAGGTCAGCATCGTGAATCGGCTCCGCGTGGGTGTCGCGCTCGTCGGCGCGCTTGCGCTGGTGGCCCTCGCGGCACCCTGGCTCGCTCCTTACGATCCCACCGCACAGCTCGACCTCGTCACGCTGCGCAACGTCGCCCCGTCGGCCGCACACCCGTTGGGGACCGACCTCTACAGTCGTGATCTATTGAGCCGCATTCTCTTCGGAGCGAGGATCTCCCTGTCGATCGCCCTCTTCGCGATGACCATCGCCGTGACCGTCGGAACCACCGTCGGACTCACGGCGGGCTTCATGGGTGGGCTGGTGGACACGGTGCTCATGCGGATCGTGGACGCCGGACTCGCGGTGCCACGTCTGTTCCTGCTGCTCGTGGTGCTTGTGCTGTGGGAAGGGGTCACCGTGCCGGCGTTGATCGCGGTTCTCGGCATGACGGGATGGTTCGGAACCAGTCGGATCGTGCGCGCGGAGGTGCAGAGCGCCCGTGGACGCGAGTACGTCACCGCAGCGCGTGCGCTCGGTGCCGGATCCGTACGCATTCTAACTCGCCACATCCTGCCGAATGTTGCCGGGCCCATCATTGTCGTCGCTACACTCGGCGTCGGGCAGGTCATCCTGATCGAGGCCGGCCTATCGTACCTGGGGGTCGGCGTGCCGCAGCCCACGCCATCGTGGGGGAACATCATCAACGACGGTCGCCACGTGCTCACGGTGGCACCGTGGATCTCGACGGCGGGCGGCGTGGCAATTGTCCTGACGGTACTGGCATTCAGTGTGTTGGGTGAAGGTGTGCGCGAAGCCCTCGACCCGCGCCGCCGATGAGCATGAGCCCCGTCCTCAGCGTCCGCAACCTGACGACGACGTTCGCCACGGTTGACGGCACGGCGCGCGCCGTCGATGACGTCTCGTTCGATCTCCACGCCGGCGAGACGCTCGCGCTCGTGGGCGAGTCGGGATCCGGCAAAACGGTCACGGCGCTCTCGATTCTGCGGCTGATCCCGACCCCCCCGGGGCTAATCGCGTCCACCGCCCAGGTGCAGTTCGAGGGAACCGACCTGACTAGGCTCCGCGAGCGCGACCTGCGGCACGTACGGGGAGCCGGCATCGGCATCGTATTCCAGGAACCGATGGCCAGCCTCAACCCGGTACTCACGATTGGCCTGCAGGTCGCCGAGACTGTCCGCGCGCATGAGCGCGTGACCAGGAAAGCCGCGTGGGCCCGCGCCATCGAGATGCTGCACCTGGTCGGGATCCCGGATCTGGAACAGCGCGCGAGAGCATACCCGCACGAGCTGAGTGGCGGCCAGTGCCAACGCGTAATGATCGCCATCGCGCTCGTGTGCCGACCGCGCGTGTTGATCGCCGACGAGCCCACGACCGCGCTGGACGTCACCATCCAAGCGCAGATTCTCGAGTTGCTCACCGCCCTCCAGCGCGAATTCGGGACCGCGATGCTGCTCATTACCCACAACCTCGGCATCGCAGCGGGAATCGCCGATCGAGTGGCCGTCATGTATGGCGGTCGCATCGTGGAAATCGCACCTACACCTGAGCTCTTTGCCGATCCCAAGCACCCGTACACGCGTGGCCTGCTCGAGGCCGCCCCGCGACTCGACGGCCCTGCCACGCCCACACCGGCCATCCCGGGAGCCGTCCCACCGGCAACTGCCTGGCCCGCCGGATGCCGGTTCCACCCCCGCTGTAGCAAAGCCTGGGAGCGGTGCCGCACCGAGCCGGCTCTGCTCGACGTCGGCCCCGAGCGAACCGCCCGATGCTGGTTGGTCGCCGACGACAACGGGAGCGAGTCATGACCGATCCGGCCCCCCGCTCCCCAGCTTCCCCTCCCCCGCTGCTCCGGCTCACGGGACTGGTCAAAGAGTTCTCGGTCGCCCGCGGATGGGGCCGTAGCGATCGACTGCGCGCCCTTGACGGCGTGTCGCTGGAGATTCCACGCGGGGAGACACTCGGACTCGTGGGAGAGAGCGGATCGGGAAAGACCACGTTGGGCCGGTGCATCTTACGGCTGACGCAACCCGATTCCGGGGCGGTGGAGTTTGACGGCATCGACGTGCTGGGCCTCGACCCGCCGGCCCTCCGACAGTTTCGCCGTCGCATGCAGATTGTGTTTCAGGACCCGTTCGGATCGCTGAACCCGCGCATGACGATCGGAAAGGCCGTGCGGGAGCCCATGGAGATCCACCGACTCGGTGAACTCGCCGAGTTGGACCAGCGGGTCGACGCGTTGCTCGGCGAAGTCGGTCTCGACCAGTCATTCCGACCGCGCTACCCACATGAACTCTCCGGCGGGCAGCGCCAGCGGGTGGGCATCGCTCGCG
The DNA here is from genome assembly GCA_036679645.1 of Gemmatimonadota bacterium. Lineage (GTDB taxonomy): Bacteria > Gemmatimonadota > Gemmatimonadetes > Gemmatimonadales > GWC2-71-9 > JADFNB01. The sequence continues at coordinate 43,321 of JAZDCY010000074.1, read as the reverse complement.
CCCTGGCCGTCGAGCCCGAATTCCTGATTCTCGACGAACCCGTCTCCGCCCTGGACGTCTCGGTGCAGGCCCAGGTGCTGACCTTGCTGCGCGACCTGCAACAGCGCCGCGGACTCACGTATCTCTTCGTCGCTCACGACCTCGCGGTCGTTCGGCAGGTCGCGACACGAGTGGCAGTGATGTACTTGGGGAGGATCGTCGAAAGGGGGACGGTCAACGACCTGTACGCCGCACCGCAGCATCCTTACACGGCGGCGCTGCTCTCCGCGGTCCCGCACCCGGATCCCACCGCCCAGCGCGACCGCACGGTGCTCGCGGGCGATGCACCAAGCGCACTCCACGTCCCGTCAGGCTGCGTCTTCCATCCGCGCTGCCCGCACATCGAGAAGGATGAGCGTTGCCGGCAGGAGGTACCGGCTCTACGCACCGTCGGCCGGGGAACGGTCGCCTGCCATCACGCGGGCAACCGCGGCTAGTCGAACAGGTCGTTTTGTCCGGCTAGGGCCTCCGCGCCCTCCGTTCGCAGCGCGCCACGCAACCGTCGCACCCACGTCTCGACATCGAACCGGGCCTCGGTCATGAGCATTCGCCGGAGCACATCCGGGACATCGGAGAGCCCGTCGGCGACATCCGAGAGCATCTCGCGGGCTTCCTGCACGCGAAAGACCTCGTCGGAAGCAAACGCCATGTCTTGGAGAATGGCCTCCTGACTGCGGCTCGCCGTCAGGGGTTGATCGAGCGTGGCGGTATACACGGCGGTTCGCCGCCCCGGACCGCGCTCTTCCTCAATGGGCATCAGTCCGACAATCGCATCTGATCGCCAGTACTTGCCATATCCGAGATGCACCATCCGATCGGGTCTCACATCCATCGGCTTCGCCTACTTTCCCATGCGTTTCTTCAGTTCACGTAATCTGGCATCCGCGTCCGCTTCGCGTGCCTGGCGGTCGATGTCTTCACGCAACCGCGTCTCTCCCGCATCGGGTAGGTCTGCGGCAGCGGGCGCCGACGGATCCGTCGCCAGCCCCCTGCGCTCCACCTCCTTGAGTTGCCCGACCATGTCCTCGACCTCTCGCTCCGCAAGCGCCAATTCCGCGTGTTGGGCGGCGAGCTTCTGCTCCAGCACCGCGACACGCTCCTCATGCTTCGCCTCGAAGCGGCGGGCCACCTCGACCGTTTCCTGGTCGTCAATGTCGGTCGCAAGTCGCCCACGCCGACGCGCGTCGTCCAACTGCCGGCGCTCGACCGCCAGCTCCTCTTCGGTGACCGAGAGATCGTCTCGCATCTTGGCTAGCGCCGCCCGCCCCTCGACCGCCGCGCGATGCATCTGCCCGCGTAGGTCTCGCCAGTCTGGAGGCGGTGTCGCGGCGTCGAGCGCCGCGTTCACGGCGTCGCGAAGCCCCTCAAACATCGCGCGTCACCCGACCTGCGCGCACGCGCGTGTTCGTTCGTCGTAGGGCAATGAGCGCATCCTCCAGAATGAGACGGGCACCGTCGCGGACGGCCCGTCACCTGAGCAAACGATATTCCGGTGTCAGGGAAGGGTCAACAGAGACCACGACGGCCCGGTGATGCGCGTGGCCGGATCGGGTCCATGCGCGTAGAATTCTCTCATGAAGCGTTTCATGGTACTCCTCGTGCCGCTGCTCGCGTGCCGCGGCGAGCGGGACCCAGAGAACAGCGCAATCTGCGGACTGGGGATGATCGCCGCGGGCAACGTCGTCCTCGAGCGGTTCTCCGCCGCATCGACGCTTCTCGAGACGGCGCCGCCGGGCCTGACCGGCGCGGTCCCCGCGCGCGTGGTTGGGCGCGGGACGACGCGCGCGCTGGCGGCAAAGGGCCCCGACTCGGTAGGGATAGTGGTGGGATACGAAGGCGAAGGGTTCCCCATGCGCCCCGGCTGGGCGGTGGCACTCGTCGATGATTCGTCGGAGGTGTTCCGCGGCATTCTGGTCTACGACAGCAACGGCCCACCTGACTACCCGCAGATCGGAACGATCTCGAGTGCGACGAGCACACTCCCCTTATATGGAATGCGCATACGGTGGGCGTCCGTCAGCGATGAACGCTGTCCTCTCTTTGCCGACATCAGCGACCCGGCGCCGTAGCCTCAGAAAAGGGATGACGCGCGGGGCGGAAAGCGGTTGTCGTCACGTACCTGACGTATGAGCCTATCGGCGGAAGCTATGTCGCGAAAGAACGCCTGGTCGGACAGGCGGTTGAGCGCAACGCGCAACGGCGCAAACAGGTCCGCGGCCCGCGTGTACACGTCGGCCACTTCCAACTCCCGCGCGTAGCGGTCATCCGCCGCCAGCCGAAATCCTTGCGCCCCCAACTCCTCATAATACCGAAACCCGGGTCCTCCACGGCGCTCGCGTCTGGCAGTGATACGATCCGGGAAAACGCCCGCGAGCCAAAGGCTGTAATTCCCCAGGTGCGCGCGCAACAGAAATCCGCGCCGCCCACCTGCCGCAACGGCGCTGGCCAGAATATCGGCGAGCGTATGGAACTCGTCGTCCTCGTGGGGCGCAATGCGCCACGCACGGCCAGGTGCCCCGAAATCGTGGAGCAGCGCTCCCAGATAATCCGCCAGGCGGATATCCTCGATCCCCGTGTCGCGGAGCGTGTGCCGTACGGTCACGTAGATGAAGAGCTGCGCGGACGGTACCGCGCAGCCGGGACGGTCGCGCAGCAGCCGCGGCAGCTCTGGCGCGTCCAGCAGCGCGTCCGGTCCTTCCGTCCCCACCTGTCGCTCGAGTTCCAGGCGGCGGCCGGCGTCCCCCTCGGCAAGCACATCCAGCACGAGCTGACGATCGTCGGCCGTGAGCCGTTGTCGTAAATTCGGAAGGATCATGGCACAGCCTCCTTCATCTTCTGAAACACCCGCACCCCGGGGCAAGGTTTCGTCCCTCACTGCGCTGGCCGCCCTGGGCGGCGATCTCGTGGGGCCGATCGCCCCCCAGATGGTCGCGCGTCACGTGGCGGAACTGCTCGATCGGCACCTCGAGCCGGACGGCGTGCTGATCGGCTTGCTCGATGCCGAGGGCCAGCAACGGGTTGCCGTGGCCCTCGGGGAATACGACCCGAAAACCGACCGGCCCCTGCTCACGCTCGCAGGGGATACCGGACCCACCCTCATACGTAACGGGGCCGATACTGAGCTGGCCGTGCGCGGGATCACGGTCGCCGGGAAACCATTGGGCTGGATCGGCTGCCCGCTTGCCGCCGGTCGCCTGCTAGGCGCGGTCTCGCTCACCAGTGGCGTCGCCGACCGGCTCACCCAGGACGATCTCGATTTCGTCGTGGCGGTCGCGACGCAGGCGGCGATCGCGCTCGAGAACAAGCAACTCCTCGCCCTGCTTTCTGCCGGAAAACGAGAGTGGGAGCAAACCGTAGATGCGATCCGGCTCGGGATCTGCGTGGTCGACGCATCGGGCTCCGTGTCGCGCGCTAACAAAGCCTTTGCTTCGATGGTCGACGTATCCCTGACCGACATAGCGGGCCACCCTTGTATTGCCCTCGTCCCGCCCACCTGGGCGGACGCAGTGGGCCGCGCGCTCGCCGACCCCACCGTTGCGGAGCCTACAGAGCTCACGGCCGGAGACCGGGTTTTCCAGCTGTCAGTCCTCTCGCTCACCCGAACGCCGGACGGCGGCGCCGCCCTCATCTTCGACGATCAGACGGAACGCCGGCGCCTGCAAGACCAGCTCATCCAGTCCGAGAAGATGTCGGCCATCGGGCAGCTGATCGCCGGCGTGGCCCATGACCTCAACAACCCCCTTGCGTCGGTCATCGGGTTTTCCGACTACCTGGTTGAGTCCGGCGCAGCGCAGACACCGGAGTTGAGCGAACCGCTTCGGGCCATCCAACAGGAGGCCGAACGCGCGGCGAACATCGTACGGAACTTGCTGACCTTCGCCCGCAAACAGGACGACCAGCGCAGTGTACTGCGCGTGCGGCAGATTCTCTCGGCGACCCTGGTGCTCTTCAAGAACCAGTTCATTGCCCATGGGATCGACCTCGAACTCGACATTGCCGCGGACCTGCCGCCGGTGTGTGTCGCTCCCAATCAGGCCCAGCAAGTATTCGTGAACCTCATCAACAACGCCGTCCACTCCATCGGGGCCTCCAAAGGATCGGGCCGTATCGTCATTCGCGGCGAGCCGTGGCTGGATGGTGTCGCCATCACGGTTGAAGACGATGGTCCGGGCGTACCCGACACGGTGGCGGATCGCATCTTCGAGCCGTTCTTCACGACCAAGGCCGAAGGGGAGGGCACAGGTCTAGGCCTTTCGATTTGCGCCGGTATAGTGAAGGAGCACGGCGGTCGCCTCTCGTACGCCCGGAGCGCCCTGGGTGGCGCGGCGTTCCGCGTGGAGCTTCCAGCCGGCCGCGAGGAGAGCCCCACGGTGACCGCCGAACCCAAGGCACCCGGCGCGCTGCGCGTACTCGTGATCGACGACGAACCGCACATCCAGCACTACATGCAGGCAACGCTCGAGGCCTGGGGACACGAGGTCGCCATCGCCGTTGATGGTGCAGAGGGTCTCGAGCGCGCTACGCATGACCCGTTCGACGTCATCATCTCGGACCTGCGCATGCCAGCCCTGGGCGGGCGCGAGATGTTCGAGGCGCTGCAGCAGCAGAACCCGGACGCGGCAGAACGCGTCGTGTTCAGCACCGGTGACACGGTGCGCGGTAACACGCTTCAGTTTCTCGAATCCCTCGGTCGCCCGTATCTCCGGAAGCCGTTTTCTCTGGCGGAGCTGCGGTCGGTTCTCGCCGCAGCTGCCACGCGGCAATGACGCGGACCAGCCCGAACCTACCGCCCCGGATCATGTGTGCGGATACCGGTACCGCCTGGCGGGGGGGACAACGACAGGTCGCGCTCCTGGCAGCGGGACTGCACCGGCGCGGTGTGTCAGTCCACCTGTGGACGATCGAAGGATCACCGCTGGTCGCGTGGGCCAACTCGCACCGTATTCCAGTAAGCACCGTGCCGGTGCCGCATGATCTCGCCATCGGTGCTGCCAGGCACTTTCGGCGGGTCTCGTTTGCGTGGGGAGCAACTGTGCTCCACGCACACGACGCCCGCGCACATGCCATCGCCCGAACGGCCCAGGTGTTCGGGGCGAGGGCAGTACGGCTACCACTCGTCGTCACGCGACGCGTCACCCGCCGACCGCGCGGTCGCTGGAAGTACCGCACGGGCGTCTCCCGTTACATTGCGATCTCGTCCGCGGTGCGCGATTCGCTCGTACGCGCTGGAGTACCGGCCGCACGCATTGCTCAGATCCCCAGTGCCGTGCGGACTCCGCTTCCAACCGAGCCGACCGCGGACCTGCGCCGTTGGGGCATCGGCCCGGAGGCGCGGGTGGTGCTCATACTGGGCGCACTCAGTCCCGAGAAGGGGGTAGCAACCGGTATCGCGGCTGCGAGCCGGCCTGGCACGCCAGGCATCCGCTGGGTGATCGCGGGAGATGGCCCGGAACGGGAACGCCTCGAGCAGTTGGCCCGGCGGCTGGGAGCACCGGTCACCTTCACCGGTTTCATCGACGACCCCGGACCCCTGCTCCGGCGCGCGGACCTGCTGGTCCACACGCCGTTGTCCGAGGGGTTAGGCGGTGCGGTGCTGGACGCCCTCGTACGGGGCCGCCCGGTCGTGGCCACAGATACCGGTGGCCTGCGCGAAATCGTGAGGCCCGAGACCGGAACGCTGGTCCCACCGCGAGACCCGGCCGCCGTTGCGGCAGCGGTTGCCAGCTGGTTGGACAACGATGAGCAACGCCGCCGCGTGCAAGCGCTGGCTCCGAAAATCTGCGGCCGGCATGGAGCCGACCTGATGGCGACACGGACCATGGAGATCTACGAGACGCTCAACCGATGATCTATATCTGCGTATCGACCCGGAATCACGCCCCGACCGTGGGACTCGTCCTGTGGAAGGTGCGCCAGGTCTTTACCGAGTTCCCACGCGAATACCACCTGCTGGTGGCCGACGAGAGCGGGAACGACGAGACCGCCGAGTTGTTGGAGCGGTACCAGCGCGTCCTACCCATGACCGTGCTGCGCTCCGAGCGCCCACGCTCGGACGCCGCAAGCCTCGAGGCGCTGCTGCGGGACGCGCTCGGGCGCACCGACCGCCCGAAACGGGACATCGCCATCGTCGTCCCTCCAGATTTCGCGGTCTCGCCCGATGCGCTACCCGAGTTGGTGCGGCGCATCGATTCAGGCGCCGATCTAGTGGTCGCCGAGACGTTCGGACGCGAGCACTCGTTCGCCCGCCGCCTCATCCGGCGCTCGGCTACATGGTTGCTGCGTCCTGGCGTGCGGGTTCCTGGAGTTAGGGACCTGATGTCAGACTGCTACGCACTGCGACTCATCACGCTCAAGCTGGCGCTCCGGCAGCAGTCCGGCAGTCTCCTGGAGTCGGGCAACAGCGCGTGTGCCCGGGCGGAACTCATCGCGCGCGCCGCATCGCACGCACGGCAACTCGCCACCGTGCCGCTCCCAGCGCGCGCGATCGCGCAGCCCCTGTTCGAGCAGCATCCCCTGACCTTGGCCGTAGCCCTGTTTCGCGCGGGCCGCGCGCTCCGGATTGACCCGTCCACCGCCCGGGTGCAGTCATGAGGCCTGCCATCACGTTGTTGGTGCTGTGCGGACTCGCCGCTGGTCCGCTTGCGGCGCAATCAGACAGCACCGCCGGTGACCCCCGTTCGTGGGTCGGTGAGCGACTCGAGTACGAGGTGAAATGGGGGTTTCTCAATCTGGGTCGCGCGACGTTGGAGGTGGCCGGCATCGATACGATCCGCGACCGTGAGTCGTTGCACATCCGCTTCCTCATCGAAAGCCGCAACTTCGTGGTCTACCGCCTGCACAATGTGTGGGACTCGTGGATCGGACTTCACGACTTCGCGTCCCGGAGATTCGTGCAGGATCATCAGGAGGGGGGCCGGGAGTATCGCAACGTCTACGAAATCTTCCCCGATTCGGGGTTCTACCGTCGGGAGGGGGTCGACACGACTGCCGCCACATCGGTGCAGCCGCTCGACGACGCCGCGTTCTTTTATTTCGTGCGAACGGTCGATCTCGTGCCGGGCGAACGCTACGAGTTCGATCGGTACTTCAAGCCCGACCGGAACCCGGTCGTGCTCGAGGTGCTGGAGCGGGACACGATCGACGTCCCCGCCGGCCGGTTCGCTACACTCGTCGTACGGCCCATCATCAAGGGCGGCGGCATCTTCAAGGAAGGGGCCGAGGGCCAGATGTGGATCACGGACGACGCGCGCCGGGTCGTGGTGCAGATCAAGAGCAAGTTCATTGGCATCGGTTCGATTACGATGCGGCTCCGGTCCTTCGAGGAGCATTCCGTCACGTCACCCGACTCTCCCTGAACGCAAAAAAAGGGACGCCACTCATGGCGCCCCCCCCCCCCCCCCCGGATCGCTACAGCAGTCCGAGACCCTCAGGCCGCTTTCGGGCGATCGGACCCCTTGATGGAATCGCGCACTCGGCGCGCCGTGCCCGGGCTGATAACTTTGAGCATCAGGTAGAGAACGAATCCGACCGCGGCGAGCATCAAGAGCTTCATTACGAGCCCAAAAACGATGCTGAGCAGCGACAAAACAAGGCTGAGCGCGACGAAGCCGATGACCGCGAGGACTGCATAACCAATGAGCGTGCGCATCCTGAACTCCCTTCCGAAGCCTCTCGTACGTAATATCGTACGAGTGTACGTCGCCCGCGGTTTCAGAGCAAGCTCCCGGCGTGCCGGCGACTGACGTCCTCGTCGTCGGCGGTGGCATCATCGGGGCCGCCGCCGCCCGATCCCTGGCCCTGACCGGCCTCTCGGTAGGCATAATCGATTCGGGCACAGAGACCGGGATCGCCACCCAGGCCTCGGCCGGCATGCTCGCTCCCCTGGCCGAAACGGAGATCGAAGACCCCCTCCTGGGGGTGTACATCCGTGCGCGAGACCTCTATTGCGAACTCGCCCCGCAACTCGAGGATGAGGCTGGCGTCGACATCGCCCTGTGGACCGACGGCATCCTCAAAATCGCATTCACCCAGGAAGACGAGGACGACGCGCGCCATTCCGTCGCATGGCAGCGCCAACAGGGCCTCAACTCCGAGTGGCTCACGCCCGAAGACCTGCGCGAGCGGTGCCCCGGCCTCACCGACCGGACCCGGGGCGCCCTCCTGTCACCCGAAGACGGTGCGCTCGATCCGCTCGCCCTGCTCGAGGGACTCCTCGTGAGCGCCGCGAACCACGGGGCCCGGATTGCGCGGCGCGAGCGGGCCACCCGAGTGCTGATCGAGAACGGCGGTGTGACGGGTGTGGAAACGGACCGCGCGAAGTACGCGACCGGTGCCGTCGTGCTCGCCGCCGGTGCCTGGTCGGGACGTATCGAGGGACTACCCCGCCCCCTTTCGGTGCGGCCCATTCGAGGCCAGATGGCGGCCTTCGACTGGCCACCCGACGAGCCACCGGCAATCATCTACACGGGCGCCGGCTACATCCTCCGACGCGGCGCGGAACTGGTCGCCGGGTCGACGATGGAACACGTCGGGTATGACGCCTCCGTCACAGAGGACGGTATCGGGCGCGTCCAGGCCAACGCGACACGCCTGTACCCGGCGCTCGACGGCGCGCCCCTGCGGCGGCGGTGGGCGGGCTTGCGACCCGGAACACCAGACGGCCAGCCCATCATCGGCCAGGACCCGGACGTGGAGGGGCTGTGGTACGCCACCGGCCACGGACGGAACGGCATCCTGCTCGCGGGCATCACCGGCGAGATCCTGGCCGGGCTGTTCACCGACGAGCCCCTGGAATACGACCTGGCACCGCTGGCACCAGGCCGCTTCTGGTCGGAATAGTCGGGCCCATTCCCCATCCCACCGCGCCCGCCCCCGCCGGTGTTGGAAATGACCACCGACAAGCCTGCGGATCCCATTCTCAACCATGCGGTTGACAATGGCCGCGCTCTGCTGGTCTCCCCTTTGCGCCCCGGCTATGTTTCGCTCCCCATGGAACTGATCCAGCTCACCGCGCGTAACGCGGCACCGCAACGGAAGCCCCCTTGGCTCAAGGTGAAGACACCCGGCGGCGCGAACTACGTCGATCTGAAGCGGATGATGCGGGAGCTAGAGCTCCACACGGTGTGCGAAGAAGCACACTGCCCCAACATCGGTGAGTGCTGGCAGCACCGCACGGCGTCGTTCATGGTCCTGGGAAACGTATGTACGCGGAACTGCGCCTACTGTGCGGTGGCCCACGGGACGCCGGCCCCGTACGACGCACACGAGCCACGACGCTTGGCCGAAGCGGTTGCCGCCATGCGGCTCGAGCATGTCGTGATCACGAGCGTCGACCGGGATGACCTGGAGAACGGTGGGGCGGAAATTTTCGCAGGGTGCGTCACTGAGATCAAGCAGCGATCCCCGGAGACATCCATCGAGCTGTTGATTCCGGATTTCAAGGGCTCAGATCGGGCGCTCGAGATCGTAGTGGACACCAAGCCCGATATCCTGAACCACAATCTCGAGACGGTCGAGCGTCTCTATCGCATTTGTCGACCTGGCGGCCGGTATCCAAGGGCGCTGCGCCTGCTCCGACGTGCCAAGGAGATGGATTCGTCACTAATGACGAAGTCGGGCATCATCTGCGGGATGGGCGAGGAGTGGGACGAACTGCTCGTGGCTATGCGCGACCTGCGGGAACAGCACGTGGACATCCTAACGTTGGGTCAGTATCTGCGACCGTCGGCTACGCATCTCCCGGTCGTGCGGTTTTATTCACCCGGCGAGTTCGCACAACTCAGAGAGGCGGGACGCGAGATGGGATACAAGCACGTCGAGAGCGGGCCACTGGTCCGCTCGTCCTATCACGCATGGGATCAGGTAAAAGGCGCGCTAGCGACCGCTTCATGACCGCCACCGCATCCAGTCCCGCTCTCGACGCATCGCGCGCCGAGTTCTACCGCAACCTCTACCGCCAGATGTTGTTGATCCGGCGGTTCGAGGAGAAAGCGGGAGAGGCGTACGCGCAGGGGCAGATCGGCGGTTTCTGTCACCTCTATATCGGTCAGGAAGCGGTGGCGGTCGGATCAATCGCTGCGCTGCGCGACGACGACTACCTCTTTACGAGCTATCGCGAGCATGCACATGCGCTGGCCCGCGGGACGACGCCACGGGCTGTGATGGCCGAGCTGTTCGGCAAGGAGACGGGCTGTTCGAAGGGGATGGGCGGCTCTATGCATCTCTTCGATGCCGAGCGCGGGTTTCTGGGCGGACACGCGATCGTCGGATCTCACATCCCGATCGCGGCCGGAGCCGGATTCGCGGTGAAGGCCCGGGGCACCGATCAGGTCGCAGTGTGCTACTTCGGTGAGGCAGCGGTGAACATCGGTGCGTTCCACGAAACGCTGAACATGGCAGCGCTATGGCAGCTCCCGACGATCTTCATCTGCGAGAACAACCGATATGGCATGGGGACGGCGCTCGAGCGCTCGGCTGCGGTCTACGATGTCGCCCAACGGGCCTGCTCGTACGACATGGCATCGGAGAGGGTCGACGGCATGGATGTGCTGGCCGTGTACGAGACTATGCGGCGGGCGGTCGAGTTGGCGCGCAGCGACCATCTTCCCACGCTCATCGAAGCGCGCACCTACCGTTACATGGGCCACTCGATGGCCGATCCGATCCACGGTCACTATCGGACCAAAGAAGAGCTGGAGGAGCAGAAGGCCCGGGATCCCATCGACCAACTCCGCGTGCGGCTGGTTGACGCCAAGCTCATGAGCGATGCGGACGTGGACGCGGTCGAGGCCTCTGTCCAGGAGGAGATCGAGGGCGCGCTCCAGTTCGCCGAAGAGAGTCCGGATCCCGACCCCGCAGTACTCGACCAGTACGTCTATCAGTCCTGACCCACGTGCCCACGATCACGTACCGAGACGCCCTGAACCAGGCTCTGCGAGAGGAGATGCAGCGCGACCCCGAGGTCTTCCTCATGGGCGAGGAAGTCGGCGTCTACCAGGGCGCATACAAGGTCAGCCGCGGTCTCCTCGAGGAATTCGGCGAGCAGCGAGTCGTGGACACGCCTATCGCCGAGTTGGGCTTCGCCGGCATTGGGGTGGGGGCCGCGATGGTCGGCATGCGGCCGGTCATCGAGTTCATGACGTGGAACTTCGCGCTGCTCGCGATCGATCAGGTGGTGAACTCGGCCGCAAAGATGCACTTCATGTCGGGCGGCCAGAGATCGGTACCGATCGTATTCCGCGGCCCCGGCGGCGCCGCGCTACAGCTCGCCGCACAGCACTCACAGGCGTTCGAGTCGTGGTATGCCCACATTCCCGGTTTGAAAGTCGTCGCGCCCGCTACGCCGTATGACGCAAAGGGACTCTTGAAATCGGCCATCCGGGACGATAACCCCGTCGTCTTTCTCGAAGGCGAGATGCTGTACAACATGAAGGGCGAGGTCCCGGACGAGGAGTTCACCGTTCCGCTCGGGCTGGCGGAGGTCAAGCGACCTGGTCGGGACGTAACGCTCATCTGCCACTCGAAGACCGTCACCGTTGCGCAACGCGCGGCCGACCAGCTCGCCGACGGACATGGGATCGATGCTGAGGTGGTCGATCTCCGCACGATTCGCCCATTGGATCTGGAGACGATCGTGGCCAGCGTGCGCAAGACGAACCGGTGCGTGATCGTCGAGGAGGGATGGCCGTTCTGCGGGGTGGGAGCCCAAGTAATCGATGACATTCAGCGCGAAGCATTCGACCATCTGGACGCGCCCATCCTCCGCGTCACGCAGGCCGACATACCTATGCCGTACAACAAGCGGCTGGAGAAAGCGGCCAAGCCCAGCCCGGAACGCGTCGTCGATGCGGTGCGGCGCGTAACCTACCTCGACACCTAACGAGTCGGACGGAAACAGGGATGGCAACCAAGGTCGTCATGGAAGCACTCTCTCCCACCATGGAGGAGGGACGAATCGCGTCCTGGTTGAAACACGAGGGCGATACGATCGAGGCCGGCGACATCCTGGCCGAGGTAGAGACCGACAAGGCCATCATGGAATTGCAGGCGCGAGGGCACGGCGTACTCCGCAAGATCCTGCTGGCTGAGGGCGGGACGACCGAGGTGGGCAGCCTGGTTGCCGTGATCGCAGCGGAGGACGAAGACATTGCAGATCTCCTTGCGGGAACCGCCGGCGGGACCGGCACCGCGGAAAGCAGTGAACCGCCTGCGGCACCAACACGCGAGCCGCCCGCCGCCGCGGCACCGCCCCCTGTGGCGGGTGGTGCAACGGCGCGCGTCAAGGCGTCACCATTAGCCCGGCGCCTTGCCGCGGAGCGCGGCGTCGATCTGGCAGCGGTCACCGGAAGCGGCCCCGGCGGCCGGATCGTCAAACGCGATCTCGAGGGACCTGGTATGCCCGCGGCCGCGACCCCGCAACCACTCGTGTCACCCATCGGCAGTTACGAGGACGTCGTCCCGTCCCAACTGCGCAAGACGATCGCCAGGCGCCTAGTGCAGTCGCTCGGCCCCATACCCCATTTCTTCCTCACGACCGAGGTCGACATGGAGCGTGCGGCTGAAGCGCGCGCATCGTTGAATGCCCTGGGCGATGCGAAGATCTCGTTCAACGACATCATCGTGAAGGTGACGGCCGCTGCGTTGCAGCAGCACCGCGAATGCAACGCCTGGTGGCAGGACGATGTGATCCGTTACTTCAACGAGGTGCACATCTCGATGGCGGTAGCGATCGAGGACGGCCTGATCACCCCCGTCGTTCGCAACGCTCATGCCAAGTCCCTGCGCGAGATCGCGGTTGAAACGCGGGCGCTCGCCGAGCGCGCGCGGGAGCGCAAGCTCACGCCGGAGGAATACACAGGCGGCACCTTCTCCATCTCGAATCTCGGCATGTTCGGGATCGACGAGTTCACCGCCGTCATCAATCCGCCGGAGGCTGGGATCCTCGCCATCGGCGCGATTGCCGAAAAGGCGGTCATTCAAGACGGTGCGGTCACCGCGCGCCGCCGCATGCGCGTCACGATGAGCTGCGATCACCGCGTCATCGACGGCGCCACCGGCGCGCGATTCATGCAAACACTGACCCGCATGCTCGAGAACCCACTCGCCATCGTCTGGTAGCCCTATGTCCAAGACCTTCGATGTCATCATTCTCGGCGGAGGTCCCGCCGGCTACGTCTGTGCCATCCGCTGCGCCCAGCTGGGCCTCAACGCCGCTGTCATCGAACGCGAGAAGTTGGGCGGTGTCTGCGTGAATGTGGGTTGCATACCCAGCAAGGCCCTGCTGCATAGTGCGCATATGGCCCATGTCGTCCAGCATGACGCCAAGTTGCTGGGCATCGACGTCGGCCAGGTGAAGCTCGACTATGGCGTCGCGATGAAGCGCTCACGCCAGGTGAGCGAGCAGAACTCGAAGGGTGTCGGGTTCCTGATGAAGAAGCACAAGGTGACCGTCGTGAGTGGAACGGGCGTGCTTCAAGAGGGGCGCCGCGTGCAGGTCGGTAACGACGTCTACACCGCGGCCAAGGCGGTTGTGCTCGCAACCGGCACGCGCGTGAAAGGCATCCCGCAAATCGGTCTCGACATCAACAAGACGTCGGTGATTTCCTCGGACGAGGCGCTCTTCCTCGATCAGGCCCCCAAGTCGCTCGCGGTCGTCGGGGCCGGCGCCGTCGGCATGGAGTTCGCCGATATCTTCAACGCGTTCGGCAGCGAGGTCACCGTAATCGAGGCGCTGCCACGCGTGCTGCCGGTGGAAGACACCGAATCCTCGGCGACACTCGCGCGCGTCTTCAAGAAACGGAAGATCAAGGTTCTGGTAGGCGCGACCATCAAGAGCGCCAAGGTAACTGCAAAGAAGGTCACGCTCGACGTCGCCGTGAGCGGCAAGAGCGAAACGATCGAGGTCGAGAAGGTGCTCATGGCGGCCGGTCGCGCGCTGAACATCGAGGGGGTTGGACTCGACACCACGGGCATTCAGCTCGATGAGCGCGGCTTCGTGAAGGTCGATGAGCTACTTCGTACGACTGCCGACGGTGTCTACTGCATAGGCGACATCGCCGGGCCGCCAATGTTGGCGCACAAGGGATCGCGCGAGGGCGTGTTCGTGGCCGAGGTGATCGCCGGTCAGTCGCCGCGCCAGATCCGGTACGACAACATCCCGTCGGTGACCTACTGCCATCCCGAAGTGGCAAGCATCGGTTTCACGGAAGACCAGTGCAAGGAGCAGCAGATCGACTACAAGGTCGGGAGGTTTCCGTTCACCGCGAACGGCCGGGCACGGGCGGCGAACGAGACCGACGGGTTCGTCAAGATCATCTGTGACACGAAATACGGCGAGATCCTGGGCGCGCACATCGTCGCTTCACACGCGAGCGAGTTGATTCACGAACTCGCTGTGGCACGCGCGAACGAGTACACCATTGAGGAAATCGAACTGGCCGTGCACGCACATCCCACGCTGTCAGAAGCGGTCGCCGAGGCGGCACTCGACGCGATGGGACGCGTGATGCACGCGTAGGACGGCGGAAAGCGGCCGGCGCTGCACAGCGGAAATGATCGATCGCATTGGTATCGCGCTAGGCGCCCTGGCTGCTGGGGCCGCGGTTGGGGCGGCGCTGATCGCCGCGGGCATCGGCGTGTTCCGTCCCAGCATCGGGACCGCTCTTCCTCTCGTCGTCTTCTTTGGGATAGCGCTCGCCGCCACCACCGGCTGGGTAGTTGCCGGACCTCTCGATGACACCTGGCGCCGTGCGATTACCACGACCTTGGCCGTGTTCGGAGCACTGATGCTCGCGGGCCTCGCCGCCCCAATCGACGTGGTCGGTGGCCGCCTTGGACTGCTGGCCTACAGCGCCGTCCTCGCCGTTGCGGGGGTGGTTGCTGTCCGTACGACGAAGCGGGCCGGAGCCGCGTGAGCCACGACCTTGCCGTCGTTGGTGTCGGCCGCATGCCCTACGCCGAGGCCCTCGAGGTACAGCGCGGCGTCGCCGCCAAGCGCATTGCCGGTGTGCTCAGCGACGACCTCCTGCTCCTCGTCGAACACCCACCCGTCATCACCCTCGGTCGAGGATTCCAGCAGGAGAACCTCACCACCCCCAGAGAATTCCTCGATGCGCGCGGTGTCGAGTTGTTCGATGCCGAGCGCGGTGGCGACATCACATTCCACGGGCCCGGCCAGATCGTCGGCTACGCGATCTACGATCTCACCGAGCACACCCGGGACCTGCATTGGTTCTTGCGGCAACTCGAGGCCGCCATCATGACGGCGCTCGGGGAACTCGGCGTCACCGGTGAGCGAAGAGAAGGCTACACCGGCGTGTGGGTTGCCGATCGCAAGATCGCATCGATCGGGATCCACGTGAAGCAATGGGTCACGTGGCACGGCTTCGCACTCAACGTCATGACCGATCTGTCCTACTTCGACCTGATCGTGCCATGTGGAATCCCCGACGTCCAGATGACGAGCGTGATGCGGGAGTTGGGCGTCACCGCCCCGCGCGGGCTCTGGGGACGAGCCCTCGATGCCGTGGTGTTGGGATTCGCGGAGACGTTCGGGCAGCGGGTGCAGATGGTTGGTGTGGAAGAGATAACGGATGAGTAGACGCTCAGGGGCTCGGGTGCTCAGGTGCTCAGACGCACAGGAGGAATCAGATTGACGCTGAGCTACTGAGCTACTGAGCTACTGAGCACCTAGCCGTTTCCACTCATTAGCTGAAAAAACCTCCCGAACACCCGCACCCCCTTCCACACCTGCTCCAGATTGATTTTCTCGTTCGGCGCGTGGAGCCGGTCGTCTGGTAGCCCGATACCCGACAGAATTACCGGAGCCCCTGCTTTCCCCAACTCGGAGACGATGGGAATCGAGCCGCCGGACCGCGTCCGCGTCGCGTCGCGGCCTTCTACCTCACGAAACGCCTGATCGATCAATTCAAATGGGCGCGAGTCGGTGTCCACGAGGACGGGGTCGGCACCGTGTATGAAATCGATCTTGACGTCGGCGTACTTTGGTGCGAGCGCTTTCACCGCTCGCGTGAGTTGCCGCGCCACCTTCTTGTAGGTCAGGTTCGGCACCAGACGCAACGAGAGCTTGGCCGAAGCTTGTGCGGGGATCACCGTCTTTGCACCCTCGCCGGTAAACCCTCCACTGATTCCGTGGATGTCCAGAGTGGGGAGCGCCCAGAGACGCTCCAGCACCGGATACCGCAGCAGACCGGTCAACGCCTTTGATCCGACCTCGTCCCGCATGAACGAACGCTCCTTGAACGGGAGCTTCTTCCAGCCGTCGCGTTCCCGCTTTGACGGCCGGGCGACCGCATCGTAGAGGCCCGGAATGCGAATGCGCCCGTTCGCCGACTTGAGCCCCGCGAGGATCCGGACCAGCGTCTCGTGCGCGTTGGGCGCGGCGCCGCCGTACAGACCTGAATGGAGATCGCTCTTCGCCGTCCGGACCGTGATCTCGCCGTAGCATATGCCGCGCAGGCCCGTCTCGACGGCTGGCCAGCCCGGCGCGTAGTACGGCGTGTCCGACACGAGCACGGCGTCCGCTTCGACCCTTTCCGGCTCGCGATCGAGAAGCTCGGAGAGCACGTCGCTTCCCGTCTCTTCCTGCCCCTCGATCAGGAACCGCACGTTCACCGGCGGCGCCCCCGCCCCCGCCCCCGCCCCCGTCCCCGCCCCGGCCCGATCCGCTCGCACGGCCTCGAAGGCCTTGACGATGGCAAAGACCTGGCCCTTGTCATCAGTGGCTCCGCGGGCAAACACGTTCCCGTCCCGTACTGTCGGCTCGAACGGTGGCGTATCCCACTCGTCGAGCGGATCGGGCGGCTGTACGTCGTAGTGGCCGTAGACGAGGACGGTCGGCTTACCAGGGACAGCCGGACCGACCGCGGAAATGACCGGGTGCGTTTCACTGCCGATGTACTCCACCGCACACCTGAGTTGCTCGAGATGCTCGCCCAACCACTCCGCCGCACGGCGGCAATCGGGATAGTGGGCCGGATCTGTCGAAACGCTGGGTATAGCCAGGAATGTGCACAACTCCTCCTGCATCCTCGCGCGTTCCGACTGGACGAAGCGTTTGAGATCTGACATGCACAGAATATATCGGGTGCCTCGGGCCCTTGCCCACTCAAGCCCGAGACCGTCAATTCCGACTATATCGGTGATGAATATCGCAATGAACACACGACGCGGATCGCGGCCCAACATGCGGACGGGCGCGATCGTCAAGAGCCAGTTCGATGTAGCGGCCGATCTCGCCGGTCTCGAGGACTACCAGCGGCGCTTGCTCATCTCGCCGTTCAGGTCGCTCACCGTCGAGGTACCCGTCCGCATGGACGACGGACGCATCGAGGTCTATCGCGGTTACCGCATTCAGCATTCCGGCGCTCGTGGACCGTGCAAAGGCGGCATCCGGTTCCACCCCGAGGCCGATCAGGAAGAGGTTCTTGGGCTCGCCACCACGATGACATGGAAGACCGCGCTCGTGGATATCCCGTTCGGAGGCGCAAAGGGCGGTGTTCAGGTCAACCCGCACGAGCTCTCCAAACGCGAACTCGAAGCACTCACCCGTTCGTTCACCAGCCGGATCTCGATCGTGCTGGGCCCCTCGCGGGATATCCCGGCTCCCGACATGGGCACGAACGCGCAGGTCATGGCATGGCTGCTGGACGAGTACTCCAAGCGCGCCGGATACTCGCCCGCCGTCGTCACCGGAAAGCCCATCTCACTCGGCGGATCGCTGGGACGTGAGGAGGCCACCGCCCAGGGCGTCGCGTACTGCATGGAAGCCTACGCGAAGGATTTCGATCCGCCCATCGCGGGGTCGCGGGTCGTGGTGCAGGGGTTCGGCAACGTGGGTGGACATCTCGCCCGCATCCTGCACGAAATGGGGGCGAAGGTCATCGCGGTAAACGACGTCGATGGCGGACTCGTCAACGAAGAGGGACTCGATGTCCCGGCGCTGTTCCAACACGGTTACAAGGAACGTAGGCCTGTGTCCGAGTTCCCCGGTGGCGACAAGATCGAGAACCCGGACATCTGGAAGGTCTCCTGCGACTGGCTAGTGCCCGCCGCGCTCGGTGGCGTGATCAACAAGGAGCGCAACGCCGGCTCGATCGACTGCAAGGTCGTCGTCGAAGCAGCGAACTCCCCGACCACACCTACCGCCGACAAGATCCTCGGCGATCGCGGCATTGCCGTCCTGCCCGATTTTCTCGTCAATGCGGGAGGGGTGATCGTAAGCTACTTCGAGTGGGTGCAAAACCTCCAGCAACACCCATGGTCGCTCGAAAAGGTGAACCGGGAACTGCATGAGAAAATCACTAGGGCCTATACGCAAGTCCGCAATTTCGTGCAAGAAGAAGAGGTTCCCTTCCGCACCGCCGCCTACGCGATCGCCCTGTCGCGCGTTGCGGAAGCGGAGATGCTAAGGGGGAACTGAGAGATGCTCAGATGCTCAGATGCTCAGATGATCAGGAACGGATACGGGTTAGCAGGTTCCGCAAGCCATCGTACGCATCACCAGTGTCGACGGCCCCCGCGATCATCTCGACCGACCGCCGGATGTCCTTCCCGGCCTCCAGATAGACACTCTCGAAGAGCGCGAGTTGCTCGCGGTAGATACGTGCTGCAATGACGCTCGCGTTGTTGAGCGGACGGGCCGCGAGCCGATCGGGCCGGTATACCTCGAGCGTACCGTCGAGCCCCTCGCGCAGGCGGCGGCGCGCCTCGTCGAAAATGCGGTCGCGCGCGCTATCCACCGGAGCGGACCCCGCGTACACTGCCTCGAGCGACGCAGAGAGCCACGCATAGAACGCGCTTAGACGCACTTCATCCCGCCAGATCGCCGCGGCGCGTACAGCACGGGCCGTATCGCCCACCGACTGGAGGAATGCTTCGGCACCCCGGTAGCCGACGAACGTGGCGAAGCTCTCGTTAAAAGGTGTCTGGCTCGGCACGTAGAGGGTCGTGTGCGCCATCTCGTGCACCACTGTCGCGGCAACGGCAAGCGAATCGCCGTCGACGACGGTCGACAACAACGGATCGCTGAACCATCCCAGCGTGGAGAAGGCACCGGACGGACGCACGTATGTGTCGTAGCCACGCCGCTCGAGTCTCTCCGCGGCCGTCCGCGCGGCTTCCAGCGAGAAGTAACCGTGATACGGGACCGCCCCGACGATGGGGAACCGCCACAGATATGGTGCGAGCCGGTCCCGCGGGCTGGCCGAAAGAACCAGCACCAAAGTATCGCGCCCCACATCGGCGAACGTCGTAAACGTCTCGTCGGCGCGCAGGCTCAGCACGTCCACGGCGTACGCTCTGAGCGAAAGCACCATGCGGAACTTGGCGCGTCGATCGGCACGCACCGCAGTGTCCCGCGCGAGCGCCTCGAGTGGCTGGCGTCGGATCAGCAGTCGCGCCTCCTCGAAGGTCGCCCGCAGCACAAACCGTACGTCCGAGGAGACGATCGGTGCAAGGACAGCCACGAGGAGGAGCAGCAGCGCGAGGATCTTGAGTGCGGAAATGATCTTGAGTGCGGAAATGATAGAGGGACGCCGGTCCCCGTCCTCGCTCACAGTGTCAGCCTCACCCCGATCCGCTGCGACGCATCACCCAGGAGATCGAATGGCTCGTAACCGTAGTCGATCGTGAGTCGCGCGAGGTTCAGGCTCAACCCATAGGTGAACGCGGACTGAGCCGAGCCCTCCGTTCGCGAACCCACGCCGGCCCGGCCAATCACGCCCGCACCGTGGACCACGATCCCACCCTCGACGCCGAAGACCGCTCGCGCCCCCCGACCATCCGGCCACTGTCCCTCGAGCGTCGACATTAGTCGGAAGGTCTCTTGGGGATCGATGTAGTTCATCGTGAAGCCCAACCGCGTCAGTCGCGGCATCACGATGGGGGACCCGCCGTCCCAATTGCCGCGGAGATTCTGCACGGAGAAACCGAGCGCCATGATGTCGAAGACGGCGATCGCCAACCCAACATCACCGCTCAGTCCTCGCCGCTGCACGTCGGCCACGGACTGCCGGACAACCTTGACCGATCCGCCAAACGCAATGATACCGAATCTGTAGATGAGTGACCCCACCCCGAGGAATTCATGCGCGTTGATCGTAGCACCCGTCTCAGTACCGAGCACACCACCCGACGCAGCATCGGGGACGACTTCGGGCT
This sequence comes from Gemmatimonadota bacterium, assembly GCA_036679645.1. GTDB lineage: Bacteria > Gemmatimonadota > Gemmatimonadetes > Gemmatimonadales > GWC2-71-9 > JADFNB01. The sequence goes on along the minus strand of JAZDCY010000074.1, from coordinate 23,104 downwards.
CGGTCCCGAAATCGAAGTACTTGATCCCGGCACCGAGGTCGAACTGACCAAGCCGCCACGCAAACGCCGCGCTCGTCTGCGACGCATCGAACGGTGCGCTGAAATAGGCCGCTTCGAGCGCAATGTGACGGATCGTGGCGAGGCCGGCGGGATTGTGGAAGACCGCCGATGCGTCACCGACCAGGGCGACACCAGCCCCGTGCAGTCCGGCGCTCCGCACCGAACTCGACGATTGGAGAACAATAGGGCCATCGGATCCCGGACCGGTTTGCGCGAGAGCGACCGTTGGAGTGAGGACGAGCGCGGCGAGCACCGTACAACTCATGGCGTGCACGGTGCAGAGTGCAGGGTGGAACGGGCACCGCTCACTGCTCACCGCTCACCGCCCTCTACCGAATCCGAATCACGTTCAGCCGCGGTACGACCGTTCCGCCAAGGGAACCTCCACCTGGGGCGGTGAGGCGCAGCGTGAATGCGCCGCCGTTGGCCGGTTGCTCGATGAGCACGTAGTCGCCCGAGCCCGAGCGCAACGTACCGCTGAGATCGAGCGTCCCTCCGTCGCGTACCGGCGGTTCGATCGGGAACGGACTCGTGAATCGGTCGGGGAGCTGCGCGTTCAGGTCGCCGTAGGTCGTGCGGAACCGCCACGACGAGTAGGTGAGTTCGGTGGGAGGAGTGAACCCTGCCAGGTCGCTGACGTAGTTGGCCAGGAACCACTGCGCCAGGAGTTTGGATATCGGTGCGCCCGTCACCGCCTCGACGTTGTCTGCGCCCGTGCGCTTGGTCTCGAGCAGGCGGCGCGTGATGTCTTCGCCATACCGATCGATCACCCAGCGCAGGAACAGCCACGCCGCGCCACGCTCCTCCAGCGAACCGGTGCCTTCTCCCGGAAGCACGAAGAAGGATCCAGGGGTCTGGAGATAGAGGTACGCGTTGAACACGTCACCAATCGCGAACTGGCTGAACCGCACGTCATCACCCATCGCCTCAAACCGTCTCCCCCCCAGCTCTTCGGCGATGTGCGAGAGACCCTCGTTGAGCCAGAGTACCTCGGACAGCCCTCTGCGCTGCAGCACATGTTGGTTGTAACTGATCATGTGCTGGAACTCGTGGATGAACGTGACGGGGACGAGGTTACGGATTCGGTCGGTTGAGAGCGTGCAGGTCACGGTGCCGCTAGGATCGGGCGCAATGGCGTAGAAGACCTCACCTCTGTTGGAGCGCGGGTCGTCGAAGAATGCCGCATCGACATCGACACCAAAGAAATACCCGGTGATGATGGACGTGGAGCACTGACTTTTGGGCGTCAACTGGTTCGCCACGGTCGTGAATAGAATGATCACGACGCCATTGTCGTCGACGTCCGATTCCGCCCCAAAGGCGCGCGTGTTTACGTCGTACAGCGTCTCGTCAAACAACTGCCCGAGAGACTGGATATCCTCGTCGGAAAACCCTGCCGGCGCATCCCGATCGAGAAACAGTGCCGCGCGTTCTCCCACGTACTTCGCCTCTCCCATCACGCCGGTGAAATCCGAGGCCAGCGCGCACGGGATCTCCTGGCAGACCTGGAAGGTGCGGCGGTCACCAAGCTTCACACGAGCGAGGGCGACTAGCTGCGCAGCGGCCGGCGGATTGGCCGCCGGTCGTGGACGCCGGGACGCCACGCGTTCCTGCGCACGCAGCGCATCGTGGAACTGCGCGGCGCGCGGCAGCGGACGCGGCGCGTGCGCCGTGAGCGAGAGCGGAACCGTTGCGGAATCGCCGACCAATTGGTATGCGACCGACAGTCCCGCAGCACCCGTGACCGACTGCGGCGCGACGAGATACTGCGCGCCTTGGGCGCCCGCGGCGGCGAACGTGGCACACCCCGCAAGCTGCGCGGGATCGATCGACGCATACTCGCCGGGCGCGAGTTGCAGCGCTGCCTGTGGCGCGGCATACGTCGCAGTGAGGGCGTTGGAGAACGCGGTCCCAATCCGTACACGTACCTGCACCGGTCCCGGCGCCAGGCAGATCGGCGCCACGACCGTGAGCCCAGTCGCCGAGCCCACCAGGACCCGCGCCGGCTGTCCACCCACCTCCACCTGCGCCGCAGCGCTGAGACCGGCCCCGGACACGGTGAGCGTATCGCCCGCCGTGAAGGTCGTCGGCATCACGGCGGTGAGTGCCGGTGGTGCGGTCGCCGTGGCCGTGAAGGTCACCACGTCCTCCGGGCTCTCTACGAGAGACGCGCGCACCTCGTAGGTTCCCAGCGCCGCCCCGAGCGTAAAGGCCACTTCGGCACGCCCCGCGCCATCGGACAACGTCACCGAATCGGAGAGCACCGCGCCGTCTCCAAAAACGACCGCCCAACGCACACTGCCCCGGACCGCCACCTGGCCGTCTGACGTGCGCACGATCGCGGCCAACGGCTCAGCGAGCCGCGCGCCCGCCGGACCCGACTGCTGGTTGGTCGAGGGAACCGCCTCCAGGGTAGACGGATCGGGAGTATCCGTCCCGCCCCGGCAGGCGGCGAACAGCCCTAGCCCCGCAACGATGAAAGCTCGGCGCACGCGTGTCTCTCCAATTTGGGTGGCACCTATTCTAACCGATTGGCGGCCTTGAAGTTCACCTCGAAGGGCCCCAATCCCGCCCCGGTCAACCCGGTCGGCCATAACACCGTAATACATTGCAATAAAACAAGATAGACTCCTTTTGACAATGCCAAAGGGGCGGGATAGCTTACGACCGTGACCCCTCCTTCTTCCACTTCCCCGGGCGCCCCTCCATGCCCCGGGACCGGTATGCGGTAACCGCCGTATGGCCTTTGCCCACCTGCATACCCACTCCGAGTTCTCCCTGCTCGACGGGGCCAATCGCATCCCCAATCTGGTGTCCCGCGTCGTCGAGCTCGGCATGGACAGCCTGGCTATCACCGATCACGGCAACCTGCACGCGGCCTGGTCTCTGTATGAGGAGGCACGAGCCCAGAAGATCCGCCCAATCATCGGCTGCGAGACGTATCTCGCTTTCGGGTCGCGCCACGCGCGGGAGCGCCCGCCGAACGCGCCCGCCGCATACTCGCACCTCGTCCTGCTAGCCGAGAATCGCACCGGTTACCGCAACCTCATCAAGCTCTCGTCGATCGGGTATGTCGAGGGATACTACCGGCGTCCGCGGATCGACAAGGAGGTGCTCGAGGAGCACAGCGAAGGGCTCATCTGCCTTGCGGCATGCCTGTCGGGCGAGATAGCGCTGGCGTTGCGCCACCAGAATTACGAGGGCGCGCGCGCGTCCGCGGAGTGGTTCGCCCGGACGTTCCCCGACCGCTTCTGGCTCGAGGTGCAGGATCACGGAATCGCAGACGAGCGGCTCGTGCGCGACGGCATGTTCCGCCTCTCAGACGACCTGGGCATTCCAGTGGTGGCGACCAACGACGCACACTACCTGGAGCGGGCCGACCACGAGGCCCACGACTGTCTGCTCGCCATCGGGATGGGCAAGGATCTCGACGATCCAAACCGGTTCCGCTTCACCGGCCAGGAGAGTTACGTCAAGTCGGAAGAGGAGATGGTCGCCCTTTTCCCCGACCGCCCGGACGTCATCGAGAACACGCAACGGATTGCTGACCGCTGCGAGTTCGATTTCGAAAAGCGTTACTTCCTGCCGCAGTTTCCGCGACCCGCGGAATACGCTACCGACAACGATCTACTGGTGGAGTTGGCTACACGGGGCGCCGGCGAGCGGTACGGCACGCCGCTTCCGGCCCATGTACGTGAACGGCTCGACTACGAGCTCGACATCATCACGAAAACGGGATACGCGGGCTACCTCCTGATCGTTCAGGATTTCATCAACGCCGCGCGCGAGCGCGGCATTCCAGTAGGGCCCGGACGCGGTTCCGCCGCCGGGTCGCTTGTGTCCTACGCCTTGCACATCACCGGCGTCGACCCGCTGCAGTTCGGCTTGCTGTTCGAGCGCTTTCTGAATCCCGAGCGCATCTCGATGCCGGATATCGACGTCGATTTCTGTTTCGAGCGGCGTGGGGAAGTGATCGAGTATGTCCGCGCGCGGTACGGCCGTTCTAGCGTAGGGCAGATCATCACGTTCGGAACGCTCAAGGCGCGCGCTGCCCTGCGTGACATAGCGCGCGTGCTTCGGGTGAGCCCGGCGGACGCCGACCGGATCGCCAAACTCGTCCCGTCGGGACCGGCCTACAACCTCTCGGTCGCCGAGGCGGCACGGAAAGTACCCGAACTCCGCGCGCTCGTGTCCGACGACCCGACAGTTGCGCGCGTCGTCGATCTGGCGCAGCGAATCGAAGGCCTCTCACGACACGCGTCCGTACACGCCGCCGGCATCGTGATCGCACCGGGTCCGCTCGACGAATACGTCCCCGTGTGCACCGCGCCGCAGTCACGCGGGAACGGGGGCGCCAAGGGCGAGGACGTCATCATCACCCAGTTCGACATGGTCGCCCTCGAGAAGGTCGGCATGCTGAAGATGGACTTCCTGGGTCTGCGGACGTTGACGGTGATTCACGACGCGTGCGAGAGCATCGCCCGGCGTCACACGACCGAGGTCGACATACAGCACATCGACCTGGACGATCCGGCGGTCTATGAAATGCTGCGCGCGGGTCGTACCGCTGGCGTGTTCCAATTCGAGTCCCCGCTGGCCACCGATACGCTGCGGCAAATGCGGTGCGATCGGTTCGACGACCTGGTTGCGACCAGCGCCCTGCTGCGCCCGGGCCCGCTCGATTCGGGCATGCACCTCGTCTTCATCCGCCGGAAACGGGGCGAGGAAGCGGTCCGCTACCCTCTGCCTCAGCTCGAGGAGGTACTCGCGCCCACGTACGGCGTGATCGTCTATCAGGAACAGGTGATGCGCATCGCGAACGTCCTGGGCGGGTTCTCGCTGGGCGAAGCCGACGTCCTGCGGAAAGCGGTGGGCAAGAAGATCCCGGAACTCATCCGGCAGGAGCTGGGACGATTCATCGAGCGGTCCATCGCCAACGGCCACCCGCGCAAGATCATCGAAGACATCGCAGCCCAGATTGAGACGTTCGGCCGGTACGGGTTCAACAAATCGCACTCGGTGGCGTATAGCATAATCTCGTATCAGACAGCCTGGCTGAAGGCGCATTACCCGGCCGAGTTCATGGCGGCACTGCTCTCCTCGGAAATCGGTGATACAGCTAAAGTCGTCGAGTACATCAACGAAGCCCGCGAGATGGGCATCCGGGTGCTCCCTCCGTCGGTCGTCGAGTCGGGGTGGAAGTTCACCGTCACGAAGGACGACGAAATCCGCTTCGGTCTCGGCGCCGTCCGGAACGTCGGCCGCGGGGCCATCGATTCGATCATTGCCGCGCGCGATCGGGAGGGCGCGTTTCGCTCGCTCGCCGAGTTCTACGACCGGGTCGATCTCAGGCTCTGCAACAAGCGAGTCACCGAGTCACTCATCGCTGCGGGCGCTTTCGATCAGTGCGACGGCCATCGGGCACAACTCATAGCCGTGCTCGACGTGGCGCTCCGCGAAGCGCAGCTCCGCCAGAACGAACGGGAAGTGGGCCAGGGCACCCTCTTCGGCGCGGGGGAGCAATCGGGCCCGTTGGCAGATACGCTCCTGCCCGACATCCCACCGTGGTCGGAGGCAGATCGGATCGCGAAGGAAAAAGAGGTTGTCGGGTTCTTCATTTCCGGCCACCCGCTCGAGCGATTCCGTGAGGAGGTCACGTTGCTCTCGAGCCGCTCCACCGCCACCCTGGGGACGTGGAGCGAGCACCAGGTGACCACCGCCGTCGTCGTGACGGCCATCAAGCGGCAGATCTCCAAGAAGACCGGTGCCGAGTACGCCCGGCTAACGCTGGAGGACTTCCACGGGACCGCCGAGGCCCTAGTATTCCCGAAGACATGGAGCCAGCTCTCGCGGGTGGTCCAGCCAGATGCCGCCCTGCTCCTCACGGGCGGATACAGCCTGCGCGATCGCGGAGAGGATCGCGCTCCGTTCATCGTCGAAGACGCGATCGCGCTGGAGGAACTGCGCGCCAATGGAGCCGTTGGTCTCGAGTTGACGTGGCGAGCCGGATCGGGACCCGACAGCGAGAGCGCCCGGGCCGTCGCGGCCCTCTGCGCCGCACACCCAGGCTCCGCCCCACTCTTCGTCACATGGAGCGACGGCAACGGCACGACGGCTCGCCTGCGGTCCCGCAGGGTGCGTGTCGACCTCAACGAAGACCTCATTGGCGCGCTGCGCGAGATGCTCGGCGCTGAACGCGTGCGCCTGGTGCGGGCAGCATAACCATGGCGTTCGAACTGGATTTTGAGAAACCGCTACTCGATCTGGAGAAGCAGATCGCGCGGCTCCGACGGATCGCAACCGACCGCAAGCTGGGCGTAGACGACGAGATCGCACCGCTGGAGCGCAAGCTCATTCAGCTGCGTCGCGAGGTTTACGACGACCTGACTCCCATGCAGCAGGTGCTGGTCGCGCGGCATCCGCGGCGCCCCTACACGCTGGATTACCTCGATACGGTCTTCACCGATTTCATCGAGTTGAAGGGCGACCGCCTGTTTCGGGACGATCCCGCCATCGTCGCCGGGTGGGCACGGCTCCACGATCGGCCGGTTGTCGTGATCGGACAGCAGAAGGGGCGCGACACCAAGCAGAACCTACTGCGCAACTTTGGAATGCCGCACCCCGAGGGTTACCGCAAAGCGCTTCGCCTCATGAAGATGGCGGAGCGGTTTCGCGTCCCGGTCATTACGTTGATTGATACACCGGGAGCGTATCCCGGGCTGGGTGCCGAAGAACGCGGGCAGGCGGAAGCCATTTCCCGTAACCTCGAGGCAATGGCAGCGCTGAACACGATCCTCATTGCCGTCATCATTGGAGAAGGCGGATCGGGCGGTGCGCTCGCCCTCGGGTTGGGAGATCGGGTGCTGATGATGGAACACGCCGTGTACTCCGTAATCTCCCCCGAAGGATGCGCGGCCATTCTGTGGAAGGACGCATCGCAGCGCGAGCGAGCAGCGAAATCGTTGCGACTTACCGCGAAAGACCTGTTGGCACTCGGAGTGATCGACGAGATCATCCCCGAGCCCGCGGGAGGAGCCCACGCCGATCCGGCAGATGCCCAGCGTGCGTTGGCGGCGGCTCTCGAGGAGAACCTCCGCCCACTCGAAACCATGAAACCCGAGGTGCTCCGCAAGAAACGCGCGGAGAAATTCCTTGGTATGGGAAAACTCGCCCACGGGTAGCGTGCCGGAACTCGTCGAAGTCAAGTTCAAAGGCAACCGCAGAGCCTACTTCACGTGGGACGAGCCGGAGGCGCCCGCGGTGGGGACTGCGGTCGTCGTCCAGGTACAGCGCGGCCGCGACCTCGGGACGGTCACGGCCCTGGGTGAGACCGCGGCGCGCAAGTGCGCCGTCGGTTGTGCGGGATGCGCGCTCGCCGAGCCGCGCGCGCCCGACGGCAAAGTGCTCCGGTTCGCGGCCACCGAGGACACGCACCTCGGTCACGAATTGCGCAAGGCCGAGGACGACGTCCGGCGGACGGTGATCGACCGCGTCGCGGCGCACAAGCTGTCAATGAAGGTCTCCGACGCCGAGTGGCAGTGGGATCGGAAGAAGCTGACCATCTACTTCACCGCCGACAAGCGCGTCGACTTTCGCTCGCTGGTGCGTGACCTCGCCAGCCTATTCCGGACGCGCATCGAGTTGCGCCAGATCGGCGCGCGGGACGAGGCCAAACGTCTGGAAGGCGTCGGCCGATGCGGGAGAGAGTACTGTTGCTCCTCGTGGCTACCCGAACTGCGCCCCGTGAGCCTCTCCCTCGCCAAGGACCAACGGCTCTCGCTAAACCCATCACAAATCTCCGGCGGGTGCGGCCGCCTGCTCTGCTGCCTGCGATACGAGCACGACTTCTACGTCACCAGCCGAAAGCGGTTCCCCAAGGAGGGGAAGACGTTGACCACCGCAAGTGGATTGGAACGCGTGCAGGCCGTGGACATCTTCCGCGAGCGCGTACTCTTGCGCGCTGAGGACGGAACGATCCGCGCCGTGTCACTCACCGCTCTCAAGGAGGAAACGGCGGCAGCGCCGCCCGCGCCGAAAGCCGAACCGTCGGCTCCCTCGTCGCTCACAACGTTCGACGAGGGGGAAACGATCGTCACACCGGAACAGGCCGTCGATTCCATTACACCCAGGCGACCGCGCAAACGTCGACGCCGCGGACGCCGCGGCGGGTCGGGCCGGCACCGCCGTCCGCCGGGTGACGACGAGCCGACCACGTCCGCATCGACTGACGGAACACCCCCACCACCACCCGATGGGGAATAAGTTCTACCTCACCACGGCCATCGATTACTCGAACGGTGAACCGCATCTCGGCCACGCGCTCGAGAAGATCGGCGCGGACTGCGTAGCGCGGTACCGCCGGATGAGTGGTGACCAGGTGCACTTCCTCATTGGGATGGACGAGCACGGCCAGAAGGTGGCGCAGGCGGCCAGCGACGCCGGCGTCGATCCCCAGGCCTGGGTCGACGGCATCGCGGAGACGTTTCAGGCCACGTGGCGCGAGCTGGCCATCTCACACGACGATTTCATCCGCACCACCGAGGCACGGCACCATCGGTCGGTACAGGAGCTGTTTCGTCGGATCAGGGACGCCGGACACGTATTCGAAGGCGAGTACGAGGGGTACTACTGCGTCGGATGCGAAGGCTTCAAACTCGAACGTGACCTCGAGAACGGCCAGTGTCCCGTACACCGCACGCGCGAGATCCAGTGGGTAAAGGAGCCAAACTTCTTCTTTCGGCTCTCCACGTTTGGTTCATGGCTGTTGCAACGCTACGAGGCAGAACCGGATTTTGTGCGGCCCAGACCAAAAATGAACGAAATCCGGAATGTCGTCGCCGGCGGCCTCCAGGACATCTCGGTCAGCCGCGCGCGCGTGCCCTGGGGAATCCCGTGGCCCGACGACCCAGATCACGTGGTCTACGTCTGGTTCGAGGCCCTGATCAACTACCTCTCCGCAACCGGGTTCCCGGACGACGAGTACCACGACCTCTGGCCGGCCGACCTGCACATCATCGGACCGGACATCCTGCGTTTTCACGCGGCATTGTGGCCCGCCATGCTGCACGGCGCCGGCGTGGAGCCACCAAAGGCCGTGTGGTGTCACGGCTGGGTGAACACGGCGGGCGCACGGTTTTCCAAGAGCGCAGGGGTGACCCTCACCTTGCGCGCCGCCATTGACCGGCATGGGGCCGACGCGCTGCGCTATTTCCTGCTACGCGAAGTGCCGTGGGACGGGGACGGCAACTTCACGTGGGAGCGGCTCGACACGCGCTACACGTCCGAGTTGGCCGACGGGTACGGCAACCTGGTGTCCCGTGTGATCGCCATGATCTCGCGTTATCGGGATGGCCTGGTGCCTCAGGGGTCGCCCACAGCGCTCGATCAGGCCGGTGAGCGCGCCATCGAACGCTACCGCGAGGTCATGGACAAGCACCTCCTGCACGAGGGCGGAGCGGAGGCGATCAAGCTCGTGGACGAAGCCAACGGTTTCGTCGAGGCAAAGGCCCCGTGGACGCTTGCAAGAACGGGTGCCGACGGGGAGTTGGACGACACGCTCGCATCGCTCGCGACCGCCGTCGCCCGAATCACGATCCTCTTGGCACCGTTTCTACCGACCAAGACAGCCGACGTGTGGCGCGCGCTGGGGCACACGACTCCGCTGCACCATGTGACGCGGGTCACGCTGGAACAACCCGAATCCGCAGGCCACACTGTGACCAAGATTCCCCCGCTCTTCCCCAAACCGGCTACAGCAACGTAACCCATTGCAATAAAACAGCTTAAAAGTGTGAGCCCGGTGGTTGACACTGCGCGCCGGGGACTTCACCTTTAGCCGGCGCTTTCACTTGCCGAAGTCTGTACCATAGGCGAGCTTTGCCCATTCTGCGGCAACCGCGAGGGGTGCTTTCTTGACGGTCAATCCACGCTGGACCCTAATGCTCGTTCCCCCGGGCGCTGGATGCTCTCGCTCGATGCGGGTTTCCGTGCGGGTGTGCCGCTGGCTTGCCGCAGTCGGTTCGGTAGCCGTCGTAGCCCTTGCCGTCTTCGCGTATTCGACGGTCACAAAGGCGCTCGATCTCTCGACGCTCGACCGGCTCGAGCGCACCAACAGACTGCTCGCCCAGGAAGTCGATCTCACGCGCAGCCAGATTCAGCAACTCAGCCAGACGTTGGACACCGTCATGACGCGGGACCGCGAGGTCCGGCTGCTAGCCGGCCTCGAGCCGCGGGACACGGACGTCCAGCTCGCCGGTATCGGCGGCCCGGTGGGTGAGTGGACTGAGCGCGACCAGTTGCTCTCTGAGGGTGCGGTGGGTCGCGCCGCTATCGACATGCGGCTCGACATCGGGACGCTGCTGCGGCGGTCCCGGCTCTATGCCACCTCGTATGCGGACGCGCTAGACAGCGTCAAACTCTACGCCGACCGCATGACGCGCACGCCCTCGATCATGCCAACCCAGGGGTTTCTGTCCAGTCGCTTCGCGCGCTCGCGGATCCACCCCATCTTCCACGAGGCGCGTGCCCACGAAGGGATCGATATCTCAGCTCCCATGGCCACGCCCATTCTGGCGACCGCCGGCGGCCGCGTGATTGCCGTCAACGGCCCACGCAACCAACTGCCGGGCTACGGCCAGACCGTCACCGTCGACCACGGCTACGGCCTCATCACGCGTTACGCCCACTGCTCCAAGATCAACGTGCGCGTTGGACAGCGGGTCGAACGCGGAGAAGAGATTGCGTTGGTCGGCAATACCGGCATTGTCACCGCCCCACACCTCCATTATGAGGTGATGCTTAACGGGCGCCAGATCGATCCGCAGACCTTCATTTTCCCGGAAACGATCGTCGACTAGGTCCCAGAGACGATCCTCGCTTGGCGCAGACGATCTGCGATTGCCGATGTACGATCGGCGATCGGCGATTGATCCGTAGAGCCCGCTTGCGGGCAGCGTCAATCGCAAATCGTAAATCGCCAATCGCAAATCGCCGTTCGTTCTGCCCGCTACGCCTGACGGCGCTCGTCTGGACCATCTCAGGCCTGGCATGCAGCCGCCAGCCGATGCCGGTCGAGATCGTCCTCACCCTGAACGGCGCCCCGCTCGCCTACGTCGAGGTCACGGCCCTCCCATTTGACGCCAACGGGCTGCTGGATTCCCTGGAGGCCGCCGCACCCGTGCCGCGGCCGGCGTTTCCGAGCCTCGAGGCCGAGATGATCGCGTATCGCGTTGGCCCAGCGGTGGACCTCGGTCAGGTCGGGCGAGCCTGGACGGCCACCCGGGACAGTGCCCAGTGGCTCGCAGATTCGCTTCTAAGCGTCAGTCACGAGGCGCCCGGCTACCCGGCCGCCTACCGGCGTTTTCAGGCCCTGTACCGGCGCCTCACCGAGCGGGCGGCCCGGCGGGAAGCCGCCCTCCAGGAGGTAACCGACGAGATCCGGTCCCTGGCCGTCCGTGCCGGGGCGGCGGCCGATTCCATCCGGCTCTGGGAACTGGAAGCCTATGCGCCGTTTGACTCCCTGGTCGCGCTCCGGATCGCTGCGGAGGGCCGCCCAGCAGTCTCAGCATCCTCGCACGAATCTGGAGCCGTCGAGTTGGAATTGGCCCCGGGAGCCTGGTGGATCCGCGCCCAGATGCGGTACCCGGACAACCCGTTCCTAGAATACGAGTGGAACACCATGGTATGGGTACGCGGCTGGTGGCCGCTGCACATGCGGTTGTTTGAGGGGAACGTCGCGGTGGGGTGGAGGCACTGACGATTCGATTCGAGATTGGAGATTACTGATTAGTGATTGGCGATTTCGTCCAAATCACAAATCAGTAATCACTATTCAGTAATCTCAAATCGCCGTCACCTGGCGCGGGTCGGGAACGTCGCTAGCATCTCTGCCACCTCCACGTTATCCGGATCGAGATCCAGCACCTTCCGGTATGTGGCCAGCGCGTTCGGCAAGTCACCCGTGACCTGGAAAGCGCGGCCGCGGATGACGAGAACCGCCACCCAACGACGGCGCACCGCTACGTGCCGGGGCCCGAGTTCGTACAGCGTTTCCTCCAGGAAGAGACGCACCGTCGGATCCGACCCGCGCGCGAGGTGCAGGCCGGCCAACGCCAGTGCGGCCACATCGTCATCGTTTGAATGTGCGTGCACCGACAGGAGCTGCACGACCCGTTCCGGCAACTCCGCCATGTCGGGGTGCACGTAGCGAAGAAAAAAGTGGCTCAATTTCGCGAACGTCACGAGCGGGCTTTCGACCGGCTGCGTTGGCAACACCAGATCCGCCGCGCGGTCGAGATCACCGATGCGCCGCGCGTCGAGCAGCGCGCCCGTCCCCTGGGAAAGTGACCTGACAGGTCCATACCATTGTTCGACGACGCTATCGAGCCGGGACGGCAACATCGTCTCGTGACACTGCCGGCAGGCGCCGGTGATCCTGAACGCGGTATCGAATCCCGGCCGGGGGATGGAGATCGTGTGATCGGACCGGGCATAACGAATCAGATTGCCGACCAGCGGGTGCTGCAAGTATGGCATGTGACAGGCAACGCACCGGCTTCCCGCCGAATTCACTGCGTGGCGGGTGTGCCGCTCGGGTGTGTCGGCTTTGCTTGGATGACAACTGAGACACTGACCGTCCGCAAAACGCCCGTCCAGCGGCGTACCGACGTGATTGCGGTAGGTCTGTGCGTGCGGATCGTGGCAATCCGTGCACGTCATCGAGCCGGCGTAGTAACAGGCGCTGGCAAGGTGATTCCCTTGATAGGCAAACGTCCGCACACGTCCATCGGGAAAAAACGGCGCCCCAATCAAGATGGGCAGCTTGACGGAGAAGTACTCCTCGAACGCCGCGCCGGGCAGATACCCCTGCGTCAGTTCGGTCTTCAGGGAGTGGCACTGGAAGCACACCGCGAGCGACTCGTCGGTGGAGAGCGTAGCCAGCGACCGCATGCCGATGTCTTCCGTCGTCGCGTGCGCGCCGCGTTCCATCAGCTCGACGTGACGCCTGCCGGGGCCGTGGCACGACTCGCAATTGACCGCGAGGCTCGTATAGCGGGTCCCGAAGCGCCCGGAGGCGTCGTCAGCCTTCGTTAGGAGGATCTGGCTTCCGTGGCATTGCTGGCAATTCTGGATACCGCGGTGACTGCCCAGGACACGGACCGGCGGCCAGTCCGCACAGTCGGCTAGTGCAAGGTCCGGCGTAATCGGCAGCCAGCCCTCGTTCCGGCGTCCGAGGGTATTGCAGAACCACTCCTGGGCGGCGGCTGAGTAATCGAAAGGGAGAAACCGCACCGTCCCGTCGGCGTGCTGGGTAACAAACCCCTGGGTGCCACCGCCTACCATGTGGCCGCCACCGATCACACCGGTGACCTCCAGAACCTCCGGGGCACCACGCTGCCGCTGCACCGCGAACACGAAACGCCCATCCTCGGTGGTCATCGGTCGGACGACCGCGTCACGAAACTGTATGGGCGTTCCGTCGAACGGCGGCAGGAGTGTTACGTGCGTGGGCGGCCCACCAGCCCGTCCATGCGTCGACGCGCTCCAGACGCTGAACTGCTGGCCGTGACACGTACGGCACGCCTCCGAACCGAGGAAGTCCTCGAACCGCACCGGCCTGGCCTGCGAATCGGGCGGGCGGGGAAACGCACCGGATTCCTTCCCTCCCGGTGACCCGACCGTCAGCATGACGGCGGTCACCCCGAGCGCCACGATGCCGGCTAGCACGGCGCTGGCGGTGAGCCACCGACGGGGCCCCGGCCGCGGCGTCTGTGACTGGCTTTGGCGCCTCCTGGCCTGGCGACTCTGCTTTCTTCGGGACACCTAGCTCATCTCCCGTCGCGGGACCACGATGGCCCCTCGCATTCGCAGAGCTCACGAAGGTAGCCCACGAGACCGCGGATCTCCGACGGCGTCAGGGTTGCGCCAAAGCTCGGCATGAGGTGGCTGCGGCCGAGCACGTATCCACCGGCCGCAATGCCGTCATAGAGGACGTCATCCGATCGTGTGGACATGTAGGCGGCCGACGAGTGCGCGGTGGGCCGCGTCGGGAGGTACTGGGCGTTGTAGCCGTCGCCATCGCCCTCCGTCCCGTGGCAGGGCGCGCAGCGCCGCCCGTACAGAGCCGCCGGGCTGTCGGAGGCTCCGGGCGTGGGGGTAGGTGCCGTGCGCACCGGTGATGCCGACCGCGGCTGGGCGGGGGCGGTTCCTTCGGTGCGTCCGGCGAGGTACGCCACGACGAGACTCACCATCGACTGCGGCATCACGATCCGGGGCATAATCGCCACTCCCCCCGGCCGGGCACGGGCCGGGTCACGAACCACGGCCTCGATGTCTGTCGGCGACAGACGGGCGCCCACGCCATCGAGGCTGGGCCCTATGCGCCCGCCTTGACCCGACAACGTGTGACAGCCAAGACACGGCAGCCGATGGCGCAGCAGCCACTCTGCTTTCGCCACAGCGAAGGGCGTCGGCCCTTGCCCGTCCGCGCCCTGCGCGGGGGCATTGTCCCCCCCCCATCCCCTGCCCCCGACGACCGCCGCGGTGAGCACGACGGCGATACACACAGACAGCGCGTATCGCCAGTTTCCGACGGAGCCCGATCTACCGGGCCCGCGGCGGGAGAGATCGGACATGCCTCTCAAGATAACGATTTGAGATTACTGATTAGTGGTTGGCGATTTGAAGCGCAATACAATCTCAAATCAGTAATCGCCAATCGCATGTCACTTCCTTTCCCCACGAATACCATCAAAAAAACCGCCCCGGGAGAGACTCCCGAGGCGGTGCTGTTATCCAACAACCCCGGTTAGTCTAGTTCACACCCATCCGCAGGTTGGAGATATCCGTGCCGGCAACCCACATCGTGATCACGACATACCACGTCTCCCCGGCGGGGATGGTAACCCCGCTACCGTCTTCGTTCTCGTCGTCGCCACTGAAGAACGTGAAGGCGCAGGTAAACGCCACCGGATCCGAACACACGATGATATCGACATCGGAACCGTTGTCCCACTCGAGGAACAAATCGACGTTCAAGTCACTCGCGCCCGCCGTCAGCGTGAAGTAGTGATCGATCTGGGCTCCACCATTCTGGCAACCGCGTGACGCGCTCCCGGTACCGAACCCGCCGTGGGAAAAGTACACGTAGTTGTTGGCGCTGCGAATGGCCATCAGGTCCGGTGAGGTGGTCGGCAACGTGCAATCGTTGGTTGTGTTGCCGGGCTGGTACGTATCACCAAACGCCGTGTTGGCCGTGAACGTGGTTTTCTGCTCCAGCTGCCCCGGCCCGATATTGACGATCGACAGGTCCTGCGCGCCCGCCACTCCGCTCGACGGGACACCTATCACGAGATCGTTCGCCGTGAACGACTCGACCCAGGCATCCTCACCGCTCAGGTTGACCTCGGTGTCGTCATCGAACGGAGCACCGTCTGCTGCCCGCGTGATGGTGAGCAGGGCACCGGCGTCCCCGGTCGTGGCAGAGAGCGTCCCGGCAAACACACCGGGAGCCACTACGACGGTCTTGGTGGCGCCCGCACCGCCCGCGCCGCGCACGTTCAGTGTCACCGACCCGGTGCCGCGTCCCGACGCCAATCCAGCCGCGTCCACCACCATGCGGCCGGTGTTGGTGGTCACCCAATCGAGGGGCGGCGTACCCGAGGCGGCGGCCCCGTTGATGTCCAGGGCAGTAATGGCGAACTGGCCATCATTGCCCGATCCGACCGTGTCCGGCCCCGTGATCAGCATCGACCCCGGGCCAACCCGCGCCGTCAGGGTTTCGCTGAGAGATCCGAGCGTGACCGTAATTATGGTCTCGCCCATCCCGGTCGCGGTAACTGTGGCCGTAGCCGCGAAGTTGTCGTTTGCAGCCCCGGCGGCGGCGGTGACGACCGACGCGTCGCCCGAAGCGATCGTCGGTGTCGACGCGGTAACCGCGTTACCGGCGGCATCCCGCCCCTGCATTCCGATCGTGACCGTCTCGCCCGCTCGCAACTCGAACAGGCTCGTTGTCAGGTCGATCGCCACCGCAGGACCGGCAGTGCCGCCGGCGAAGATCAGGTCCTCGTCCCCGCAGCCCGCGAAGACAAACACCATCGCCGCGGCTGCGATTGCCCGACGAAAGATCCGTTCCATGTGACGCGCTCCTTATCAGCGTTAAAGGCGTCGTGGCGGCCACCCGCACACGGCGGGCGGCTCCTCCACGGTTCGCTCATCCGGTTACTATTTGAAGACTATCTCCGGGATGTCACCCGAGTAGATAACCCCGTGACCAAAGCCAGCTCCCTGCGCCTTGGGCTCGAGCGCCAGCACAAACTGACGGAACGCCGCGAACGGCGCGTCCACCGGGAGACTGAGCGTTGACTGGCAGGCCCGCACAGCAGAGCCGGACCGGCAGTTTCGCACCTGGCTGAACTCGATCCCGATACCTACCACCTGTGGCAGGAGGTTTTCGACATCGGCGTTGAACAGGTTCACACGGTTCTCCGCCACCACCGCACTGAACCCGGAACGCAGTGTATCGATCACCGTCGCGTTGCCGTCCACATCCAGCACGTAGCCCACGTAATAGTACCCATGGGGCGGACGCGCAATGCGCTGAAAGTCCACGGAGAACTCATCCCCTCTGACACCAGCTCGCCCTATGCCAATGACGGGATACACATAGTCGTCGGGCGCGACCGTGCTGATCACGTCCGAGCCGCCGAAGTTCCCGAACGACATGGCACCACCCCCGCCGACGGCGATACGCCGCCACAGGATCATGTCGTTGGACCCGCCGCTAGAGATGCTAACAACGACGGCATTGGCAGCGTCCGCGGCAGAACCATCGGCCGTCGAGTCTCCGATGATCTCGATGGCAAACACGGCCTGATTGGACGTGCCCGCGTAGCTGGTCACCTTCGCCGCACCGATGTCCGCGATGATGTTGGTGTCGAGTACCAGGAGAATGTCGCCCGTGACGGGGTCACCAACCGGGTCACCCGAGGTCCCGCCCGACAGACTGTCGCGCATGAAGAACTCGAGGACCGACCCGTACAACGGGGTCACGACATCTGCACCCGCCACCGGGTCCTCGTTCACGACCCAAAAATTGTAGGTCGCTCCCGACAGGTCACGCAGATCAGCCAGTGTATACGTAACCGACCCGGCACCCGTCGCCACCACACCGCTCGGAATGCCGGCAAGCGCACCTGAGACATTGAAGTCGTACGACGGGTCGCCGATCGGGGTGAAGACCGAGGTCCGGTCATCATTGCACGCGGCCACGCTCACAACGAGCAGTGCGATCGCAGAGAGAGAACGTAAGCTCTTCATGATCACGATCCTCCCGGGGTGAAGCTGAACGCCACGGCAAAACTGATGTTGTGCGCGGTCCCGTCAAACGGCTCGAGCGCCGGGAGCACATCCGGGAAACGAACGGGGTTGAACCCCTGCGTGGTGGTTCGTGTTGAAACCGTCCCCGTCCGCCGGGTCACGTCCAATCTGCTACGATCGAAGTTCGTGAACACGAAGTCGTGGATCTCGAGACGCACGCTCGTTTGATCGCTCGTGCTGAACTCGAGCCCCCCACCGATACTGAGCCCCAGTTCGGTGAAAGTGATCGGTCCCCTCGCGGCCTGCGGATCCAGGCTGATGCGGTACGCACCAATACTGCCACTGATAAAGGGGGACAGGTTTCCGCCGAGTCGGAACTCACCCGCAACAGCAGCGCGCACGACGGTCAAAGGCTGTTTCACGCCAAAAATAAACGTCGTATCTCCAAAGCTCATCTCCGCCGGAAAGAAGCTGCTATCCGTGGAGGGCCGCGATACATCGAGCATGAAACCAATGCCGAGATTGGGACTGAGACGGTACATGCCGTCCAGGCCAATCAGCGCCCCCGATTCCAAGCCGGTGTCATCGTCGTACGTGATGAAGCCCAGGCGCGGTCCGACACGGAAACCCTGCGCTGCCAAGGGTCCCGTTGTCAGGGCCAGCGCGGCTACACCAAGCACCAGTTTACGAAGCATCCACACTCTCCCAATGCAGTGAGGGTGGGCGGGGGCAGAGCGCCCCCGCCCAATCCACTCGATTAGTTGCCCCCCAGCTCGAACGAGAATACCTGCACGTTCTGCAACTCGCCCATGTCCGTGTACGCATAGTCGAAGCTCAACATCCGTCCGAAGACCGGAAGCCGGATGCCACCACCGAACGAGAGGAAGTCACTGAACCCCCGGAAATCTTCATCGCGCGCCTCGTTGACGAACCGCTTGCCGCCGCGGAGGAAGACGAGATTCCGGAAGCCATACTCGAGACCGACCGCGGTCTGCAGATCCGTGTCGACACCGTCGTTCAGATCGACCGCTAGATCGAGAGTCGATGAGCCACTCGGGGAGAGCAACGCGTCCGCTCCACCCACGAGACTGGTCAGCACCGAGAACCGGAAGGTGGTCGGCAACTGATACGATACCGTGGCAAACTCCACCACTGCGTCCGTCGGGAACGCTTCAGGCGTCTCGACGCGCCGCTGCACGAGAGTGCCGTTGATGGCAGCGGAGGGGCCGATATTCGCCAGCACGGCTCCCAGCGTGATGCCGTAGAGACCGGTGTTGAAGATCGTCCCGAAATCGACACCCCACCAGTTGGCCGTGGCGCCGTCCAACCCCTCGCTGATGACGCGACCGCTGAAGCCTACCTGGAGCCGGTCGGTCAGACGCCGGCCATAGTGCAGACCGATGGCCGTGCTCGACCAGTCGAACACTCCACCAAAGGCCGGGTTATTCCCTGCCGGAAACAGTTCATCTGTGCGGGGAATATCCCCCGAGCTCAGGCTGATGAACGAGAAACCGATTGCCCCACCCGCGAACGGAATAGCCGCCGCGGCAAAATCGTGGGTGATATCGAGATCATCGAACAGCGCGGTCCGGGTGAAGGCGGCGGTGAAGCCGTCCATCGACCCGATTCCCGCCGGGTTCCAATACATCGCGGTCGCGCCCGAGGCGAGGCCCGTGAAGGCACCTCCCAGAGCGGCCGCCCGTGCCCCTACCCCGATCTCCAGGAAGTTGGCGCCGCGTGCCGCAACACGCGTCGTCCCTTCGTCGGGAGTCGGAAGGAGAAAGGTTCCCTGGCGTTGGGCGGCCAGCTCGCCGCCAGACACCAGGAGCCCCATCGCGATCAATGCTAGTGTGCGTCGCATGTGTATGCCCCCTTACCGCGGCTTGCCGCGGATGACGACGAATTTGCCTCGTGCCGTAATCGGTCTGCTGCTCGCGTTCGTCGGATCCGACGGCGCAGTCAGCACCCAGATGTACAGCCCAGTCGCGATATCGATGTCTTCACGCGATTTGAGGTTGTAGAAAAGGTCACCTGACCCTGACAGATCGTCCGGCGTCCAGTTCACCTGCTGTACGAACTGTCCGGACACCGTGTAGAACCGAAGCGTCCCCGTGGGGGGCACGTTCGTGAACAGCACGCGCGAAGCGGCCAGGTCAGTCTGGTAATTGGACAGCACGATGAACGGATTTGGCACGACCCGAATCTGTTCCAGCGCCGAATCGGTTACAGCGGTAATGCTCGTTCCGCTGACCGGGGCCACCAGATCGAAATCGAACAGCGTCGTCGCATCGAACCCGACGTAGTACTCCCACTCGAGTGCGTCCCCTGCGAAGTGAGGCAGGAAACCCGACTGACCGCGCTCACCCACTCCCACCGGGTTACACGCGGGCGGGGCCGGCTGATCGCACCCGATGATGGCCTCACTAAACGTGACCGCCCGGCGCGTAGTCTGGAGCGGGATACCCCCGGCCAGTACCACGTCACCCGCGGCATCGACTGAATCCTCGGTGATCGTCTCGATGAAGATGAGCGCGTCACCCGGGACCCACTGGTCCGCCGGGATCTCAACTCGCGCCGTGTCGGCGTTCGATCCAAGCACGTACGTGTCCGAGAAACGACGCTCCATGGCAATGTCGACCGTCCGGCCAAACGTGACGTTCTCCACCGTGAACGGCATCTTCACCGCAACGAGTTCCGACTGCACCACGCCGGCCACCGTCGCGGTCTCGGCATCCGTGAGACCGGTCGTTCCGACCACCCGCGCCGCGAGCGCCGCCTGCAACTCGGCACCCGTAGCGTCCGGGTTGGTGAAGTTTACCGCGATACCGTTGGTGAGGCCAAACGGGTCATCCGCCCACACCAAACTATACCGGCCGCCATCCTCACTTGGATCAGAGGAGTTCGTCTGCCGCCAGTTCACGATAAACCCGCTATTCGACGTCGCCCGCTGGATCGTATCTGCGGTCGTGCCAAACCGCGCCTTCCCAAGTTCACCACGCAGGTTGAACTCGCCAGCCGTGTTGTAGTCGCCGGCGGGTCCGTTATCCGCGCTGATCGAAAAGCCCGGGAAGTCGGGCAAAGCAAACACCGAGGTCGGGGTGGCCCCGGTCCCGGATAGGGTCTGACTCACAAAAATCGGCTGCGTGCCACCGGCGGCCACAAAGCCCAGACCGGTGTACGTATCCGTCGTCCGGACAATGTCGCCGACTGTAGTCGTGGCCGACGACGACGCGGACCCCGCCACCGGCACGACCGCGTCGTCCGTCCGCACATACTCGGCCGAACTGACCACCGTGGTCACCCCGCCGTTCGCCAGCACCGTGCGCTGCGCGGTGACCCGCGTCTCGACAGCGTCGGTCGTGATGTTGCTGTCCCGCTCGACGATGAACTGGTTGCCGAACCGGACCACGTAGTTGCCCGGCGTGACGTTGTCGGCGAAGGCAATACTGAACGGCACCGTCGCCGTCCCGCCCTCGACGTTGAACGACGCCTCGGCCGCCACGAATCCGGCCTGGTTACTCGCCGGCACGAACACCGATATGACGTTTGGATCGGACGAGGACCGGCTCAGCGTGTTCCGGATGGACGGCGAGAACTCCACCTCCATCGGCGCAAGCGTCACCGGATCGGTGATCAAGAACGTCGCGCCGCGGCTCTTCGCCACGAACGTGTACAGATAGGTAAGGCCACCCTGCACCGCGTCGTCCGTAAACGCGTTCGGGATGTCCCCGCCGTTCGCATCCACATCCAGCACGGCGTAGGCCTCCCAGCCGAGTCCGGCGGGCTTGCCCAACTCGTCCGTCGCCGGATCGCCGATACAGTCGGCGTCCGACGTGAAGGAGCCACCGCCGTTGCAAGACTTGTAGATCTCGATACGCTGGAGGTTGTCCGCAGCCCGCGCACGCAGGTTCGCAATCAGCGTTGGGTTGGCCGCCACGAGATCGAAGTTGGGCGTACCGGCAGGCGCAGCCTCGAGATCGTTGGCCAGCTTCGTGATGAACGGATCGACCCACTTCTCCGGGTCCTCCGTGAAGAACATCGTGACCGACGGGCCAAGGTTGCCCGTCGCATCCGTAGCGACACCAACCTGGGTGGACGCGATCGTCGTTGGCGGCGGCGCGTCCGGTGCAAGGAAGAAGTTCAGGTACAGATCGAGCGCGGCCTCGATCCCGGAGAACAACGTGGTGGAATCCTGGTCGCCCACGAACGCCATCCACCAGACGGTGGAATCGCCCGCTGCCAGCGCGAACGGCCCCGCGGAGAGCACGCCACCGACGTTGCCGTACGTGTTGAGTTGCCCGCCGGGAGCCGTGTCAGCGGAGAGCACGACACAGCCGTTAATGTGGCAACTGTCGAACCGCAGGGTATCCTGTACCCCGTCGTTGTTCCAGTCCCACGAGCCGAACCCGGGAGCCGCGCCGGGAATCCAGTAGTTGAATTTCCCAACCACGTTCGGGTAGTCGAAGTTGCGGAAGGTCCGCCACGCCTCAGACCCCGATAGCGAGGCAGGATCGCGCCCGTCTATGACCAGGTCTTCCTGAGACGAGATCATGCCGAACGACCGCTTGTCGTTCACATTGTGCGTGCTGGCCCAGCAACCGCCGAACCCGCACTGGTGGCCGTGATTGAAGGTGATCGTGTCATCGGCCAACGGGTGCGTGGGATCGCAAAACGCATCGACGCCCACAAGGCAGGGCGACCCGGACGCGGTCCGCGTGAACAGCTTGTTCCGTTGATCGCCAATGGGGCTCCGCAAGATTACTATCGCGTTGCCACCATTGTTGTAGCCGTTGGCGGTATTCGAGCTCGTGCACGACGACACGCCGGACGGAATCCGCGAGCCATCGCCGCACGGGCCACCGTCACCCCGCTGCTTGCTCTGGTGGTAGATGCCCGCCGAAATTCCCGGTAGGTAGTAGTCCGAGAAACGCTGCCCGCCACCAGCCCCGGAACCGCCCGTACCGGGCGCGAGACCAAAATACAGCGAGTCATAATCGACGCCGGTTCCGTAGACATCTTCGGACCGGTTGATCACCGTCGCCCGCGTGAATTGCACGCCCGCGAGCGAGGGCACGCCAAAGCTGAAGCCCTCCCAACGAATGTCCAGACCGAGCGGATACCCCTCGAAGGTGGGATCGCCGGTTCCGCCGGGTATGGCCGACCCATATGCCTCGAGCTGTTCGAGGTAGTGATCGGAGGTCTTTCCATAGGTCGAGAAGTTCGTCCCCATGAACAGGCCCTCACGCTTCATCGCGTCAGGCATCTGGAGCGGGTTGAACTCAAAGGCCGTTCCCTGCGCCTGCCACAGCGAGAGCCAGCTCTCCACTGGGGCCGTGCGATCACCACCCCAACCCGAACCGGGCCATGTGGCCGTGCAGTTGCTCAGTGCCAACAGCGGCAGCCCATCGGGGAAGAACCCGTTCGAGAACCCACCGTTGTCCTGGCAACCGCCGTCGTCCGTGCTCGTCACGCCCGAGAAGAGCGTGGAGAGCGTGCCGTCCGCCGGTCCCCACTCGAGCTGCGGGCGGAACAGTGCGAAGTTCATGAGCGCGACGTACCCGCCACCTTTCGCGTTCCCGACGGCTGGCGCCACGTTGCGGATCTTGATCCATTCGCTGGGCGGCGCCCCGGCAAACCACAGTACCTCGAAGAACTGGAATGTGGTAGCTGCCGGGTTGCGCGAGGGATGCAGTTCCCATTCGCAGAACCCCGTGAACGGGGCGTCACA